>JAIOZY010000018.1 GCA_021740385.1 Prolixibacteraceae bacterium | reverse complement strand
GAGTAACATAAACAAAAGCAAGATTTAATGGAAAAGTCTTAATCGAAAGAAAAATCAAATATTTTATAATTTTTAGCGCTGTTTAACAAAATGTGCTTAGTGCTTTTTTGAAAAAAAGGGGGTTTTCTTGCTGAGACTAATTATCATTTACAACGTTTTTTAAAAAAGAGAGTTGCTTGCCCGAAATATTCCAGTTGTTCATATTCGGGTCCAATACAATGAACAGATCATTGTTGAAAATAAAATGGTAATACGTGTCTCCGTACCTTTCTTCATACAAGTCCCTCTCTTTCATGTCGTGGTTACCAACGGCAAAATAAACAGGGATCCCCAGTGAATCGATGTCGGCATCAACTTCATCCCAGTCTTTGGCTGTTGGCACAGGGGCTGCAATATCGCCGGTTAGGATGCCAAACTTAATTTCCGATCGGCTTTGGATGCAGGAAAATTTTTGTTTAAAAGGAGGGTGTAGCCCAATGTTGTTCACCCCGGGTTGTCCATACGTGTGCCCGGCAACAAAAAACGAATAAGGCTCAGGGTCTGATTTTTTTTCAGGTGAACATGCAAAAAGCATCAGGGCTACCAAAAAAAATATTGTCCTCATCGCATTGTTCATTTTTTTATTGCTAAGAGTAAATGTAGCAATTAAACGGCTATGCCCGGGTAAAACAGGAAAATACCGTTTACATATTTCGAATTTTTCGATAAACGGAAAGGCAGGTGCCTGGAAACCTGGTGGGCATTGTCGTTTTCTTTATGGTTGTATTTTAACTCGATGATGAGTTTATCAATTTCTGTCCTTTTGTTGCTAAATTGTATTGTGCGGTTATAGTGAAAATACGCCATATCGCTATCAAATGTAAGCCGGTACCGATGGTCAAAACTCTCGAAATACCGGCGTGTATAGCGGTTCACCAGCACCGGCTCAAGCATCGACATTTGTTCTTTTATCTCGCCCGGAACATCGCTTTCGGTAATTGTCTGAATAAGAATATCGCGGTTTAAATGTTCGTCAACTATAAACGGATTTACAGAAATCGATTTCTTGATGCCCACCAACCCCTTTTTGATTTTCAACTCCAGTATGGGGTTAATTTCCCCCGTTAGTTTTCCGTACCACCGAATGCGTGCTTTTATCCGCTGGTCTTTTCCCAGGTGGTTGTCGTTGAAGTATTCAAGCGAAGGAGTGTCGAAATAGATGTTGTTAACCGTACGTCGGGCATATACCTCCCGGAACATGGCCGGATGGGTTTTGACCGATACTTCTGCTTTGTTAAGGGCAAGGGTACTTCCCACGAACTTGCGTTCGTACCTGAAATCGTTTAATATGGTGTAATTTTCGGGCAGCATTAATACGCGTTGTTATCGATAAAAGAAATTCTCACCGATTTTGACAAACCGGCCAGTTCACGTTGTAATTGCTGTAGTTGTTCGGTTTTTTTCACTTCAATCCACCACGAGGCTTCAATCGAATTTTCGGTTTCGTCGTAGCGTGTTAAACGGGCTGCCGGCAGTATTTTGCTAACCGATGTTTTGATCGCGTTCAGGTCGATGGCCGAAGGATCGTCGGCAGCAATGTTTAAGAAGAGGTTTTGCCTTTCCGATTTTTTGCCGAGGAAGAACCGCACCCACAAAATTACGAGCACAATGCCAAAGGCAACCACGGTTACAAGCCGCTGGTTGGCGCCAAACCCCAGCCCGATGGCGATGCATAAAAACAGGTAGGCCAGTTCCTCGGGCTCTTTAATGGCTGCCCTGAAACGTACTATTGACAGCGCACCCACCAACCCAAGCGAGAGTGCCAGCGACGATTTCACGATTGAAATAATGAGCATGGTGGTAAAGGCAATGAGCAGGAAATTGGCTGCAAAAGCTTTCCGTCCCGACAATGATTTACCACATTGGCTGTAGGTGAACGATAAAATGATCATTAGAACAATCAGCAAAGCCGAATTGATAACGAAATCGAGAATCGAAACCTGTGAATTCTCGGTAATCAGAAACTTCTGAAACAAGTTCCATTTATCCATAATATTGATAGTTTAGTAAAAACGTTCAGCCAGTTTGCGGGCTGTACCGTTTATTGTACGATTATTAAATTTTAATACTGATTCTTCTTCAATTAAGTGCAAAAGTAAATTTTTTCTGAAATTACAGTCGTCGGCAATGATGGTTGCCGGGCCGTATTCGGGTTTTTTAACATAGGCTGTCATTCCGTAAGCACACCCTTCAATGTGGCAATTCTGCAATGTAACGGTAGAGAGGTCCTTGGCTGAAACGCCCATGTTTGCACCAATAATGGTTGTGTTTTTCACGTCGAGTTGTGAATTCTCACCGCCGCTGATGCCTTTGTCGCCTGCATCGGTTATTTGGCAATCCGAAATGGCAATTTGGCTGCCCGAAAAATCAATGGCATCGTTGCCCGGGTTGTTGAATATGCAGTTTGTAACAGTCCCGGTGCAAAAGTCGGAATCGAATGCATCGGCAAAGGCGTTTTCAAAATGGCAACGGTCAACATTGAAATTGCTGCGTACCACGTTCAGCGCATCGTCGCAATTGCTGTTGTTGCGGAATGTAACTTCATACATGTCGACATCCGATTCGTAGAAACAAACGGCACTGGGTGTAACCCATCCGCCAAAGGCCAGGTTGCTGATACCTTCAAAAACTGCATGTGTCAGTACAGAGCGTTCATTGGCCTGGAGAACGTTAAATCCTTTTACCGAACGGTCGGATGATTCGACGGTTACCGGTTTTTCTTCGGTGCCGTTTATGAATAGCGGCGAATAGGAAACAAACGTTGCCGAACCGGTTATGTCGATTTTTGTGCCGGGTGTAAAAACAACGCGGTAACTTTTGGGAATCACAACATGCGAGTTGATTTTCACTTCCCCGCTAAATTCAATCGTGTTACCTTTAACAGAATAGTAATCGGTTTGCGGGAATTGCACTTGTTTTTCAACTTTTTGGCGCGAGCTGAATGCTTTGGGCGCCGGCCAGGGAAAAACAGGCACCGTGAAGGTTTTGCCCGCCGATGGTATTTCAACGGTTACTTCGCTGTAGTTGCCGTTAACAGGGAATGCTTCGGCAAGCCAGGGCTCCCCGATGGGGGCGGCTACCATTGGCTGGTCGAAACCAAACCCGAACGGTTCGCCCGTGGGTTTGCCCTCCGTTATTTTTATGGTATCGCCAAAGAAATTTTCGACCTCGAGCAGCGGGTTCCCGTTTTCGTCGTTGCCGGTATAAACATGAATCTGATAACGGATCAGTTCTTCGTAATAGTTGGATGAGAGGATGGTGGGGGCATACTGTATTTCCCTGGCTAACCTGAAATAATCCGGATCGGAAACCTTTTTTTTCAAATCGGGCAGCCAGGTGCGGAATTCTTCTGCTTTGTTAAAAATATGGCTGCTATAGTAATTGTATAACGGGAATTCCTGCCTGATTAATTTTTCATCGGTTATTAATTGATCTTGTATTAACGAGAATTGACGGTTGAGAAAAGTGTCGGAAGTTATTTTATTCATGCAGTTGTAGAAAAATGTCATGTATTCGGTGTCTCTTAATGGCCAGAAATTGAACACATTGGTGGTTGTGGTTTTTTTCTCAACAAGGGAGTCTATTCGTCCGAAATAGAGATGATCCGGAGAAGTTACTTCTTCTTCATACCCCCCGTCGTAAGTGATGGGTTCAATCCGGCACAAAACCGGGTTGTAATAGTACCTGATGTTGTGCCAGGCCATTCCGTGGTATGCTTGGTTTAGCAGGTTGTATGCATAATAAGCCGCGAGGCGTTTGGTGTCGAATATTTCCGATGTTTCCGTTTTACGGAACTGAACCTGGTGCAACAGCGATTGGGCTTCGATGAATTCGCTTTTTAGTAAAGGATTTTGACTTGTTTTGTTTTGATTGAAAGGGGTAATGGCTGAACTTTCAAAGAAAGGTACTTCAAATGCTGTGTCTTTATTTTGGTTCAACCTCACCTTTTCCCATGCCAGCGATTCGTCGAAACGGATTATCGGCCCTTCCCTGCGGTTACTGCTTTCAATTAGTTGTTTTTCAAAGTGTTCTTCCCAGGCATAAATACCTTTGCTTTTGCCGTTTACATAAACAGGGATAAAGCCAAAGCGGGTAGTAAGTAAATCATTATCAAACAACATCTCGTGTAACACCCATTCGTGTTGAAAACTGCGTGTTGGCGGTGTTTGAATTGAAAATTCGGTCATGCCCCGCCACGCATTCCCCGATTTGGGCTTGATACGAAACGACAGTTTATCGCCCTGAATATGGTCGAGCCAGTCGCCTTTTAACCTCATTTTTGATTCAAAGAAATCGTTATCGGTAAAAACAATTGAATTTATATAGTCGTCGTCGGTTACGATAAGTATCCCGTTTTCAAAAGCATTGTACCTGATTGTTTCTATTTTTTGTTGTGCTTTTTCGTCGTAGAATATTTTTAACGAGTTGGTTAAGTCGTATTCCGGGTAGTTTTTTTCCTTTTTACGGCTAATCCTGAAATCATCAAAGAACAAGGTGTCGGGGCCATTATTCCATACGTATATCTTTACGTTTTCTGAAATGTTTGTTGGGATAAAAAATTCCAGATATACTTTCTCCCATTCGTTTTCGAGCGAATCAATTACCTCGTTGCTGGCTGTATAATAATCGCCGGCGCTTGCAGCAATCACCCCGTTTTCGTCTTTGCTTTTCCGCCAGGCTGTCACTTCAAAATATTCGTTTTTCTTGATGTTTTTCAACTCGATTGTGAAGCCGAATTGTTTTTTGGGTGTAAGTTTGAGCGATTTGTTGCCTGAAAATGAATCATCCGATGTTAGTGCTTCAATATTCCTGTATCGGATTGACGGGTTCAATGAATCGAGCAGGAAAGTGCCTTTTTCGTTGCTTGTTTCCGCATTGCAAAAATAGTCCCATTCGTCAACCACGGTGGTTAAAGTATCGGAGCGGCAGGCCGTAACAAACAGCAGCAACAGGGCGATGTATTTTCCCGGGAAAAACTTCATGATATAACCTCACTCAATTAAAAGTGCCAAAAGTAATATTTTCTCACCGATATTGGAAAATCAGGATGTCATATATTATATTCACGTTTTTAAAACAGGACGAATGAAACGGGCATTTCAATTTTTTCTGCTTCTTACAATTCCGGTATTTATTTTGTGCTGTTGCCAAAAAGCCGGCAGGCAACCCGATGTTGCATACAGCTTTTTTGTTGCAGGCCATGTATATGGGAATCCTTCTTCAATTCAATACGGTGTACATCCACCGTTTGAAGAAGCGATTGATTTTCTGAATGGCTATGATGAAATGGCTTTTGGAGTTTTTACAGGCGATGTTGTGCCGCGGCCAACCCCGGAATATTGGGACAGCATTCAGGCCGATTTCAACAAGCTTGAAATGCCGTATTACATTGCTGCCGGCAACCACGACAAAGGGGAAGCGTTTAACAGTCGCTACGGAAAATCGTACCACTCGTTTAAAAAGGGGAAAGATTTATTCATAGTGATGGCGCCAACGAACTGGAATATCGATCGGGACCAGTTGGAGTTTTTGAGGCAAACCCTTGCCGAAAATGCAGATTCAGTCAGGAATATTTTCATTTTTGTTCACGAACTGATATGGTGGAGCCCCGGGAACCGCTTCAATTCAGTTGAAATTAATTACAGACCACACTATCCCGGCAGCTCGAATTACTGGGAGGTAATTGACCCCCTTTTACGCCAAACCGGAAAGAATGTGGTGGTTTATGCCGGCGATGTGGGCTGTAACCAAAAAGTAAGCCCCTGCATGTATGATAAATATGAAAACATAACGTTAATTGCCTCGGGCATGGGTAGCGGGGATAAGGACAACCTGGTGATTACCCGCGTTTTTAACGATGGTTCGTTCGATTTTCAGCTTATACATCTTAACGGGAACAACAAAAACGGCATGGGCAAACTGGAAGATTACAGTGTAGAATAACCGATTTTTTTCGTGTCTTTTTTAGCGCTTTTTGCATGAAAAAATTTATAAATCTTAAAACCATCAAATAATGATATTTTTTTAAAACCAGGATTCATTTTATGAGCAACCGGGATTATTTCCTATTTTTAACGTCTTTTTGTTTATTTGCCGTTAAGTATATTCAGGCAATTCTAAACCGTAACAAATGAAGAAGAATTTTGTAGCAATCGTAGTTTTAATGGCCGTTGTGTCGTTGCTATTGTTTTGGGTTTTCAAACCAATTGTTTTAAATCCGAACAGTTACATGGTTCAGAAATCGGGCGATGCCATTAAAAGTTATTACAATTTTTCGTATATGCTCAAATACGATAAGGGCATTAAACACGATGGCATCAATTACCCTTATGGCGAACATGCCCAGTTCGACAATACCCACCCATTGCACCTTGCGGTTTTTAAGCAAGTTGATAAAATATTTCCCGTTTCAAATTACGGGGTAGCCATTATTAACCTGTCAATGATTTTGTCAATCATCCTGGCAGTGCCATTCCTGTTTTTGATTTTGCGCAGGTACCGGCTGCCGGTTTGGTATTCGTTTTTAATCACACTCATTATCGTTTTTCTGTCGCCGCAACTCGACCGCATACGGGGCCATTTCGAAATGGCCTACGTGTTTTACATCCCCCTGGTGTGGTACCTTTTGCTAAAATTTAACGATGGGAAACGGCAATGGCTTTGGGGTACTTTTTTAGTACTCACCGGTGTGCTGGGCGGTTTTACATCGGCATATTTGGTAGCCTTTTATGCCATTATGATTTTTGCCTATGTTGTGGCGCAATTGTGGCTGAACCGTAAAAATGTAAAAACGGTACTTAAACCGGTCCTTGTTGTTTTTGTACTGGGTGTGATCCCGTTGTTGGCCGTGAGGGGTTTTAGCATGGCAACCGATTGGGTGGCCGACCGCCCCAATAACCCGTATGGCTTTTATTTTTATCATGCCAACCCTTTCAGTATTTTTCTTCCGTATGAGCACTTTATGAAATCGCTGCCGTTGAATTTGTACAATAAAATGCACATCCGCTGGGAAGGCAGGGCTTTTGTAGGGGTACCGGCAATGGTGCTGGCCTTAATGTTTTTATGGTTTATGCTCAAACGCATTTATTACCGTCAGAAAATTGCACCGGTGTTTTCAGAAAAAGAGCTGAATCCCTATTTGCTGGCCGCTTTTTTTGTTTTGCTCTTTTCAATGTGTTTCCCCTTTAAATGGGGTTTGGGGTTTATTGCTGAAATAATTCCGCCATTGAGGCAGTTCAGGGCACTGGGGCGTTTTGCCTGGATATTCTATTTCGTGTTTACGGTTTACACGGCAGCTTATTTTTACCGTTGGTTCGAAAAAAAATGTGCCGAAGGAAAAAAATCAAACGCGGTTTGGGCAATGGTGCTGGTGCTGGCACTGTGGGGTTACGATGCCTTTGCCAATGCACAGGGAAGCTTTAAGGGGACGATTAACACCAACGACAAACTCGAAAGTTCAGACGCGGAGTACAAGCAATTTTTGAACGAAGCCAATATCAACCCCGAAAAATACCAGGCCATTTTTTTTATGCCTTATGCCAATACCACGGGCGATAAATTCCAGTTCGAAAGGGGTATGAATGCCTTTGGCGAGGCCATGAAGTGCTCGTACCATACCCAACTGCCGCTGGTGCAAAGTTATTCACCACGGTTGTCGTTTAATAATGCGCTAAGCAGCGTGCAAATGCTGGCCGACTCGTGCATACGTAAATCCCGCCTCGACGATATGAACGATAAGCCCTTGTTGCTGATTTGTACAAACGAGTGGCTGACACCACAGGAACAATGGCTTAAAAGCCATTCAAAACACCTGTACGCAAACCAATGGGTTTCGCTACATGAATTTAAACCCGAAATGTTGGAAGAAAGTTATACCGCTTGGAAATCGTGGGCCGATTCGGTTGCAACAACACTTAAAGGGAATTCCGGTTTGAAAAGCAATGTCGATTTATCGAAAATTTATTACCTCGATTTTGACAACCTCGAATCGGACATTGTTTTTCACGGCGATGGAGCTTTGTATAAACGGAGAAAAAGCATTGAAATCTTCAAAGAAAAATTTTACGAGCAGGGGTTGTCCGGTAATTATGAATTGTCTTTCTGGCTTTATTTCGATACCCGTAAATACAGCATGCCCCAGGCTACACTTAACGTTATCGATAAATACGATTACCCTATAAAAACTATAAAACTTAACACCCAGCAGGAGCACAATGTTTTTAACCGTTGGGTGCGTATCGATCAGGAAATTGAAATAAACCCCAACGAGGTTTATCAACTCGAAGTTGAAGGGAAACGCATCACCATCGATGACCTGTTGTTAAAGCCCGCCGGCGATTGTTACGTGTGGAAAAGTTACGGCGAAGGTGTATCGTTGTTTAATAATTACCCGTTACATTACTGATCATTTTTTGGGCTTATTAAATTAATTATTAATTGAAATTGGCGTTCGAAAAGAAAATTTATGAACGAAAAAAAGGAAAAACGAATAGCGAGCTTCGATAAAATTGCGCAATCGCGCGATAAATGGAAAAAGCGGAACAGGTTATACCACAGAACCCTCGAAAAACAATTTTCATTTATTATTCCCGAAGGTTCGAAAGTACTCGAGTTGGGATGCTCCACCGGCGATTTATTAAATGCCGTTAAGCCGGCTTACGGGCTGGGCGTCGATTTTTCGGCGAAGGCCATAGAAATTGCACGCGAAAAATACCCGCACCTTAACTTTACAGTGGCCGATGTACATGATTTCATCTCCGACGAAAAGTTCGATTACATCATCCTGTCCGATTTGCTGACAACAATCTGGGATATTCAGCGACTTTTCAATACAATACGGAAATACGTAACACCCTCGACCAAAATTGTAATTTCGAGTTACAATTACCTTTGGCAATTGGTACTTAAACTGGGCGAGAAAATTGGTTTGAAAGCAAAGCAGCCAACCGAAAACTGGCTGACCATTAAAGATATTGACAATTTGCTGAAGCTCGAAGATTTCGAGATTGTGAAAGTTGAGAAAAAATTGTTGTTCCCGAAATACATCCCGATCATCCATTTCATTTTCAATAAGTTTTTGGGTAACCTGCCCGGTATCAATTCCCTCGACATTATTAACATGCTTACAGCCCGCCCTGTTGGGATTGAGGTAGACAAAGAGTATTCCACCACCATTGTTGTGCCATCGCGCAACGAAAAAGGGAACACCGAAAATGCCATTTTACGCACGCCGGAATTTGGATCGCATCAGGAGTTTATTTTCATTGAAGGCGGCTCGCAGGATGGCACCTACGAAGAAATGCTGCGGGTTCAGAAGGCTTATCCCGACAAGGATATTAAGGTGATGAAGCAAACCCAAAAAGGCAAAGGGAATGCCGTGCGGGAAGCATTCGATGCTGCTACCGGCGATATATTGATGATACTTGATGCCGACCTGACAACTCCACCGGAAGACATGCCCAAATTTTACCATGCCCTTGCAAAAAACAAAGGCGAATTTATAAACGGGTGCAGGCTTGTTTACCCCATGGAAAAACAGGCCATGCGCTTTTTAAATTACTTGGGCAACAAGTTTTTCGGATGGTTTTTCTCCTACTTGCTCGGACAGCGATTGAAAGACACGTTATGCGGGACAAAAGTGTTGTTCCGCAAAGATTATGAGAAGATTAAAGCCAACCGTGCTTACTTTGGCAATTTCGACCCCTTTGGCGATTTCGACCTTTTATTTGGCGCGGCAAAACTGAACCTAAAAATTACTGAAATAATTGTTCGTTATCGCGACAGGGAATACGGTAGCACGCAAATCAGCCGTTTTAAACACGGTTGGTTGTTGATAAAAATGAGCCTTTTCGCGGCCAAAAAAATAAAGTTCAAATAACCTGAAAGCAAACTGAATTATGGGCAATCGTTCAGCAATACCGCTTTATAAAAAGATCGGAATATATATTATACCGTTTTTGAGTTTACTGGCGGGGCTTTTAATTTTTGCCAAAGCTGCCCCGTTTTATGTGAAATCTATCGACCCGGAATACCCGTATTTGATTAACGGGCTGAACTGTGCTTTGCTGCGTTTCGATATGATTGGCCACACCGACCACCCCGGTACGCCTTTTCAGTTGTTTTGCGGCATCGTTATGCGCTTAACTTACATGTTCGCGGGCAAGGGCTGGAGCATGTCTGTTGATGTAATGCAGCGTCCTGAATTTTATTTATCGGCAGTTTCCGTATCACTTACGGTTATCCAGGCTGTTTTGCTTGCTGTAATTGGAAAAATTGGGGCAAAAAACCTGAGCTTGTCCGGTATCATCATCCTTCAGTTAACCCCATTTTTTAACGAAGATTTCTTCAGGCTTTTCGAGCGGTGCAACCCCGAGCGGTTCATGGTAATTACCATGCTGCTTTTTATCGTGGTCTGGATTAAATACTATGTTTCAGTTGATCAAAACCAACGAAAATTCGCCGTTTGGTCGGGCATCATACTGGCAATGGGCTTTGCCACCAAGTTTAACTATTTGCCGGTATTGATACTTCCGCTTTTCCTTTTACAAAATTGGAAGGATCGTGGCGTGTATGCCGGGGTTGGAGTGATTTCATTTATGTTGTTTTTAGCGCCCATTTGGGGCAAATTCAGGGAATACCGCAGTTTTATTTCGGACATTGTTAAGCACGATGGCCTCTACGGGTCGGGTAGTGAACAGGTTTTTAATGCCACTGTTTTCTTTCATAACCTTAAAATGATCATTGTTAATAACCCCGAAATTTCAATCTTTTTTGTCCTTGTTCTGGCTTTATTAGTCATATTATTCAGGGAGAAAATAAAGGACAAAAAACGAATACTATTTTTTGCCGGTTTTTTATTGGTTGCAGTTTTACAGGTGCTTATTGTTTCAAAGCATTTCAAGAACCATTATTTATTGCCGCTGTTTTTGCTTTACGGTGTGTTTTTATACGAAACGAGCCGTTTGATTTTCAGGATGGTCGGGTTAAAAAACGTGCGAAATTTGCTTGTGGCTGTTTTGCCCCTGTTTTTGATGGGCATGGCAGCGGGAAAATACATCAAAGCCGAACAGAAAGACCGCAAACGCGATGTTTACCTGATGGAAGCAGCCGGTTTTGTCGACAGGATGGATGAGCAACCCCGGTGGTTTATCAAACCTTCGTGGCAGGGAGCCCCGTGTGCAGAAAACGCGCTGGTATACGGGATGAGCTATTGTGCGCAGCGTCACCGTTACGAGGGTGCGTTAAAAAAGCGGAATCCGTTTGTGCTCACGTGGGAAGGCGAAGGTAAGCCTGAGAAAAACTGGCGTTCGTCGGTTGTCAATCTCGATTCGTTATTAACGTCAGGTATAAAAATGTATGTGTCCTCTTCGCCGGGCAGGCCCGACGATGTGTTGATCGGGCGGGTTGAGGCGCTTGCCGATACGCTAAACATTCAGCTTAGGACGAAAGTTGTTTTTGAACAACCCGAGACCGGAATTGTGATCACAAAATTATCGACCCTGGAAAATGAACCGCGGGTTGAAATGCCCGAAATAAAAACGGTATTGCCAATAAACCGGGAAGAAGCGTATGTCGACTTCAACACAAAGGTTAAAAATTGGGAAAAACAAATACGAGCGAACGAAGAATGGATGAAGGAAGTCAGGCAAAAAGCCGAACTCCGCGGCATTTCTGTAGATAGCATGGTGTACCTCGATGCCGCATATCAGGTTCGTAAGGAATAATGGGTTTTGTGTTGAAATGTTAATGTATTATCTTGAGAAAGATTAAAAAAGGAAGAAATGAAGTCACAACTGGTTAATCCAAATGCCAAGTTCGGCACATTGCCGGTTTTTTTCACCGCGCTGTCAACCATTTTTGGCGCCATTCTTTTTCTCCGTTTTGGCTGGGCTGTTGGCCAGGTTGGTTTTATTGGTGTTATCGGCATTATTGCGCTCGGTCACCTTGTAACCATCCCCACTGCAATGGCTGTAGCCGAAATTGCCACAAACCAGCGTGTGCAGGGAGGCGGTGCATATTACATCATTTCCCGTTCGTTTGGGCTTAACATTGGTGCGGCAATTGGCCTTGCACTCTATTTTTCGCAGGCTATAAGCGTTGCTTTTTACATCATCGCTTTTGGTGAGGCATTCGATCCGGTTATTCACTGGTTGTCCGGGTGGTTAAACATACCGGTATTCGACAAACGTTTCATTACAATTCCCGCGATGGCTATATTAACCGTTATCATGCTTACACGCGGTGCAAACATCGGGATGAAAGCGCTTTACTGGGTTGTGGCCATTCTTTTAGTATCGCTGGCTTGTTTTCTCATGGGAAAATCAAACATTGCACCGTCCGAAGTTGACCTACATTCAACCATTGAAAACAACGAAAGTTTCTTTTACGTGTTTGCCATAATTTTTCCGGCTTTTACCGGTTTGGCAGCCGGTTTAGGGCTTTCGGGCGATTTAAAACACCCCGAAAAGTCGATACCCCGGGGTACAATATGGGCCACTGTGGCCGGTTTGGTGGTTTATGTTTTTATTGCCTATAAATTAACCATTTCAGCATCGGCCGAAGATCTGGTGGCCGATCAGCTTATCATGCAGCGTATTGCCATTTGGGGTCCCATAATCCTTATAGGCCTGGCTGCTGCTTCGCTTTCGTCGGCCCTGGGCTCGATTATGATTGCACCGCGCACACTTCAGGCTATTGGGGCCGATGATATTTTTCCCAGTCAAAAACTAAATGGCTGGTTTGCAAGGGGACGTAATCATGATAATGAACCAGTCAACGCTTCCATTATATCGGTAATAATCGCATTCGGGTTTATACTTGTTGGCGATGTGAATTTTGTTGCCGAGATCATTTCCATGTTTTTTATGATTACTTACGGGGCCATTTGCCTTATTTCATTGCTGGAACATTTTGCAGCCGACCCGGCCTACCGGCCAACCTTCAGGTCGCGCTGGTACATATCTTTTGTGGGGGCCGTCGCTTCCTTTTGGCTGATGTTTAAAATGAACACGCCTTACGCTGTTCTCGCCATCATTTTAATGATTATTTTTTACTTCATCATTACCCATGGAAAAGAAGAAAGGAGAGGTTTCAATAAACTTTTCAGGGGGGTGGTTTTTCAGATAAGCCGCGAGTTACAGGTTTTTGCCCAACGTGCCGACCGTGAAGACTGGGACATCAGTTGGCGGCCTTTTGCAATTTGTATTTCCGAAGATACCTTTAAGCGCCGGTCGCCCTTCGATATTATGCGTTGGATTTCGTACCGTTACGGCTTTGGAACCTATATCCATTTTGTAAAAGGTAAGCTTAACACTGAGACGGATGCAAAATCGAAAGAGAGCCTGCAAAGACTGTTGTCGCTGGCAAAAGGAAACCGGAGCAGGGTATACCTCGATACCATAATTTCACCATCGTACACTTCGGCTATCGCGCAGGTGGCACAATTGCAGGGCATATCGGGCAGGGGAAACAACCTGATCATTTTCGAATTTTCGCGCACCGAGCCGAAAACCCTCGATGATATACTTCAAAATTACGGTATGCTCGATTCTGCCGGGTTCGATATTTGCATTTTAAACACGGGTTACAAAGGGTTTGGTTACAAAAGCGAAATTCATATATGGATAAAACCCGATGATTACCGTAATGCAAACCTCATGATATTGCTGGCTTACATTATTATTGGGCACCCCGACTGGAAACGGAGTATGATAAAAATTGTGTCGCTTACCCACCCCGATGAACTGGAAACAAAAAAGAACCAGCTGATAACCCTCATCAAACAAGGGCGGATACCAATAAGCCCGAAAAATGTTGAAATGATCCCTTTTAAATATGAACAAGATAAAAATGAAGTAATTTCAAATTATTCATCCGATGCCGATCTGACCCTGATAGGCTTTAATAAAGATGTTATTAAAGAAGGGTCCGATGCTTTTACGGGTTACCCCGATTTGGGCAATATCCTGTTTGTGTGTGCCAACCGGATGAAGCAAATCAGTTAACTTATTCAGAAATGAACAAATACCCCATTTTTCAGATTGATGCTTTTGCCGAAAAGCCTTTTTCGGGAAACCCGGCTGCCGTTGTTATACTTGATGAATGGCCCGATAATAAAGTAATGCAAAACATTGCATTCGAAAACAACCTTTCTGAAACCGCTTTCCTGATAATTGAAAAGGATAACGTGTTGGTGCGGTATTTTACGCCCACGGTCGAAGTTGATTTATGCGGCCATGCAACCCTTGCTTCGGCTTTTGTCCTGTTCGCTTTCTATCATTTTGAGGGGGAAATTGTTTTCAGTACGCCCAAACGGGGCGACCTTTATGTTACGCAGAAAGACGGTATTGTTAACCTGAATTTTCCGGCCGATGATATCCGTAAAGAACCCATGCCGGCATCCGTTGTCCTTGCCTTAAAAGCAAAACCCATCGATATATACCGGGGCATAACCGATTTATTGCTGGTTTTTGAAAACGAAAGCAATATCAGGGAAATGGAGCCCGATTTTGGTTTACTTGAGCAGTTGCCTTTCCCGGGTGTTATTGTAACCGCCCCGGGCGATAATGCCGATTTTGTGTCCCGCTTTTTTGCTCCTGCGCAAGGGATACCCGAAGACCCCGTGACCGGTTCGGCACATACAACCCTTATTCCGTACTGGTCAAACCGGTTTGGAAAAACCAAAATGGTTGCAAAACAACTATCGAAACGTGGCGGTACCCTTTACTGCCAAATGGCCGGCAAAAGGGTCAATATTGGCGGCAGGGCCATTCATTACCTCTCCGGGGAAATACACTTTTAAAACATCTTTGACACTAATTTTATTGCTTATATTTGGAAGTATGTCTAAACGCAAATTCGACCATATTGCTTTGGCTGCCCTTTCGGCACCCGGGACAAACACGCCCGACGACCGTTTTTTTTACGAACCGTTATTAAGCGCTCATCCAACCGGAAAATGCAAAACGTTTTTTCTGAATAAAGAAATGGAGCATACGCTTTGGATTTCGAGCATGACAGGCGGGTTTGAGGGTGCCTCGAAAATAAACCACTTGCTTGCCGAAGCCTGTGCCGAATTTGGCTTGGGCATGGGACTGGGATCGTGCCGCTCGCTGCTCAAAAGCGACGAATATTTCGACGATTTTAACCTCAGGCCCATCCTTGGCCCCGACAGGCCCTTTTTTGCAAATATTGGCATCGCGCAGCTCGAAAAACTTATGCTTGAAAAAAAGCTTCAGAAGATTCATGACCTTGTGGACCGTTTACAGACTGACGGGTTGATTATTCATATCAATCCGGCGCAGGAATGGCTGCAACCCGAAGGTGACCGGTTCCGGCATCCTCCGGTTGAAGTAATTGCTGCCTTTTTGGAAGAGTTAAATGAACAATATTTGATTGTTGTTAAGGAGGTTGGCCAAGGAATGGGCCCCGAAAGTATACGGCAACTCCTTAAACTTAAAATCGATGCATTTGAATTTGGTGCTTTTGGCGGGACAAACTTTTCCAACATCGAAATAATGCGCAATCCAGGCAAATCATCACAATTCATATTTCCACTGGCAACTTTTGGCCACAATGCCGATGAAATGCTTTCATGGATTAACGACGAGGTGATTGACCATTCGGTACACTGTAAAAACCTGATTGTTTCCGGAGGTATCCGCAATTTTCTCGACGGCTATTATTACATCGAAAAATCGACCCTGCCCGCCTTGTATGGTATGGCCAACGTGTTGCTGCAACATGCCATGGAATCGAAACAGGATTTGTTTGACTTCATCAATGCCGAAATCCGGGGATATAATTTTGCTTCACATTTTTTATCGGTCAGAAAGTAATGCCAATAAAATACTTTTTGTAAATTGTATGCCGGTTGTTTCATAACCGACTGTATGTTTTTGTCTTCCAAAATCGAAAATTAACGTTTAACCTTCAAATTATGGCAAATATCCTTTCAACAATTTTCAGCAAAAGTGCCGGCGATATCATTGATAGCACCGGCAAGGTTATCGATAACCTTACCACAAGCGACCAGGAAAAACTGACCGCGAAAAACGAACTGACCAAAACAGTCCTTCAATCGTTAAACACGCTGCAAAATGCGCAGCGCGACGTGTTACTCAACGAAACCCGTGGCAACTGGCTGCAACGCAGCTGGCGGCCGATACTGATGCTCACCTTCGGGTTTATCCTTGTTTATGCCTATTTTATCGAACCTGCTTTTGTACAGCCCGAAGCCGAAAAAGCCGTGGCCAACATCATTGACCCAAAATTCTGGGCTTTGCTCGAAATTGGAGTTGGCGGTTACATTATCGGGCGTTCTGCCGAAAAAATAACGGGAACAGTAACCCGGAATACCGATATTACACTATTGAAAAAGAAAGACAGAAAAGACATTTACGGATAAGCTATGTTCAGAATAAACGACAAACACCTTTTGGTAAAGGGTGAAAAAGTAAAGCATCTGGCGTGTCAGAAAAACCAGCAGCTCTTTTCTGCCGGACAGCCCGATACAATTGTGATACATTATACTGCCGGAAGCAGCGCCCATTCATCGGCTGAATACCTGGCACGTACCGACGTGAAAGCATCGACCCATGCGGTAATTGGGCGGGATGGAGCCGCCATACAGCTTGTGCCTTTCAATACCATTGCCTGGCATGCCGGGAAAAGCGAGTACAATGGCCGGGTGGGGTACAACAACTTTTCAATCGGCATTGAAATTGATAATGCCGGAATACTTACCCCCAGCGGTGATGAGTTTGTAGCCTGGTTTGGCAAACGCTATCCGGCAAACGAAGCCGTTAAAGCAAAGCACCGCAACGAACAAACCGAACGTTACTGGCATACATTTACTGAAATTCAGATAGCTGCCGTAGAAGAGCTTTGCCAGAAACTGATCGAGCGTTACCCGACCATTGTCCAGGTACTGGGGCATGAAGAAATTTCGGTTGGCCGTAAGCAGGATCCCGGTCCGGCTTTCCCGCTTGATAAGCTCAGGATGCGCTTGTTGCAGGAACGTGACTCGAATGAACCATTACAGGCTAATGTTTGTTATGTTAATGTGAGTCGGCTAAACATTCGATCTCTGCCCAATATCCAGTCCGAAACGGTAACCGAACCTTTGGCTTGTGATACAAAGCTTTTAATACAGCAGAAGTACGGAAACTGGTACAAGGTAAAGACCGAAATTGAGGGCTGGGTTGCAGCCGATTATGTAAGATTAAATGAATAACATATAACATAAAAGATTTATTATGAAACTGAATCTTATTTTATTAACAATTGGGTTATTGTTTATAACCTGTAAACCGCAAGCCATGGAAAATCCCGATCAGACCATCAACAGTGAATTTGAGTTTGAACTTGAAAAGTACCTCGGGACCTGGTACGAGATTGCCCGCTTCGATCATTCTTTCGAGCGCAACATGCAAGGGGTAACCGCAACATATTCACTACGTCCCGATGGTAAAATTAAAGTGCTGAACCAGGGCTACAAAAAAGGTTTTGACGAAAAACAGTCGAAAGCAGTAGGAAAAGCTAAGTTGGCAGCACCCGATACGCCCCGTAACCTGAAAGTGTCGTTTTTCCTTTTCTTTTATGCACCCTACAACATTCTCGAGCTCAACAAAGAATATACCTATGCACTTATAGGCAGTAACACCGACGACTACCTCTGGATATTAAGCCGCACGCCCAAAATGGACGAAGCCACCTACAACATGCTGGTTG
Source organism: Prolixibacteraceae bacterium (assembly GCA_021740385.1). Classification (GTDB taxonomy): domain Bacteria; phylum Bacteroidota; class Bacteroidia; order Bacteroidales; family Prolixibacteraceae; genus DAIMEA01. The sequence goes on along the minus strand of JAIOZY010000018.1, from coordinate 55,928 downwards.
AAAATGCGAAGGAGAGGGGTTATGATATGTCGAAACTGATTAAGGTGGAACATCCAAATTAGAGCCTGTTTGTTTAACGGTTTTTGTATCCATAGTTCCGAAAGGGATCAGTACATGACCTTGTGTTGTTTCGGTTTTTTTATGTTGAGAATTAACATTTTCAATAATTATTCATTAATAATTTTGTTAAATAACTAAAAAGTTAAAATAAAAAAATTCTTTAATCTGAAATAATGAAAAACTTTTTTTACCTATCTTCATTTTTTTTATGAAAGGGTATGGAAATAACAATTAAAGAAGTAAAAACGAAGAGTGATTTGCGTAAATTCATTCATCTCCCGGCAAAAATTCACAAAAACCACAAAAACTGGGTTCCTCCACTCTATATGGATGAATGGGAATACTTCAATCCAAAGAAGAACAGATCATTTGACCATTGTGACCACACCCTGCTATTGGCCTTTAAAGACGGAAAAGTTGCCGGACGTTGCATGGGGCTGATCCATCATGATTACAATAAAAAACACAATGAAAAAACCGGAAGGTTCTCCAATATAGAAACTTGGAACGACCCGGATGTATTTCATGCACTCATCGATCATGTGGAAAAATGGGCCAAAAAAAGGGGCATGAATAAAATGATAGGCCCTTTTGCTTTTTCCGATAAAGACCCGCAGGGATTCTTGTTTGAGGGTTTTGACGAACCGCACGTTATTTCTTCAAACTGTAATTTTCCCTACATGATTGACTTTATGGTGAATGAAGGCTATTCCAAAATTGTTGATCTGTTTGACTGTAAAATTACCATCCCCGATGAGCTGCCTGAAATATACACCAAAGTGGTTGAGCGCTTTCACCGGAATAATTCAAACCTGAAAGTATTGGAATTCAAGAGCCGGGCAAAAGTCAAGCCTTATATCCGGCCCATTTTGACCTTGCTGAATGATACTTTTGGGGACATTTTCGGAGCGATTCCCTTTTCTGAAAAAGAGATGGACGATTTTGCCAACCGTTATCTTTTCCTGATCAACCCGGCTTTTATTAAAGCGGTTATCAACGAAAAAGATGAGATTATCGGGTGTGCAATCGGAATGTCCGATATCGGCAGGGGAATTCAGAAATCCAAAGGATACCTGTTGCCTTTCGGTTTTATCCCTATTCTGATGGCCGGGAAAAAATCCCCGCAGTTGAACCTGCTTTTAGGAGCCGTCGATCCACGTTACCAGGGAAGAGGCGTAACTGTTCTGATGGGCATTAAATTAATTGAATCGGCAAAAAAGGCCGGAAAAAAAGTGGCCGATTCCCATCTTGAACTCGAATACAATATACGGGCCCGTGCCGAGATGGAACGTGTGGGAGGGGTTGTGTATAAGAAATTCCGGGTTTTTCATAAAGCTATTTAAGGTTTTCTGATTGCTTTTTTATTAATTATTCGAACTTCCCTGGTCGGGGATTTGGAATCCTGTAAACTAGCGCCAAAGTGAATATGCTATCCACGAAAAATCAATTCATGATCTATAATTCGGTAAGTCTTTTTGTTTAGATTTTTTTACGGTTTTTCAAACCCGATGGCGGACTTTCAAAATCCGCCTCCCTATCGAAAGAATGAAAATTTCGTGAATGGGAGGCAGGTGTAAAAACAGTGTTTATTTTGCTGTTTCGCAGTCTGCTGATGTCTCTTTTGTTTCTTCAAGAGGCTTCAGGTTGGCATGGGCAATCCATTGCCATTGGCCATCGTTATTTTTAAATACGGTCATCCGGGCAGCAGGTTTTTTCGATAAACGCTCTCCTTCAATAGTTTCTTCAACAGAAACCATATAGGTGGTTATAAGAACATCTCCATCCTGCGTACTGATAAGATTATCAATGGTGTAATTTGTGATGGACAGCCCACTGATCAGTTTGAGTTCCTCTGTTTTATTATTGGCTCCGTCCTGATGAACTGACTGGAATTCATCTGCCATCATCAGGTTAAGGGCAGCAGTATCGCTTGCGACCAAATTGTCCCAAAGTTCATTAACAAGTGAATTGCCCTGTTGAGGATCTGTAATTATTTCATTTTTTGAACTACAGGAGATAATAAATAATCCTCCGATAATTGTAATTAAAAGAAAGGTACTGATTTTTTTCATGATAGATTAAGTTTAATTAATAGGTTTATAGATTATTAAATGTTGATCCGAATCGATCGGTATGCAACTTACATTTTGTCATGAATTTTAATTTCATTGAAACGATTTATAATGATCAGATATGAAAATGTAAATTACAAAAAAAATAAATTAAAACCTTGGGGAAATGGAATTTTGGATTTATGCAGTTTCCGTGTTTTTTTCGTTCGATACCCGGGCATTCCGTTTAATCTGGCTGTAATATCATCGAACGATTTTTTATATCCAATTCCTTTAATTACTTTGAGATTTATCCGTGAATATTTTCCAAATCAGTGTTATACGTGTTCTATTCTCCATCGAACTCCCCAAAATGTTTCATAAACTGTACCCGTTCGTACCACGATGGGTTTTTAACTTTTTGCAAATTGGCCTGGCCGGTGAGTTCATCCATGTTCTGGTACCCGTTTTTGTCCATCCAGGTTTCAATGCCTTTAACCAGTTCTTTAATGAAACCGGCGCCGTGTTTGTAAATGCCCGAAACAACCTGCACGGCATTTGCCCCGGCCATAAACATTTTCAGGGCAGTGTTATGGTCGTGTATGCCGGTGCTGGCTGCAAGTCCGCAGTCAACCCTGCCCGACATGATCCCGATCCAGCGCAGTGCCTGAAGGTATTCAAAGGGGTGGCTCAGTACATTGGCTGCAACCAGTTCTTTCTTATCAAGGTCGATATCGATGTTGAAAAAGCGGTTAAACAAGGTAATGCCTGCCATACGTGTTTCCGAAAGTTCTTTAACCATACGGGCAAGGTCCGAAAAGTAAGGCGAAAGTTTTATGGTAACCGGGATGGTAACATCCATTAATACTTTTCCGATAATTTTAAAATAGTAATCTTTAATTTTTGCTGCCTCAAGCTCTGCATCGGAAGGCAGTACAAAGAAATTCAGCTCAATGGCATCGGCCCCGGCCTCTTCAAGCTTCTTGGCAAAGAAAACCCACTCGCTGCCGCTGTGGCAGTTAATGCTGGCCACGATGGGAATTGAAACACCTGCCTGCTTTGATTTCTGAATCAATTCTAAAGCTTGTTTTATTTTATCGTTTTTAATCTCGTAATCGAAATAGTCGAGGTATTCGAGATTGTGGTAGCCCAGATCCTGCTTGTTGGTTTCGGCTTCGTATTCAAAGTATATTTCCTCTTCGAATATCGATTTTAACACCACGGCTCCTGCGCCGTTTTCCTCATAAGTTTTTATTTTTTCAACAGATGATGTAAGACCAGAGCTGCCTACGATCACGGGCGATTTGAGTTCAAGACCGAAAAAACGGGTTGTTAAATTTGCCATTCTATTAAGAATTTAAAGTTTATACATATCTGGCTTCAGTAAAAATCATCTCCCTGAATGCAGGTTTGATGTATTTTTCCCTGCAAATATCGACAGGTAAATTAAAGTTCGACTCAATTTCATTTATTAAGCTGAGCTTTTTTCCGAATAAATCGGGAGTATTGTCCTGAAATTCAACCAGAATGTCAATGTCGCTTCCCGATTGGTTTTCACCTCGTGCATACGAACCGAAAAGCCCAATTTTTACAAGTTTGTATTCAGTCTTAAATCTTTCCTTGTTATTTAACAGATATTCCAGTATTGCTTCAGAAGTGGTCATCTTCATTTCATTTATCCGAAATTTAAGAATTCTTTCGTTATTTCGAAAGGTATTCGTGCATCGATTGTGCCGCGTTGCGCCCGTCGCCCATGGCCAGTATAACGGTTGCACCGCCACGAACAATGTCGCCCCCGGCAAAAATAACGGGAATTGACGACTGCATGTTGTCGCCCACTTCGATGGTTCCCCAGCGGCTGACCTTCAAATCGGGCAGGCAGGCAGGTATCAGCGGGTTGGGCGATACACCTACGGCCACAATTACCAGGTCTACATCAATATCTTTTTCCGATCCTTCGATGGGTACCGGTCTTCTCCGCCCCGATGCATCGGGTTCGCCCAGTTCCATGTATTGCACACGCATCCTGTTCACGCGGCCGTTTTCATCGGCAAAATATTCCACGGGGTTGGCCAGGTTCATAAATTCAATGCCCTCTTCTTCGGCATGTTTAACTTCTTCTACGCGGGCCGGCATTTCAACCCGCGAACGCCGGTAAACGATTATAGACCGTTCGGCGCCAAGCCTTTTGGCTGTACGTACCGAGTCCATGGCCGTGTTGCCACCGCCAATTACGGCAACGTTTTTGCCCCGTAGCACAGGTGTATCGAATTTATCGTCGGCAGCGCCCATCAGGTTTACGCGTGTAAGGTATTCGTTCGACGAAAGGATGCCGTTGTAGTTTTCGCCGGGTATGTTCATGAAACGTGGCAAGCCGGCACCACTTCCAACAAAGAACCCTTTGTAGCCTTCTTTTTCAAGGTCGTCGAACGATGCTGTGCGGCCAACTATAAAATTGGTTTCAAACTTCACGCCCATCTGTTTCAGGTTTTCCAGTTCTTCGTCAACCGTGGCATTGGGCAGCCTGAACTCCGGGATGCCGTATTTCAGCACGCCGCCAATTTCGTGCAGGGCTTCAAACACGGTAACATCGTACCCCAGTTTAATCATATCGCCGGCAAACGACAATGATGACGGGCCAGAACCGATCGCGGCCACTTTTATGCCGTTTTTTGTTGCGCATTCGGGTACCGATACCGAACCGCTTTCGCGTTCCCAGTCGGCAGCAAAACGTTCGAGGTAGCCAATTGCAACCGGTTCTTTTTTAAGTTTAAGCGTGTAAAAGCATTGTTCTTCGCACTGTTTTTCCTGCGGGCAAACCCTTCCGCACACGGCGGGCAGGGCGCTGGTAAGTTTCAGGTTCGAGGCAGCTTGGCCATATTCGCCCCGCTCAATATTTTTAACAAATTCAGGAATGTTAATTTGTACCGGGCATCCTTCAATGCATGTGGGGTTTACGCAGTCCATGCACCGAGAAGCTTCACGCTGTGCCTGTTCGATGGATAAACCCAGGTTTACTTCAACGTTTTGGAATTTGACCCGTTCATTTGGATCGACCTCGGGCATTTTAACCCGGGGTATGTTTGTCCGTTCTTTTCCTTTTAATTTTTTTCGTAATTCGGCACGCCATTCCTGGTCGCGTCGTTCTTTTAAGTATTCGGCTAAGGTCGTCATGCTTGCAAATTTAAACGGTTCATAAATTCCTCGTAGGCCTTTTTTTCTTCTTCGCTGTAACCGCCGAGGCGCATCAGCATTTCGTCAAAATCGATCTGGTGTGCATCGAACTCTGGACCGTCAACGCAGGTGAATTTGGTTTTTCCGCCCACGGTCACACGGCAGGCACCGCACATGCCTGTTCCGTCAACCATGATGGAGTTGAGGCTGGCCTGTGTAGGGATGTTGTATTTCTTTGTAAGCAGTGCCGTGAATTTCATCATGATGGCCGGGCCAATGGCAATGCACTCATCAATTTTTTCGCGGTTAATGATTTCTTCGGCACCCTGGGTTACGAGGCCTTTTTTTCCGTACGAACCGTCGTCGGTCATAACAATAACTTCGTCGGACCATTTTCTGATTTCATCTTCAAGGATGATGAGGTCTTTTGAGCGGGCTGCCAATACCGATATAACCCTGTTTCCGGCTTTTTTATACCCCTCGACTATGGGGAGCAGGGGAGCAACACCAACCCCGCCGCCACAGGCAAGAATGGTTCCAACTTTGTGTATTTCTGTAGCTTTCCCAAGTGGGCCGACCAAATCGTGCAACGAATCGCCCACTTCCATTTTGGCCAGTTTTTCGGTACTCACACCCACTTTTTGTGCAATTAGTGTAATGGTGCCTTTATCTTCATCGGCACTGGCAATGGTAAGCGGAATGCGTTCCCCTTCTTTCGAAACGCGCAATATGATAAAGTTTCCGGGCTTACGCGCTTTGGCAATCTTCGGCGCTTCTACAACCAGCTTTACAACATTTTCGGAAAAAAATTCCTTCTCAACAATTCGGTTCATTGGATTTATTCTATTGACTTATTTTTTTGAACCTACAAAAATAAGATCATCTTTTTGCTGTCAACCTTTTTTCGGTTTTTTTTCTTTATTTTTTATCATTTTAAGGGTTTCACGGAATCAATATTTAGATCATTTTTTATATTAGAAGTTTTTTTCATTACGGGATTTTTATTTCGATCTTTTGTAAATAAATATATGGACAGCGAATTTCAAAATCAGGTATTAGAGTTGCTGCAAAATAAAAGGGCAAAACTCGAAAGGGATATAGCAGACCTTGAAGAAAGTACACAGGCCGAAGCGCCCGACTCGGCAATTGGGCGTGTAAGCCGCATGGATTCAATTAACAACCGCAGTGTGAACGAAGCCACATTACGAAAAAAAAGATTGCAGCTTACGAAAATTGACGCGGCGCTTAAAGAGGTTGGAAAACCCGGTTTTGGGCTTTGTATCCGGTGTGGCAATCCCATTCCTGTTCAGCGTATTTTGCTCATGCCCGAGTCGAAAGTTTGCGTGGCTTGTGCCCGGTAACCCGATTATAAAATCAGTTAATGGTGAAAAAAAATACAAATCCCGTTGAGTTTGTAATGACCCTGACCGAACACCGTGTTTTTGGTCATGTTCTTGCCCCGTATTTGGTGCAGAAAAACATTAAAGGGACTTTCTATACTGCTCTGGGTGTTGCCAACAGTAATGAAAAAGGTTTTGAAGGTTATACTTATTCTGATGCAGAAAACAGGCTGATTGAATTGCATGAAAATTACAGTGATGAAAAACTGGCCAGAAAATTTTCGCGAAACAAAGGGAGTAAAGATTTTTTAAATTCGCTCGAAACGGCTTTTTTCCAAAAGTACATCGAACCTTATATCGACAAACAAATTGACAAAGCCATAGGCCTGATTGCTGAAAACGGCATTAAGCTTTTTTACAAGCCGTTGAATTACAGTAATATTTACGAAGAAGATGAAGTTGAGATTATGCCGGGTTTTGCCCTGCCCGTGTTTCATTTTGGTTTAACGGGCGAAGGCTTAAACTACTTTCTGAAAATGGTGTATAGTGGCGAACGGGTTGATATTTTGCACAAAAAGCCCGTAGTGCTGACCGATACGCCTGCATCAATTATCGTTCAGAATGTTCTTTACCGCTTTGAACAAATGACAGCAAAAAAACTCACCCCTTTCTTCGAAAAAGAAAACATCAAAGTACCGGCATCACTTACCGAAAAGTATTTAAAAAAGTTTGTTTTCAATGTTGTAAAAGATTTTGAAGTTGAGGCTGAGGGTTTTGATGTTCAAAAGATTGACAACGAGAAAAAAGCTTTGATTTCTGTTGAAAAGGGGCTCGATACATTGCCCATGCTTGTCCTTTATTTTCAGTACGGAAAAAAACAGTTTTTTGCCGGCGACAAAAACGGGGTTGCTGTGGATTTGACCCATTCAACAGGAACGTACACTTTTTTGAAGTATATGAGGGATATTGAATGGGAAGAACACGTTAAAGCAGCGCTTAATAAAGCCGGGTTGAGGCTTGTAAATAACCAGTTAAGATTTACAGCCCACCAGCAAACGGAAAACGACTCTTCGGGCTACGGGCTTATTGGCTGGTTGAACGCTCATTCGCACCATTTATCGGAACTGGGCATTGAAGTAATTCAGCCGGACGAAGGTGCCCGCTTTTTCACCGGGCCACAAAGCATCGACCTTAAATTGAAAATGGAAGATGACTGGTTTGATTTGTATGCTATTGTGACTTTTGGCGAGTTTCAAATTCCGTTCATCCAGCTTCGGAAAAACATTTTGAAAGGGCAGCGTGAATTTATTTTGCCCAACGGCGAAGTGGCCATATTGCCCGAAGAATGGTTTGCCCGTTACCGCGAAATTGCCCGCCTGGGCGAAAAAAACAACGATTCGCTCAAATTCAAAAAACATCATTTTAAATTATTGCAGGAAAATCTGGAAGGAATTGACCGGAAAATTGAAAAACGTTTATCGGAACTTGATCCTTCGGAATTTGAAAAAGTTGAAATCCCGGCCGGGTTAAAGGCCGGTTTGCGGAAATACCAGTTGCAGGGGTTCTCCTGGTTGTATTCGATGTACGTGAAAAAATTCGGTGCCTGCCTGGCCGATGATATGGGGCTTGGAAAAACCCTTCAAACCCTTGCTTTATTGTTGAAAATTAAGGAAGAATCGGAAAAAACGGCGATAACACATTCTGAGTTTGAAGGTCAGCAACTTCTTTTTCCGGTCGAAACAGAGAGCATGCCGGCTTCATTAATTGTGGTTCCTACCTCGCTCATTCACAACTGGCAAAACGAAATCAGGAAATTCGCACCCGGTTTAAGAGTTTATCAGCATGTTGGCAGCCAACGGAAAAAGGGCCAATCGTTCAGAAAAGTCATTTATTTTTACGATGTAATCCTTACCACATACGGTATAGCCCGTAACGATATCACCATGCTCGAAATACTTCCGATAAACTACCTGATACTTGACGAAAGCCAGTACATAAAAAACCCCGGGTCGAAAGTGTATCAGTCGGTGTGCAAGCTGAACCCGAAACACAAGCTGGTGCTCACAGGGACGCCCATCGAAAATTCACTGTCCGATTTGTGGGCACAAATGAATTTCCTGAACTCCGGTTTACTTGGAAATTTTTCTTTTTTTCAGAATGAGTTTATTTACCCGGTTGAAAAGATGAACGATGAGGAAAAGCAAAAACAATTGAAATACCTCATTTCGCCGTTTATTTTACGGAGAAAAAAAGAAGAAGTTGAACCCGATTTGCCACCTCTGACCTTGCAGGAATACTACTGCGAAATGACCGAAGATCAGCAGAAGATTTATGAAGAACAAAAATCGGAAATAAGGAACAGCTTATTGGAAACCATCGAAAAAAAGGGCTTTAAGAAATCATCGTTTCACGTTTTACAGGGCCTGACACGCCTTCGGCAGCTTGCCAATCACCCGGCGCTTGTGAAAGGGCAAAATTCCGATTCGGGAAAATTTAACGAAGTAATTGCAAGCCTTGAAGAGTTGCTGGCCGAAAACCATAAGGTGTTGGTTTTTTCGTCGTTTGTTACACACCTTCAGCTTTTCGAAACGGAATTTAATGAACGGGGATGGGAATATTGCCTGCTTACCGGCCAAACCAAAAACCGGGAAAAAATAATTGATGATTTTCAGGATAATCCGTCGAAGCGAATTTTTTTAATATCGTTAAAAGCAGGCGGGGTAGGGCTCAACCTCACTTCGGCCGATTACATTTTTATGCTCGATCCCTGGTGGAACCCCGCAGCCGAAAACCAGGCCATAAGCCGGGCTCACCGCATTGGGCAGGAAAAAAAAGTGATTGTTTACCGGTTTATTTCAGAAGACACTATTGAAGAAAAAATTCAAAGCCTGAAAGAGCGTAAATCGGCACTGGCCGAACGGTTTATTACTTCAACTTCTCCGTTCGATGCAACTTCGGCTGATGAGATAATGGGGTTGTTTTCATAACGAAAGAGGAATGTTATTGCTAAATATTTGATTTTAAAAATTAATATATTTGCATCATGGATAAGTTAACGCTTGTAAAAGTCGGGGGTAAAATTGTAGAAGAGCCAGAGTCGATGAACCGGTTGCTGAAAGATTTCAAAAGCATTTCGGGCTACAAGGTTTTGATTCACGGTGGCGGAAGGCGTGCAACCCTTGTAGCTGAACAGTTGGGGGTTGAAAACCAGATGATAGAAGGCCGTCGCATAACCAGCCGCGAAATGCTCGATGTGGTTACCATGGTGTATGGCGGGCTGGTAAACAAGAACATCGTTGCCGGTTTGCAGGCACTGGGGTGCAATGCTGCCGGTTTTACCGGTGCCGACCTTGACATTATCCGCGCGGTAAAAAGGCCTGTAAAGGATATCGATTACGGTTATGCCGGCGATGTGGTTGATGTGAATACCCGTGAGCTCAGGTTGTTGATTAACGAAGGGGTTACCCCTGTAATTGCCCCGCTAACGCACGATGGCAAAGGCATGCTGCTAAACACGAATGCCGATACCATTGCATCCGAAATGGCCATTGCCTTAAGCGAGCATTACAACGTACGCCTTGTTTATTGTTTCGAAAAAGATGGCGTGCTTTCCAATCCCGATGATGACGACTCGGTAATTCCCGAATTAAGCAGGGAGTTATACCGGGAATACAAAACCAGCGGGGCAATTGCTGCCGGCATGGTGCCAAAACTCGATAATGCTTATAATGCCCTGCATAACGGTGTGGCCGAGGTGCTGGTTACCAATGCTGCGAACCTTACCCGGCCGGGTTCCAAAGGTACCAGGGTTGCGTTGTAACGCATCAGCAGTATACTTTTCAGTATTTTAAAATTTCATGAATTATTATTTTTTTATCAAAAAATACCTTGGTGCTTTTTGCATGTATCTTTTGTATTCATCCCCGTATTTTTCAATACAAAATTTTTCCTGGGCTATAAAAGTTGGAAAAACAAGTATTAACTGAAACAGGCAAAGGAAAACGATTAACCAGCACGCTGTTATGAAACCAATACCAACCCACATCACAATGGTAGAGAGTTGCTGAGGATTACGGCTGTAACGGTAAATGCCTTTTGTAACAGGTTTGTCGGGATTTGTTTTAGCATAATTTATCAGGGACATTACATAAGCAATATAACCCAGAATAAAAAATGTAGTGCCAGCCTCAAAAGCAACCCGAACATACTTTACCGGCATAAAACATACAATTAAAATCAATCCCTGGAAAATGATGAAATTAAATGAACCAATGATTTGATCGGTTTTTTTCCCGAAACGGGGCGTGGCCAGTACCCTCTTTTTGTAGTGCGTAGGAAATACCTTCATTATCACCAGGTTTGTCAGTCCATATAAAAGCGAAAACCAGAAGGCATTCTGTAATGTAAATGCAAGGTTTGGTAAAAGTTCCATAGCTTGGTTTTTATAATTTTAGAAAAATTTCAATCTGTTTGTTGCTGTCTGTTTCAAATGCGATATCGCAAAATTTGAAAGGGAATTTCTTCTTTTTTTTCCATGAAAGACCCCACGGTTCAACCGGGCCAAAAGTGCCTTTGTCAAGTTTTTCATTGCCATTAATATCCTGAAAGCACCTGATGCCATACACCCCTTTTTGAACATTTACGAACGTGAAATTCAGTGTTTCATAACCGGCATTCAATATCAGGGTATCAATACCCGATTGAGGGGTTTTGAAACTTTTTTCATCTACCAGGAAAATGTAAACCTTGCCACTTCTTTCAATATTATAAAGTGTGCCGGTTATGTTTGCAGCGTTGTTTTGTGCCCGGGCCTGAAAAACAAAAGCCAAAAGCAGAATTAACAAAGCTTTGCTGGATTCTTTCCTTTTCATTCTTTTTCTTAATGCGATAAAAACCGTTACGATAACAACTGCGATCCACATGATTTTTTTTTTGGCAAATGTACCACGAAGACCAAAGTCCGTCGTCTCATCCATGAATTTGAGACGTCTCAAAAATGTGGGTTATTGAAATGCAGGAAGTTAAGATTGCTTTTTTAAGTGTTTGATATATTCCGAAGGTGATGTGCCGGTTGTTTTTTTGAATATCCGGTTGAAGCTCGATTTGGAATTAAACCCGCAGTCGAACGCGATGCCCAGTAATGAATAGTATTGATGATCATGGTTTTGCACCCTTCTTCTGAATTCGTCTACCCGTTTTGAATTGACGAAATCGAAAAAAGTTTTTCCGGAATATTCGTTCAGTGTTTGCGTAATATGATGAGTCGGAATATTTATCTTTTTCGATAATTCGGCGAGGTTCAATCCGGGTTCGAGAAAGAATTTCTCGTTTTCCATGGTTTCTTCAAGTACTTTTTGAATCGATTTCATCTTTTCGGTAGTAAGTCCCGATTTCTTGTACCCGTTACTTTTCTTCAAATTAGTGATTTCCTCTTCATCCTTTTTTCTTTCAGAAACAACCGCAGGGTAGATAACCTGTTGCCTGATGCCATAAAATCCTACGTAAAATATAAAAACCGGAATTACAACGAAAAACCAAGTAAGGTTAAAACTGAAATAGAAAAAACGGTTAAGAATAACCAAAATTGTTGCACCTGCCCATATTAAAAACATACCTATTGATAAAACGAACAACCATTTCAGGTTGATTTTGTCGGTGAACGAAAAGTTATCTTTAATTTTTTCCCTGTGTTGTGATACAATTATGAGGGTGGCAGTACAGTATGCAATTCCTGAAGTAATACCTGCCAGGGCAATAATTTTTAGTGTGTTAAAAGGGAGCAGGCTAAAAATTATACCTGCAATAAAAGGTGTAAAGTGTAACGTTTCAGAATAATAAATTTTTTCGTGGTTGTTTATCAGGCTATTGGTATATAGGTACAAAAACGGGCCATGCAACAGGGTAAACAAAATGGGAATGTTCATTGATGGCAACTGGAGATGGTTAACGTGAACAAAAATTAATAAAATGTGTGCAGTTAAGACAAAAAGCCAGATTCCGATTATTACATCCGGTATTTTTAATCTCTTTTTGGTTGCAAACAGCAGGGCAAAAAACAATGCCTGTACAATGCCAAAAATTAGAATGCCGTTTAATAAGCCTGCAACCATTTTTTATAATTTTATTTTTAAATATTGGAAAAATAGCCAAGCTGGATTTTGGTTAGTATCCGCCTTTAACCAAAGTCCGGAAAACTATTTTTCCTGCAATATCCCCAAAAGTACTTCCTTCGCTTTTTCAACATTTTTCACTTTTTCGAAAACCATGCTTAGTTTCTCTTTCGACTCTTTCATGCGGCATTTGCCGGGATTGTTTTGCACCCACGATAAAATTTGGGTAAAGGTTGGCGACCGGTAAAACGGTGATTGCTGGTCGCCAATAAAGTGGCAGATCATCTTTTCTTTTTTTAGAATTACACGCTCAATGCCCAGTTCGATGGCAGTCCATCGCAGCCTGACCACTTCGAGCAGGTCGCGGGCCGTGGCAGGGATTTCTCCAAAACGGTCGGTAAGCTGGTATTCAAATTTTTGCAGTTCTACTTCGTTTTCAATGTTGTCCAAATCGCGGTAAAGCGACATCCGTTCAGTAGTGCTGTTGATGTATGTTTCAGGAAAGTGCATTTCCATGTCGGTATCGATGGCACAATCGTTCACAAATTTCACGTCGAGGAAAGCTTTTGACGCGCTGTCGGCACCCTGTTTTTCAAACACCTCTTTAAATTCTTCCTGTTTCAGCTCCTGCACGGCTTCGTTCAAAATGCGGTGGTATGTTTCGTAGCCAATATCGGCAATAAAGCCGCTTTGTTCGGCGCCCAGCAGGTTGCCGGCCCCACGTATGTCGAGGTCGCGCATGGCAATGTTGAACCCGCTGCCCAGCTCCGAAAATTCTTCAATGGCTTTCAGCCGGCGGCGTGCCTCGGGCGAAAGGGTGCTCACGGGCGGTGCCAGCAGGTAGCAGAATGCTTTTTTGTTCGAGCGGCCAACCCTGCCCCGTAACTGGTGCAGGTCGCTAAGCCCGAATGTGTGGGCGTGGTTAATAATGATGGTATTCGCGTTGGGAATGTCGAGGCCGTTTTCGATTATGGTTGTTGCGATAAGCACATCGTGTTTCCCGTTTATAAAGTCGAGCATCACTTTTTCAAGTTTTGCCCCTTCCATCTGGCCATGGCCAACGGTAACGCGTGCATCGGGGCAGGCTTTTTTCACAAAGTGCTCTACTTCGTGAATGTTTTGTACACGGTTGTGAATGAAGAACACTTGTCCGCCACGGTCGATCTCGAGGTTTATGGCCTCCCTGATCACCTTTTCGTTAAAACCGTGTACTTCGGTAACAATGGGATAGCGGTTGGGTGGCGGGGTTTGGATTACCGACAGGTCGCGGGCGCCCATTAACGAAAATTGCAATGTGCGCGGAATGGGCGTGGCCGTAAGGGTAAGGGTGTCAACGTTCACTTTCAGCCTTTTGAGTTTTTCTTTTACCGATACGCCAAATTTTTGTTCCTCGTCGATGATGAGCAGGCCAAGGTCTTTAAATTGTACATCCTTGCCCACCAAGCGGTGTGTGCCAATAATGATGTCGACTTTCCCGGCTGTAAGGTCTTTCAACGATTCCTTAATTTTAGCGCTGCTTCGCAGTCGGCTTACATAGCTGATGTTGGCCGGGAAATCTTTAAGTCTTTCAGTAAAGGTCTTAAAATGTTGAAGCGCCAGGATGGTGGTGGGTACAAGTATAGCCACCTGCTTGCTGTCGGCAACCGCTTTAAAGGCAGCCCTGATGGCTACTTCGGTTTTGCCAAAACCCACGTCGCCGCACACCAGCCGGTCCATGGGCATGGCTTGTTCCATGTCTTCTTTTACCGCCTGGGTTGCTTTGTACTGGTCGGGTGTATCTTCGTACATGAACGATGCTTCGAGTTCCTGTTGCAGGTACGAGTCGGGCGAAAAAGTAAACCCCCGCTCTTTTAGCCTTTCGGCATAAAGCGCGATAAGCTCGCGGGCAATATCTTTAACTTTGCTTTTAGCCCGGTTCTTCATTTTTTGCCAGGCGCCGGTACCCAGTTTGCTCACCGATGGTTCGGTGCCGTCTTTTCCCTTGTATTTCGAAATGCGGTGCAACGACTGGATGTTTACCAGCAGCGAATCATTGTCCTTATAAACAAGCCTTACCGCTTCCTGTATTTTTCCGTTTATTTCGGTTTTAACCAAACCCGCGAATTTTCCTATGCCGTGGTCGATGTGTACAACGTAATCGCCGGGGTGTAGTTTTCCGAGATCCTTGAGTGAAATGGATTCCCTTGCCGATGCTGTTTTTTGAAGTTTATAGCGGTGATAGCGTTCAAAAATCTGGTGGTCGGTGTAAAATGCTTTTTTCAGTTCCCGGTCGATGAAGCCTTCGTGAAGGGTGAAGTTCAGCGGGGTAAATTTTACGTTCAGGGCACGGTCGTCAAAAATGGCTTTCAAACGTTCAATTTGTTTTTCACTATTCGATAAAATGAAGTTTTCGTACCCATTCAAATGATTTAGTTTTAATTCCTGCGCCAGTAGTTCAAAGTTTTTGTTAAAGGCGGGCTGGGGCACTGTCGAAAACTCAAATGTGGCTGCTTCTTTAATGCTTTTTTGTGAGCCAAATTCAAGAATATTCCATCTTCCCGTTAATTGGTCGATGCCGGGGCCGCTGCAAAAAAAGCCGGGATCAATGCCTTCTTCATTAATGGTTTCCGACTGAATGACCTCTTCGTATGTTTGGTCGATTTGTGCCAGTGTAAACGCGAGGTCGCTAAATGCCAGCGTGAAATTTTCGGGCAGGCAGTTAAAGAAAGAAATCCGCTCTTCGTTTTTTAATCCGAGTTGAATATCGGGTACAATCGATACCGATTCGTATTTTTTTTTCGAAAGCTGGCTTTCAATGTCAAAACTTCGGATCGATTCCACTTCATTACCGAAAAAATCAATGCGAAAAGGTTCATCGTGGGCAAAAGAAAAAATGTCGATAATCCCCCCCCGAACGGAATATTGGCCGGGTTCGAAAACAAAATCGGCACGTTCGAAACCGTATTCGTGAAGCACATCGGTAATAAATTCAATCGAAAGTTTATCGCGTGTGTTTATTTGCAGTGTGTTCGATGCCAGGGTTTTGGATGGGATTACTTTTTCGGCCAGCGCTTCGGGATAGGTTACAATAATACATTTCTCCGGAGCCGATAGCCTGTTAAGCACTTCGGTGCGGCGGACAATGTTCTCCTGTGCAATTTTACCATGCCTTGCCGAACGTTTGAATGACGATGGGAAAAATAACACATCCGCACCGTCTGTAGCCAAAGAAATGTCGTCGAAATAATAGGCTGCTTCTTCCCTATCGTTCAGCACGATGAGTAATGGGTAACCCTTTCCGTTAAATAGCGACGAAAGAAACAGGGCACTCGACGATCCCGCCAAACCCTTTAGCCATCGGTTGGTTTTACCATGGGTAAAGGCATTTGATAATTTATCAATACCCCTGTGTTTCAGATATAAACTGTTTATAATTGTGGAGTCGGCCATAAGGAAAATAATAACAGGCAAATATAAAGCAGTGTTAGCCTAATTGCAAAAAAGAAAAACCGGTAATAATTATTTGGGATAAAATATTTTTATGCTTTCAAACCGGAAATTTTTTTATTCAGGGAATTTTGTAAATTTCGAGACATTAAGGATTGAATTTTTTATCTGATTTTGAAGCATGTTCATTTTATCCAAATAAATTTGTTGTTTTTTTGTAATCATTTTCAATGATTATGCTTATTTTACTGATTCTTTTACTGAACAGGAACAAAAATTGAAGTTTTCTGAAAGTATATTTAAATAAAATACAATGGCTGATTCGATTGACCAACTGCGCGAGAGTTTTGTTGAGGAGACAAAAGACCTGATAAATGAGTTGGAAGAAATTTTATTGTCGCTGGAAAACGAACAGGTATCATCTGAAGTTATCGATCAGATTTTCAGAAGTATCCATACTATCAAAGGAAGTGGTGGTATGCTTGGGTTTGAAAAAGTACTGGCTGTTACCCACGATTTAGAAGATATTTACGACAGGGTACGGAGCGGAGAACTCGAGTTTTCGTCGGAATTGAAAGATATTTCACTTGAGACCATCGACATTCTTAAATTACTGCTTGCCACAAACGAACAAATAAACAATGCCGATCAGGTTAAATTTGCCGATTTGTGCCGCAAAATACATCTGTTTGATGTTATACTAACTGAAAAAGTTGATGAAAAGCAATCGGATATTAAAACCTCTGAAGTGGCGCTACGCCCGTATACAACTTTTTATATCCGTTTTGCGCCCGGTAAAACCCTGCCCGATGATATAAGCCACCCGAAATACTTGTTTAATGAATTAGCCCTTATGGGCGATAACCTTTCATGGTCCCTGAGTGGAAAAAAGGTTTATTTCAACGATTTCGAAAACCCGGGCAAAAAGGCTGAGTGGATAATGATACTGAGTACCCGGGAGGAAATTTCGGCTATTGAAGAAGTTTTTGAATGGATAAAAGCCGATAGCGAACTGGATATTGAGGAGTTGGGAAAAGGTAACCTGTTGGAAGTTGATGATGCCCGGGCCGAACTTGAAAAAATGGGAAATAAAGCCTTCGAGTATGCGTTTGACGATTACAGGAATATTGCCGATAAATACGCCGAAAAAATTAAAGTTGAGGTATTTGAAGATGCAGTTCAAAAGAAAACGACTGATGATACACAGGCAGGCAATGGATCGGTTATTAAAAGCATCCGGGTTGCAACTGAAAAAATTGACCAGTTGATGGGCCTTGTGAGTGAAATGGTTACTTTGCAGGCCCGGTTAAATTTGTTGGCCGACAGGGTTGATAATGATGATTTAACCGCTGTTGCCGAAAAATACGATACCTTTTCAAAACAACTTCGCGATAATGCCTTTACCATTTCGCTGGTGCCTTTCGGAATAACCCTAACACGATATAAGCGCATGGTGCACGACTTGTCGGAAAAACTCGGCAAAAAAATCGAGTTTGTTACCGAAGGAGACGATACCGTGCTCGATAAAAAAATCATTGAACAACTTTCGGATCCCATTATGCACATTTTGCGTAATTCGGTCGACCATGGTATTGAGCTCCCCGACGAGCGTATCAAGAAAGGAAAAAGGGATACTGGAAAAATTACCATGAAAATTTACCATCAGAGCAATAATGTGATCATTAAAATTATTGATGATGGTAAGGGTATAGATGTGCGGGAGATAGAGCGCATTGCCATTAAGAGAAAATTGATTGAAAAGAACCATAAACTTACTGATAATGAACTTTTAAATATGGTTTTTCTGCCCGGTTTTTCATCGGCAAAAACAATATCAAATGTTTCGGGCCGTGGGGTAGGCCTCGATGTTGTGAAAGAGAACATTACCGAAATAAGGGGGTCGATTAATATTGAAACGGAAGTAAACGTAAATACCGTTTTCACCATACGTTTGCCGTTAACACTCTCAATTATCGACGGGTTGCAGGTACACATTGATGAAAGGAATTTCATCATACCTCTGTACCAGGTATCGAAAATTTATACCCTCGATAAACTTGAACGGCAGACAAATTTGAACCAGATGATGATCCTTGAAGGGGAGCAAGTGCCCTTTTTCGACCTGCGGGAAGATTTTGAATTGGGTGGAAACCCGCCAAAGCGCAGGGAAATTGTTCTAACGGGTATTGATAAAGAGAAAGTAGCGCTGATTGTCGATTCGGTAATTGGTGAAAACCAAACCGTTCTCAAATCATTGGGGAGCCATTTTAAAAATCAGGAATTTATTTCAGGCGGCACGATCCTTGGCGATGGGTCAGTGGCGTTGGTCCTCGATGTGAATAAAATTGTAACTGTGTTTTCAAAAAATAAATAAGATAAAGTATGGAAGAGGTTTATAAAACGTATCTCACATTTTCGCTGGGAAAAGAAAATTTTGCCATCAATGTCGATCATGTAGAAAAAATACTTGAAGTACAACCTGTTACCGAAGTGCCCAAGTCACCTGAATACATGCTTGGTGTTTTTAACCTCAGGGGCGAGGTAATACCGCTGGTAGATACCCGTATAAAATTTGGCATGGAAAAAACCGTTGTCACAACTTCAACATGTATTTTGGTGATTACCATTGAAAACGAAAATGAAAAATTAAAGCTTGGCGCAATGGTCGATAATGTAAATGAGGTTATTAAGTATAACAATAAAGATATTATTCCATTGCCAACAGTTGGTAAACAAAATAAAGCTGAATTTCTTCACGGCGTAATTAAGGTAAACGACAAATTCATTTTATTGGTAAATGCCGATAAGATATTTTCTGTTGACGAAATTGTTGAACTCAGGGCCGAAAATTTCGATCTTGAAGGCAAATAAACATTCATTATAATTAACAGAATATTTAACTCAATGCGGGCAGATCGTGGTTAATTTTAATGATATTGCCCTTAGTGGAAGTTTTTTATACCCGAAATGCAGATGAAATATTCGACTCAAATTCTTGTGATTTTTATGAAACAATCCCGCACAGGCGGGAGAATTTCCATCCGCCAGTTGGCGAACTTATGGAAATACACAATTTTAATAATATGAAAAAT
Organism: Prolixibacteraceae bacterium; assembly: GCA_021740385.1. Taxonomy (GTDB): domain Bacteria; phylum Bacteroidota; class Bacteroidia; order Bacteroidales; family Prolixibacteraceae; genus DAIMEA01. The sequence goes on along the minus strand of JAIOZY010000018.1, from coordinate 36,675 downwards.
TTAAAAATAAAGTTTAAGCTACTGATTATTTTTGGCACGATTGTCGTCCTTTTTGCCGCGGTTTCTTTTTGGGGAAATAAGGTTCACAATAGAATTAACGACGGGAATTTCAATGTTATTTCTGAGCATAAAGCGGTCAATAATTTGTTAAGTAAGCTAAATATACATTTGCTCGATTTTAACAACTCCTTTTTGATGTTCCGGCAAACGGGCAAGAACGAGGACATTGAAAAAGCACAGGCCTCTCTAAAAACAGTACGTGATTTAATTGAAAAAAGCAGTTTTAACGATGATGTTTTAGTCATCGGTTTTCGGGATTATGCTGAGCAAACAGCCGGCTTGTACCGCGATATCACTATTGATTTAAACAAGCTGAAAAAGGAAAATAACGAAGCCCAATTATTGGCATTAACCGGGCAGGTAGCTTCAAATATTGCCACATTTTATGCAGCAAGTAACGATTTTTTTAAATCGAACACGCTGCGTTTAAACGAACTCGAACAACAAAACCTCGCCTACGCTAATGCTCAAAAAAACAAGTTGTTGTATTTTCAGTTGGGTTTAATTGTGCTGATATTATTATTGATTACCATACCCTACCGGGTTGTTTCAAAATCGACAAACGATATACTTAAAATCATTCAAAAGATAGAGAATGGCGATTTAACGAACGATTTCAAATCGGATACACACGATGAATTTGGCCTGATAATAAACGGGTTGGCTGAATTACAGTCAAAGCTGAAAAGTATGCTAGGCAGTTTAAAATCGACGACCCAAAACATTTTCAATGCAAGTTCCGAATTCAGCACAGGCGCACAAACCATCTCTTCGGGGGCAAATACACAGGCGGCCTCGTCGGAAGAAATATCGGCAGCCATGGAACAAATTGCTGAAGTATTCAAAAGCTCAAGCGATAACGCAGCCGAGACCAACCGAATAGCCGAAAAGGCATTCAAGGGGATACAAACCGGGGCAAGCCACGTTGAGTCAGCACTATCGGTTATTGAAGACATTGCCGAAAAAAATTCCATAATAAGCGAAATTTCATACCAAACAAAAATTTTGTCAATCAATGCATCGGTAGAAGCAGCGCGTGCGGCCGAGTTTGGTAAAAGTTTTGCCGTGGTTGCCGAGGAAGTAAAGAAACTGGCTGAAAATACGCAGGAATCGGCACTCGAAATTAGCAGCGTTTCAAAAGAGGGGGTTGAGCTAACAAGGCAGTCGGCCAGCGATTTGCATAACCTGGTATCGGAGTTCCAAAAAACTTCTGAACTGATTGATCAAATTGCACAGGCAAGCCAGGAACATATTTTAACCATTGAACAGATCAACAATTCAATTCAGGAATTTAATAACGTAACCCAGCAAAATGCCTCATCGGCAGAAGAACTCGCTGCAAGTTCCGACGATTTGCTGCAATTTGTAGAGTCGCTGCAAAGCCTCATGTCGGTTTTCAGAATAGAAGATGCGGATACCATTACCGAAAGCGAAAAAACCGAAGAAACCGATTTTCCTGAAGATTTTTCAACAACAGATTTCCAACAGGAAGAACAATCGTATGATTTTCCGGAACCCGATGAAACACAACCGGAAGAGGAACAGTATATTGACGGCAACAGTCCCATCGTTGAAGATTATTCTGAAAATGAAAGCGAGCCGGATGTTAGGCATGAGGATGTTTCAAAAGTATTGGAACCCGTGGAAGAAATGGAAATAGGTGAACCCGAAAAAACTTTTGATGATACCAAAATGCCCGATTCGGAAAGTGTTGAAACCGGGGGAAAAGCAGCAGAACCATTGGCAAACGGAGATGAAGAAGATGAAAAAACCGACTGGAACATCTCTCATAAAAAGGGCATACGGATAAACCTCGCCGACAACGATGATTACGACGATGAATTTAAAGAAATGAAATAGGGGAGAGCCTGATCGATGGATTATTCTGAGGCAGTAAAAATATATAGCCAGCAACTCTCGGAAACTGAGTTTAAAAGAATCCAGGAGTTTATGCTTAAACAACTTGGTGTTAAGCTAAATCCGATTAAAATAGTGATGGTTAATTCCCGATTAATTAAAAGGCTAAAAGCCACGGGGATTTACAATTTTAAAGAATACCTCGATTATGCACTTTCTATTCAGGGGAAACGAGATGGCGAGTTAGAACGGATGGTTGATGAGCTCACAACGCATAAAACAGAATTTTTCAGGGAAGTTGAACACTTTCATTTTTTGCGCGATATTGTTTTGCCGGAATTTGTTAAAGGGCAGAACAACCTGTTTCAAATATGGAGCGCAGGGTGTTCAACCGGCGAGGAAGCCTATACAATAGCGATGCTACTCAATGAATTTAAGCTGGCTAACCCCGGTTTCAACTATTCAATATTTGCCAGCGATGTGAGTAATGCCGTTGTGGTAAAAGCCATCAGGGCCATTTATTCCAACCGCACAGTTGAAGAAATGGACAAAAGGTTTCTGAAAAGATATTTTCTGGTGAGCCGAGACAACAACGAGCAGAAAGTAAGGGTTGTTAAAGAACTGCGCGACAAGGTGCAGTTTTCAGTGCAAAACCTTGTCGACAATTACCCGTTTCAGAACAATTCCCTCGATGTGATCTTTTGCCGGAATACCCTGATATATTTTGCCGACAGCTCGAAAAAGAAAGTAGTACAGAAATTGACCGAGAAAATTAAACCGGGAGGGTACCTTTTCGTGGGCCTTTCGGAAACCATATCGCAATATTCAACCGAAATTAAGCAGGTTAGCCCAAGTGTTTATGTGAAAAAGCAGGGATAAATACTGAAAAGATATTTGGTAAAGTAAAATACATATTTGCAGCGTTTAATGAATAAATCAGGTTAAGTCGTTCTATTTTCATAATTTAGTAAAAAAAAGAAAACACTTTTTTATGATAGCACGATATAAACAAAATACAATCCTGTAAAAAAGAATAAAAATTGGAAATTAAAAGCTTCAGAGGATGAACAATAAGCATAAAAAAATATTGTTGGTCGAAAACCAACAAAAAATTGCCGAAACGTTAAAAAATGAACTCGTATCGCAGGAGTTCAGGGTATCAATCTCCGGTTCGGTCGAAAAAGGCATTTTGCGTGCAAAAGCTTACCAATTCGACCTGTTTATTGTTAATTGCGGGGAGGATGGCCGTGCCGGTTTTTCTTTCGCAAGCAAACTGAAAAAAGAAGCGGGCTATTCAAATTTCCCCATATTATTTACGGTTAACCCAAAAGTAAAAGTCGATGTAAGGTTGCGGAAGTTCAATCAGCTTTTCGATATTTTGAGGCTGCCATTGGATATTACCGAGCTGAAAATCAGGTTAGAAAGGTTGCTAAACCCGGATGCAACCTATGAAGAAATTCATGAAGAAACGAGTGAAGAAAAGCAGACCTGGGCTACCGGCAAAGTTTTGTTGGTTGAGGATAATGTATTGAATCAGAAAGTGTTGGGGATGTTTATCTCGAAACTTGGTTTTGAATACGACGTTGCCGGTAACGGGCAGGTGGCTGTCGAACTTAGTGAAAAAACAAATTACCCCTATATCCTAATGGATATATACATGCCCGGGATGGATGGTCCCGAGGCAACTGTAAAAATTCGGGAAAGGGAAAAAACTGCATCCCATAGAGCAAAAATTATTGCCATAACGGCCAACGAATCGGAAGAGAGCGTTAAACGATGCTACGATTCGGGAATGGACGATTATTTGGTTAAGCCTTTTACCCTCGATGTTTTAAAAGAGAAGTTGGTATAGAAGAATAGGTTAAATTGGATAAAGTAAAATACCTAAAACAGGGAGAGTTGGCCATCGTATCGGGTGAAATGAAAGTATTCACCATTTTGGGGTCGTGTGTAGCAGTTGTCTTGTGGGACGAAGGCACGAGAATTGGCGGTGCAAATCACTTTTTACTTCCCAACTGGAACAATAAAGGCCTGCCCGATGTACGATACGGTGATATTGCTATACCTGAATTGCATGATAAAGTCATAATGGCCGGGGCCGTTAAAAGGCGGTTGGTGGCCAAAATTTATGGTGGCGGCAGCATGTTAAATCTGAACCAGGCCGTTTTTAATGTTGGTCAACGGAATATTGCCGTGGCTAAACAAAAATTATTAGAACTCAATGTGAAAATTGTTGAAGAAATTACCGGTGGAAAATTTGGCCGAAAAATTCTTTTCAATGTGAATGACGGTATTGTAAAAGTAGATGTTATCCAGAACATTAACATAAAATTTTAGGATCATGGAGAAGATGTTTTTGAGCAGTAAGATAAAAGTCCTGGTTGTTGATGACTCTGTGATATTCCGGCGGCTTTTGGCAACAGCCGTGCAATCGGATATTGACCTGAAACTGATCGGAACCGCTTCGGATGCATACAAAGCGGTTGAAATGATTGAGCAGGAAGTGCCCGATGTTATTACACTCGACATTGAAATGCCCGGCATGGATGGCCTTACCTTTTTACAGAAGCTGATGAAACAGCATCCCATTCCGGTAATCATTGTATCGAGTATTACGAAAGGCAACCGTGAAATTTGCCTTGATGCATACCTGAAAGGGGCAATCGATATTATTGACAAACCCACCAAACTAAAAACCGATTTAAACCTGTACGATTTTTATGCCTTTGTTTGTGAAAAAATTAAGGGAGCATCAAAAGCCAATGTACGGAAGAAACAACGATTGCTTTTCGACATTGACCACATCGAACCGGTAGTTGTTAAGCCCTCGGTTTCTTCGCTTAATAAGGTGATTGCCATTGGGGCATCGGCAGGAGGAACAACAGCTATTGAGTATATTTTGAAGCGCCTGCCCAAACAAATGCCCGGTATTGTTATAACCCAGCATATGCCAAAGGGTTTTACAAAATTATTTGCCGACCGGCTGAACGACATCTGTCAGCTGGAAGTGATTGAAGGGCACGACAACGACATGGTAGTACCCGGAAGGGTGATAATTGCACCCGGAAACCATCACTTGGTTGTAAGGGGAAACATGCGTGTAATGAAAGTTAACCTGCTCGACTCAGAGCTTGTTAACCGCCACAGGCCTTCGGTCGATGTAATGTTCGATTCGGTTGCAAACACAGCAAAAGAAAACGCTATTGGTATACTGCTTACCGGTATGGGAGCCGATGGGGCCAAAGGTTTGCTGAATATCAAAAACGCCGGTGGTGATACTGTTGTGCAGGATCAAGCATCTTCAATTGTATACGGTATGCCATACCAGGCAACACTTCTCAACGCCCATAATCATATCCAATCATTATCAGAAATGCCCGATTTTTTGATAAAGCAATGTATGGAATAGCATGTTAATGAAGCAAAAATCACGACCATGGATCCCGTAATTAAAAATTCAATTTTATCATTTGTAATCTCTTTTCCAATCGCAATTTTTGTGATATGGCTTTTATTTAAGCGGTCTATCTTGTTTAAAATAACGGTAATGTGGGTGTTAACCCTCTTGTTTATTGCCACCAATGCAAGAGTGTCGACAGCAAGGCCCGACATTTACCCGTATTCGGTTTCGCTAATTGTTGCCATTCTGACACTTTTTTTTGTTGCCCTTTATGCTTATTGGGTTATTAGAAAACCTTTGCTGGAATCGATGAAGAACTTAGAAAAGATATCAAAAGGTGATTTGACTGCTCAACCCAGCCAAAAACTTTTAGATAAGAAAGACGAACTTGGAATCATCGCGAACTCTGTAAACGATTTGGTGAAAAATTTTGAAAAAATTGTTACAGGCGTTAAGCAAGCTACCCAAAACATGACCAGCATGGGTGCCCAGATAAAGGATACTTCGGCATTGATAGCCGAGGCGGCTGCTAACCAGGCCAGTAACTTAGAGGAAATTTCTTCATCGATGGAAGAAATGGTAAGCATTATTGCCAGTAATAGCGATAATGCTCTTGAAACTCAGTCAATAGCGACTGAAACCGATCAAAGTGCAAGGGAAGGAAATGAAGCAACAATTAAGGTTTTAAAATACTTGGAAGAAATTGCGGAAAAAATAGATATTATTAACGACCTGGCTTATCAAACCAATATACTTGCCCTAAATGCAGGGGTTGAGGCAGCACGTGCCGGCGATGCGGGAAAAGGTTTTTCGGTTGTTGCCCTCGAAGTACGAAAACTGTCGGAACAGAGCAACCAGGCGGCTAAGCAGATTGAACGGGTATCGAACGAAAGTGCTGTTTTTTCGGAAGAAGCCATGGGTTTGATTGCAAACGTTTTGCCCAAAATGGAACACACCTTGTCGCTTGTTCAGAAAATTGCATCGGCCAGCCAGGAGCAGAATGCAGGGGCAACACAAATCAATTCAGCAATTCAGGAATTGAATGAAGCAACCCAGCGCAATGCATCAAATGCCGAAGAACTGGCCAGCGCTACAACGGTGCTTTCTGAAGAGTCGGGGCAATTGGAAAAACTGATCAATTATTTTGTAACGAAAGAATGAAAGCAGGTGTATTGTCAGCGGTCAAATATCAATCGTTCGCCTTTATGTATTTCACTGAAAAGGCCCGCATGATAGACCAGGTTGCCGTTAACAAAAGTATGGGTTACCCGGTGTGAAAAAGTCTCGCCTTCAAACGGCGACCACCTGCACTTGTAAAAAACGTTATCTTTTTCAACAGTCTGTTTCGTGTTGGGATCGACCAATACCAAATCGGCCTTGTAACCTTCCCTGATGTAACCCCTTTTGTTAATTTTAAAAAGCCTGGCCGGAGAATGGCACATCTTTTCCACAATAAAATCGTATGTGAACACGCCCTGTTTGGCAAGTTCGAGCATGGCAATCAGCGAATGTTGTACCAGTGGCCCTCCCGAAGGTGCTTTGAAATAGCTGTTTTGTTTTTCAGCCCATGTATGGGGGGCATGGTCGGTGGCAACCACATCAATTTTTCCTTCCGATAGTGCTTTTCGCAAGGCGAGTTTATCTTCGGATGTTTTTATGGCCGGGTTCCATTTTATGCGGTTTCCCTTTTTTGCATAGTCATTTTGTTCGAACCATAAATGGTGCACACATACTTCAGCCGTAATGTTTTTGTCGCAAATTTCTCCGGCCTGAAACAGTTCCATTTCCCGTGCAGTTGATAAATGCAGAACATGTAGTCTTGTCCCGTATTTTTCCGAAAGGTTTACAGCTTTCGATGTTGATGCGTAACAAGCCTCTTCGCTCCTGATTAACGGATGGCATTCAACCGGAACATTTTCGCCGTATTTTTCGAACCATTTTTCCCGGTTTGCTTTCACAATCGATTCTTCTTCGCAATGGGTTGCAACCAGCATGTGGGCATTTTTAAAAAGGGTTTCAAGCCCTTCGCCTTCAACCAGCATGTTACCGGTTGAGGAGCCCATGAAACATTTTATGCCACACACTTTTGCCGGATCGGCCTTCAGTATTTCTTCAATGTTGTGGTTTGTAGCACCCATGTAGAAAGAGTAGTTGGCGAACGAAACTTCTGAAGCACGATTGTATTTTTCTTCGAGCAGGTCGATGGTAACGGTTTGCGGAATTGTGTTGGGCATTTCCATATAAGACGTTACCCCGCCCGCAACGGCCGCTTTCGATTCGGTGTAAATATCGCCCTTGTGGGTAAGGCCGGGATCCCTGAAATGTACCTGGTCGTCGATAACGCCCGGTAGCAGCAACAGGCCCCTGGCATCGATGCTTTCATCGGCTGCAACAACCCCGCTGCCTTCAATTATCGAAACAATCACATCGTTTTCAATTAAAACCGACCCGGTAAATTTTTTACCTTCGTTAATGATTGTTGCATGATGTATGAGTGTTTGCATGGCCGAAATATTTATGTTTAAACCTTGGGGTATTTGTTGAAAAAACTACGCCATTTTAATTTGATTACCCCAAACAACGCTTCGCTGAAAATACCGCCGCTCATTTTTGAGGTACCTTCCTGGCGGTCGATGAAAACAATGGGCACCTCTTCAATTTTGAAACCGTGTTTCCAGGTGGTGAATTTCATTTCAATCTGGAACCCGTAACCTTTCATTCTTATATTCTCCAGGTTAATGGTTCGCAAAACTTTATCGGTATAACACGCGAAACCGGCAGTGGAATCGTGCACTTTCATGCCGGTAATTATGCGTACATACAAGGAGGCAAAGTACGACATTAATACCCTGGTAAGCGGCCAGTTTACAACGTTAATGCCTGAAACATAACGCGACCCTACCGACATGTCGGCACCGTTTACACATGCTTTCCTCAGGCGAACAAGGTCGTCGGGGTTATGCGAAAAATCGGCATCCATTTCGAAAATATACCTGTAGCCGTTTGAAAGCGCCCAGCGGAAGCCTTCAATATAAGCAGTTCCAAGGCCCTGTTTGCCTTCCCGTTCAACGATGAATAATTTTCCGGAAAAAACATCAATAAAGTTCTTTACAATAGCAGCGGTTCCATCGGGTGAATTGTCATCAATTATTAGAATGTGAAATTCAACAGGAAGCTTTTCAAAAACATAACGGATAATTTTCTCGATGTTTTCCTTCTCATTGTAGGTGGGGATAATAACGAGGTTCTCTTTCATCTTTATATGGATAATATTTATGCCGGTTCAATTTATACAAAAATAAGCCTTTCTTTTGAATAGAACGGAAGAAGGCGTTTTTAATTATTTCGGCAGGACGAAAACACGGACAGGCTGAACTTGTGTGCACAATATAATATACTTAATGTTTAGTTATTTACGGTTACTTCATCGGGGATTTGCTCTATAAGTACCTTGTGAAATTTATCTATTTCGTTATTATAGGTTAGCATGTGGGCTGAATTTTCGAATTCGATGAAGTGTTTTTGAGGTGCATCAAGTTTATTGAAATATTCCCGCGCCAGAATGTAAGAAGTTTGCTGGTCGTGTGTGCCATGTAAAAAATAGACCGGGACATTTACTTTTGTTACAATATCAACCAGGTGTTGTTTCATTAAAGGTTCCCATAACTTTTCGAGCGAAACATTCATTCCTTTCAGGTAATTTATTTTATCGGTTACGGTGTATTCCCTGGAAAAAATGAGGGGCTTGATAAACAGCGAAAAGAAATCTTTTTTGTCTTTTCCCCAGGCAGAACCTCCGTAATGCATTACCCAATTGCGTTCAACTCTCATTGCTTTTATCGGCCAATTTCCGATTTATATCGACAAGAATGGTGTTTAAATTGATTTTAGCATAAAGGGAAACTGAAGAAACATGCAATTGAACGTTTTCAATTTTGAAGCATTTTTAGCAATGTATTCAGCGAACTTTAAAAAAGTGTAAGATTGTTTAAAAAAAAAAGATTTAATTTGTTTCGCTTGTTTTGAGCGATCTTAATTAAATCTATAAAATCAAAACCATGAATAAAATATCACAAAAGGTATCCCTTGGAGAAAAAATCGGGTATAGTTTGGGCGACTTAGCTGCAAATTTGGTTTTTCAGACCCTGATAACCTATCTGGCGTTTTTTTATACGGATATATTTGGCCTTAAAAACAACGACGCATCCATTGTGATGCTTGTTGTTGGGCTTGTTGCAGCATTCCTGTTCAATCCAATAGTAGGCGCACTGGCAGACCGGACCAATTCGCGCTGGGGTAAATTCCGCCCGTGGATCCTTTATACCTCAATTCCCCTTTGCGTAATGGCTTTACTGGCCTTTTCAACACCTGATTTTTCTTACAAAGGAAAGTTAATTTATGCAGCCGGTACCTATACCTTGCTTTTGCTGTTTTATGCAGGAAATAACCTGCCGTATGCTGCCCTGAGTGGTGTAATTACAGGCAATATGGCCGAACGGAACAGCATTTCGTCCATTCGGTTTGTAGCGGTATTGTTTGCGCAATTTTTTGTGCAGGTATTCATGCTGCCCATTATTGAATATGTTGGTGGTGGTGATAAAGCCGCGGGTATTGAGAAAGTAATTACCTGGATGGCCATTATCGGGACAGTAATGTTGCTCATAACCTTCTTCTCGACAAAAGAGCGGGTTGTGCCCAAACCCGAGCAAAAATCTACGCTTAAAGAGGATTTGACAGACCTGTTTAAAAACAAGCCCTGGGTTATTATGCTTATTTTGACTGTTCTTGTTTTTGTTACCCTCGCGATGAAGGGTGGGGCTTATGTCTATTATTTTAAGTATTATGTCGATGCCGATGCCTTAGCTCAGTTTATCAGTCCAGTTATAAACTCATTCAATGCAATTGGCATTAACTTTTTTGGCTCCGACCCTATGTCTGCCGGATTTGGCTTGTTTAATGCCGGTGGAATCATATTTATGATAATCGGATTGTCATTCTCTAAAAAACTGGCCGATAAATTTGGAAAACGGGATGTGTTTGGAACAGCATTGTTTATCTCGGCCCTGTTTGTATTTGTATTTATTTTCTTCCCTTCAAAGAGTGTAGGATTAATGTACATGTCCCAGATTCTTCACGGGTTCTTTTATGGTATCACAACGCCCATATTATGGGCCATGATAGCCGATGTAGCCGATTATTCAGAATGGAAAAATAACCGCCGGGCCACAGCCATAATCTTTTCAGCCATGATGGTTGGGCTAAAAGCCGGTTTGTCTATTGGTGGTGCCCTGGTCACATGGATTTTGGGGCTGTACGGATACATCAGTAAAGGAGATGTTCCGGCAGGACAGGTTCTGGAACAGGTTCAACCGGAAACAGTATCGTCAGGTGCTAAAATGCTGGTTAGTGTATATGCCGCTATCCCATTTTTCATCGGTGTCGGGCTGCTGTTTTTCTATGCCATCAACAAGAAAATGGAAACACAGATTGAAACTGACTTATCAGCTCGCCGAAAATCTGTTACCGGCGATTTGTCAGCAGAAAATGTAAAACCAGTAGAATGATGAGAACAATTATTGAAACAGCATTTGTTATTTGTATTGCTGCCTTGTTTGCCGCTTGTAAAACAAATGAAAATACAGATCCCGGGCTTAAGGATGCCCTGGACGGCCAGTTTCTGATTGGTGTGGCTGTAAACCCATATCAAACCGCCGAAAAAGATTCAATGGCCGATGTTTTAATTAAAAAACATTTTAATTCGATCGTTGCTGAAAATTGCATGAAAGCAGGACCGATCCAACCCAAAAAGGGTGTGTTCAATTTTGAAAATGCCGATCAGTTTGTTGCGTTTGGAGAAGAAAACAACATGTTTATTGTTGGACATACATTAGTCTGGCATTCACAGGCGCCACGATGGTTTTTTACCGACGATGAAGGGAACGATGTTAGTCGCGATGAATTGATTAACAGAATAAAAACTCACATTTCAACCGTGGTTGGTCGCTACAAAGGCCGTGTTGATGGCTGGGATGTTGTGAACGAAGCCATTGATGAAGACGGCTCGTTGCGCAAAAATAAATTTTATGAAATCATAGGTGAAGACTATGTGCGCCTTGCCTTCGAATTTGCTAAAGAAGCTGATCCCGAAGCCGAATTGTATTACAACGATTACAACTTGTATAAAGAATCCAAGTGCCAGGGCGTGGTGAAAATGGTTAAAGCCATTCAGGAACAAGGGGTAACCGTTGACGGAATTGGCATGCAGGGACACTACTTCATGAATTCTCCGGCCATTAAAAACCTTGAAAAAAGCATTGTTGCTTTTTCCGAACAGGGATGTGATGTGATGATTACCGAACTCGATGTTTCGGCTCTTCCAAACCCATGGGAAGCAACAGCAGAAGTTTCATTCGGTGCCGAATATGAAGAAATGCTGAACCCATATCCCGATGGACTTCCCGAAGAGGTTGACAAAGCATTTAACCAGCGTTATTTCGATTTTTTTGAGCTCTTTATGAAACACAGCGATAAAGTAAGCCGGGTAACCCTATGGGGATTGTCCGATGCCTATTCGTGGAAAAATAACTGGCCAATACGGGGACGTACCGATTACCCGTTGTTGTTTGATCGTGATTACCAGCCCAAACCGGTTGTTGATATGATTATTGAAGCAGCAAAGGGAAAGTAATCAGGGGATGCACTTTTTATTCGTTTCTTCCTCAAATTTAGAGTTTGGCTTAATACATTTTTAACCTGCTTTATTCATAAACTTTGTGTTTCCTTTGTGTATTAGAGGCTTAGTGGCAAATATTTTTTAGCCACAAAGGCACCAAGGCACTAAATTTCACTAAGATGTATATATTTATGAATTAATCAGGTTAAGCACAAACAATATCTTATATGCGTTAATTTATTGTTGGAACTAAGATAAAAAAATCAATATCCGGATTATCCCCCAGCTTCGCAAACGGCTTTTTCTTAACAATTGTGTTATGCTTACTTTGCAAACCTGATAAGCGCATCCAATGCAGGTTTTGGACGGCATTGCCTGTCGAACAACATGGGATGATCGGCCCGGCCTTTTATGGGCCAGTAATTACGCCAGGTTTGGCCGTCGTGCACGGCCCATAAAGTAATCCGGCTGAAAATATCCCGGTTCTTCCTAAAGTATGAAAAGAATTCAACATACCGTTTTGCCAGTTCCTCCTGAATATCATTGGGAAGAACTTTGGGATACGGATTGAACGCTTTCTGCTTTTCAATATCAAAAGAAGAAATGTGATCGACAGGAGAATTGGGCGGGCAAAAAGGGATTACACCCACGTCCATTTCGGTGATCATCAGGTTTACGCCAAGTTTTCTTAGCTTATTAACATATTCATCAATCAGTTCCATTTCCGGAAAGTCAAGTAACCAGTGTCCCTGGATACCAACACCGTCTACCTTTACACCATTGCTTTGCAGGTTGTCAACCAACCTGATAACTCCTTCGGTCTTGGAAATATGCTCATATTCATACTCATTGTAATAAAGTTCCGCATCGGGGTCGGCTTCACGGGCATATTCAAACGCCTTTTGCACAAAATCTTCACCAACAATTTCAAACCATTTGCTTTTCCTCATTGAGCCGTCCTTCATGACTGCTTCGTTGACGACATCCCAGCCATGGATCCGTCCCTTGTAGCGCCCCACAACAGTGAAAATATGATCTTTCATCCGTTCAAGAAGGGCCTCACGGCTCAACCGATTTCCCGATTCATCCTGAAACACCCAGTCCGGTGTCTGTTCATGCCAGACCAACGCATGACCAATGATGTGCATGTTATGCTCTTCGCCAAAAGCCACAAACTGATCAGATATGTCGAAATTGTACCGGCCTGGTTCGGGGTGAATCTCTTCCCACTTCATGATATTTTCAGGCGTTATGCTGTTGAAATGCCTGGCAACAACATCCATGGCTTCGGGTTCGAGGCCGGTGATTTGTTCAACATTAAGCGCTGCGCCAATATAAAAATCGTTTTGAAAGACGTTTTTCAAAGATGGTTTATCCATAGTATGTGTTTCAATTTCAATTAAAGAAGAGTAATGGTTAACGTTGGTGTTTAGTAATAAATTAAAAACAAAAAAAAACACCTTTTTTCAACTATCCTACATTTCGGCCATACAAGGGTATCTCTTTTCTGAGGGGGCTATCGTGGCCGGTGTTACTTCTCTTATTTATAACCCAGGGTTACGTTCTCCCGATTTATGATCGGGATCACTAACCCTGGGCTATTATTATTTGACCCTTTCAGGGTCTTGTCATATTCGCATTATGCCCAAAATTTTGGGCCAACCTTACCAATAACAGATTTCGGCCAGGGTGTCATTCCGAATGAAGTTAAACGAAATGAGGAATCTGTTGTTTTGCCGATTATCCATTTTTAAGAATGTTTCTCTTTCAGTCGCTTGTAAACATTTTCCAGGGTATCGTTAAACGGCCCGGGTGTTTCCATTTTGATTGAAACCAGTGCAGCAGCGAACTTCAACGATTCAGCTACATCATGATCCAAACGATGTGACATGTATGCAGCAAAAGTTGTATCGCCCCTGCCGGTTCGTCCTGAAACATTGCTGTTCGAGAATTTTTCGTAATATGTTTTACCGTTCACTCTTGCCAATACACCTTCCGATTGTGTAATCATCACCTCGCGGCATCCCCACGATTCGACAATGATTGCTGCTTTTTCCAGGTCATCGGTACCGGTTAAAAGACGAGCTTCCAAAACGTCCAGCTTCAGTTTATCCATCATTGCAGCGATTTCTCTTTTGTCGGCTACGTCACTATACTCGTGGTTTTTAGTTACCGGGTCTACATGGCGGACAAAACTTTGCATATCTACCGAAAGGCTTGGGTAATTCCTGGCCTTCAATGCCTTCATAAGTGGCATATCGAATTCAGTATCGGAAATCCCGGCCAGGTGAACATTCGTTGAGTCCAATTCGGGAACATCTTTAATGTCAATTATTCCGGCTGATTTTATGAGGGTCATTGTCCGCTCGTCCATGTTTTCGGATTCATGCACTACCCTGTTGTATGAAGTTTCTTCACTTGGAATAAGATAGCAATCGATGCCGAGATCCTTCATGGGTTGAAGTATATGCTCATCTTTCGGAGACATTTTAACAACCGCAGCAACTTGTTTACCTACTCTTGCTGCAACCATCGCACCACACAGGACGGCACTTCCGGGAGCAACTTTTGCTTCCTGTCCAAAATGTTTAATTTCATCATAGCACATGTGCCCTACAAATGTGATATCATATTTTTTGCTCATATCAATTTTTTTAATGGTAATGTGAACTAATTTTTGCTTATTCTCCTTTCTCATTTGTAACACTCATCAACCAGGGATAGAAAGGCATCAGGTCTTTTGGCTCAATGGTTTTCGTATTATTTTTTGCCTGTAAATCCTTGATGTGATTCATCACCAGATGAGTCCACACTGCACCGGGGCGTGGATAAGCTGCAACAATGTAATGCGGACCGGCTTCGGTTTCGCCGGCTTCAATTTCAAGCTCAGCCCGAAGGTTATCCGGAGTTGTTAAGGTATTTGCATAGCTGAAAACTACACGGTCCATGTGTTTGTAAACCTCTTTACTTTCTTCAACCATTCCATAATAATCCAATAACTGGGCGAAAACATAATTAGAGGTTGTATAAACATCCTGTCCCTGTTCCGATTCAACAGCTTCGCCATCCTTGGTTTTACACATGGCCCAGCCCATAAACGCTTTGTTGGTATCATAAATCGTTTTAAGGATCTTTTTAACCCGCTCTTCCGGAATTGACTGAGCTTCTCCAATAGCTGTTAAATACCACAAAGCATCAAGCTGATTCATGAAAACATCAGTGTTTTCATTGCCGGTTTTCGGATCAAAACAGGTGATATAATATTCCAGTATATCACCCTTCTTGTTCTTGTCTTCACGCCACAATTGCTCAAAACTTTCCCAGGCTTTGTCATATATTTTTTGGATATGTGCCTCATCATCTTTTTCACCAAGCATTTGAGCCATTTTGATCAAGGCCTGGCAGCCACCGAGGAATTGTGTGGCATCATAGGCATCGGCGCCAAATAGTACCAGGTTGTCGAATGTATTTTTCACATCGTCAGGATTTCCTTCCGGGATTCCATCGCCGTCAAAATCGAGTTTTAACAACGATTCTAAACCGAATTTCATTGTTTCCCAGTTTGATTTCAGGAATTCCATATCGCCGGTGAATTTCACATTTCTCAGTATGCGCATCATCAGTTTTGGATAAAGGTCAACCCAGTAATTGTTATTGTACCAGGCATAATCGCTGACATTGCGCAGAGGGTGTCCCTTTGACAACATACACACATCATGGGCCACGCTGCCCAGGGTTTTAAAATCATCGCGGATCTGGGTAAGCTTTTTCCCTTCGTATTCTTCGGGATTTTCTTCAAAATGCATTCTTGCTTCAACAAACGATGCATGATGGTGGTACCATCGCGGAGTAGGATCAACCGCATTGATTGAATCGATAAACGCCTGGCACAGATCTTTTTCCACTTTCGGGAATAACATGAGCAACACCATTGAATACCAATCCACATCTGATGGGTCGATGTATGAATAGTCGAAACATTCGAGGAAGCGTGCTTTTTCTATGCCATTTTCTTCAATCCAAACACATGCATTTGAAAGCGGGAAATGAAGTTCATTCAGCATAAGCCTGGTCAAACGCATTGCTCCTTCAAAATCATCTTTATAAGAAGCAGTTGAATAAATTGAATTGAAAATACGTTCCTGAATTGTTAACGTTGCCTTCCACCATTTTGATTGGTTTTCAAGAGCAATCTTAACCATATCAAGTGCCCGGCTTTCGGGATTTTCAAAATTCTGAATGTATTTTCTGTCATATGTCTTTCCATCAAGATATTCCTGGACAGGGAAGTCGAGAACAACGGTAAAAGGAATGGTTTTTGATTCGCCCGGTTGCAGCGTCATAGTTAAACTTACAGCGGCGCCATAATCCCTTCTGTTAATGGGTTCGCATTTTTCATAAAATTTACCCTCTTCAGTAATAAGCAGATCTCCGGCGTATTTGTTCAACAAGAAATAAGGTTGAGTATCTACTTCAACTCCGGGAACATCTGAAACGGCAATAATCATTTTATTATCAGTTTCTGTGCTGCTCATAACTACGCCCTGAATGTCATTCATTTTAAACGCTTCATGCATCTGTCCGTAAACAGCGGCGCTGCTTACAAAAACACTATCCTGATCGGTGGGCTTAAGTTCCTTTTCCTGTAAATTAACCAGTGAAGGTCGCGGTACAACCAACGTATATTCCTGTTCCTCATCGGTGTTGTTTTCCACAATAAATTGCTCAACACCCATTGGCATCAGCGCCTGTTCATTACCTGACAATAAAGGTGAAATCAGCCTTCTTGTTACCCTTACATCTTCCAGCGTGTATTCAATTTCCAACGAAGGGGTGGCAATGGTCATTTTGATATTTTCTTTTTCGATCGGTTCCGGATAGTAGTTTTTTAATGCCGGTATATCGTCAGATTCGGTTTCTCCGGTATGCAGCTGTGTTAATAATGTTTCTCCATTGTAGGTGCTGATATAGGGTGCAGAGCCTAATTGAAGTGACTTTTGGTTTAACATGATAAGACGGCCTGCGTCATTAAGCCGGTTGTATAAACCGTAGGGTGAAATTCCTATAGAGCAGGTAGGTGCACCTTGAAGGGCAACAGTATGAGGAAATTGAAGACATTTGGACATTCCCTGGAAATGCACTGTCATTTTATTTTTCTCATAAATTTCAGCAATTTGGGAACCGGATATAGTATAGATGTCTTTAATGTTGAATGAATTTGATGTTGTCATTTTTTCTCGCTTATTGATTATAACAAGCCGGCCCCGTGAGGCTCCGGCATTCTAATTAAAATCCGAGCGCCAGTAAGTAAAATTTTACCAATGCTGACACCCGGAATATTTTCAGTTCATGTTGTATGAGAAGAAAGCTATACTAGCACTTTCCCTGCCATACATTAACATTTTTTCTCTTCTTTTTGGGGCTTATTGGTTCAGTGTCATCTTCAGGAATATCCTTTTCAGCACTTAAATCAATGGGCATTTTTGTTGTCGGATAAGGTTTAATTTTACCAAACAACAGATCAGCAGAAACCCTTATCGAATCGGGTGTTCCTGAGAAGTTACAAACAACGGCATCGGCTACAGTTGTTGTACCCTTACGATACGGGAAGTTTGTAACAACAACCACATCATGCCCTGCTTTCTTAAGAGCTTTAACCAGGCGGGTGTTATTCCCCTTCTTCTCGATGCGTGCATAGTAGTTGGTCATAACCACCAAATCAGCTTTTTTTGCAAGTTTCAATGCTTCTTCTATTTCATCATCATCAGCATAGAATGCCGTATCATCCAGAATAAGATTGGAAGAATGCTTGGTCATTTGTTCGGCAAACATGTGGGCATGACTGTACATATCCTTACCAAGAAACTCGTAAGGTATGCATTGTTCAATCACAAGGATTTTTTTGTCTTTGCTCAGTGGGATCAGGTTCTTATCATCGCGAACCACCAACAATGCTTTGTGGGCTACTTCCCATGAGAAGTCGACATTTTCCTTGCTCCTGACAACAACAGTTGTATCCTTCGGATCCATTTTGCCTGCTTTTTCGAACAAGCCCTGGTCATACTTCCTGTTAAGCAAACGGCGTACTGCATCGTCAACACGTTCTTCTGGAAGTTCTCCGTTTTCAACAGCTTTTTTAATTCCAAACAGGCACTGTGAGCGGGATTCATCATCGGCCTTAAGCAGGATGTGATCTACACCGGCTTTAACTGCCATTGCGCATGCCTGTGGAAGTGGCCATTGTTTCAGAATTGCAGCCATTCCGATTGCATCGGAAACAATGATACCGTCAAATCCCATTTCGCCTCTTAAAAGATCCGTAAGTATCTTTTTCGAAAGGGTAGCAGGGTATTCTGTATCATAGGCGGGGAAAATGGTATGTGCTGTCATAAGTGCCGATGCTCCAGCATCTACACCTGCCTGGAACGCTGCCAGTTCAACTTCCTGCATACGTTTTTTATCACCCCGGCAAACATCAAGTACATCGTGTGCATCGGTAGCAGAATCACCACGACCGGCAAAGTGTTTAATGGTTGCTGTAATGCCGGCATCTTCATAACCACGCACTGTAGCATCAATGAATTTTGAGATAACCTTAACATCATCTCCAAATGAGCGAACACCGATTTCGGGATTCAATGGATTGATATTCACATCACAAACCGGATGGTAAAACTGGGTCACTCCCATTGCAGCCATCTGCCGGGCCATCAAATTTGCAATTTTATAGGCAAGATCAACGTCTCCGATAGCCGTAATACCCATTGGAGGTGGAAACTGTAAAACACGTCCCGAAGAATAGTCGTTTTTAAAGTCACCTTCCATATCTATTGTAACATGCAGCGGAATTCCAGAATCGCGGCTCATAGCAATATTCTGAAGTGTATTAAGTGCTTCAGTCAACTCTTCAGGTGTAACACTAACACCGAATGCACGAGAATCGTAATACGTGTGTGCAATGTCAAAATAATCCGCTGGCTTCTCAAAGTTCGGATCGATCTGTGTACGTCCCCAATATAGGTTTTTACAAGTTTCTAATGCGTAAGGTTCAAGGCAGATACCTCCTGCTTGTAGTTTGGTAATCTGTTCAATCCCTGAGGGAGTTGGAATAGCTCCACGCCAGGTGAAGGTGAGCAACTGGCCGCATTTCTCCAGCAGGCTCATTTTTGCGATTTTGGCTGATACAAAATCATCTCTTTCTTTTGTCATTGTGTATTTGTTTTAATATTTATGTTTTATGTATTTTAATGCCAATTATTTTCTCATCATGCCCAAAATAAAACATGGTCAGCGAATTTAAGATTTATTCATTTATTCACAATCCGATCCTGACAAATAATGATTTATTTGCTTCAAAATTGAATAAGGTTGATGATTTAATTCAAATCAAAATATGGATTTAAAAAAGGCATTGCAGAATAAAGAACAATGTTTGTTCAATATCTGCAAAGACCCTCTTTAACCCTAAACTTTTTAGGAAGGGACAAAAACCACCCATTTTGCAGGCAATAAACTGATAAATCCAACCTAAATATTTTTTCTGCACTAATGGAGAAATGATTTGTGCGAATCACTTCCCTTACATGGTTAAAAAATAATAATTAACTCAAGGGGCTAAAAATGCTCTTTTATGTACTTCAGCGCTGCGCTAATGTCGAGGCTGCCGCTGCTGGGGCCCACCCGCACATAAAATGCTTCGTCGAACCCTTTTTGGTTGAGAAATACCGGCTTTTGGGCTTTTTGACAATGCACGCGGCAAACCAACCGGTTATCGATTTTTTGCAACGAGGTTTTTACCCATTCAACCACTTCCTGTCCCATGCAGGTTTTGATCAGTGTCCACAGGTGGAGCAAAAATTTATCATCGTTCGGGAATTTATCGGTTTCGATGCCTTCAATGCTGCCATCGTCGCGTACACCAATCAGCAGGTTGCCACCTTCGCTGTTCAGGAAAGCACAGATTGTTTTCAGCGAGGCGTGTTCAATGGCCGGGTTTTTCTTGTTTTGATAAAGGTCCCAGCGCAGGGTGCTTTTAAACTCGGTTTGGCCATCCTCGCCCCGGGCAATGATCTCTTCAACCACCGACACCTTGTTGCTGCTTTTACACAGGGTAAGAAAGTCGGACACAACCACGGCATTTTCCGAAAGGTTTTTCAGGCAGGAGGAAAGACCTTCCGTCGCGTTCAGGGCTTTGATGGTTTCCGGATGTTTCTCTTTAATCCGTGCAACGATCAGTGAATTGGCATATTCGCTAACCGAAAGGTGGCCGGTAATAAACAGGAAATGGATCACAATGCCCTGGCCGTTTTCATTCATTAGATGCTTTAAAGCCGTTTGTTGTTCGGTTGTTAATTTATCGATGGCGGATAACAAAAAACTTTTTTTGTCTTTTGTTTCATCATTTGCTGAAAAGAAACTGTTCAGGGCCGAACTTAATGAGGATGCATTCAGGTAAATCAGATCGAAAAGGGCCGGGGCGCTTTCGATCAGCTCATTCAAACCGGTCATGTTTTTTGGTTGTGCATTCAGCAGTAGCGGATCCTGTTCAAGTATGGTTCCCATGCCCTGGTCAGGCAAGGTAGTGGTCCCGGCTTTCGCATCGCTGTATGTTTCCAGCATTGCCAGGGGGGTGAAGCCCTTACAGGGCCGGCACATCTGATGCGAAACGGCCATACGCAACAATCGTGCATTGGGGTGGCACACCGGGTTGCCTTTTGCCGTGAGCAGGGGTTTTCCGTTTTCGTACAACGCGAAATCGTCTTCGCGCATTACAATATCGAGGTTGTTTTCCATCGTTCAATTTGGATTAATGTCAGAAAGATAGGATAAAAATGGCATCCGGCAAATATTTTGGTATTAGCCGATAAAATCAGCTTTATATCGCCTTACGTGCTTTTATGCAGCCCCTGCTTCCTTCTGTAAACGTGCAGTGTGCTTCGTCAGAAGCAATCCGGGCTGTCTCAAAAGTATCGTAGTGTGTCATTTCGAATGCAATGAGAAATCTTTACATATTGATCTGCTAATCCGGATTTTCAATCCGGTTTAATCTCTAATTCATAAACCATTAGTAATGGATCAATAACCATGACCCTTACCGGGAATATTCTTGCTTTTTAAGTTTTAGGCATAAATCATATTATTCAAAAACTTGCATTCGATTCATTATTGGTGTAATTTTACACCAATAAGATTTTAATTATGGCACGACAAAGCATTTCTTTCACTAAACCCAATGATGAGTGGTTAAAAGCACTGGTTGAAAGTAAGGAATACTCAAGCAAAAGCGAACTCGTTAATGACTTGATACGACAAGCCCGTAAACAACAAGTTCAAATTAACTGGATAAGAGCAAAGTTAGAACGGTCTGAAAACAGTGGTTTTACTGAAGATACTAAAGAGCAAATTTTGAAACAATCAAAATCTTTGCTTAATGGCTAACTATCGATTGAGTAATTAGGCTAAAGATGATTTAATTCGTATCCATCATTATGGCGTCGAAAATTTTGGAATAGATCAGGCAGATAAGTACTTCAATTCTTTTTTTGATTTTTTTGAAATCATTGAAAAACAACCATTTGCTTTCGAGTCAGTAGATTATATAAAAAAAGGATACCGGCGTTGTGTATGTGGTGTTGATAGTATTTACTACCGAATAAATAATGGTACCGTTGAGATAATGACAATTATTGGAAGGCAAGATATTACCAATATCCTTTAACCATCGCTAATCCAGATTGAAAATCCGGATTAATCCAATGATAGTTAGATTAATAGACAATGATTGAATCTGCCCTTCCCGATAAAACCAGCTTTACTCCGCCTTACGTGCTTTTGTGCCGCCCCAATTTTTCCCCACCAACAGGTACAGTACCCTTTTACCGGCAATTTCCTGTCCCATGCCGCGGCCAATCCCCCTCTCCTCGGGAGAGGGGCCAGGGGAGAGGCTTTAGGGGTGAGGCGCTATTTATACTTCCCCGCGCACACAATTAACTTTTCGCCCGTGCTGCCAATGGTTAGTTTGTAGTAGCTTGTTTTCTGGTACAGCCCGCCCCGGTCGGGTTTCGAGTAAATGTAATCGACCCAGCCCGTGCCGTTTTTCAGCGCACCGTTTACAATGTCGTCCCTGAAGTTTTTGCCCGTTACATCGGGTTTTCCTTTCAGGCATTTTCCCACAAGCGAGGGGTTGGTGGCATGGGCCAAAATGGTAACGGTGGTGTCGTAAACAAACGCGTAGAGTGCGCTGTTACCGGGGTTTTTGTACGGGGCATTGCCGTTGTTAATACTCGTTAAGGTTGCATCCCGGTTGGTTTCGAGGTCGGCAGCCGTTTGTTCCACCAGGTCAATCACCATCTGTTCGGTAATGCCATCGTCCGAGTGCTGGATTAACCGGTAGCTGCTCAGTATTTTTTCATACACGCTAAACCCGTCGGCGGCTTTTTCTTCCTTCAGTTTTTCCAGGGTCGTTTGGTAAGCTTCAATAACCTTGTTATCGGTATTTATATTGAAGGCGTAATATATTTCGGTTGAGCTGAGGGTATAGACCGAAACAAAATCACCGGGCGAATAGCCCAGCGCGTTGATGATGATGTTGCCGGTGGTTTCGGAAAAGGCAATGCAGTCGACTTCGCCATTGGTTAGTTTCGTGTAAAGCTGTTCGGCGTTTGCAACTTCGGTGAGTTCGCTTGTTTGAATGCCCCGTTCGTTCAGCAGCGAGATGTTGCTGTAATCCTTCACAACGCCAATTGAATGGTTTGCCAAATCGGCTTCGGTGCTAATGGTAATCCCCGAGCCTGCCCGTGCAATAATGCTTTCGTTAATCACGGTTATGGGGCCAACCCATTTAAAAAGGTTTTCCCGTTCGGGTATTTTGGCCGTTGAGAAGAGCACGGTGTTTTCCTCGCTCAGGGTTTTATTGTAGCCATCGTCCCAATCCATCAGAACAATGTCTTCGTTTGTGAGGTTAACGCCCATGTTGTTCCAGATTTCAACCAGCAGCTCTGTTGCAAGGCCATGAAAATGATCGCCTTCGTAATAATTGTAAGGCGGGTAATTTTCGGTAATGTATGCTATCGATTCAATTTTGGTTAAGGTGGTTGACGCAATCTCGTCGTCGGTTTTGCATGAAAAAAGGAGCACAACTAAAAAAGCTGTGCCGATAAATAACCTCATGGTTTTCATTTCTTTTTGATTTTTATAACGGTTGAAATATGAATGATTTTTCGCAGCCAGTCGTAATACAATGCCAGGTACAGCAACAGGTTTATGAGCCAGATAACGGCGAGGTTAAACCACAGTGTACCGATTTTCAGCCCCAAAAAGTTTTTGTGCGATGTGAGGAAATGGGCGCGTCCGCTTTTAAAATCGGGTGCTTTGTAAACCGGGGCCACTTTTTGCATGATGCCGTTCGGGGTTTCGCGGTAATAATCTTTCAAATCGGAATTCAGCATCAGTGCTTCAAGCGATTTGTTATGGTGTTTCAGTTTCAGGGTGTAGAGGTAGTCGCTACCCAAATCGCGGCTTTTCCGGTCTTTTGTCTTTCGTTTTTCGCTGTATTTTTTGCCGTGGTATGCCTTAATTTTTTCGAGGTGTGCTTTGGTTGAATCGGCCACGGACTGTGTGAACCGTTCGGGTGTCAGCTTGTTGGTGTAACTAAACGGTGGCAGCGCTTCTTCATTGTCCAGTTCAATGATTTCGTTTTTGATGAGGTTCAGCTTTTGTGCTATCTCGCTTTTTCCCTTGTTCAGTTTTATCCAACCCGACACCAGGTCAACCTGTCCGATAAGTTCGGTTGTGAGCAGGTCGGAGCGGAAGCGTGCCCGGGCCATCTCTTTTTCAACTTCGAAAAAGTGGATCATGTAGCGGTTGCTTTTATACTGTTCAACCGCCAGGGCCTCGAATGCCCAGCGCGATACCATCAGGTCGCCCACAACCGGCACGGCATCTTTGTCGGCCGTTTTGCTTTGCAGGTCGTCGAATTTTACAATAACCCCGCACAACAGTATTTGCGGTATCAGCAACAAGGGGATCAGAATGTAGATGGTTACCACCGAATCGAAAGCCGATGAAATGTTCAGTCCCAGGAAGTTGGAAAACACGGCTGTTGAGAACAGTACCAGCCAGTACACTAAGTTCATGTGGTGAATGCCGAGTATCAGGTTCCCAACCAGGACAAATGAAAAAGCCTGGAATGCCGAAAGCAACACGAGGAAGCGGATTTTTGCACTCAGGTAGCTGAACCGGCTCAGGTTGAGGAACGATTCGCGCTGCAATATTTTCCGATCTTTGATGATCTCTTCGGCGCTCACGCTCATGCCCATGAACAAAATCACCACGATGGACATGAACAGGTACGAAATGAGGCTTTTATTTTCGAAGAAGATGTATTTTTCGGCTTCGGCAAAGCGGGTGAAATACGCCACAATGGCTGCAAGCACCGGTGCTTCCAGCAGGTTGATGAGCATGTATTGCCGGTCGGAGATTTTGGTGCGGATGTTTCGCTCAAAAAAGATGAGGAACTGTTTTAACAGGCCCGGTTTTTTGAAGCCCGATTTGGGCAGTATGTTTTCGTTTTGTGTGGCTGTTTTTCTGCCGGCCTGGAATTCCCTGAACCGCTTGTACCAGTATTCGGGCGAGAAGCGTCGTTCGGAGGTGAAGTTACCCGAGCTGTCGATCTGTTTCGTTTCCACAATTTCGAGCACCTGCTCGGGGTTTACGTTGCCGCACTTCGAGCACTCGCATACATCGGCATTGATGTGGTTCACCTCCTGTTTAAAATAGATGATGGCATCGAGCGGGTTGCCGGCATAAATGGGCCTGCCGCCTTTGTCGAGTATCCACAGCTTGTCGAACAGCTTAAAAATGGCCGACGACGGCTGGTGGATGTTTACAAACACCAGTTTCCCTTTCCGGGCTTGTTGTTTCAACAGGTGCATTACCTTTTCCGAGTCGGTTGATGAGAGCCCCGATGTGGGTTCATCAACAAACAGTATCGAGGGTTCCCTGATCAGTTCAAGCGCCACGTTCAGGCGTTTTCGCTGTCCGCCGCTAATGATTTTTTTCAGTGGGTTGCCCACTTTTAAATCTTTAAAGGGGAGAAGTTCCAGCTCGTTTAAAAGCGACGAAACCTTTTTGTTGATCGCTTCTTTCGTGAGGTTGTCGAAGCTGAGGCGGGCCGCGTAATACAGGTTCTCCCAAACGGTGAGGTCTTCAAAAAGCAGGTCGTCCTGGGGCACGTAGCCAATCAGCCCTTCAATGGCTTTGGGGTTTTTGTAAATGTCGTGTTCATTAATTTTCACCGATCCTTTCTGTACCGGGATGTTCCCGTTGAGGATGTTCAGCAGTGTTGATTTTCCAACGCCGCTGCCGCCCATAATGGCAATCAGTTGCCCCGATTGTTCCGAAAAAGAAAACCGGTGGAGCCCGTTGTTGCTGTTTTTGAATTTGAATTCAATCTCGTCGCCCGAAAACTGAAAGGGCGTAACGGTTTTGGTGTCGGTAAAAAAAGGGGCAATGTCGGTGTAGTAGATGGGTGCAATGCGCGTGCCCCTGATAATGCTGCCTTCTTTGAAGGCATAAAACCGGCTCGGCACAATGGGGTTGCCCTCGAGGGTGAGGTCTTCTTTCCCGTTAAAAATAAAAATGAAATGGTTGATGAGGGGCGATTTCAGGAAAAGCAATTCCCCGTCTAAGTTTTTTTCGTAACGGTGTTTCAGGTTTTTATTGCGGCAGTTTTCATTGTTGTCGATTAAAATAAACCCCGGTTGTTTGATGTTTTTTGATGAGCGGTAAAAAATGAACGACATAAACCGTTCGCGTTCGGTTTCGTCAATTTCGAAAACTTCGGCAATGGTTTCAATCAGTTGTTTTGCTTTTTTGAGGTTGCCGCCCCGGGCCATTTCGAGGAAGCGCAGGAACACCACAACCTGTTCCTCTTTTTGCAGGCGGCTTTTAATGTGCGTACAAATTTTCCGGGCCTGTTCGTTCATGTCGAACGGTATGGCCGGTTCGCCGTCAACGCCGTACAGGTCGAGCAGTTCTTCAAAAAGTTCCAGGTATTCGCCGGGCCCCGATATGCCGAGGTGCAGTTGCAGGTAGAACGAAAAATTCTGTACCGCTTCCTCTTTTTTCGATTCGCTTAACGACGAAAAAATGGCAAAAAGGTTAATGAGTGCATTTAGTGTAGTTTCGTTCATCGAACTTGGTTTAAAGAGAAACGGAGCCGTTCTTTTCCAAAATTATTTTTTTACCGCAAAGGCGCGAGGGCGCAAAGAAATAACAGTTAATAACATGCTATTTTTTTGCGCCCCCGTGTGAAAAAATTATTTCTGAAGCATGGTGTTCCGTGCTTTTTCAATCAGCGGTACCATTTCTTTCAACTGTTCTTCACCCATTGTTTCGTTTGTTTTAAAAATTTCGGCAACGGGTTTAAGCTCGTCATAATACGGCTTAACCGTTTCGTCGCCCGACATAAGCTCAAGCAATGAAAATACCGTTTTTACCCGTTCTTTCTGGTTGGTGAGGATGTTCAGGAATTCGGTATTGTCGTTGGCAAAAAGGGTCAGTTGTGTTAACACGTAAAGGGCTTCAACGTTTCCGCCAATTACGGCCAGGGCATAAACATCGGGGCGGTCGCTTGCTGCAAACTTTTGGTGTACATGGTTCATGGCCGCGGTAACCAGGTAATTGACTGAATCGGCATTGTCGGCATTTTCTTTAATGCGTTCAACATATCCTTCCGAAGAGGTGAGCTCAGCTTCGAGCCCCAGCTCACGGATGATACCTTTTTCTATTTCACCAATTTCGGCTACTTTATCGGTACGGTTGTACACGTTGGCGTATTCAAAATCGAAGGCGAACATGCCAAGTCCCAGGCTGAGCTGGTTGGTGGTCATAAGCCTTTCGGCATCTTCGGCCGGAACGGTAAGGTCGATGATGTAGGAAGCACCGGCTTTGTTTAACATCTCAGCCACTTCGGACGTTTTTGGCATGTTTTGGATGATTTCAACAATCTGGTCTTTCATTTTTACCGCATCGAACTGTTCCACTTCAACCGATGCTTCTTTCCCATCGGAAGTAGTACCTTTTGATTTTTTTGCCTGTTGGTTGCACCCTGTTGCAATAAATGTTGTTAAGGCCAATAACAGGACGAGTTTCGAGAAAACACTTTTCATAATATTAATATTTTAGTTAATTGTTTTAATGCACATTAGTTGCCCAGTAGTTTTACTGAAAGCATTAACTGCCCGGTAGTTGGCCTGTTTTGTTCGGTTTTGAAAGCATAACCTGCCGACCATGTGGTTTTCAGGTACGAAAAAAGCACCAACTGAACATCGAGCTGTGCACCAAAATTAAAAATATTTCTGGTAAGATTGCCCTTATCGAAATCAGTAATTAAGTGTGTGGTGAAAAAAGATGTTTTTATAAAGGTTGGATAGAGCCATGTTGCTCCCACGTTACGCAGCCTGATGGGCTTTAAATTCAGTTCGCCCATGGTTTTAATGTAGTTGTGGGCCTTTATCTCGTCGATTTCGGCCCCGGGGAATGCCAGTGGTTTGCGGTATTGTGCCGAAGGCTGCCAATCGACATAATTATTGCGGAAGCCCCCGAAATAGAAGTGCGACAGTGCCGATTCCCTGCTGCCAAACGATTGGCCAATGCTGTTTCGCAGCCACAGGCTGGTGTTGCGTATTGCCGGCAATAAAAAACCAATGCTTTGGTTCGATTGCAGGGTGGGGTATAAATTGCCACCGGCATATATTGCTGTTGCATCAATATCCCAGGTAAATCCCGTTTCGTCATCGGTGCCTCCGAGGGTTTTGCGTGTTTTTTCAATTCCCCCTGTAACATTCGCCGCCTGGAAATTGCGTATGGGCGAGGCCACATTCTGATATTGTGGCAATACCTCAAGGTCGCCATAGGTGTAAATACCCGCCTTGTAATGAAAAATAAGCGGTTTGAATAAGGAATGTTTCTTTCCGTAGGTTAACCCGGCCATGTAGCCGGCGCGGCTGCGTTTGGTTGGGCCAAACAGGTCGTAAAAGTCGGTTTTGTTGTACGATGCCAGTAAATTCCAGTTCCAGTATTTCCAATCGACTTGCGCGTGAATTTTTTGTTTGTTTTCGTAACCCGACCACGGCGATGTGCCCACAAACAGATTGATGGTACTCAGTGCCAACGGGTCGCTGATGTTGAAGCGGTAGCCAACGGCTACGGTGTTTTTATACCCGGCAATATCGGGGTAGGCACTGTTTATTTTCATTTTCCGGAGTATGCGGTATTTGCTTTCGCGGCTTCGGATGGTGTCGGTATTTATTTTTTCGGGAACCGGCAGTACCCACTCTTTGACTTCCGGGTTTTTTTCGGCCACACGGTTTCCGAGGTATTCAATGGCGTTGGCGTCGTTCAAAACCTCGATGGGTATAATGCCCGGTATCATACCGTCGCGTTCGAATTTTAGCACAATGAGCGAATCGGGCTTGTGTTGCAGGGGCATGAAAAAGCCGGTTTCGATATTTGAAAGAAGTTCAAAGTCTTTTGTTTTAAGATTGATGCGCCACACGTTTGAAATGCCTGTATAGTCGGATGTTCCGATGATGTACTTATCGTCGGGCGAAAATTTGAATTGGGTGAGCGTGTTTTCATCCAGCTCGTAAATGGTTTCGAAATTTTTATTGCCGGTTTCCAGTTGGTCAATGTCGAATTTGATCACGGCCTGTTCGCCCCGCACACCCGTGAGTGACGAGATGATGGTTTCTCCGTCGTTCGATATGGCCAGGTCGAACAACGATTTGCCGAATGGCGCCGAATACATGGGGACTATTTCGTTGTACGGTGCCGGTATTTTTACCAGTCGTGAGTAGCCGTTATCGTGCTGCACGCCCCACAAAGTGCTGTCGGTTGGGTTGTAGGCCAGCTCGCCCGTGCGGGAAAAGCGGATGCGTGTTTTTTTGTGTTTTTTGCGTACATCAATTTCCACTAAGCTGCGGTAGTTATTGTTTTGTTCGGTAATGAAAACCCGTTCGTTGCGGGCATCGTAAGCGAGGTGGGTTGAATTATACAGCATGGGCGAATCGAGCGTGGCCAGTTTTTCAACCCTGCCCGTGGCGATGTCGATTTGGGCTATTTGCGAAATGATGCCCGGGTGGTTAATGGCCGCGATGATTTTACCCGTTTTCGGGTTGTATCCGTATTTCGACATGTTGCCCAGGTTTTTCGAAGTGATGGGCGTGAATTTTGTCAGGGGGTATTCGCTTACGCGTTTCAGGTTTTGTTGCTGAAAATCTTTTTCAAAATCAATCCAGCGGTTCCAGGCATCGTGAATGCTGAGCCCGTATACTTTTTTAAACTGTGAAGCATAGAAAGCACGGCTGGTATTGTCGCGCTGGTAAAAATCTTTCAGTTTTGGTATGCCGTATTCGTATGCCAGGTAATCGACAAAGCGTGTGCCGTAAAGGTAGGCATTGGCGCCCACCTGAAAATCGACCGTGGTACCTTCGGTTTCAAGGCCCACCACCGAATAAAGCTGGTGGTTGCCGGCTACGATGCTGCGGAAATACATCTCGTCGTAACTACCCATGGCACGGCCCAGCCCGCCGCTCATCCAGGTTTCCATAAAACAGGCAATGCCCTCGTGGTACCAGCGCGGGGCGTACCAGCGCGGCACTGTAAGGTAGCTCCACAGTGCCGATATGGGTTGCCGCTCGTTGCGAAGCACTTTACCGAAAAAAACTTTCCGCCAAAAGCGGTCGGTTTTGTTGGCTTTGTCGGCCATGGTTACGTGGGTGAGCTCGTGGTTGAAAAGCCACTGAAAACGTTCGCTCGACGGGATAATGCTGAATGCAAAGCTGTAGGGCTCGATGCCGAGAAAAACCTGGTTGCGCGGCATGGCAATGGCACCGCCGTGCCCAAAATCGGAAAAATCGTTCAACACCACGTGTGTTTTGTCGCGTTCGTAATCCCAAAAGGTGCGGTGAAACGCAATGGCATTATCGAACGAACAGACTACATGTGGTATCATGTACGAATACCGCTTCCCGAAATATACCAGTTCAAGGTCATCGGTATTATAGCCGATAATTTTTTGCGGAAGTACGGCTAACGGCAAAGAAACAATGAGAATTAAGAGGAGGGCCCATGATGACAGATTCTTCATTTTATATTGTTGTTCAAAAAAAATAAATGTGTAAAACAGTTTACCAAGCGCCCAATGTTTCATGGCTATAAACGCCCAGTTGTTCCTGATTCCATACCACAATTTCTTTAAGGAATTCCGAGTCGATCATGCATGATTCAAGGAAATCCTTATCCATGAATATATTCAGTTTTTCGGTGTTTAACAAGCCCGTACCAAGTATTTGATCCGATTTGTTTACAATTGAACTGTTCAATATTTCAGTATTCAGCAGGCCTGCTTCCAGTTTGTTTATGTCGAAAAAAATATCTTTAAGCGATTCATTAACATTGAGATTTTGTTGGTCACCAAAAGGAATAATCAGCCCAAGGTCTTCCCGGTCTAAAACTTTCAAGTTCTCCTGCGAGTAAATCATTTTTAGTTTTTCGGTGTCGTTTGCCTGAAATGCATTGAAGTTTTCCTGCGAGTAGATCATGTTTAACTTGTCATGATCCGAAAATATTTCCTTTTTATCGAGGTATTTTACCATGGGTTTGTCGTTGGTTAAAACAGCTTTTGTTAGCTGGTTAAACGTGAGCAGGTCATGCGCTTTCAGTATATCGGGTTGCACCGGTGGTTCGCTGCTTTTAATAAAACGGGCCAATGCTTCGGTAAAATGAATGATGGCATTGTCGTTATAATCGATTTGGGCAATTGAAATGTTGGCATTGTTCATTGCCTCGGTTACAACGGTCGCGTTGTTCCCGTTTATTTTTTTCACGGCTGCATGTGCCAGTAGAATTGAAGCGCGTGTTTCCTCCAACGTTTTCCGGAACTGTTCAAGTTGGGTAATGGTGTTTTGGTTATTGTTGGAAAAATCCTCGTTTTGTTTTGCCGTTTCGATTGCAAACCCGATGTTTTCCGATTGTTGAACAGCCAGTGCGTACTGCATGGCATAATAATCCTCGTAACGTTTTCGTAATTGCAGGTCGTTCAGTAAATCGGACCGTAACTGAATATCGGCATGTTCCATTTGCACATCGTTGTATTTTTTTACTTTCCCTATGGTTCCTGTTAAATCAGTATTGTCTGTTTTAGGAAAATCAACCGATATGCCAATTAAGAAACCAATTGCCAGTGCCGCTATTGCTGCTGTTGCCGTGAATATTTTGCTTCTTTTTTTCATTCGTCTAAATTTAAAGATTTTAAAGGTCCGCCAGCTGGCGGATGGAACTCGTCCCGATGTACATCGGGATCATTCTCATGTGTGATTGGCATAATCATGCTCGTTTCATCTGTTTTGTTTTTATAAAGTGTGATTTAAAATGAACCGGCGCCTGAACCTAAATTTTCAAGGTTATGAATTAATTGGAGTTGTTCCGAATCCATTATCGATTGAAGTTGTTCCGAATCGAAATTACCGTTTAACTGCGAATTCAATACCGAGTTAGAATAAACGCCCAGTTTTTCAAAATCGAGCATGCATGAATTCAAAAAATCTTTGGTACTGTTAAGTGTTTCGTTTTCGTTGCTGAATAACAACTGGCCGTTTTTTAACAATTCAGAACCTTCGAGTTTGTTTTGGCTGCAAAGTTGCCCTTGCAGGTTTTCGCTGTCGTGGAAAATGATTTCGTTTAAAGCCTCGGTACTGTGAACCTTTAATTGCTCTGCATCTGAAAATATTTCATGCTTGTCGTAATATTTTAACATGGGTTTGTCTTTTGTAATTACTGCTTTTGCAAATTGCAACATGGCCATTTTGTCGTGTACATCAATCAGCATTTGGAGGTTTTCATCGCGGTTTTTGGCGATGTATTCCTGTGCTGCTTTTGTAAATTCGGTAATAATGTTTTCGTTGTAAGTGAGCCGGGCAATGGCCATGTTTGCATTGTTCAGTATGGTGCTTATGGCCGCGCTTTCAATTTCACTGATGTTTTGAAGTGTTAACACGGCAAGCAGCAACTCAGCCCTGGGGTTTTCGATGTTTTTTTTGTTGATTTTCAGTCCTTTAATCAGCGCCTGGTTTGCCTGCATAAAGGCATCAATTTGTTCCGAAGCGATTATGGCCGAATCGATTAAAGCCGAAAGTTGGGCTGCCATATTGTAATGAAATGAATAATAATTCAGGTAGCCTTCACGTTTTTTTTCGTCAGTAACAAGTTCAGACCGGAGTTGAATATCTTCGTCGGTAATGGTTACATTGCGGTGTTTATTTACCTTGCCAATGGTGCCTTTTAAATCCCCGGTATCGGTTTTGGGAAAGTCGATGCTTATGCCTGTTAAAAAACCTACGATTAAGCCCATTGCAATGAGCGCTATGCTTAATCCCCTGCTATTCTTTTTCATGACAATAAAATTTAAGTGTTAAAAAATTTAATATCGCACATTATTTAATCAAAAACAATGATTGTTTTATTTTAAATATCCTGATTGTTGCTAAAAGTTGGTTTCTTTCCGTTTAATTTTTTTGTGTGCAAGTATTTGGCTATTCCTGATAAATTTAATATCAAGCCCGTTGTTGTTTTCGGTAATGATTTGGAAAACAGTCGGGCCAATAATGGTGTACCGGTATGTTCTTTCGTTGTTCGTTGTTTGGGCCAAAAAACGGTTTGTCGACAGGGGGATGATATCGTTGGGCATTAGTACGTGAAGATTGTCGGTAATTTCGCAGTTTAGTTCCTTTTTGGTTTCGATTGTAACCAATGCAACCAAATATTCGCTGGTATTAAACTGTTGAATTTTTATCGAGGTAAGTTCATCAGAAAAGGCATGTTCGCCGGGGGGTGTGGCTATTGTTCCGGCCATATTGCCCGTATTGCCGGTTTGTGGGTTGCTGAAAATGAACCAGCCTGCTGTTGCACCCAGTAACAGGCCAAAAAACAGTACGGCAGCATATTTCAAAAAGCGGTTTTCGTAAAGCCGAATGGGTTTTATTTTTGAAATTGACGGTTGGTGGTTCTTCTTTGTTATCGTTTTCATTACCCGGTTTGCAACGTCAACTTCTAAAGGTTTTTCGGCATCGTTTTTAAGGGCCTTGTCAACGCGGGCAAGTTTTTCGAAATATGCGCGTGCCTTCCCCGATTTTTTTAATATTTCGTCTACGCGTTTTTCATCGGCCGGGGGTAATACCCCGTCGATTTTTTGCTGTATCAGTATCTTTTCTTTTTTTTTCATGATTCTGCTTTTACGCTAAAAATTATTGAAAAGGCCTTTTTCAAGCAACTGTTTTTTTAGCAGCTTCCGGCCATCGAACAGCCTCGATTTTACTTTTTTTTCTTCTTCACCGGTAATGGTTGCAATGTCGGCATACGAACACCCGGCATAGTATTTTAATACAATAACGGTTTTATAATTAACGGGCATTTTTTGCAGCGTTTGTTTAATAATCTGCATCCGTTCTCCATCATGTTCATTAAAATTTTCTTCTGCTATTTCGGGCAAATGCTCTGCATGTACAAACCTTTTTTGCCGCTTTATAAATGCCAGGGCCGTGTTAATGGCAATGCGGTAAACCCAGCTGAAAAATTTATATTCCGGGTTGTATTGCTCCAGCGATTCGTATGCGCGGACAAAAACATCCTGTGTCAGCTCCTTCGCGTTTTCAGCATCGCCCGTCATTTTCAAAATAACCCGGTATACCGGTTGCTGGTATTTTTCGACCAGCTTTCGGTATTGATCAACCGATCCGTTAATTATCCGGGCAATTATTTTCCTGTCTTCATCCATTTTTATTGTTCGTTCTCTTTGCCCGGTATAGCAATTATCATTTGAACCCGGCAAAGTTGGTTTGTTTATGCAATTTTTTTATTGGAGTGTTTTAAGTTTCCATAAATCGCGGTAGTTCATTCTTATAAGTGGCGAGAGGGTTAACTCGCCGGTTAAACCAATCTGTTTTCGTAACTGTTTTAATTCAGTTAATTTGATATCAATGTCGGGCTCTTTTATGGTAGCGAACCCGTTTTCTTTCAACATGATGTTTCGTTTTGCCTTGATTGACAGTTCGAGGTAAAGGCTTATAAAGCAGTACATATCGAAGATAACTTCAGGCGCAAAACGTTCTTTTAACGATACAAGGAATTTTCCGGCACGTGTTTGTCTGAATTGACCTTTGTTTATCATTTTCATCAGTTCTATTTCGCTCGAAAATTCAATCTCGAGCCAGCTTTGCAACTGTTTTTCATTGTGGCTGAATACAAGATAGAACAAAACCGGCAGCAGTATAATTATGCCCAGGGTTTGCACCACGGGATTCAGGTAAAAATGATTGAAAAGGGCATGAACAATGTAGGCTAAAAACAATGTAAGAATGCTGTTAATGAAATAATTTGCTTCGCGGCTTTTGGCTCCAATTAACATGAGTGCAACAATGGCAGTAGTGCCGCCATGCATGATGGCTGTTCCAAAACCCCGAATGATCCAAACCAGCAAATTGGAGTCGTTAACACTGTACAGGTAATATATGTTTTCGGCCAGGGCAAAACCCGTCCCAACGGCAAAACCGTAAATAACGGCATCTATCATAAAACCAATTCGCTTTGTGCTTATAAGGTAAAACAATAAAAGGGCTTTTAATATTTCTTCGGTGGCTGGTGAAACATAGCGCGTATAAGTGGCGTAATCAATATAATTGAGCAAAAAAGTATTTGCAAAGTAGGAAAGAAGGGCAGCGGCAATGCCCCATAAACAAGCAAGAAACAAATATTTCCTGACAACCAATTTAAAACTGTCGAATAAAAAAAGCAATGCCAGAAAAAGTAAAACCGGGATTAGACTCAGCGCAACAATCATTCTAAATTTTTTTACAATTACAGTCCTGTTTGTATCTTTTCATTGCTGAACGTTTTAGTTGATTGAAGTGAATTGCCGGATTCGCAAGTTAAAAGGAGTAAAAATGGTTTCAAAATTTTATATTAAATTAGACTTTTATTTTTAATAATGGTCTTAAGATAAATGTTGTGTTATGAAAACTATTGTAAAAGAAAAGGTTTATAATTTATCGCTTTTAATAATACTTGCCGGAATTGTTACTTTTTTCAATTCCTGCGATAAAGGTACGAAAAATGGGCAAACCAAAGTGGGCATGTTTGTTTATGGCAACGGCTACAGCGATGCCGGATGGCGCGAAAACTGCAAAAAGGGTGTAATGTTGGCTTTTGACGAATACCGTTTTGATACCTTGTTCCTTTCTGCAACCACCAACATTCAGGAAACCATGGATGTTTTTCCGGCAGAGGAAGTCGACCTGCTGATTTTGGGTGGCATGGTTGCTGAAACTGAAATGTTAATAACTGCCGAAAACAACCCCGGAATGCAGTTCGTGATTGTTGACGACCGTTACGATGGCGAACTGGAAAACGTGCGCAGCATCAATTACCTCGGCGAACAGGCCACTTTCCCGCTGGGCTTTCTTGCTGCGGCATGGGCCGATATTAACAACCCCGAAAACCCTGCTGTGGGCATTGTGGCCGGCATGGATCTGCCGCCGGTACGCCGCACCTTTGAAGCATACGAAATGGGCATAGCATATTTCAACGAAAAATACAAGCGGGATGTACAGTCGCGGCTTTCAATCATCAACAGTTTCGACGATGATGACATGGGCTACCGTGTGGGCGACAGCCTTGTTAAACAGCAGGGTGCCGATGTTATTGCCGTGCTGGCGGGCAATGCCGGAAGCGGCTCCCTCAGGGCAGCAAAAGACAACGGGAAATGGGGTATCGGCATCGATGTGGATCAGTATTATTCGCTGCCCGATGTTAGCGATATTTTACTGTCTTCGTGCATCAAGCGCCTCGACACAACCATTTACACGGTTACAGTGCAGTACCTTGCCGGACAGGTCGATGTGGAAAAGGTACACGTGGGCACCCTGGCCAATCATGGTGTAGCTTTGGCCCCATACCACGATTTTGAAAACCGGATACCCGATTCAATCAAAACAGAAATTGAAGCCATTAAGGGAGGGATCATTGCCGGTACGATTGAAACCGTAAAATAGCCGGAGTTTTAGAAATATTTTTTAATCAAATATAAGGTGGTTTTAATTAGCTGGTATAGGTTTTTCCATCTGATGAATTTGTCTAACGTGGTCTTTAATTCTTTTTGCCACCGTAAATAACGTGTATCTTTTTGTTTGCATCGACTTTCAATTTTTCCGGTTTACAGGTTTGTCCGAATTATCATACCCCCTTTACGGTGTAGATATGGATTTTATTTGATTTCTTAATTTTACAGGCAGATTTGCTTTTTTTTTGTCGGAAATTTTGCAAATTCAAAATCAATCTTTTTATTTGTAACCGAAATAGTGAAAAATGACAACAAGAGTATTAAACATATGGTGGTGGCACATTCTTAATTTCCAGTCCGGAAGTTGAGCAGGCCGCTCGTGTGTTTAATCAATAAAAGAATAACAAAAGGCTTGTCGGGACTCCGGCAAGCCTTTTTTTAGTGTGCCGTGCATGGTAACAGACTTGGTGGTGAAAGTCCACTATGGGGGTTTGTAATCGCCAACCATTAGTCGATGGCAAGGGTGTCCACCGCGAGATGGAATCTGAAGGAAGCCGGAGGCAAAACTCC
>JAIOZY010000017.1 GCA_021740385.1 Prolixibacteraceae bacterium | reverse complement strand
TATCCAACTCCGGCGGCTCTCGGGCTCGTCCCAAATCTTTTTTAGTATGGTCGTGGATAATATAACTCTCTGAAGACATGACTTTTGCTTTAAAGATAAAAGAAATCGATCTTTTACAAAAGCCTTCTGCTGGCTTGTTACATTCTTCTCGTTGCAAACGAGGAGGAGGGTCAGCCCGGCCTCGTTGTACACGTTGGCCGAAACAATGGTGCGGGGTTTAAGAATCACAAATTTCCGTTAAGGGTGGCGCGGTTTGCAAAACCGCACCAGCACTGTTGCCGTTGTTTGTTATTTGTCATTTTTAATTTGTTTTATCCGCCATAGCTTCAGCGAAGGCGGGGAATTTGTTATTTGGAATTTATACCTCCTATTGCTTAATATCCATCCGGGCAAAGGGTACGGCCGAATGATCGGTAAATTCGCCTTTAAGGTATTTATAATAGCCCGTTATGGCAATCATGGCCGCGTTATCGGTGGTGTACCTGAACTCGGGAATGTACAGCTTCCAGTTTCTTTTTTGTGCTTGTTTTCCCAATTCTTTCCTGAGTCCCGAATTGGCCGAAACACCCCCGGCCACCGTTATTTCATTAATGCCTGTTTCTTTGCTTGCCCGTATCAGTTTTCCCAGCAAAATGTCAATAATGGTTTTCTGCAAACCGGCACACAAATCGGCTTTGTTTTTTTCAACATAATCGGGGTCGGCTTTTAATTCATCTCTTAAATGGTATAGAAAGCTGGTTTTTAAACCGCTAAAGCTGTAGTTCAAGCCTTGTATGCGTGGTTTGTTAAATGATATTTTTTCGGGGTTTCCTTTTTTTGCCAGTTTATCAATTATTGGCCCGGCAGGGTAGGGCAATCCCATTACTTTTCCGCATTTATCAAATGCTTCACCGGCTGCATCATCAATGGTCTGTCCAATAACATCCATCTCGAGATGGTCTTTGACCAAAATAATTTGTGAATTTCCGCCTGAAACAAGCAGGCATAAGTGCGGGAAGGATGGCGGTAGTTTTTCATTTCCTTCTTCTTTAATGAAGTGGGCCAGCACATGCCCCTGCAAATGGTTAACATCAATCATGGGAACATTGGCAGCCAGCGACAACCCTTTTGCAAACGAAGTACCCACGAGTAACGATCCCAGCAGACCCGGGCCGCGGGTAAAAGCAATGGCGTCAATGTCGGAGGGAGTCATCCCGGCTTGTTTAAAAGCCTGATCGATAACGGGTATGATATTTTGTTGGTGTGCCCGTGAAGCCAGCTCAGGCACAACCCCGCCATACGATTCATGAACCTTTTGACCCGATATAATATTCGAACAGATGAGCCCGTTTTGAATAATGGCTGCGGAAGTATCATCGCACGACGATTCAATTCCAAGTATTGTTATATTTTTTTTTACCGGCATGATGCAACTGGTACTATTTTAAATGGTTTAAAACCATTTTTTATGTTACTTTGTGGGGGTGAAAATTGGAGGACAAAATTATTAAAAAAACCGTAAAAATAGCGTTGGTTGTCATTTCGGTTGCCTTTTTAATGGTGGCAATTGCTTTTCTTATCGTGCAAAGCCCTTATGTGCAAAAAAAGGCCATTTCATACGTAACGCAAAAAATTACCGAAAAAACGGGGGCACAGGCCAGTGTTTCGCGTATTAAGGTTGCTTTGTTTAAACGCATTGTTTTTGAGGATGTTTTTTTGAGCGACCAAGCACATGATACGTTGGTATATTCACAAAAAGTGGTAGCTGTAATCGACTCGTTATCACTGAAGCGTAAATCAATCCACTTGAATTCCATCGAGTTGCGTAATCCGAAATTGCGAGCCGTCCGGGAATCGGAAAATGACTACAACTTCAGCTTTTTATTAAAAACAGATACAATTAACAGCCCCAACGAATGGAAAGTTAATTGCAATAAAGTGGAACTAAAAAACGGACAATTGTTCTTTAGTGAAACTTATAAAAAGCCGGATGAAAACATTTGGTTTCACCTTTCAGATATAAACATTGAAATTGACGATGTTCAGTATTTATCGGAAAATACTTTTTCATTTTCGCTTAAAAAAACGGGGTTTGTAAGTCACGATGGATTCTATTTGAAAAACGTAGCGGCCGGAGTTACGTCAACCAATGGTCAAATATTGGCCGACAATATTATTGCAACAACACAATATTCAAGCCTTTTTATCGACACACTTAAATTCGATGCCAGTGGTTTAAGCAAAGGTAAACCCTGGTACGATTGCATGCTCGATGTGAACTTAAAGCAACTCGATTTTAACTTTCAGGACATTGCTTTTATTTTCCCTCAATATGCCAGCGAAGGGGTCGATGTTTCGTTTTCGGGGCATATAAGCGGAAAATTTTCCGAACTGAGGGGGAAAAGGGTGCGTGCCAAACTGGGCGAGGTTACCAGGCTTACCACCGATTTTTATTTTAACGGCCTGCCCGATATTGATAATACCTACATGTTTGCAAATCTTTACGAGTCGTATGCCAACCTCGACAAAATCAGGGATATGGAGCTGCCCCAGCGTTTGAATTTCATAAAAGAAAAGATGCCGTTGTTTTTCAAAAACATTGGCGAATTTAGTTACCAGGGGAATTTCACCGGTTTTAAAAACGATTTTGTGGCCTATGGAACAGCTTATAGTAACCTGGGGGTTATTGAAACCGATATCGCGTTTAAACCCGACCTAAGCGGAAAATTGCTAATAAGCGGAAACCTCTCAACCACAAGCCTCGATATTGGAAAAATATTGGAAACGGAGCGGTTGAGCAAACTGACCCTTTCGGGAAAAATTGGCGGGAACATTCACAAAAACAGGTACAACATTGTTTTTAACGGGGTAATCGATTCGGTTGAAATTAATGATTACAAATACAGTCGGGTTGATTTGAACGGAAATATTCAAAACAAATTATTTAACGGGGATCTTTATGTGAAAGACCCCAATCTTGAAATGTCTTATTCCGGAAGGCTCGACCTGTCGGGCGACATACCGATGTTTGAATTCGTTTCGGGTGTAACACATGCAAGTTTGGGGAAGCTGAACCTCGTTAACGACTCCCTGTCTGAGATTTCTGTAAATGTTGATGCCAATTTTAAGGGCGATAATATTGATAACCTGATAGGGAACATCGAAATTTCTGATTTGTACTATAAAAACAAAAACGATTCACTGAAGCTTTCAAATGCGCAAATAAAAAGTGATTCATACCCCGACAAAAAAAACAGGCTGGTTGTTAAGAGCGATTGGGTTGATGGCAACATTACCGGTGAATACAGTTTTTTAGACATCACTTCATCGCTTGTTGGTTTTTTGCAGAAATATCTTCCTTCCTCTTACGATTACGGTAAAAGCATTGAGCAGGAAAAGAACAAGTTCTCATTCTCTTTCAATTTTAAAAACACCGACATGTTTACCCGGGTATTTATTCCCGGCTTAGATTTCGAAACACCTTTCGAGATTCGCGGTTTTTACGACCCCCTTGGGCGGAATGCAATGCTGGAATCGACCCTTCCTTATGTAAGTTACAAAAACAGGGGTATTGAAAGGCTTTTCCTGAAACTATACGCAGATGAAGGATCGATAAATTGCCGTGCCAAAACCGATGTAATTCACATTAGCGAGGAGTTTAAGATGTACAATTTTTCCATTGACGGCACCGGGGCCAACGATGAGCTCGATGTCGACCTTTTCTGGAATAATTACGGTGTAGAGACCTATAGCGGCATTGTGAAAACAAATACCACGTTTAAACAAAACGGTAAAAAATACCCCATTGTCAAAATTGATATCGAACCTTCAAAAATCTACATTGCCGATTCGTTATGGCAGTTAGATGAATCGACTGTAACCGTTGATTCCACCTCGGTGAAATTCGACCGGTTCGCCCTGCACAATAACAACCAACGCTTTTTGGTTGATGGTAAGCTATGTGAAAACACAGACTCGAAAGCC
This sequence comes from Prolixibacteraceae bacterium, assembly GCA_021740385.1. Taxonomy (GTDB): domain Bacteria; phylum Bacteroidota; class Bacteroidia; order Bacteroidales; family Prolixibacteraceae; genus DAIMEA01. The sequence continues at coordinate 70,284 of JAIOZY010000017.1, read as the reverse complement.
CGGGCAAGCATTCAAAACATCGATTTCCAAATGATTCAGTCGGTTTTTGGTGCCAATAATTTTAAGGGACTCATTAACGGGAAAGCGGAGTTAACCGATCCGTATAATCAATTCATACTTCAACTTAAACTTTCGGTTGATAACCTGCTTTACAAAGAAAATGAACTTGGAAACCTTCAGATTGAAAGCAATTGGGACAATGCAGAAAACCATCTCAACACGAAACTATCACTGTTCGACAGCGAAAGGGAACTTATTAATGGCAAAGGCACTATCAATCCGGTTAAAAATAATTTGGACCTTGAATTAAACTTCGACAATACCCCTTTTGCATTACTTGAAATTACCAAACCCAACCTGTTTTACAACCTGCAGGGACATGCAAGTGGAAAACTGCACGTACACGGCGAAACATCCAATTTGTTGATTGACGGCAAGCTAACACCGTCGCCTGAAGTGGGTATTGGTTTTAGAAGTATAAAAACAACCTATCTTTCTTCAGATGCAGCCATTTTTAGCAACGATTCCCTGATTTTCCCAAACATGAGTGTTAAGGATGAATACGATAACCCGGGCTTGTTTTATGGATCGATAAAACACCGTAATTTCAGCGACATGGTTTTCGACCTCACGTTAATCTCCGATAATTTTCTGGCCATTAACACAACATACACCGATAATAACCGCTTTTACGGCACCGCTTTTGTAAACGGGTCGCTAACCATTACCGGACAGGCAAAAGACATTGTACTTAGCGGGAATTTCAGGTCTGAAAAGGGTACAGCCATTTATATACCGTTTGAACGTGCAGGTAAAGCCGTAGAATATGATTTTATTACATTCGTTAACAGTAACGACAGTGAAGAAATTTCGTATTACCAACCCGAAACGACAAATGGTATATCAATGAATTTCGACATGGAAATAACCCCCGATGCGAAAGTGCAACTCATTTTTAATTCACGCATGGGCGATATAATCCGCGGGGAAGGTTCGGGTAACATGCAGGTCAATATTGACCCCGATTTCAATGTTGAATTATATGGCGATTACATTATTGAAGAAGGGGATTACCTCTTTACCCTTGAAAACATCCTGAATAAACGCTTTTCGATAAACCCGGGCAGCAGCATTAAGTGGATGGGTGACCCCTACAATGCCGAGCTCGATATAACGGCCATCTATAAGGTAAAAACTTCGTTATACGACCTGTTCCTCGACAGTTACCAGGATGAAGATTTTAAACGAAGGATCCCGGTAGATTGCATCATTCTATTAAAGGACAACCTCCGGCAACCTACTATCGATTTTGAAATAGAACTGCCTACTGCCGAAGCGAGGTTAAAAGACCAGGTTAAGCAGATCATTGCTACTGAAGAAGATGTAAACAAACAGGTTATATCCCTGTTGATGCTGGGGCGCTTTTATACTCCTGAATTTTTTATGGGACAACCAACAACCGAGGCCGGTGTTGAACTGGTTGGAACAACAGCCAGCGAGTTAATTTCAAACCAATTATCGAATTGGTTGTCGCAAATATTCGATGAATGGAACATCGGTATTAATTACCGCCCCGGCAACGAAATATCGAACGATCAGGTAGAGCTGGCCCTCAGCACACAAATACTTGACGACAGGGTCACCATTGATGGCAACATTGCCAATAATGCCAACCCGACAACAAAACGCAGCGGCGATTTTGTAGGCGATTTCGACTTAAACATCAAACTTACCGATAACGGCAAACTTCAGTTTAAAGCTTACACCCATTCAAACGATGATTTGATTTACGATACGGCACCAACCACTCAAGGCATCGGTTTTATTTACCGCGAAGAGTTCAATTCTTTTAAAGGGCTGATGGAATATTACAAGAGAAAAATTTTCAAAAAGAAACCGGTTGATAAAAAGGATAAAGGAAAATCGGAAAAATGAGCAGCATTTCGATTTTCTTTTTTTATTATTGTGAATAATCCGAAAAAAAACGGGTAAAATAAAAATTGTTAACTGCCGTTTTACATATCAGATAAAATAAATAAGTTATGCTCAATTTCATTTTAGTTCAGATGAATCAGGTAGCAGCCGAAGTAGCGGCCGAAGCTGAAGGTATTACATTGAATTTTTGGGATCTTGCCCTGAAAGGGGGCTGGATTATGGTACCCATTCTTTTTTTATCGCTTGTGGCCGTTTTTATTTTTGGCGACAGGTACATAGCCATACTCCGGGCGTCGAAAATTGATACCAACCTGATGAACCAAATCAAAAATTACATCCTGGAAGGAAAAATTGATTCAGCCCTGGCCCTTTGCCGATCAACCAACAAGCCCATTGCACGTATGCTCGAAAAAGGGATAACACGCATTGGCAGGCCCCTGAACGATGTACAAACCACCATTGAAAACGTGGGCAACCTGGAAGTAAGCAAGCTGGAAAAAGGTTTGCCCGTTTTGGCCAGTGTCGCCGGTGGTGCACCCATGATTGGTTTCCTGGGAACCGTGATGGGAATGATACAGGCTTTTTACGACATGGCAAATGCCGGTAACAATATTGATGTAACATTGCTTTCATCGGGTATTTACCAGGCCATGGTTACCACGGTTGCCGGCCTCATTGTTGGCATTATCGCCTATTTTGGATACAATATCCTGGTATCGAGGGTTGAAAGCGTGGTTTTCAAAATGGAAGCATCAACCACCGACTTTATGGACTTGCTTAACGAACCAGCATCTTAAACATTATGGCAATTAAAAGAAGAGGAAAAATAAGTGCGGAATTCAGCATGTCGTCGATGACCGATATTGTTTTCCTTTTGCTCATTTTTTTCATGGTTACATCGACACTTATTGCACCTAACGCGCTAAAATTGTTGCTTCCGCAAAGCAATAATCAAACACAGGCAAAACCGCTCACCACCATTTCAATTACCGACGATTTGCGCTACTATGTAAACTCAAACGGCAAATTAAACCAGATGCGGTTTAACGAAATTGAGCCCTTTTTACAACGTACTATTCCTGATGGGGAAGAAATTTATATTTCGCTCCATGCCGATAAATCGGTCCCCATTGAAGAGGTTGTGAAAATAATGAACATTGCAAGGCGAAACCAATATAAAATGATATTGGCAACAAGCCCGGAAAAATAAATTTGTAAGCAAATTTGTGAATTATTTCAAAAAACATAAAGAGGGGATTATTCTTACCCTGTTGTTCCATCTGGCTCTGTTTCTAATCCTTCTGAAGTTTGGATTTTTTACACCACTGCCTCTGCCGGAAGAACAAGGTGTGCTGGTTGATTTTGGCACGTCGGCTGCTGGTATGGGACAAGTAGAACCAGCACCACGAAAACCCGAGCCGCAGAAGCAGACAGAGCCTGTTGAAGAAGAAGTTGCACCGCCACAACAAACACCCCCGGAGCCTTCACAGCCTGCCGTTTCGGAACCTGAGGCCGAAGAAGAGGTAATGACACAGGATTATGAAGATACTGCTGCCATTGAGGCCGCTAAAAAGAAAGAAGAAGAACGGAAAAAAGAGGAAGAACGTAAAAGACAGGAAGAGAAAGAGCGGAAGCGGCTTGAAGAAGAAGCCCGCCAAAAACGGCTTGCTGAAGAAAAACGGGTAACAGACAGTTTAAGGCGAATAGAAGAAGAACGCCGGGCCGAGCTGAGGCGAATTGCCGAACAACGCCGTCGCGACAGTATTCGCAAAGCGGAAGAGGAAGCAAAAATTGCCGAGATCAATTCACGTGCAAAGAACGTTTTTGGCGGAACGGGGCAAAATACCAATTCTTCATCATCGGGGCAGGGCACAACCTACCAGCCCGGAAACCAGGGATCGCCCGACGGAACACCCGGTGTTGAACGCTACGGGCCGGGCGGGGGAGAAGGTATCTCCTACAACTTAACCGGACGTTCGGCAGTGAATTTGCCCAAACCTTCGTATCCCGGCAACGATGAAGGAATAGTGGTTGTAGAAGTGACGGTTGATAAATACGGAAAAGTTACAAAGGCCAATCCGGGGGTGAAAGGGTCTACCTCGTTAAACAGCGCACTGTTGCAGGCTGCCCGAAATGCCGCTATGCGTACCCGCTTTAACGAAAATGCCGAAGCCCCGGCATTTCAAACCGGTACAATCACTTACCGTTTTGTGCTTGATTAGAGAATGTTACGTCGATTAATCGAAAAATATAAACAAACCACCGATTTAAACCGCTTTCTGATAAAAGGAACGGCCCTGTTCCTGGCATGGCGTGTTTTTCGTAAATGGCTGATGGTTAAAGGTGAAACATCGGCCTTTACCCAGGCTGCATCGTGGTTGTACCTGAAAACATCCCGCTTTTTTCTTACCGTGTTCGGTTTTGATACCCAAATGAACCTCGAAGAACGAAAATTGTGGTTAACCGGTGCTTCAGAATCAATTGAGGTGGTTTACGGCTGCCTCGGCATCAACCTTTTTGCCGTATTCCTGGTTTTCATTATTGCCTATCCCGGCAAGCTTTGGTTGAAATCGGTTTTTATCCCGGCGGGCTTTATCCTCATATTTTTGATGAATTCCCTGCGCATGGCTGCCTTAACTTACATTGTTGATAAATGGCACGAACATACCGATCTTTTTCACCACTTTATTTTCCAGGGGCTTATTTATGTTGGTATATTTATTATTTGGCTTTTTTTTATACACCTGGGTAACAAGCTCAATCGAAAAACAAAGCTATCCTGAGCGTTCACTCAAAAAATATTTCTGAGTATATTGCGAAGATGACAGTAGAATCAACGCGTGTCACCCTGATCCGCCGTTTGGCGGAGAAGGGTCTCTCCGCATGAAGCCAGGGATTCCTCTCCCGATATGCATCGGGATCGGAATGACACATAGAACGAAATTTGTCATTGGCAATAAGGTTATGCTTAGCCATACAGTGTAAGCAAAAAATAAACGAGGCTGCCTTTTAAGACAGCCCCGTACAAACTAAAAATTATGAAAAAATAATTATTTATTGTTATCTTTTAACAAATTTACTGATAACTACATCTCCTTCGTTTCCATGTATTTTTACAATATATGAACCGTTGTTCAAGCCCGAAATGTCAATCCTGTTCGAAGTGGCATTAAGCACTTTTGCACCGGTAAGCGTGTAAATGTCAACCGAGCTTACATAAGCACTGTTGAAGAACAATGTTGATGTAGCCGGATTTGGATACACTTTCAACATTGGGTTTGCAAAGATATCGGCATTGGTTCCACCCACTACATAAGTGAGGGTTTGCGGTGTTTCATCAACTACTGTAAATGAAGGATCGTCACCGGTTACAAGCCAGTTGTCTTCAAGGTCAAGGAATCCCCAATGCCATTCATTGGCACCTCCGTCGGCAACAAGGTTAACGGTGTATTCCCAAATATTGTCGGGTACCGGGTTTGCTTCAGTAGAATCAGCAAATTCTGCATGGTTAACACCGCCGTTCCAGCCACTATCGAAAAGGCCACTTTCGGTTAGCCAGCTACCCCTGATACTGAATCCATCGTACTTTTTGTATTTCGTGTCATCAATAACAAATGTTATCGGAGCTGTTGTAACGGCTGTTACTTTACTGATGTACATAAAGTCGCCCGATATAGCTGACCAGCCATTGTCGGCATCCTGAATGGCTACCTGGAACACGCCGGCCACGTTACCTTCGTTGCTGGCTAATGTTACAACATAATCTTTAAACTCAGTTGAAGCAGAAGCACTGCCTGCTCCAATTTCTGTCCATCCGGCATCGGAGAATTTCAGGAAAATTTTCAGTCCATCCAAAGCAGCACCGGATGTTCCTGCTTCGTACATTACTTGTGCATGGAATGCATTTTTGCCTTCAGGGAAAGTGTATTCAGGAACGTTCATCCAGGAATTCCAGGCATCAACGGCAACCTTGAAGTAACTTTCACCATCAATTTCAACAATTTCCCAGCCTTCACCTAAGGCACCATCGAAAGTAGCAGGATCAATTATTACATTTGGATCCGGCGGGGTGGCATCTTCAACCGTTACTTTTCCAACCCACATGGTATCGCCGGCTACAGCTCCCCAGCTCGATGTTTCCTGTCCGAAGAACTGAACCTGATGAACGACTTTCATGGTTGCGGCAATATCGGCCGTACTCTCAACGAATTCACCCGATGGGTTCGATTGGATGATGCCTGTAGTAGATGCAACAGGATCGGGCGACCATGAAACGGTCATGAGGTTAACAGTATCGATTAACTGAACAGCAGCATTAATTTGTGAAGCTGTATATTCTGTTTGACCAACAGTGTATTTAAACGTACATTTTGCTTTAACATTTTCGGGCAAGGTGAATTCCGGAACATCTAAAATTGAATTCCAGCTGTCGACAACAACTTTTAAATAAGTTTCCCCGTCAATTTCAACGAGTTCCATTCCATCGGTGAAGTCATCGGGATCATAAGTAGCCGGGTCGAAAATAGTATTTTCATCAACTTTGTAAGCACGCACTTTACCTACCCACATTGTATCGCCTGCTACAGCTCCCCAGCTCGATGTTTCCTGTCCGAAGAACTGAACCTGGTGGGCCACTTTCATTGTTGCTGCAATGTCAGCCGATCCACGAACGAATTCACCTGAAGGGTTCGATTGGATGATGCCTGTTGTAGATGCAACCGGGTCGGGAGACCAGGAAACCGTCATAAGGTTAACGGTATCGATTAACTGAACAGCAGCATTAATTTGCGAAGCTGTAAAGTCTTCCTGTGCAACAATGTATTTGAATGTGGCAAAAGCTTTGTCATCTTCTTCAAAAGCAAATTCAGGTATATCAAGTGTTGAGTTCCAGCCGTCAACCACAACCTGGAGCATTTTTTTACCGTCTATTTCAACGATTTCCATGCCATCAACCAATTCGTCGGGATCGTAGGTGGCCGGGTCGAAAATGGTGTTTTCGTCTACTTTGTATGCACGTACTTTTCCTACCCAAATGGTATCGCCTGCAACAGCTCCCCAGCTTGATGTTTCCTGTCCGAATAACTGAACCTGGTGAACCACCTTCATGGTTGCAGCAGCACCCGCCGAGGTTTTTACAAATTCACCCGAAGGGTTCGATTGTATAAGTCCGGTAGTTGTTGGTATCGGGTTGGGATCCCATGAAACGGTCATCAGATTTACTGTATCGATCAATTGAATGGCACCATTTATTTGTGATGCCGTAAAGTCTTCCTGTGCAACTACATATTTGAATTCGGCAAAGGCTGTCATGCCGGGTTCAAAAGTGAATTCAGGAACATCGATGATCGAATTCCAGCCGTCAACAACACACTGGAGCATTGTTTTACCGTCAATTTCAACAATCGACATGCCATCGGGCAATGTAGCCGGATCAACTTCTGCCGGGTCGAATATGGCTAAGGGATCAGCCGGCTCTACAGGTATTGTTGGTGCTTCGGCTTTAATGTAATAAAGGTTAATGCCGCTCGATTTTGAATAGACCCAAAGCGTTGTGGCTTCGCCTTCATATTCGTAATCAACCCAGCTAATTGATTCACCCAGTGCATCCATAATGGTCAGGGTATCGCCTGATACTGCATCAACAACAAGCAGTTCACGGTCGGAACTGGAACTTGATGATTGCAGCGCAATTGAGAGCGTGGCGTTTGCCGGGATATCAAAAGATACAACTCGTCCAAGGGGTGCGTCATCTTCAAAAGACCCGCTACCGCCAAATTTTAACCGGTAGTCGAAATCCATGTCGTTGATCGATTTCGAATTACCATCAACCTCAACATCTTTTTCCGCTGTTGCGTAAATTGTTAAACCATCAATGGTGGTTGTTTCGGTTATTACTCCAAGGGCATTAAACTCAGGGTCGGTAAAGTTCCATTCCTGAGCAAACAGGCCCAAAGAAGCTAAACTCAATACTAAAGTAAAAATCAGAATTCTCATAGTGTAAATTTTTAGTGATTAGTTAATAGAAATTTATTTATCATGCATTTACTGTTTAAAAAATATCTGTAATCATGTTTTGTTAAGTGAAACTTCCAAAACCCATACAAAATTTTAAAGACCTAAAAAAATCAAATTATACATAATTCCGGGTGGTTTAATGTATTTAACATGGGGGGTAAAAATTACCCCTCGCCAAAAAGAAACGAAATCGCGTTGTTTTTGTTTAAAATAACATTGCAATTTCGTTATTCCTTTTATAAAAATCAAAAAAGAACCTGAAAATATTAAACAAATAAGTTCTTTTTACTCAACAAACAATACCCTTCAAATACACAATTTTTACCTAAAATTGTCTTGGGTAAAATGTTATTTTTTCATTTACAGACAAATACACATTTTGCACCACAATTACCGCTAAATGTTCAATCATTTATGTTTTTTGAACATTTGTGACATTGTAATTCCGGATTTGTGCCTATAATCGTTTAACCTGAAAAGCATAAAAACTTGATTGAGTGTTATGTAACATTCGATTAAAAAATAAACAGAACAATTAACAATCTAATCTTAAATCTTATGAGAAAACTTTTCACATTTATCATTTGTACAGTGCTCTTTACATCATTTTCCTCTGCACAGGAAGTAGTAAAGGGCGGCGACATGGAAGATGCTTCGGTATGGAATTTTTATTACAATGTGTTGCAGGATGGTGAATTGGTGCAGGAAATGATCTATGCCACCGAAGAGGGCAACACCGCAACCATAAGCGATCTGGCTGATGGGGACTATACATTTGAAGTTGAAGCTGTTGATAATTTTGGCAATGTTTCTTCAAGCGAAACCGATGTGCACGTTGGCGGAAATTCTGTCGATGATGTGCTTGCCGGTTTTAAAGTATACCCGAATCCGTCAAACGGAGTTGTAAATGTTGTTTCGGGCACCACATTAAAAACGATTCAAAATTCTCCCGATCAATTATTTCCGTTTTTGAAGGTTTGTAGTTTTTCCACATTGCCGTGGCCCAGGCAATACGATGGATTTATTATCTCCGATTCCATCTAAAATATTTTCTTTAATCGACCTTTGAATCATAGCGCAAAAAAAATGATAATATTCAACTAAAGTCGAAAATTATTATTTAGATAAAGCAGTCAATAATGGTTTTAACGATTTTGAATTGATTCACACCGGTGGAGGTTTTTCTTTTATACGTACTTGCCCAAAATTTGACCAATTTGTTAAAGACGGCTATAAAATTCCTTCAAAAACACCTGATATTAAAGATTCTTTTGATAGCATAAGCAAACTTGAAAAACTTGCACAATTAAAGGAAAATGGTTATTTGTCTGATGAGGAATTCGAAAACGAAAAGAACAAAATAATTTACGAATAATAATAATAAAATATTCTTTCAATTTTTATGTGTGGGATGTGTAAGCTTCCCTAAAAATGTGTAAGTCTACGGTTCTCATTTCAGCGCCTCCTTAATTATTCGCACTTCCTCAACACTATCCAATGTTTCTACATTGTTGCGCACCTGGTGGTTGGGGTCGTACAGGCGTTCAAACTCGCTTTGGATGATAGCCAGTTTTTCCTCGTCGCTCATGCTGTCATCAATGGGTTTTAAACCTGCCTGTCCGGCAGGCAGGTTGCCCAAGTGTTTTAAAATTTCTTTTCCGGCTGATTTGATTTCGGTGGGGAAGTAGAGTTCAAAGACAATTGAGTCAATTAAATCATCAAAATATGAATAAAGCAAATTGTTCCTTGATTGAATAAAAAGTATATAGTCAACAATAGTTTTGATATTATTTTTTTCAACTGTGATTAGGCTTAAAAGTCTATTTGATAGCGGTATTTTATTTGTGACAGTATTGTCGAAATGCATTGTTCTTATTGCTTTACCAAAAATGAACCGATAAGAATACCAATTGAGAAAGCTTGATTTCAATAATATCCATAAAATTTCAGGTGAAATATTATCATGGGTACATGTCAATTGATTAATAGTATCGAGTATTAAAACGTTATCTGATGTTCTTGGCAAACAAGCTATTATTTTAATCTGGTCAATGGGATTTGTTATGTGAGCAACAATATTTTGAACAAGAATTGAGTTTTTATGTAACAATGCATTTGCTTCAATATTAGTCGTGTTATTGACATATCCTTTTGGTTGTTTAAATCCCCATCGAGTAATTTCTTTACCACCAAACACTGGAATATTACCTTTTTGTTCAATATCATTCTGAAACATTCCACCACGTCTGTTAGAAGAATAATCACCTAAATATTTAGATGTAGCTAAAACTTTTTTAGCCAAATCTATCTCATTGTCTTTTACGCCATTAAGAAAAAATCCAAAAACTGATTTTGTGTTCTTTTTAATTGTCGATAAATATTGAAAATCATGAAATTTGGTGAATAATTTATTCTTATATGAATCCCCTAATTTATTAGATTTATTATTTACAATTATTATCGTTTCAAATTTTACGTTTGCAAAGGCTTTACCACAATCAACGATTTCAATTAAATATCTTTCAATAAAGTTTCTAGTGTTGGTATAGTTTGAAGAATATGTTAATGGTTTTGGAATAATATAAGTTTGTGTACCTGTATTTCCTAATAGCCTAAATGACAATTCTATAAAAAGGATAGCTGTTTCTGATGATTTTAATGAATAAATGTCTTTTAAAATATATTTGTCTGATTGAGAAAGTTTTGCACCATATGGAGGATTACCGATAACAACATCAAAACCACCTTTGTAATGCCAAACCTCAGAGAAAAATAGTTTGAAATCGAAATCAATTTTATAGCCCGCAAACTCTTCAGCGGTGTCTAATAATTGCCTGATTTTTGTGTTAATTTTTGTGCGTAACTCTTTTTTGTGGGCTTCATCGGTTTCGGCAAAAAACTCTTCTTTTAAGGTTTCCAATTCCTTTTCTACCTCAAGGTTTCGCATGGCATTTTCGGGCAAGCCAATTAATGAATTTCCGCAAACAATTTTGTAGTCGAGGTTGGGCAGGGCTTCAATATTATCCAGGTCTTCCTCGTCAACCACCAACGAAAGCCATAACCGTAAACGGGCAATGTCAATGGCCGAGGCATCAATATCGACCCCGTAAATGCTTTCCTGTATGGTATGGCGTTTTACCCTGTAGTTGTATTTGTCAGAATTTTCTTCAATGTCTGCCTTTGTTATTTCAAGTGCTTTCAGTTTTTTATTTAGGTATTTATCGCTGAGGTACTGTTTTAATACCAATTGAGCATTTACCAACTCGTGCAACAAGCCTACCGGAAAAGCTCCTGAACCAATAGCAGGATCACAAATTTTTATATCAGTGAGCTTTTCATCCAGTAAATCGGCGTTTAAACGTACACTTTCCGGTAACTGAAATTTGTAAGTTTTTGTTTCCTTGCCTTCACGCAAAACCCGTTGGTCGTTTTCCAGCGCAAAAAATCCTTTACGAATATAAACTTCAATATCATCTTTCGGAATAATAATCTGATTTTGCTCTTGCATCAGGCTTTGTTGCCCATTTTTTCCTGTATTACCAAACAGGTTGGTTTGAGCATTGCCCAATTCCTGATAGGTTTTTGTATAGGTATTTACCGCATTGTCGAGGTAATGAATCAGGCTTTCCTGACACATATAGTGTACAATTTCACGAGGGGTATAAAATGCACCTTGACTTTTCCGTAAAGTAACATCCAGCATATTTTCAAAAACCTTACCCAGCATTTCGGGGTCAACCGCTACTTCTTTTTCTAAGGGTTCGTCTTCTTTAATGGTAAAGTTATAACGGTCGAACACATCGAGAACACCTGTGCCAACATCACCGGTTTTATTTACTTTTTCATCGTTACGGAAAAGATAATTCGGGATAGTAATTCGGCTACTTTGCCAATCGTAATCGGCTTCAAACAATCCTCCATTTAAAAAGGGCACTTTGCATCCTAACTTTTTATAATATCCTTTTATCCCTTCATCGCTATGTTTGTGCGCCAATGCTTCATAAAATAAGTGTTGCAGGTAATCACCAAAGAAGTTTTTTCCTGTTTCCTCTGCATCATCGTATAACTTTTGAAGATATTTTTTTTCTCCTTTGCCCCATTTTTCGGCTTTAGGTACGCCTAACCATCCCTTCTTCTGTAGAAAGTACAGGAATACAATTTGCCCCAGGAGTTTTTTAGTAAAACGTGGAATATCAATTCCTGCAGCCGCCAATTGTTCTTTTAATCCGTTTTTGTCTTTATTGAATTGTTCAGTTAATATCAGGAACAACGATTTGTATTGTTCAAAAAACTCATCGGTAACCTTTTCAATGCTAAAGGCTTCTTCCAGTTCTTCAAGGGTAGGGTTGTTGTAAACATTCTCGAGCAAAGGCAACAATTGTTTTTTTGCGGTATGCGCTTTTTCATGAACCCCAACCAGAAACGAATAACGTTTTGCGGGTGTAAGCTCCTTATTTTGTTTGAGTTTACCTTCTTTAACTTCTGTTTTGTATTCCAGTTTAACGAATGAGAAACGCCAATCGGCACCGTGGTCTGAGTTGGAATAAAAGGCTACCAGTGCATAATCCTTTTCAAAGCTATCGAGGTGGCTTATTACGAAGTTGCGCAATGATGTCCGTGTTTTATCAAGTTTTGTCTGGTCTTTTACCTCAACAATCAATACATCCAGGGCATCGCCATTGGGGTCGGTGTATTTCCCGATGCGTTTGTATTGCCTGATGTGGTCTTTGTAGGCATCTTTGATGAGGTTGCCGCGGTATTCGTTGTACCGGGTGGTATCAATATCGTTTAACAGGTTTTTAATGAAAAGCGTAAACTTCTCTTCAGAAAATGAAGCGTTAAAGGTGCTTTCGATGATATTTTGAGCTTCGTGCTTTTGCATGTAAATTATTATTTTTTTAGCATTATAAATTATTGTATAACATGGGTTTAAGTATTTTATTGAGTATTTTACTGAATGTTTTATTGAGTATTTCGCAGATTTTGCTCAATAAAATATTTTCTTCCTTTCTTCTCTCCTTTGCAGGAAATACGTTTATTATCCAACATTCCTTTCAACACCCTTCGTATTTTATGCTTATTGATTTCTTTACCTATACGCAGATGTATATCTCCAAAAGCACTGTTGGGATAATTCTCAATGTCTTTAAAAATTAATTCTTCCAGTCGATAATCTTCAATATTTTTCAGCGTGGTTTTCGCTTTGAAATTTAGTTTTCGCAAATATTCCGGATTTACATAGTATTGAGTTCCTTTTGTTTTTCCTTTACTCAGAATCAATTCAAAATCAGGCAATCTTCCGAGCCAGTTTCTTAATCCCTGCTCATCAGATTGATTTAAAAGCCTGGAAATTTCAATGGCACTAAGGGTTTCATGTTGGGCAATAAGACCGAGGGAAATAATCTCTTTTTGTCTTAACTGAAATTCTTTACCAGCCTTATCCATTAACTGGACTACCTGTTTGTTTACAATTTGTTTTTTAATGATAACCGTCACCCGGTCGTCATAATCTTTTACCACCGGAATTGGCTTACCTGAACTTAACAGACGGGCATAGATTAAATCGAATCCGCTACCTTCTTTTTCCATCAAGCCTAAATCGTAGAAAACCTTTGAAAGATGTTCATTACGTCTTACCGATTGACTTAAAATATTTGAGGGGGTAACGCCGAAAGGCAATCTTCCCGGGCTATGAATTTCGAGCCGGTCGGAAAATATATTGATGAAAATATCTCCTCTGGTAGTGTACGACCTGTGTACTAAAGCATTTGCTGTTAATTCGCGTACAACTTCCAAAGGGAAAAACGGGATATTTTTTCGAAAAATGCCATCGGCAATTTCAGCGCTTTCCTGCCAGTCGGGCACATCATTTAAAACATGTTCGAGTAGTTCAAAAGGATTGTACCGGAAATCATCCAAATTTAGTTTCCAGACTTTTTCTTCCGCTTCGTTATATCGGATTACCTGAACTGCAGGAGGAAATAATAAGCCTGCCCGGTCGTTTCTGTTTCCAATCCAAAGAATTCCAAGGTTGGTTAAAAACCCTGCTTTTTTAAAAAAATAGTGTTCCCGTATTTCATCGTTCGATTTTTCTTTAACAAATGTGCTTACTCTTGTCGAATTTCTAATTGCCTTTAAAAAGGAATTTTTTTTGTCTGTATCGAACTGGCTTGCCGGTATTTTTTTATTTGTTTGTTCTTCCCAAATAAATGCATTTTTTTCAGCCGCCAACCGGGACATTTCATCCGGCGGAACCGGGCGACAAGTATCAGAAACCCGAATATAATATCTGCCATCGTTGGTGGCAGCAATGGTTTGCACACTCCTAAAAATCTGAATCTGTATGTATTCAGCTTTATTGGGGGCTTGTTGAATTGTAACAGCTACACCAACATTTGTGGTTCGCTCAACGATGGCTTTCTGAATTTTTTCAGGCAAAGTCCTGTCTTTTATCTTTTGCCCGTTTGGAGGTACTGAATCTTCATCTTCAATTCCTATAAGAATGAAACCTCCCTGTCCATTGGCAAAACAAACGCAATCTTTTGCCAATTCATCCCAATCGGTTTGTTTACCTTTAATAAACCGTAATGATTTTTTATCGATATTTTGGTTTTCCTGCATTCTGTTGTTCTGTCAAATTAATCCTACTTAATTAGGTAGCCTGATAAGATTACTTCTCGCTTTAAATAGCTATTTTCATTAAGGTGGTTTTCAAAAACGGTTGACCTGATGTTATTTTGCAGGATGTGCAAAACCTTCATGGGGTCGAGCATTCCTTGTTCAGCAACCGACTTTTCGATGGCTTTTTTCATTACCTGTGCTGTTTTTTTGGCAATTGCTCCGTCCTGCAACAACTGTTTCACCTGGTTTATGAAGTCTTCATCAGAATCGGTAAATTTCTTATAGTTTTTAAATTGTTTGTCCTTTAAAATACGCTCAATAAAAGCAGCATTTGAGCGACCTCCGCTTGTTTTGGTTGGCTCCTGTCCCTGGGTTGTATCTAACTGGAACTTCGCTTTGTTGGTATTTAATAACTCAAAGTAGTTATTGGGGATAGGATGTCTTTTAGTTTTAGGTGTACATTCCAATTTGTCCACTGCATCGAAAAAGTTGATTTCTTCTGAACTGCCCTGAATGTTTTTATAAAACTTTTTGAGTTTTCCCAAACGAAAGAAAGTGATCATTTCATTGTATTCCAATTCATTTACTTTCATGCCGGAACGTGCTTTTTTAGGAAGTATCTTGATTTTTTCGAAGAAATCCGGGTCTTTATCACGAAGTTCTCTCATCATTTCCAGATACTTCAATTCAGAAACTTCTTCTTCTCCTTCACCGGAATAGGCTTTTTTGCTGTTTAGCGTATTAAACAATTCCTGACTTCCAATTTCTTCTCCATCTGTTAAATACCGGGCATCTTCTCCCATAATGTAATGAAACATCTGTAGTTTGTTGGTAATGTTACTTTCAAGACCTAAATGACGGTCGGAATGAGAAGTGGGGAAGAAGTTAAAAATACAAATGTTGCTGTGTTTTGACCCCAAACGGTTAACACGTCCGGCACGTTGTAATACCCGGGTTGGATTCCATGGCAAATCATAATTGATTAAAACATTTGAGCGATGCAGGTTAATACCTTCCGCAAGAATATCGGTAGTAATCAGGTATTGAATATCGTTAACCTGGTCTTTGCTATTGGGGTCGAAGTTATCTCTGATAATTTCTCTGGCAATGGTATGCTTTGAAGTTATATCCGAATTTGTGTGTCTGCCTCCTTTACTGGAGTAGAACATTACTTTTCCCGGAAATTCGGCACTTATATTTTCATATAAATAATCACCAGTTTCCTTTGATTCTGTAAAAACAACCAGTTTTTGCTTTTTTAGGGTATTAACTGTTTTTAAATCGAAAATGAATTTTTCAAGTTTTGGGTCATCGTCAATATCCTTCCATAAGTCATTAACCCTTTTTAATAATTGTAAATCAAATTTCAGGTCGTCGATAAATTTTGAACCATTGAAAGAGCCAAAATTATCTGAAATGTATTTTTGAGCCTTTTCTTCTTCAACTAATTGTTCAAGTGTTTCAAGGTCATCATTATCCAGAAGGTCGTAAACATTTGCATTTTTACTGATATAAACCGTACCATTGTTGTACATTTCAATAAATTTCTCATATGATGCAATAAAACGGCCTACACTCTTTTTAAATGCATAGAAACTACTCTCCAAACGCTTCACAAGGATTCCCTTCATAAATCCTCCAACATTTCGTTGTTGTTGTTTTTCAAATTCGGTTAAACCTTTATTATAGTATAATAGTGGAATATACCTGGCATATTTAAAAGTATGCAACAGTTCAATTGTTTGATTAAAGACCGTTTCAAGTTTCCCTTTAAAATGATATACAATTCTGCCCGGGTCGTCAACTTCCGGAAAATTAAGTCCCTGTTTAAACATGTCGTCCTTAAAGAAGGTTTTAACATCTGTTCGGGTTCTTCGAACCATTACAAATTTCAGCACTTTATCCCTGATAGTATCTGAAACTTCCTTAATGGCTTTCCTGTATTCTTCTTGGCTTTCAGGTGATATATCGTTTTTATCCGGTTTGGCTTCTTTTAGCCTACGCTTCAATGCATTAAAGAATTTTTCGAGGTTTGGTACACCGGGAATAGTAGAATTTTTAGGAGCCTGGAAAAGTTTTAATTGTGCAAAAATATCATCTACAGTATTGTTTAATGGGGTTGCAGTGACAAGAATTACTTTTTTGCCCCGACAAATATCCATTAGGTTGGCATAGGATTGAGTTGCTTCATTTCTAAAGCGGTGAGCTTCATCAATTATTACATATTTGAATTTTGAGATGTCATTTCTCAAAATGTGTTCCAGCTTGCCCAAAGATTCAACCTTATGACTGCGAACACCAAAATCGCGCAGAGAATCCTCCCAGTATTCTTTCAATACAGGTGGACAAACTACCAACATGTGCCCCTGCAATTGTTGAAGTAACATAGCTGTAATAAAGGTTTTTCCAAGTCCAACTACATCGGCGAGAAAAACGCCGTTGTATGTTTCCAGAATTTTCTTTGCATTTGTTGCTGCTTGCCGCTGATAACGTAAATCCATGAATCCCGGAGGTAAGTATGGGTCGTATTCATCCTCCATGTTTATATCTTCTTCCAAATATTCATAAATACACTTCAGGTACAATTCGTATGGGGTAATTGAATCGTTTAACCATGTTTTTTTTGTTGCAGCATCAATAAAATCATCTGAAATATCAACAGAATCCTTCCAAAGGTCTTCGAACTGATTTAAAGCAAAATCAACATCTGTTTTGTTTTTTAATTCCACATTAAATTCCCGATTTGCAACTAAACCTGATTCAGAAAAATTACTTGAACCTGTAATTACTGAACCGTATTGAATATGGCTAATACTTTCATTATATCGCTTAACATAAACTTTGGCATGAATGTTTTTTGATGGATACGCTCTGATTTCAAGTTTCTTCCCATTCCCTAACTGAAATTTTGGTAAGGATTGGTCAATACAATCAGTTTGTAAAAATTCAACAAACTTCCGAACACCAATTTCAAGTTGTTGGTCGTTTTCCCTTGAATCTTCTATATCTGAAATTAAATTCTTTTGAAAGAGGTTTTTTGTACGCTGATGTGATTCGAAATCAATGGTTCCATTTTCCTCGTTAATTTGCATGATTTCATAGGCTTGTCGGTCAACATTCAGCCCAACTAATATTCTGATTTTATCAACATCTTCAAGTGATTCATACAACTGATAAAAGCCACTTGAACGGAAATAACCGACCAATACATCAAAGAATTTGGTATCCGTTAATGTAGATTTGAATCGGTTTAACAATGTTTGACCTTGAGTGTTTGTAAAAAATGTCAGGTCTGTATTTTCCCGTTTTATACTGGTCATAAGATAATTATCGAATTTGGGTTTCAACAAAATTCATTGCAGCTTTCGCTACTTTTTCATCTTTCACAATCTCATAAACCTGCCCGGCTAGCCATAAGGTGAGTAATTCATCTTTATCGGTGTTCAGTATTTTAGCCAATTTTAGAACCTGCTCCCGCTTTGCCCTTCGTTCTCCACGTTCAATTTTGCTGTACATTGGAGTATCAATCTCCAATTCGGCAGCCAATTGGCGTTGAACAAATCCTTTTTCTTCCCTGAGTTCTTTTATCCTTTTTCCTAAATACATGACTAATAAGTTTACGACTTGTCAAATTATGGCTAATTTAAAAAAGAATAAGCAAACAAAGGCAAAAAAGAATCAACAAAATATTAACAGCGTAATGGGAAAATTCAGGAAACGTAGGATACTTCAACTTCGCTTAGAATTTTATATGGCTTATTTCCCGATACAAAAATTCTTAAAGATATTACCCAATACCTCATCAGTGCTTATCTCACCCGTTATCTCGCCCAGGTAATGTAAGCATTCACGAATGTCTTGTGAAAGAAAATCGCCCGAAATATCGTTTTGCAGTCCGGATTTTACACGCTCGAGTGCTTCGCCGGCTTTCATAAATGCTTCGTAATGCCGCATGTTCGTGAGGATAACATCGGAATCGCTGCCCTCAAATTTATGGGCCGAATTAATCAAAAATTGGTTCAGCTGGTCAATATTCAGATGGCTTCCGGCAGAAATGAGCAGGGTAGGGAACCCGGTGGCTTCCCCGAGGCTTTTTAACTCATCTACAACAGCCTGAGCGGCGATGTCGATTTTGTTCACAATAATGGCGGCAAATTTTTCGGAAAGGTGCCCCGATAAATGGGTCAGGAATTTAATGGTATCGTTAAAATGGGCTGAGGCATCGAGCATGACCAGCACAATTTCGGCCTGTTCAATTTTTTTGTAGGCCCGTTTTATCCCAATCGACTCAACGGTATCGGCTGTTGCCCTGATTCCGGCTGTATCGATAAAGCGAAACTGTATCCCCTCAATAACCATCACATCTTCAATGCTATCGCGTGTTGTGCCGGCAATTTCCGAAACAATGGCCCTGTCTTCCTGTAAAAGCAGGTTTAACAAGGTTGATTTGCCTACGTTTGTATCGCCAACAATGGCCACGGGAATACCGTTTTTTATAGCATTGCCATACCTGAACGAATCGGTTAACTTGCTGATTAATTGAAGTGTGTTTTCTGTCAGTTGAAGTAATGAATCACGACTTGCAAATTCAACATCCTCTTCGCCAAAATCGAGTTCAAGTTCAACCAGGCTGGTAAAATCGAGCAGCTTTTTACGGAGAGTTTTTATCTCGGAGGTTATTCCCCCTTTCATTTGATTTAACGCTAAAGAATGTGCTGCTTTCGAAGAAGCGGCAATCAAATCGGCTACTGCCTCGGCTTGTGATAAATCCATTTTCCCATTCAGAAAAGCCCGTTGTGTGAATTCTCCCGGCTTGGCAAGCTGTGCCCCGTTTTCGGTCAGTAATTGAAGAATCCGTTGTTGAATGTATAAAGCCCCATGGCAGGTTATTTCAACGATATCTTCGCCAGTAAATGAATGGGGGGCACGGAAAAGTGCAATTACCACATCATCAACAAGCACGTTATGCTTATCAGTAACACTCCCGTAGTGCAGGGTATTGGCTTTTTCGGTTTTCAGGGTTTTGCCCTTTTTCTTCGGCCTGAATATTTTATCGGTTATTGAAACAGCATCGGTCCCTGAAAGCCGGATCATGGCAACGGCCCCCGTTCCGGGCGATGTACTGATTGCGCATATTGTATTATGATTGGTCATGTTGCAAAAATATTTTAAAATGGTGAAAATACTGTAATAAAATGGTTATTATTGGAAACAGAAGGAACCGTTGTTGAAATATACCGATAGAAATTATCGAAATATTTGTTCAGGTTTTATTTATTTCGTGGCAATAATGGAAAATATGCAAGTATCGTTAACATTGGGGTTTGATGCCAAAAGGGCTTTTAAAAATACCCGTGGACTCGGCAACTATTCCCGGAACCTGATTTCGGGACTGGTAGCGTATTATCCCCAAAACAATTATTTTTTATACGGGGCCAGGCCTTCTGAATACGATTTAATAAAGTGGATGCAATCGTTACCCGATTCAGTAAAAATTCGCTCACCCAAAAATGCCTCAAAACTCATCCGTAATTATTGGCGAAGCTATGGAATGGCCAAAAATATCAATTCAGACCATGTGCAAGTATACCACGGGCTAAGCCACGAGATACCTTTTGGGGCGAACCGGATAAAAGCGAAAAAAATGGTAACCGTGCACGACTTACTATTCTTGCGCTTTAAGCAAAATTTCAGTGCAGCCGACCGGAAAATATACCTGTCGAAAATTAAATACAGTTGTACGAATGCCGACCGTGTTGTTGCCGTAAGCCGCCAAACAAAATCCGACCTTGTAAATTTTCTGAAGGTTCCCGAGGAAAAAATTGACGTTGTTTACCAATCGTGCAATCCCGGCTTTTACACGAGAGCTTCAGCCGATAAAATGGAAAGGACCAGGCAAAAGTATGGTCTTCCCGGGCAATACTTATTATTTGTAGGCGCTTTGGTAAAACACAAAAACATCGACCGGATTTTTGAAGCGATGGCTTTACTGAATAATGCCGAAAGGCTTCCGCTGGTTGTTGTGGGAAAACCGAACCGTTATAAAAATATTTTGCTGAAAAAAGTCGTGAAACTGAACCTGCAAAACCACGTTGTTTTTTTAAACTACGTGGCCGATGCCGATATGCCGGCGGTTTATCAAATGGCAAAAGCGCTGGTTTGGCCTTCGCTTTTCGAAGGGTTTGGCATACCCGTTATCGAGGCGCTTTTCAGTAATTTGCCCGTTATTACAAGTAATGTTGGGTGCCTGACCGAGGTTGGGGGAGCAGGAAGTTTATATGTCGATCCGAATAAACCGGAAGAAATTTCGAACGCGATACACCAAATTATTTCATCGGAAAGTTTATCGTCTAATATGCAAAAAGTTGGACGAATCCATGCCGAAAAATTCCATGTGAAAAACACATCCCGTCAATTGATGCAAATCTATTCTTCACTTTAAACCTGTATTGTTCATATTTTATTTATAATGAACAAAATACAGTTTTATCCCGATTTGGATGAACTTAATTTTATATTGAAAAATATAGTGAATCTTAATAGCTGTCGGGGTCGGGAATAATATATGAATTATTCGGGCAAAAATTGTGATTTTTTTCAATAATGCTACATTTGTCCCCACGTTAAACCAAAAGCTACGAATCATGAAATTATTGGAAGGAAAAACGGCAATTATAACCGGTGCCTCTCGGGGTATAGGAAAAGCCATTGCCTTGTTTTTTGCCGGTGAAGGTTGCAACATTGCCTTTACCGATTTATTTGATGATGAAAACATGAAGAAAACCGTGTCGGAAATTGAATCCCTTGGTGTTAAAGCCAAAGCTTATGCTTCCGATGCCAGTAATTATGAAGATACAAACAATGTTGTAAAACAAATCGCCGATGACTTTGGACGGGTTGACGTATTGGTAAACAACGCAGGGATAACAAAAGACGGCGCCCTTAAAAGAATGACCGAAGAACAATGGGATGCCGTAATTCGTATTAACCTAAAATCGGTATTCAATTTTACCAAAGCAGTACAGCCTGTTATGTGGAAACAGGGAGAAGGCAGTATTATCAATATGAGCTCGGTAGTCGGTGTTTCGGGCAATAAAAACCAGGCCAACTACTCAGCCTCAAAAGCAGGTATTATCGGGTTAACAAAATCGGTGGCCAAAGAGCTGGGTGTACGCAACATACGATGTAATGCCATTGCACCGGGTTTTATTTTAACCGAAATGACTGATGTGCTTCCCGAAGAAATAAAAAAGCAATGGGCCGAAGCCATTCCACTCAGGCGCGGAGGACAACCTGAAGAGGTTGCTAAAGTAACTGCTTTTCTCGCTTCAGATTTGGCTTCGTATGTGAGCGGACAGGTAATAAATGTTTGCGGAGCAATGAATACATAAAATTTTCTCTATATCTTTGTCGCCCGGCATGCAACCCATGCCGGTTTTTTTTACGTTGATATACCTTGCCATGATAAAAAAAGGGCTTTTTATCGGATTAACAACATTGGATATTCAGTACTTTGTAAACGAAAATCCGCGATACAACACAAAAATTAAAACCGATACCCCGGTATGTGCTGCCGGTGGCCCTGCTGCAAATGCAGCCATCGCATTTGCCCGGCTGGGAGGCCGGCCCGATTTTTTGACCTGCGTGGGACAAAACCATTTTCGCAACTTTCTCGTTGATGATTTTGCTAATAACGAAGTAACCCTGATTGACTTATTGCAAAATGAAAAATATAACCCCATCATTTCAACAGTTGTAACCAACGTTTCGAACAGTCACCGGACAATTTTCACCCATCATCCCGAAACGCTAAGCCTTCCGCATAGCGTTGATATTGAGTTAGACCATTATGCGTTTGTTTTTACCGATGGCTTTTATCCCGAAGTTGCTGTACCCGTTTGCAATGAAGCCCGTAAAAAAAACATAACCGTAATTTTCGATGGTGGAAGCTGGAAGCCCCAATTGCCTGAAATACTTCCACTTGTAGATGTTGCTATTTGCTCCGATAATTATCGTCCACCGGGATGTAATTCGCTGCAAAGCATTTTCGACTTCACCCTCAGGCAAGGCGTGAAACATGTAGCCATAACCCGTGGTGAGGAAAGCATTGTATTCCCGGGCGGAGAAATTGAAATTGAAAAAGTTGGTGCAATTGACTCACTTGGTGCAGGAGATGTACTGCATGGAGCATTTTGCTGGTATATGCAGCAAAACATTCCGTTCGAAAAAGCACTTAAAAAAGCATCTGAAGTTGCTACGTTTTCCACCTTGTACAAGGGAACCCGAAAGTGGCTGGACTATTTTCAGGCATCGAACCCCTAAATTGAACTACTGCTGAAAAAATCAGGCTGAATTAAAATAATATTGAAAGAAAAACGTTTTTATCTTTTTAAAGGGAATCGAAATGAAGAAGTGGAAGGGGCAGATCAATAATCTAATAAACAGTCACTTGCCTTTTTTTGCAATTGCTGTGTTACTTTTTAGTTTGCCGTTTTCCGAATCTTTTTTGAGTATTTTTACCGGCGTATGTTTTTTTCTCATTTTTATTACCGGCAACTTTCGGGAAAAAATTCAACAATTTCGTAAAGAAAAGGCATTTTGGGCTTTGGCTGGTGTTTTCATTATTTATTTGCTCGGGTGCTTGTTTTGCAACGATTTAGATACCGGACTTTACGAATTAAAGAAGAGCATTTTTTGGCTTCTAATCCCTGCTGCATTTGCATTTATTCCCCGCATTAATGAAAAAAGAATTTGGCAACTACTTGCCCTGTTTGTGGTTTTTGTAACAGCAGCAACACTAATAACTACCTTTAAAATAATTTTTTCAACAGGTTATAGTGACGTAAGAGACGCTTCATACGTTTCGCACATTGCCTTTTCGCTGCAAATTGTGTTTGCGGTTTACATTCTTATCGGTTCTGTCATATTGAAAACACCTGTTCTGGGTCGTGTTAACAAAGCATTGATTGTTGTTTGGTGTTTTTGGCTAATCGCCTTTTTAGGGGTTCAGAAGTCACTTATTGGCTGGCTTTCACTTTATATTTCCGGCATTGTATTCATTTTTTGGCTTTGCAGCATACAAAAAAGCCGCATGGCAAAAAGGGCAAAGTGGCCTGTGCTTGTTTTATTTGTATTATTACCGCTGGCGTATGTTGGCTATGTTGCCCATAATTATTTTGCAACGAACGAGAAAGAACCCGATTATTCGCTCACAACGGAATCGGGAAACCGGTATAGTTTTGATTTGGAAAAAAAGCAGCTCGAAAACGGCTACCACGTTTACTGGTATTTATGCAATGATGAGCTGGAAAAGGCCTGGAATAATGTTAGCAAAATAAAAATTCACGAAAGGGATGCTACCGGGTATCCTGTTTACGATACCCTTATACGTTACCTGACAAGCAAAGGGCTAAAAAAAGATTCAGCAGGTGTAGCAGCCCTGTCGCCCGGCGACATAAAAAATATCGAGGCGGGTATTTCAAACATTGTATTTGTTGAAAAGAAGTATTCGGTTTATCCGCGCATTTACCAAACCATTTGGGAAATTGACCGCTATTACCACACCGGCAACCCCAACAACCAGTCGTTGTCACAACGGATAGAATTCAGTAAAGCTGCCTGGCATATCATTAAAAACAATTTTTGGGGAATTGGTACCGGAAATTACCTTAATGCCTTTGAGGAGGCATATAATCAAATAGATACTGAATTAAAAACAGCGTTCAGATCGAAAGTGCATAACCAATACCTGAGCTACATGGTAAAATTTGGTGTGCCCGGTTTTTTACTGATCCTTTTTTTAATTTTCTATGCAATTAAACAAAAGCGCCAATTTAAAAATGTGTTTATTATCATGCTTTTGATTATTACCGGGGTTTCAAACTTTGGTGATACAACACTTGAAATGCATGTTGGACTGCCTTTTTTTCTCATATTCCTTTCTTTGTTTTTGTGGCATTCACCTGCTATACTCTCAAATTCATTGGGCTTACCAAAAAAAAATTAAAGGATACAAGTATGCTGTTACCGATGCACTTTATTTTCAATTGCTTTTTTGTAAATTGCCTGAACGAAGCCAGCTGCAACAGCACACAAATTAAAATTAATGAGAAATAGAAAGTTAGCATACCGGTTAAATTTTTTTCATTTACTCCATTTTTCAATCGTTTTGGCAATAACATTTCTTGCAGTATTTTTTATTTCAAATCACTTTATTAAAAACAGATCAATAGCACTTCTTCAGCAACAAATAATAAAAGTTGACGAAACCGTTACAGCTTTTTGCTCCGATTTCGATTTTTATGTAGATTATTTGTCGCTAAACAGAAAGGTACTCCATGTTGATGACACTGTAAGCAGGGAAGAATCCCCGTTTGTTATACGTAACAAAAATAAAATCAAGAGTATAGCCCATGTGTCGGGTTACAGCAATCCGTCAGATTCCTTGTTTTTGCGCCGCGGTTTTTACTGGAAGCGGACACAAAGTAACGGCACGCCGGCTTACAAGCTTCAGTATCAACATTTTTACAAATCGGGACTGAAAACGGTATTTGAAATTGACACAATACGGTTAAAAAAAGAAATTGAAAACGCAATAATTGGCAACGCAGGCTTCCCGCTGCTTATGAATAAAGATGGCCACACTCTTCTTTTTACAGAAAATAATTCGTTCATCAAACCCAACGGGGCAAATAAAGATAAAAATTTTCTGGAAAAAATCTCGAAAGGTTTTACCCGGTTTATTGAAACAAAAATAAAGGGCAGGCAAACGTATATAGCCCATAACCATCAACTCAATTGTTACGTTGTGCTTGTCAATAATCCTAACCATACCCATTTCACTTTACTCATTATACTGGTCATTATCGGGATATTTTTATTGGGCAGTTTTCAAATTATTATAACAAACCAGCGGCAAACCAAGCCCCTCGGTAATTTGATTAAATATTTATATGCAAACAGCAATCAGGGAATAAAACTTAAAGGCAATGAACTGTCCATTTTAAAAAACAGGTTTGAACAATTGCAAAACCAGGTAAAAGTTATTGAAAGCAGCCAGGAAAAGATCTCCCTGAAAAATTCGAAGCTTGAAAATGATTTAAAACTGGCAAAAAAACTTCAGCACAATTTAATGCCTAATATTACGCCTGCAATAACAAGCCACGATGAATTTGAAATATACGCCCTTAGTGAGTCTGCTTATGATGTTGGTGGCGATTTATACGATTATTTTCTTCTTGATGATGAAAACTTACTACTGGCCGTTGCCGATGTATCGGGTAAAGGAATACCTGCCTCGTTGTACATGATTTACACGCATACACTTTTAAGGAATATTGCCAAAACAGACGGTACGGTTTCGGGGATTATGAAAGAGTTAAACAACCGGCTTATTGATGAAAACATAAGCGATATGTTTGTCACATTTTTTCTGGGTATGCTGAATTTAAAAAACGGCAAGTTTCAATACTGCAATGCAGCACACAATGCTCCGCTGGTAATATTCTCAGAGGGTAGGATAGAGGAGTTATCCGATATACACGGTATTCCGCTTGGCATTTATGCAAAACAAAAATACAAATCATCGGTTATTGATTTGCAACGGAATGACCAGATTTTCATATACTCCGACGGGGTAACCGATTCGGTTGATGAAAACGGGATAAAATTCGCGGTTGATGTGTTGAAATACAACCTGATGGGAGCATGGTTCAACAAGCCCCGCGAGGTAGTGATGAAAATCAAAAAAAGCATTGACGATTTCAGGGGTAACCTTACACCCGAAGATGATGTAACAATTTTAACGGTACAGTTTTGCCCCGATAAAAAAACAGAAATTCCTGCTACGAACCTGAAATCCTGATCCGGACTTTTTCTTTTTTCGAATCGAAGCCAATCGATATGGTATCGCCTTCTTTTGCTTCAGAGCGAAGAATGGCTTCAGCCATTTCATCTTCAAGCAATTTTTGAATGGCTCGTTTGAGCGGCCTTGCACCAAACTGCGGATCAAAACCTTTCCGGGCAATAAAATCTTTGGCGGTTGCAGATATTTTCAATTTGAAATTCAGGTTTTTAACCCGTTCGTACAACTCTTTAAGCTCTATTTCAATAATTTTATGAATGTCATCCTGCGTAAGCGGGTTGAAAATAATCACATCATCAATACGGTTCAGGAATTCAGGAGCAAATGTTTTCTTTAATGCTTTCTGAATAACAAACGATGAATGTTCCGGATCGGAAGGATCGGATGGTGTTGAAAAACCAACGCCACGTCCAAATTCGCTAAGCTGACGCGACCCAATGTTTGATGTCATTATTATTATTGTATTCTTAAAATCGACCCTTCGCCCGATGCTGTCGGTAAGGCGGCCTTCGTCAATAACCTGCAGCAATATGTGGTAAACATCGGGGTGGGCTTTTTCAATTTCATCAAGCAAAATAACGGAATAGGGTTTCCGGCGTACTTTCTCGGTCAGTTGCCCGCCTTCTTCGTACCCGACATATCCCGGGGGTGCGCCAACCAAGCGCGACACGGCAAACTTCTCCATGTATTCACTCATGTCAATTCGGATGAGGGCATCGGTTGAATCGAACAGGTATTGGGCCAGCACCTTTGCAAGTTGTGTTTTACCAACGCCGGTAGGGCCCAGGAAAACAAACGACCCGATGGGTTTATTCGGATCCTTCAGTCCGGCACGGTTGCGTTGTATGGCTTTTACAATTTTTTCAATCGCAGCATCCTGTCCAACAACGGTACCTTTTAAATCTCTGCCCATGCTGAGCAGTTTTTTGCTTTCGGCCTGTGCTACCCGTTGTACCGGAATACCCGACATCATTGCCACAACTTCGGCTACTTTCTCTTCCGATACGGTTTCCCTGTGGTTAATCAATTCACGTTCCCAATCTTCCTTTTCCCTTTCGAGAAGTTGAAACAGGTTTTTTTCTTTATCGCGGTAACTCGCAGCAAGTTCAAAATTCTGGCTTTTTACAGCCTGTATCTTTTCTTCGCGGGTTTGTTCGATGCGTTCTTCCAGTTTAACAATCCGTTCCGGAACATTAATGTTGGCAATGTGAACCCTCGACCCCGCTTCATCAAGCGCATCAATGGCTTTATCGGGCAAATGCCTGTCGGAAATATACCGGGCTGTTAGATTAACACAGGCAGCAATAGCCTCGGGAGTGTATATTACATTGTGGTGGTCTTCGTATCTGCTTTTTATGTTTTCAAGAATCTGGATGGTTTCATCGGACGAAGTTGGGTCAACCATAACTTTTTGAAAACGCCTTTCAAGTGCCCCGTCTTTTTCAATGTTTTGCCTGTATTCATCAAGGGTTGTTGCACCAATGCATTGTATGTCGCCGCGCGCCAGGGCCGGTTTAAGCATATTTGCCGCATCGAGCGAACCGGTGGCGCCACCTGCACCAACAATGGTGTGTATTTCGTCAATAAAAAGAATGACGTTATTTACCTTGGCCAGCTCATTTAAAATGGCCTTCATCCGTTCTTCAAACTGGCCACGGTATTTTGTACCGGCCACAATCGAAGCCAGGTCGAGCGATACAACCCGCTTGTCGAATAAAATGCGTGATACTTTCTTTTCAACAATCCGAATTGCCAGGCCTTCGGCAATGGCCGATTTACCAACACCCGGTTCGCCAATTAAAATGGGGTTGTTCTTTTTGCGGCGGCTCAGTATTTGTGCCAGCCGTTCAATTTCTTTGTCGCGCCCAACTATCGGGTCTAGGCTTCCTTCCTCGGCAGCTTTTGTAATGTCGATGCCAAAATTATCAAGCACGGGTGTATCCGATTTCCCGGCCGTAGGGGTTGGCGAACTACCGCTACCTCCTCCAGAAGAAGGTTTCTGGAAAAAATCACCGGCATCGTCGTCCGTATCTCCGGGCATGTCCGATTTCGATTCAATTAACCCACGGTTGTAGTCTTCCAACTGTGATTTTATAATGTAATAACTGATGTTAAAATCGCTTAAAATACGGGCAATGAATGATTTTTCATCTTTAAGGATTGCCAACAGTAAATGGCCGGTGTTTATGGTTTTATTACCCATCGACCGTGCTTCAAGGTAAACGAGTTTAAGCGATTTTTCAGCAACTTTTAATAATTGTACCGAAGCAGTGGGCGACAGGGGTTGATCATTCTTAATTTCATCTTCAATTGCGCGCTTTAGTTCATAGAGATCGACACCCATTTGATTGAGCAAATCAATTGCTACCCCTTTACTGTCGCGCAAAATCCCTAAAAATATATGTTCTAACCCAATATAATCGTTTCCCATCCTGATAGCTTCTTCGCGGCTATACGATAAAACATCTTTTATTTTGGGTGAAAATTTTGAATCCATAAATTGTAAAAACCTTATATTTTTTTAAAAACGTCACTAATATACACTATTTTTTCAATACAAATTTTCACATAAACCAATGAAATACCATATTGTTGAAAGATTTCGGCTGTATGTTAATTATTTGTTGAAATGGCATGAAAGGAAGGCCTTAAATAATGGTATTTTTGTATTTTTAACAACTTTTTTCGCGTAATTAAAGTATATAAAATGTCAGAATACGAAAAGATTTTTAAAATCAACATTGAGGAACAAATGAAATCGGCATATATCGATTATTCGATGTCGGTTATTGTCTCAAGGGCATTGCCCGATGTGCGGGATGGCTTGAAACCTGTTCACCGCAGGGTATTATTTGGAATGAACGAACTGGGCATTACGGCTAATAAGTCTTATAAAAAATCGGCCAGGATTGTAGGCGAGGTACTTGGTAAATACCACCCACACGGCGATTCTTCAGTATACTTGACCATGGTGCGAATGGCACAGGTATGGTCGCTCCGATACCCGCTTGTTGACGGACAGGGAAACTTTGGGTCCGTTGATGGAGACAGCCCGGCAGCTATGCGTTATACCGAAGCCCGCATGGCCAAAATTGCCGAAGAAACCCTTGCCGATCTCGATAAAAACACGGTTGATTTTCAACCAAATTTTGATGAAACACTCCGGGAACCAACAGTACTGCCAACGCGTTTGCCCAACCTGCTTGTTAACGGTACCTCGGGTATTGCTGTGGGTATGGCAACAAACATGCCGCCACATAACCTTTCCGATACCATCGACGCTACCATCGCTTACATCGATAATAAAGAAATTGAGATCGATGATTTAATTGATATAATTAAAGCACCCGATTTTCCAACGGGTGGAATCATTTACGGTTACCAGGGAATAAAAGATGCCTACCTGACGGGTAAGGGAAGAATTGTTATGCGGGGAAAAACCCATATTGAAACAACCCCGAATGGCCGTGAAAAAATTATTATAACCGAAATACCGTATATCGTTAACAAGGCCGAATTGATCATGAAAATTGCCGATTTGGTCAACGAAAAGAAAATTGAAGGGATATCGAATGTTAACGATGAATCGGACCGGACGGGAATGCGGATTGTTGTTGACGTGAAACGGGATGAAATTTCAAATGTTGTTTTAAACAAATTGTTTAAATTCACCCATCTGCAATCAGCTTTCAGTGTTAACAGCATTGCCCTTGTTAACGGCAGGCCAAAACTGCTTAATTTAAAACAACTTATAAAATATTTTGTTGAGCACAGGCACGATGTTGTTACACGCCGTACCCAATATGAACTCGATCAGGCTGTAAAACGGGCACACATTTTGGCGGGTTTGATCATTGCCAGCGACAATATCGATGAAGTAATCAGCATCATCCGTTCTTCAAATAATTCAGAGCAGGCCCGCGAACGTTTAATGGAACGTTTCGAACTTTCGGAAGAACAGTCAAAGGCTATTGTCGAAATGCGTTTGAGGCAACTTACCGGGCTCGAACAGGAAAAACTTCGCGAAGAGTACAACAACTTACTTGAACAAATTGAAAAGTACAAGCTAATTCTTGAAAATGAGTCAATGAGAATGGATATCATCAAACAGGAATTGCTCGAACTCAAAGCAGCTTATCCCGATGAACGAAGAACAGAAATTGTACCCAATGCCGAAGAATTCAACCCCGAAGATTTTTATGCCGACGAGGAAATGCTTATTACCATTTCACACCTTGGCTATATTAAACGCACACCGTTAACCGAATTCAGAACGCAGGGCAGGGGAGGCATTGGCTCAAAAGGCGGGACTACCCGCGATGAAGATTTTCTGGAACACATGTTTGTGGCTTCAATGCACAACACGTTATTGCTGTTTACCGAGAAAGGCAAATGCTTCTGGCTGAAGGTATATCAAATCCCCGAAGGTACACGAAATTCGAAAGGCCGGGCCATACAAAACCTGCTGAATATTGAACAGGATGACAAGGTAATGGCATATATCAATGTGAAAACACTTGACGATGATGAATACATAAATAACAATTTCATCATCATGTGTACCAAAAACGGAATTATCAAAAAAACGTCGCTTGAAGCTTATTCGCGACCACGCCAAAACGGGGTTAACGCAATTACCATACGTGAAGGCGACCAGCTTATACAGGCACGTTTAACCAATGGAAACAACGAAATAATGATTGCCGTTAAATCAGGAAAAGCAATTCGCTTTCATGAAAATATTATCCGCGCAATTGGAAGGACTGCCTCCGGGGTTAAAGGAATATCGTGTGTGGAAGGTGATGAAGCTGTTGGCATGATTTGTGTTGAAGATGAGTCGGAAGACGTAATGGTGGTATCGGAAAAAGGATATGGAAAACGTTCTAAAATTGAAGATTACAGGATAACCAACAGGGGAGGAAAAGGTGTTAAAACCATTAACCTTACCGAAAAAACAGGGTACCTGGTTTCAATAAAGAGCGTAACCGATAGCGACGACCTGATGATTATTACCGAGGACGGTATAACAATACGGCTTGCCATTGATTCTGTTCGGGTTATGGGCAGGGCTACACAGGGGGTCAGGTTAATAAACCTCCGCGAAAATTCAAAAATCGCCTCTGTTACGCGCGTTCGAAATAATGGCGATCTCGACGAAAAACTGGAAAATCTGTCAGAAGACAATGAAAATAACAATGATGAAGAAGTAACAGAAGAATAATTATTGCATATTTAATAAATAAATATTTTAAATTTGAACAAAATTATAAATTGAATAAACTATGAAACAACTTGTAACAATCCTGACTTTGATTCTTTTTTCAACTGCTGTGTTTGCACAAAGAGGAAAAGTAACAAGCGCATTGAGCTATAAAGAATCCGGGGACATAGAAAAAGCTTTCGAAACCATCGAAATTGCTGTTGATACGACAAACCCCAGGGCCGACCGCTCGTTAGACTGGCCAAGGACATGGGAAGTTAGAGGCCAAATCTTACAAGAAGTACATAAAAGGGAAATTAAAGGATTGATTGATGAACCTTTGTTTGAGGCTTTCAAATCGTATAAAAGGGCCATTGAACTTGATGAAAGATCGCGATTAAGCAAAAGCCTTGTCATTGACCTTACTTTCCTACAAACCGACTTATCGAACTATGCCATAACCAGCTACAACAATGGCAATTTCGAAACAGCTCAGAAATGCTTTGAATACTTCATGGAAATCAGCAATCTTCCCATAATGAAAGAAAGTGCGGCACAAGAAGTGATTGATACGGCTATTATATATAATGCCGGTCTGGCTGCTTTTAAGGCCGAAAACTACGAAACATCCATTGATTACTTTAAAAAAGCAGCTAAATATGACTACAACGGTGGGTCATGCTACAACTTTATTTATCAGGCACACCAATTAATGGGCGATACATTGGCCTCAATTAACTCACTGAAAGAAGGTTTCGAAAAGTATCCCACAGACGAAATTCTCATTGTTGAGTTAATTAACTTTTACATTAGCAAAGGACGGTCCGAAGAAGCTATAGATTATATTGAATTAGCCATAAAGGAAAAACCCGACAATCCATCTTTGTATACGGCTAAAGGTGGTATGTTAGAAAAACTTGGCAGGAAAGAAGAAGCCATAGAAATGTATAAAGAAGCCATTGAAGTTGATCCCAAACAATTTACACCCTATTATAACCTTAGTGTGATTTATTATAACAGGGGGGTTGAAGTTGTGAATGAAGCCAACAAAATTCCGCCAAGTGAAACCGAAAAATACGAAGCAGAAATTGAAAAGGCTAAAGAACACTTCAGGCAGTCATTACCTTATATAGAAAAAGCATATTCGCTTGATTCAACTGAAATTGCAATTCTCGAATCGCTTAAAACTATCTATTACCGGTTGAAAATGACCGATAAATACAACGAGATCAATAAAAAGATACAAAACTTAGAAAAAGAATAAATACAAAAAATAACCGGCATAGAAAATATACCGGTTATTTTTTTCATATATTTTATTTAACTTAATATCAATTATAAGACAAGTGTGTTTATTTGACTATTTTGGAAATCCTTGGTTTTTTCTCCAGCACTGCAAATTATTTCTTGTGTATGTGTCAATGGTCATGGAAATATTCATCGGAGAACAATTTCAGTGTCTCCCTTAAGTCAGATATGAT
Source organism: Prolixibacteraceae bacterium (assembly GCA_021740385.1). Classification (GTDB taxonomy): domain Bacteria; phylum Bacteroidota; class Bacteroidia; order Bacteroidales; family Prolixibacteraceae; genus DAIMEA01. Next base: position 37,169 of record JAIOZY010000017.1, on the reverse strand, counting down.
TTCGAGATTTGTTGATTGTTTTGCTTTCATTGATAATACCAATAATTGATGCAGCAACTCAAGATTTTTGAAATAACTACTTTCATAATTTTCTGAATCATCTTTATGTCCATGAATGCGTTGTGTTAAAAAATACTGGCTTACAATTTCCTGTAAAAGATTTGCATGATGCTCTTTGTTATTGACCCAGCGTACAAGCTGATTGTAGTTAATTTCTTTTTCGGCACTTAACGAATTAATCTTATTCATCGATTTCTCAATGGTTTCAATGTGCTCGGCCATTAGTTCTACACGTAACGAGTCGCCATAAATGCCACACGGTATTTCACAATGCGAAAAACCCTTCGTATTAAATGCAAAAAGTAAAATTATGGCAAGTGATAAGATTTTTAATCTATTTGTTTTCATATCTAAAATTTTGGTTTATTTAATTAACACGTAAAAACAGAATTGGTTTAACCCATTCAATTGAATTTTCATGGCTTTAGAATGAAATATTGATGTACAGGTAGCAGTAAAATGAATAATATTGAAATCTCAGGGGCTTAAATTACAAGAAAGGAAATTCCAAAGATTTGATTAATATTGTAATAGAAAAAGAATGTGTAGTGAAAATGTCCAATGTTTGCTTTGTGTTTATTCAGACAAAACTATTCTTGATTATAGATTAAAAAACAAGCTTTGATTTATCAAACTCTTTTTTTAGCTGATCGATATGCCATGAATACAGCGGATTATTGGTTAGTATAATTTTTTCGAGATTTTCAATACGGGAATAATCAAGCGGCAGCAACATTACTTTATTATTGCTGAGGTCAATAATCTTTATTGACGGATGTTCGGAAATATCTTTCTCAAAAAGATCAACATTATTGTCTGAAAGATTTAACACCTCAAGCTTCTCCATTGAATTAATAATGCTGCTCAATTCGTCAATGTGATTATGTGCCATGTTTACATATGTAACATTTTTTAAGCCTTTAAATGCATTCGATATGTTTTGTAATTCATTCATTTCCAAATCCAAGCGTCTAATAATGTTTCCATTTGTAAACTTACCATTAATGCGATTTATTTTATTTATACTCAAATTCAACTCAATTAAATTTGATGAGCTAAGGTTAGCTGCATCGATATGTTTAATTTTATTATTGCTCAAATTCAATCGCTCTAAACGACTAAGTTTTGAAAAATCAATGATTTGAGTAATACTATTGTTTGAGGCATTGATATTTTCAAGCAGGGCCATCTCCCCTATTGATTCCGGTAGTTTGGTTAAGCGATTATTCGACAGGTTTAAAGCAGTTAACCTGTTTAAATGGCCAAAATTACGGGGCAAATCTTCAAGGTTGTTATTGTTTATTTTTAATTCAGTTATATTAACAAGTTTTCCGAAGCTTTCGGGAAGCCTGCTCAGCTCATTTCTTTCGGCTTTAAAGGCTTTTAGCGATGCGAGCATCCCAAACGATTCAGGCAAATATTTGAGTTTATTCCAGTCTGCATCAATTGTTTCAAGCTTTTTTAAAGCAGAAATATCTTCCGGCAGTCTTGTTATTTGGTTTGAAAACAGGTCGAGTACTACAAGTTTTTCAAGTTTTGAAATACTGTCGGGTAAAATTGTAAGCCTGTTTTCTGCAAGGTGTAATTCCCTCAGATTTTTGCAGTTATATAATTCCGGAGGTATAACAGATAACTGATTCATCGAAAAATCAACCACTTCGAGATGTTCAAATTGCTGTAAAAAATCAGGTATTGCCTGAAAACGGTTGTTTCGTAAATACAATTGCTGGAGATTTTTTAATTCAGTCAAATAATCGGGCAAATCCCACAACTGATTATAACCCAAATATAAAACCTGCAATTTCTTGAGCCTTGTAATTGAAGGGGGCACTTCTGTTAGATCATCGTTTTCAAGTTTTAAAACATATACATTGCCCGGGTTTAATAAGGCATTATCGAGGTTTGTGTATATTTCAGCTTCCGACAAATCCTCATGGCTTAACAAGCTGTGAGATATTGTACAGGCATTCATGAAAAAGGCGAGCATCAATACTGTGCTCATCATTAATAAATTGCCAAACTTCATAAATTATATTTTTAAAAGCTGCAAAGAAAATAAAAAGATGACACAAAATACAAGGCCAATTAAAATAAATCAATTGTTAACATTCTATCAAATTTCATATATCATTGAATGTTAATTTTTTCGGCAATTTTTGGCGGCAATGCATCCTTGTGGATCATGATATCGATTGTTCGTAAAGCAACGTATGGCTTCGAAACGTAGAAATAACCGTCATAATCGTTGTATTCGCCCCACGAGTTTTTAACCTTGTAGTATTCGGTACCGTTTTGGTCTTTTGCTATGCCAATGATGTGCATTCCATGATCGTCGGTGGAAGTGTAATTATCGAAATCGATCTGGCGCATTTCCTGTGTGATTTCTTTTTCTTTACCGGGTTTATCAAGCTTATATAACTCCTCCTGCTTTTCATTTTCGTCAAGCTTTTCCCAGCGTGAAATTTCGGCATCCGACATTTCGGTATGGTCAATATCGGGAACAACCGCCACTCCCCTTTTCTTTGTTGCAAAACCTTTGTCGCTTACATCGGCCCCCCAGGCAATTGAATAGCCATTTTTCAGAGCATAATCAAATATTTGCATCAGTTCGTCAAGCGGCACATTGTATATTTCGGACCACATCCAGTTGTCGGGTATTTCGATGATAAATTTCTCATAAAAAGGATGATGCGTAAATGATCCTATTTCAACGTAATCATCGGGATTAATACCCATATAATCGTCGGCAAATGAAAGCGGTGAATATTCTTTTTCGTTGTAAGTAAACGTTTCGGGAATATCACCCAGGTAATTATCAAGTAAATCGGTAAATGCCTGGTGCCAAACGGGGCTCAGTTTTTTGTTTTTATTTTTTACAATTCCCTCAACATGGGCCTTTAAAACTTCGTCCATTTCACTGTGTACAGGCTTGTCTTCGCCAATAGCCAGGCCGTTATAAGCCTGCTCGGGAACCATGCCGTATTTATCAAGTACCCACATCGCATCGTGAAAAGCCCCGCCGGCAGCAAAATTTGTATTTCCATGCATACGCACGTATTTGTCGGCTTTGGCTGAATAACAATGCCATACAACAAACATTTCCGACAGGTCAACTTCAGGTTTCCCCAACCGTATCATTTCCGATTCAATAAACGAGTTTGTTGCAAACGACCAGCATGTACCCGAACGATGCTGGTCTTTAACCGGTGTTGATGGTATTTCTATTACTTCTGTAAATTCATACCCTGTTTTAAAATCTTCCCCGCTAACCTGTGCCGATAAAAAACCAACGGTTAATAACAAAGTACAGGTTAAACCAATCAATTTCCCAACCTTCATAGTAAGACAATATTTTTTCGTTTTAAAAATGTTTGATTGAGCCATAAAAATAGAATATTTATCGTATTAAGAAAGGGATAAAAATCACTTTTGGCTAAAACTGCAATTCTTTGTGACGAAAGCACGATATTACATGATCGTTGACCATACCGGTTGCCTGCATGTGGGCATAAATAATTACCGGACCAAGAAATGTAATTACTAAAACTGCCGAATTCCTTTTGTATACAAAGAAACGCTTTCGCGTTGTTAATGGTTGCTTTAATTTTTCGACTGTTGCGTATAATTCGCTCATCATCCATTAGTTCTGCAATCTTTTTTTCATCAAAATCGGCCACAAGTTCAGGGTCGAAACCGGCAAAAGCTTTACGGTAACCTTCCCTCCGCTTTAAAATTGTGAGCCAGCTGAGGCCGGCCTGGGCACTTTCGAGCACAAGGAATTCAAAAAGCCGGATGTCGTCATAAACGGGAACGCCCCACTCCTCGTCGTGGTATTTTTTATAGATTTCCGGGCCATTGGCAGCCCATTCGCATCGGTTGTTCATTTTTAAGTATTTTGGCATGTTTACCCGCTAAAATAAGCTTTTTTTCAGAGAAAATTTGAATTGAGGGGATTGATGGGATTGGGGTGATTGAAAAGATTGAAGGGATTGATGGCAATGGAAGTTAAAGGATAGTATCTACTTTGCGGTGAAATAAATTTAACCCTTAGCATCTCAGTATCTTTGCAGTGAACGTCCTACTCGCCCTCAAAGAAGAGTTCTTCTTTAATTTTTTCGATGCGGTTTTGGGCATATTTCAAATCAGCTGAACGCTGGTTGGTACACGCTTTTACAAATTGCTGATAATAAACCAGTGCTTTTGTGCGGTTCAGGTTCCACTCTTCATACGTTACGCCTATATCGAACAATACCTGGAAATTTTCCGGATCGTATTCCTGCACCTTTTTATAGGTTTCAATGGCCTTTTCAAACATGCGCTTTGAGGCGTAGGCCCTGCCGAGATGGTGATATATGTCGGAAGTATACACGGGTATTACAACCGTTGAGGCACGTTCGAGACAGCGGAGTGCATTGTCGGTATCGCCCAGTTTTTTATACGAAAGTCCGGCATAAAACGGAACAATGGCATCGTCGGCCAGTTCATTCGAAAGGGAATCAAGCATGGGTGCCGCGTATTCCTGGTTGCCCGTGAAATATTCACATATCCCCAGGTTTTTAAGGTGGAACGGGTCGGAATAATTTTCCACACGGTTCAGGGTGTGGTAATAACCAATGGCATCTTCGTAGTTGCGATAAGCCGAAAAATGGATGTAGCCAAGCCTCGACAAAGCCGGGGTATAAAGCGAATCTGCTTTAAGTATTCCGTACAAATAATTCATTGCCTGATGGTTGTTGTTGAGTTTATAAAAGCAATCCGCCATAATCATCAGTAATTCAAGGTCTGAATGAAATAGCTGTGTTTTTTCAAATAACAAGTCAATGACTTCGTTATAATTTTTCTGTTTGTATATTGAAATGGCCAGACGGCGCAGAAAAAAGACATTTGTTGTGTCGGAAAGGTACAATTCACTGTACATTTGTTCTGCTTCGGAATAGCGGTCGAAATCCATCAGCAGCCCGGCCTGCTTTGCTTTTATCCTTGAGTTTCCCTGGTCTGCTTTCAGGATGGCATTGTAATTCGAAAAGGCGTCTTTTTTTAACCCAAGTTTCAACTGAAAATCGGCCAGTCCTTCCCGCGCAAGCCGGTCCAATGAATCAATTCCCAGGGCTTTCTCAAAACACGCAATTGCCGGCTCATAATCAAAAAGTTGTCCGTAGCAATGTGCGGCAATTTTGTAATCGTTTAAGCCGGCCTCACCGTTTTTATCTTTTTGAACAAAAGCTTCAATCGCCTCGTTGTAACTGCCATTATAATAATGTTTTTCGATTTTCGATTGAGCAAACAAAGTAGTTAAAGCCGAACTTATTAGAATTGCTATGATCAGAACAATTTTTTGCATGTTTTCTTTTTTAAACCACTAAGACGCTAAGGCCCAAAGTGAAATATTTTATGGAACTTAGCGTTTTAGCGGTAATTTAAATTTATTGTAATTGGAAATTAACCGGCATGGTAAAGGCTACATCAACAGGTTCCCCTTTGTCCCTTCCGGGTTGCCATTTGGGCATGGAAGAAACAACGCGGATTGCTTCATTGTCGAGTGAAGGATCAACACTCCGTGCAACTTTAACCCGTTCTACTGCACCATCTTTTGCCACAACAAAACTAATGTAAACTTTGCCCTGTATGCCGTATTTCTGAGCTTCAGCAGGGTATTTAATATTGTTGGCAATATATTTACGAACGCCCAGTTCTCCACCTTCAAATAGGGGCATTTCATCGCATTCCATATAAATACTGTCGTGCATAACTGTTTCATGCTGTTCGTAGCCAACCACAACGGTTTCATCAATTTTTTTAGGTTTTGGTTTGTGATTATCCAACTGAAAATTAATGGGTACCGTATAAGAAACCTTTACCGGAATACCCCTTTGGTAGCCGGGTTTCCAGGCCGGCGATGAATAAACAACCCTCAATGCTTCCTGATTGAGGGAGGGATCTACCCCCCTTGCAATACGTGCATTTTCAACTTTCCCAAGCGCATTTACCTCAAACATAACGTACACTTTTCCCTGTATGCCTTGTTCGGCAGCAATTTTTGGATATCTTATATTTTCAGCAATGAAGTTTCGAAGTGAATCTTCCCCACCCGGAAATTCGGGCATGTCTTCCACAATAACAAAAACCTCATCTTCAGTATCACCCTGCTTTTGGGTTTGTTCTGCTGAACCATTCTCTAAAGCAAAATTAATTGGTAGAGTATAACGAACATTCACTGCTTTTCCTCTTTGGTAGCCCGGCTTCCAGTCAGGCAGACTGCCGATAATCCGCAAGGCTTCTTTGTCCAAAATGGGATCAACCCCTCGTGCAATGTGGGGTTTTTCAACTTTGCCATTCCTGTTAACAACAAATGTAACATACACCTTACCCTGAATGCCTTTTTCAGCAGCTGTTTCGGGGTATTTTATATTGTTTGCAATCCAATTCTTCAGGGCAAGTTCCCCGCCCGGGAATTCAGGCATATCCTCCACAATGTTAAATACTTGTTCCTGAATTGTGGTGTCAGTACTCATAACAGAAGGAACAGCATCATTTTTTACATCATGATTCTGAATCTTTTTAAATTCATTTCGATCAACGATAGCTAATGTTTCATGATCAATCTCTGTGTGTCGTAAATTAATTAGTTCTTTCAGAGGTATTTCGGCCTTTACAAGTACATTGTTGTTTTCTTCGGGCCCTGCATTGTTTACGGCAAAACACATGGTGATGGATAATGCAGCCACTACACCGAGGGAGTATTTCAGTAAACCAAATTTTCGTGTTTTATTTTTTGTAATCATTTTGAATCGTTTTTGAATTGTTTTCACGTTGAAAAAATTACTGGTCATGAGCATTTTTCCGCCTATGGCCTGGCTAAGCAGCAAGGCTTTATACCTGCCGGGCGAAATGGCGCCCCGACGAAGCACAGCCCGGTCGGCCAGAAACTCGTGGTTTTCGCGCACCAGGCGGCGTATGATCCAGTAAAACGGGTTAAACCACTGGAATACCATCATAAAATCGATGAAAAGTACATCGAACGAGTGACCTTGTTTTACATGCTCTAACTCGTGATGCACCATGGCTTTCCAGTTTTCCTTTTCAGGTAGGTCGCGACTGATGAAAATGAAATTGAAAAACGAATACGGCGTAATTTCCTTCCGGGTAACCACCAAGCGGGCAAGCTTAAGCCTGAAACTCCGGTTTTTGGAAATCATTGACAATAGCTGAACAATACCCGCCAGAATAAAAAACAAAGCGAGTGTAGCCCCGGTAATGTAAAACCATACCGAAGGCTTTATTGAAATTATGGCCCTGCCTACTTTGGCCGGGATACCCGACGCATATACCGTTACCGTTTCAATTAAATTGGTTTCCAGAACGATTGCTTCAGCAGTATTTTCAGTATATCCGGCAGGTGCCGTATTTTGAAGGTTAATCGTAAAAAACGGCAAAAGCGTTGAAAACAAAACGGCAACCAACAGGTAGATCCGGCTGGCTTTCAGCATAACCTCTTTACGAAGCAGCAGCCAGTAAACCAGGGTAAAAACCCCGAGGCTTATCCCCGACTCGATGATGTAGTTGAAATACGTTTCCATCACTTTTCGTTTTCGATTTCTTTCTTAACGTCCTCCATTAACTTTTCAATTTCACGTACCGACATGTTGTCCTCCTTTGCAAAAAAGGAGACCATCTCGCGGAACGAATTACCAAAGTAGTTGCTCATAAAACCTTTCATAAACGAACGTGTATAGGCTGTTTTTGAAACCAGCGGGAAATACTGATGGGTTTTCCCGTAAGCTTTGTGATCGACAAATCCTTTGCGCTCCAGTATGCGCACAATGGTCGATACGGTATTGTAGGCCGGCTTCGGTTCAGGCAATTGGTCTATTATGTCGTTTACAAAAGCTTCCTCCAGCTTCCAGAGGATTTGCATAATTTGCTCTTCTGCTTTGGTCAGTTCTTTCATTTTCGTAGAATTATTGGTCTCTTCACTATTAAAACGTGATAAATGTAAAACTATTTCAATAGTTTTACAACTAAATTATTAGTTATTTTGCGTAAAAAAAATCACGGGGGATGCCGCCCCACTTGTTTTGAATATTTGTCTTTTCTTTTTCTCATAATAAAACATTTGAAGTTTTGTTTCGTTATCAAATTGTTTAAAAACAGTGTAAAACAAACATACAACTAATATTTTAGTTTTCAAACTAATTTTTTAGTTTTTGTTTGAATTCAGTGAAAGATAATTATCTTCGCCTCGATTAAATAAATGATAATGAACAGGTTTTCAACTATAATTTTAGTTTTACTAATTTCCTTAAGTTCAGGTTGTGAGAAAGAAGAGAATACCGATCCCAACTACCCGGCAACCGTTATCGAAAAAGAAAGTGACGAAATTTGGGCATTAGTTGATGAACTGGCCCTCACCCCCCTATCGGGTTGCACTGCGGTTGATACGTTTGGTTTTTGTTTTATCGATACCAAAATTGAAGGATGCAACCTCTCAGAATTACCCGATTCAAACCTGCTTTTGCCTGAAATTGAAGCTCTTTTTGAGCAAGGATTGATTAATTATGGCTCATTTTTAAACATCACCGATCCGTTACAGGTCTCAATACAGTCGGTTAAAACCTTAAGCGGCACAACATACGAAACGTTTATAACGGGTTATCCCGATTCGGTTAATGCCAACTGGATGGTTTCAACCGGTCTTCAAAAATTCAACGATATTCCGGTACGCGGTACCCGCCTGCAAATGTTGGTCTCGGGCCATGAGGTAGTTGCAATTGGCGGGCGCAGGTTTACGAACATATACATCCCTGAAAAAGACCTGTTTTCTGCTGAGATGGCACGGGAAAGTTTATTAGGCGAAGAATTGACATACAAGCGAAGCACATACAAAATTACATCTGAAACCTATTGGTATGATTACCAAAAATCAATTGTCCCTGTTTATCTTTCCGGAAAAATTGAGCTGCGTGTTTGCTGGATATTATATCCTGAAACCTGGGAAGTGGTTGTTGACAGCCAGAGCGGTAAAATTCTTTCTTCTGTGAATATATCATCGCTTTAAATCAGCAATGAAAAGCGGTCGGCATCGTTTAGCGTATTGAACTTTTTCCTGAATTTTTGAAGTGCATTATAGTCGATGGTAACCTGTTCGACCGATTTCAGGTGGTTTGCGCTGTACAATTCTATACCCCGGGCATCAATCACCATCGAATCGCCGGTATATTCAATTCCTGCCCCATCACTGCCAATCCGGTTTAAGCCGGTCACGTAACACTGGTTTTCAATGGCGCGGGCTTTTAGCAGGGTTTTCCAAACTTTTCGTCTTGCCCCGGGCCAGTTGGCCACATTAATCATCAGGTCATACTGTTGTACATTCCGGCTCCATACCGGAAACCTCAGGTCGTAACAAATCTGGGGTAATATTTTCCATCCCTTGTATTTTATTAAAGTCAAGGCTTTTCCGTGTTTTATTTTTTCGTTTTCACGTTCGGCCGAAAACAAATGCCTTTTATCGTAAAAACAGGGGCTTTCGTTTGGCGCAACCCAAACGAACCGGTTATAAAAATGCCCGTTTTCTTCAACAAATATGCTTCCGCAAAGCACACATTGCAACGTATCAGCCATTTGAATCATCCATTTCACGGTAATTCCGTGCATGGGTTCGGCTACTTTTTCAATGTTATTCGTAAAGCCCGAAGTGAAAACTTCCGGTAATATCAACACATCAAATTTTCGTTCATCGCTTTTCAGTAAACCGGTTAGATAATCGCGGTTTGCCTGCGGGTTTTCCCATTCAATGTCGAATTGAACAATCCCCAATACCAATAATTCTTTCAAGCTTTCGTTCATGATGTAATAATTTGTTTTTCCACAAAAGTTGCCCGGGTGTAAGATACCAGCAAATTTTCAGCAAAATTTATTGTTTCATCTATCTTATCAAGTGCTCCAAAGCCAAAGACAACCATTAAAAAACGTTTTGTGCCGGCAGTAATCCCCGTACGTACCGAGTCGCTGGTAGGGCTTCCGAAAGCCCCGGAATTGTCGCGTAGAACCGGTAACGATTCGATGTTAAGCACTCCCCTGCCCAGTGCTTCATAAACATCGGAAGCACTTCCAACCGACAAAGATACCGGACCTTCGATTTTATCGGCATCGTAACCGCCAATTGAAAAACCGGTTTTTAACGAGACCAGGTTTATCAAATCAACCAGGTTATTGAGCCGGTAAAGCTCTCCGCCTTTAAGCACCCTGCGCATAAGGGCTTCGGCCGATAGCCGGTAACGGGCCGGATCTTTCCCGAGCGCCCGGTAAGCCTTACGCGATGCATTAATTGCAGGCAGTTGGCTTATTTGCTCAACCTGCATTTCATTTTTAATGGATTCACAATGCGTTTCAATTTCATCCCACATGTCATTCATTGGCCCTTCTACCACAGTATTACAGGCAATGCAACCAAGCTTTACCGCTGGCCACTTTTCCAAAAATTCGTCCGAAATTGAAATTGTGTTCATAAATTACAGTGGTTGCGTTAATTCTTTCAATCGTGTTAATTGTTTGGGTGATGCAATAGGCATTAAATCGTTTAAAACCGACCGGTGAAAATTATTTATCCATTCCACTTCATCGGCATCAAGCATTTTTCTATCAATAAGTTTCCGGTCAATTGGGAATCGTGTAATGGTTTCAAAAGCAAGGAAATCGCCGAATTCATTTTGAACATCTTCTACACACAACATTACATTTTCGGTGCGCACGCCGTATTCACCGGTTCGGTATATGCCCGGTTCGTTCGAGATGATGTTTCCGGGACATATTGGCTGGTTGTTCAAATCGGGCCTGATGCTTATTGGTCCTTCGTGAACATTGAGATAGGCCCCCACCCCGTGACAGGTCCCGTGCCCGTAGGCAATACCTTTTTCCCACATGAATTTGCGTGCCAGCACGTCGAGATGGCACCCGATGGTACCACGCGGGAATTTGATTTTTGAAAGAGCAATCATGCCTTTCAGGGCAAGGGTAAAATCGTGTTTCATTTTATCGCTAACCGCCCCAAGGGCAATGGTACGTGTAATGTCGGTAGTGCCGCACGTGTATTGTCCGCCGGAATCGAACAACAAAATACCTTCTTTTTTGAGTTGTAGTGCCGTATCGGGCGAAACACGGTAATGTACAATGGCGCCATGTTCCTTATACCCAACAATTGGCGGGAAACTTTCGCCCTTAAACCCTTCTCTTTTCGAACGGTATTCGGCCAGTTTTACAGCCACATCATATTCTGTTACAGACTCTTTACCCAGTGTTTCCTCAAGCCATAGTTGAAAGTCGAGCAAGGCTAGCCCGTCCAGTAAATGCGCTTTTTTCATCCCGGCTATTTCGCTTTCATTTTTGCGCGATTTCATCAATGCCGGTATCGATAAGCCATGTATCAGGGTGTTTTTAGCAAGATTTTTATAAATGAGGTAATTCGCACGGTTGGGGTCGATCAGTATCTTTTTGCCTGCAATGGTTTTAAGGTGAGTATAGAATGTGTTATAAGGAAAAACTTCAACGCCATCATTTTGCAATTCAACAATTTGATGTTCTGAAAACTTATTTTTATCGATAAACAATTTTGCATTGTTAGCCCCCACCAGTGCAAAGCTCATTACAACGGGGTTGTAAGGTATGTCGTTCCCCCTGATGTTGAAAGTCCAGCACAGGTCGTCGAGCGCTGATACAACGGAAAATTCGGCGCCTTGTTTTTCAATTTCATCTGAAATCAATTCAATTTTTTCACGTCGGCTTTTTCCAGCCCACTCCAGGGGATGAAATTTTGCTGGCCCTGTTGGAAAACCGGGTCTGTCGTTCCAGATTTCATCCAACAAGTCGGCATCAACAATCATTTCAATGCCGTTCTTTGAAAAGGTTTTTTCGAACTGCAATACTTCACCCGCCGGGTAACACGATCCGTCGAAACCAACTATGTCGCCGTATTTAAGTCGATCGGCCACCCATTTTTCAACGGGTATGGTATCGGGCATGCGGGCTTTGAGCATTTCAATGCCGGTGCCTTTCAATTCAATGTCACACTGAAGGAAATAACGTGAATCGGTCCACAAAACTGCTTCATCAAGGGTAATGGCCAGCCAGCCATACGATCCGCTGAAATTTGAAATGAATTTCCGGGTTAGCCATCTGTTGGGCACATCTTCGCTCATGTGCGGATCAGCCCCGTTAATCAGCCAGGCTGCCAGCCCCTTTTCCTTCATTAGCGACCGTAGTTGTTGAAGCCGCTCTTTAATAACCTTGTTCATGTAAGTATTGTTTTAAAAATTCCCTTACCGATGTAAGGCCAATTTGCTCAAAATCAATATTTATTGGATGTATGAATTGATAACCAATCACATCATCACTGCACTTTAAATAAGAAAAATCAGCTACCTGGCATTCGAAAAAAATATCGAGTGTAAATACAACAGTCCCTGAAAATGGATATTGGTTATGGTTTGTACCCAGAAAAACCAGATTTTCGACTGTTACATCAAGTTCTTCTTTCAGTTCCCTTTTAATTGCTGCCTCAGCATTCTCCCCGGGATCGACAAACCCACCGGGCAAGTCGTATTTGCCTTTATGCGGATCTACGCCACGTTCGGTAAGCAACAATTCGCCTTTTTTGTTGAAAATAATACCGGCCACAGCAGCAGCGGCATTCAAAAAAAACGAAAAACCACATTCGGAACAGTAAAAACAGTATTGTTCCGAATTGAATTCACCGGAATTTCCGCACCGCGGACAGTACTTATAATGGTTTGCAGGATTTGCTTCATTTTCAATATACATCTTGTTAAAATAACAATTTCCAAAAATTCAGTTCCAAATGACTGATCTTGTGTCAACTTTTTCATATTATTTCAATCCCGATGTGACCCGGGAAAGGAATTGCATGATCAGTGCTCTTTCCAACAGATGCTTCACAGCGTTCAGCATGACACGAATAACGATCATCGGGCATCATTTTCCTCTTTGTCCCACAAAATAATCTTCCTTGTCGGCAAAAAGCACGTTAAAGGTAGTTAAACTGCCGTATGCACGGGTAATGTATTGCTGAATTTCAACTTTTTCCTCTTCGCTGAGGTTTTTGTTGCTGTTTATATTTTGTTCCAAAACCCGCAACCTGTCGCGCACCATAACTATTTTGTGAAAAAAATTTTCCATGGGTATTTCTTTGGCCTGCATTTCAGGATTAGCGGGCTTCATAACAAGCGTGCCCCCTTTCCAGCGCTCGCCAATTTCAACCAATTTCGACAAGCCCTGGTATTTGTCAAGCACATACGTAATTGCTTCTTCCACTTCGGCCAGGGTAAGTCCTTCGCGAGGTTTGTTTTCGGGTTCGGCAATAACCCGAAGGTCGGGATTATATTTGGTCAGTTCCATTTTACCGCCGCGCTCGAAAAATATTTCATAAATGGTAAGGTGAGAGCGGCTTACAATGCCTTCGCCGTATCGGGAATGATCGACCCGTGTTCCAACTGCTAATTCTTCCATAATGATTATTAATATTTAATTGTGCCAAATTTTATAAATAAATAAACAAAAAACAATGAAGAATTAATATCTTTGAACGGGTTGATAACAATAATTGTTTTGACTGTATGTGATTTTTGATGAATTGCGATTATTAAATTAAACTCTTAATATTATGAAAAAAAATATTTCTACTTCTTTTTATCGCTTTAATGACAGGTTTATCTGTCAGAGTTAATGCTCAGGGTAAAACAGAACGTTTGGATGAATACATTCCCGTGCCAACAAGCCCACTTGCGGCAACCTACGCCTATTCCTATTCTGAAATTACAGGAATACCGTGGGATTATATTGACATTACTTCTACGGGTACATTACTAATTACTGCTGATGATGATGGAACACCTGTAACACTTGGTGCACCTTTCAGATTTTATGGAGAAGAATATTCTGTTTTAGCAGCAACGACCAATGGCTACCTTTCTACATTATCAACAGATGATGGACCTGACTTGTCGAATGACTGTCCTCTCCCATCTCCGCCAAGCACTGGTGGTGGTGACAGGATTTATCCCTATCACGATGATCTGATAACTTCAGTGTATTATCAATATTTTTCAACCTGTCCTATTTCAAACCCCAGAACGGGTTCTTCGATGGGAGCAAGTGTTTTTCAATGGGTTGGAACACATTACGGCAGTGCTATCCCAGTTAACGTTGAAGCCATTTTATATAACAATGGTGATATCGCATTTTATACTTCAGCCACAGGTGATGAATATGGTTCCGGAGCAACTTTTGGTATTCAAAATGCCTCTGCAACCGAAGGTTTAACATTGAGCTGTAATTCCGACCTTGGAACTGATCAAATTGCTTATTTCATCTCGGGTGGTGCCAGCACAGTACCAATTAACATCTGGTGGATTGCCGGGTTATTTGTACTACTGGCAGTTGGCATTATTATAAAAAAGATATTCTTTTAATCTGAAAATGAGATAAAAATATTGCGAAGGAGTGGTAGCCCCACTCCTTTTTTATTTTAAATTATTGAAAACAAACAAGAACCCCATTCATTAAAATGAATTTCCATTCTTCCCTTTCTGAAATTCCATTACTTTTGCAGCCATTATGGGAAAAAAGCAACAATTATTAAGGCGGTTTAACATCTGGCGGATAAGAAAAATGTCCGAACGCAGCTTTATTCTCATATTAAGCCTTGTTGTGGGTATTGTAAGCGGTTTAGCAGCCGTTTTACTCAAAAATGCAATACATCATTCCATTAACATGGTTGACAGGCTAAATGTTAGCGGTGGTTATTACTACCTGGCTTTTCCGATAATTGGCATTGGCTTAAGTTATTTGTTTGTCAAATACCTGGTAAAAGACAACATAAGCCACGGGGTAACACGGGTTTTGTATGCCATATCGAAACGGAGCGGAAAAATCAGGCCCCACAACACCTGGACCTCGATGTTGGGAAGTACGCTTACCATCAGCATGGGCGGTTCGGTTGGAGCCGAAGCACCGGTAGTGCTAACCGGTTCAGCCATTGGTTCGAACCTGGCCCGGTTGTTTAAACTAAACTACCGGCAGATGATCCTGATGATTGGTTGCGGGGCTGCCGGCGCAATTGCCGGTATTTTCAAGGCTCCCCTTACAGGTCTGCTGTTTACACTCGAGATACTGATGCTCGACCTAACCATGGCATCGCTTATCCCCCTGATGATATCAGCCGTTTCGGCTACAGCCATTGCCTACTTTTTTATGGGCGAAGCTGTTTTGCTTTCGTTCGAACCCGACAAAGTTTCCACGGTCGAAAACCTGGGTTTTTACATCATTCTGGGTGTTTTTTGCGGTTTTATATCGGTTTACTTCACACGGATGACTATACGCATCGAAAACATATTTAAGGGTTTTAAAAAGCCGGCAATGAAGATTCTGGCTGGTGGTATGGTGTTAACCCTGCTGGTTTTTATGTTTCCATCGCTATGGGGCGAAGGATATACCTCTATACGAACCATACTTCAAGGTGAAGGCGGAACGCTTTTCAGATTTTCCATATTTGAAAGTGTATCACCCAACAGTATATGGTTTCTTGGTTTGCTATTGTTGATCCTTATTTTCAAGGTTGTTGCCATGGCTTCAACCAACGGGGCAGGTGGCGTAGGAGGAATATTTGCCCCATCCCTTTTGATGGGAAGTGTTGCCGGATTTTTCCTGGTGCATAGCCTGAATCATTTTTTCACACTGAACCTTCCCGAAAGTCATTTTTCACTGGCCGGCATGACGGGTGTGATGGCCGGTGTCATGCATGCACCACTAACTGCAATATTTCTTATTGCCGAAATTACCGGAGGATACGACCTTATTATGCCTTTAATTGTTACCGCAACAATTTCATACATTACCATCATGCTCTTTGAGCCTCATTCTATTTATACAAAGAGGCTTGCAAAACGCGGTGAACTATTAACCCACCACAAGGATAAGAACGTACTGATTATGCTTGACATGCAGAAGCTTATCGAGACTGAATTTGTAGTGGTAAAAGAAGAGTGGTCGTTAAGGGACTTTGTTAAAGAGGTACCCCGCTCAAAACGTAACATTTTCCCGGTTATCGATGCCGAAAACAAGCTTGTTGGTGTGGTTATTATGGAAAATATCCGTCCGTTTATTTTCAATACCGAAATGTACGACAATACCTTTGTAAGCGAATTCATGGAGTCGCCTCCTGCCTATATCGAAATGGAGGAAAACATGGAATCGGTTATGAAAAAATTTAATAAAACCAAAGCCTGGAACCTGCCCGTTGTCGATAATGGCGAATACAAAGGATTCCTTTCAAAATCGAAAATATTTAACGAATACCGGGAGATGCTGCTGCACTTTTCGGAGGAATAAACTTAATAAATTCCAAATTCCAAATCCCCTCTCCTTCGCTTAAGCTTCGGAGGGTAAAACAAATAGCAAATTACTACTCAATCTAAACCTTCTGCAACGCCGGAGAAATCCAGCTAAGCGGGAAATCTCAACCTCAACCTCAACCTCAACCTCAACCTTAACCTCAACCTTAACCTTAATCTTAACCTTAACCTTAACCTTAACCTCAACCTTAACCTCACTCTCACTCTCACTCTCACTCTCACCCTCACACTTGTATTATGTCAATACTTTTTTAATATTTACACTTTAATCCAATTACATCATCATGAGACATTTTCAATTATGCATTTTATTGCTTTTTTGGGCATCTGTTTCTGTTGCCCGCGAAGGCATGTGGGTTCCCGTGCTTCTTCATCAAAACATTGAAGAGATGCATGAAATGGGTTTCAGGCTTAACGTTGAGGACATTTACAGCGACGATAATGCCAGCATGAAAGATGCCGTTGTTCAATTTGGTGGCGGCTGTACCGGCGAACTCATATCGCCCGAGGGTTTGCTCGTAACCAATTACCACTGCGGATACCGGCAAATACAGCAACACAGTTCGCTCGTAAACGATTATCTTACAAATGGTTTTTGGGCAATGGAACGTAGTGAGGAACTGCCAAACCCGGGGCTTACGGTTACTTTTCTCATTCGGATGGAAGACGTAACCAAATCCGTTTTTGAAGGGACAGACACGCTTGAAAATCAACTGGAAATTGAACGAATTAAAAATGAAAATATCCCAAAAATTTTGGCTGATGTTGAAGTTGATTCATTACACAACAAAACCATTAAACCATTTTTTGAAGGCAACCAGTATTTCTTAATAATTACTGAAACTTTTAAAGATGTAAGACTGGTAGGTGCACCACCATCGGCTATTGGCAAATTTGGTGGCGATACTGATAATTGGATGTGGCCACGCCATACGGGCGACTTTTCCCTTTTCCGCATTTATGCCGATAAGAATAACCGTCCGGCAGAATATTCACCCGACAATGTTCCTTACAAACCCCGTCACTTCTTCCCCATTGATATTGGAGGAATTTCAGAAGGTGATTTTACAATGATTTTTGGCTTTCCGGGACGAACAAGCGAATATCTCCCCTCCGATGCAATAGAAATGATACTCGAACATCGGAACCCCAACCGCATTTCAATACGCGATATCAAACTTGATATACTCAGGAAAGCCATGGAAAACAATGCGGAAAACCGGATTAAGTATGCAGCCAAATATGCATCAACCAGCAATGCCTGGAAAAAATGGCAGGGGGAAATAAACGGACTTCGCAGGCTCAATGCAGTTGAGCGTAAAAGACAAAACGAAGCCTTGTACCTGGAATGGGTGAAAACCAATAACAGTAAAACGGAAGAATACGGTCACATTCTTCCCATGTTCGACAGTCTTTACACACTTTTTGAACCCCGCCAGCAAGCCTACGATTTGTATACCGAAACGTGGTACCGGGGTATTGATCTGTATAGACTTTTTTCGGTCATCCAATCCATTATAAACACTGCTGATGAATTTGATACAGCATATTATACCGAAGAAATCCAAAATCATTTTAAAGATTGTTCCTTTGACGTTGACAGGAAACTTTTTACCGAACTTTGCGGCAATTATTTTCAGCAAGCATCGAAGAACTTTCTTACCCAAGCGCTTAAAAATCTGTTTTTGTCAGACAATACCAGTAAAAAGCTTGAGCGGATTTACGACCAATCAATATTGACCGATACTACTGCCCTTTTATCGCTTGTGCGAAATGCCAAAATAAAGCGGTTGGGCAATAAGTTAAAACGTGATAAATTGTATCAGCTAATGAAAATTGTTTCGGAACAATACAACGGTGTAATTTACCCCGATTATTACGATACAAAAGAAGCCATTGATCAAAACCAACAGCAATACATAACTGCGCTATTTGAAATGAACCGGGGAAAACGAATGTACCCCGATGCCAATTTCACCCTGCGTGTAAGCTACGGTAAAATTGAAGGTTATACCCCACGCGATGCGGTTATCTACAATCATTACACAACAATAAAAGGAATAATGGAAAAAGATAATCCGGAAATATATGATTACAATGTGTCCGATAAACTCGAGCAGTTGTACAAGGAAAATGATTTTGGTATTTATGGAAAGGCCGATGGTACCATGCCGGTTTGTTTTACGGCATCGAACCATACCACGGGCGGTAATTCGGGCAGTCCGGTAATTGATGCCAATGGTAACCTTATCGGGATCAATTTCGACCGTTGTTGGGAAGGTACCATGAGCGATATGATGTTCGACCCGGATAAATGTCGCAACATTGCGCTCGATATGCGTTACATGCTGTTTATTATCGACAAATTTGCTGATGCGGGATACTTGTTGGAAGAAATGAAATTGATCAAGTAAGTTTAGACTCAAAATTGTTCATTAAATAAAAAAAAATCCCATTTTTGCATTAGCAAAATTGTACGCCTTCGCTAAGGATTTGATGTACAATGTAAACCTTCGCCAAGGATTTGGTGTACAATGTACGCCTTCGCCAAGGCTACGGCGTACAATGCGGGAGTAGCTCAGGGGTAGTCCGCCAGCCGGCGGATTCCAAGCTGAGGGTCGCAAAATAAAAGATAAAAGCGGGAGTAGCTCAGGGGTAGAGCATCAGCTTCCCAAGCTGAGGGTCGCGGGTCCGAATCCCGTTTCCCGCTCGAAGTAGGTCAGGCTTTGTAGTCTGACCTTTTTATGTCAATAATTTTCAATCTATCTGATGTTAATAAATCTGATGTTAATAAATTTTCTGGTTCGTCCATGCTCAGGGGGTAGTCCGCCAGCCGGCGGATCCCAAGCTGAGGGTCGCGGGTCCGAATCCCGCCTGTCCGCCTTCCGGCTGATTTCCCGCTCGAAGTAGGTCAGGCTTTGTAGTCTGACTTTTTTTATGTCAATAATTTTTAATCTATCTGATGTTAATAAATCTGATGTTAATTAATTTTCCGGTTCGTCCATGCTCAGGGGTAGTTCGCCAGCCGGCGGATCCCAAGCTGAGGGTCGCCTGTCCGCCACCCGGCTGGTTTCCCGCTCATTCTAAATCAGGTTGTTATGGCCTGATTTTTTTATCACAGAATATTGGATACTTTAAAACCAGTTTGTCTTTTGGGGGAGTGATATATTCAGGGGCAATTCGGTAATTATCGTATTTTTCAAGTTCATTCCATTTAATGATGTGTTTTAAAAGCCGGGTATACGCTTCACCCTTTTCGGAATAACTGTATAATTCATCAATTAATTGGTATACATGGGGTTCTTTAAATCTTTTCATCCTGAATTTTCGGTAAGCCCGATGACGGCCAATGGTGAGAAAATAATGTTCAATCGATTCGGCAAACGAGTTGTATCGTTTTACAAAAACATTCCGGTTTCCCCTATTCATTTTTGCTTTCAGTTTGTTGGCATCTCCGGCACCTGTCCAAACACCAAAAAGGTTATTTCCTTCAATGGCAAAGCGCGACCTGCCCCACCCCGACTCTACTGCGGCCTGGGCTAACACAAGGCTTGTTTGATGCGGTTTTAAACGTATCAGCAAATTTTCGTGCGAAGATGCCTTAAACACATTCATTAAGCTGTCGATATAGCGCGTTTCGGTCTTTCTTAACTGCTTTCCATCTTCCCGTTTTTTCAATATTTTTTGTATCGCGTTGTATTTCCATTCCATTTTATCTTTTACAATCAAAATGGCGGGTAATACCTGGTTTATAAACTGTTGTTTTTGTTCCGATATAGGTATAAACCTGTCAACAATGATGGTGTCGTATAAAACAGGCATTACAAGCGAATCATCAATATTAATAATCTGTGATGTTTTTTCAATACTGAGTTGCTGTACGGTAATTTCTCCTGCTTGTCTTTCAAAGCCGGTAACAGAAAACAGGATGGTTGCAATGGAAACAAGAAAAAAAGTAAATTCAGTCCTTTTCACAAAATCCATTTTTGATGTTTGAATAAATATATTAAAGTTTTTTAAGGAAAGTCATCAACCTTCATAAACCCGGGGCGATAACTCAGGGTTTCGGTATTGTAATAATTGAAAAGATCCTTTTCCGGCCAATGGTGAACCCTTCTCAAAATCCTGTTCATCACATACTTAATATCGTCCGAAAAATCAGGCCCCTTCCAGTTGCTCGTATTTGATAAAAATACCCAGGTCATGCCATCGGGTTTACGGTAAAGCATGGCAGCTGTTCCGGCAAAACTACCTGTTCGCATCCAGTAGCCCCCGTTTGTCTCTTTCCAGCCAAGCGGGTTTCCGAGCTTTCCTGTCATTAATGCAATGCTTTCAGAGGATAAAATATCGGGTACATCATTAAACCCGTCGATAAGAGCAACAAAACGTGCGAGTTCGGTTGCTGATGCAATCCACCCGCCGGCCGCACCAAGCAGCCTGATATCGTTCCCACCGTACGATTTTGGCACCTGTTTCGCGTTTCCAAGATATGAACGCACCCGTATGGCTCCATCGGGTTCATAATATTTTACTTCATTTGGCTTCCGTTCATGATAAAAATTACCGGCCAGGTGCATGTCATATATTCCGTTGGGATATAATATTTTATACCGGATATAATCCGCATATTTCATGCCCGTAACTTTTTCAATTATCGCCCCCAAAAACATATAGGCCATATTCGAGTAATTATAAGCGGTTCCCGGTGGATAATGCAACCTGCGCGATATTACAAATTTCAAATAACTATCGAGTGTAGCCGGGGGTTCGTCGCCAACTTTTGAGGCAATAACAAGGGGGTTAAACATTGGATCGCCATACCACTGTGTCCACCCCGAAGTGTGATTTAACAAATGTAAAATGTTGATTTTTTTGAGATTCGGATCTTTAATATCGAGGTATTCCGGTTCGTTAAAGTACCCCTTTTCTCCAAAAACAGGGTCGTACAAATCCATCTTTCCCTCTTCAACCAGCTTCATTATACCAATGGCTGTTATCAGCTTCGATACGCTTGCAATACGGAAAAGGTGTTCCGGTTCACATTCAACCTGTTCTTCTTCATTGGCATAACCAAACGCCCGTGCATAAACAAGTTTTTCGTTTTTTGTAGTGGCAATTGAAACACCTTTCAGTGCCGCCCTCTCCATAAAACGCGTAATCTGCCGGTCTATGTAAGGGGAATATTCAAAATGCTGACTGCTGTTGTCCAATCGCTTGTTAACGGGTTCCATCAACCGGGCAGAAATTCCCTTTTCATTCGATTCGGCCTGATCGTATCCCGGTGTAAAACACATTAAAACGAAAAGTACAAGAAAAAGATATTTAAATTGGCTCTTTCGCATGTTTACATTTGTAATGTCTATTGTTTTACATTTGTAACTTGCCAACAATATCGTTTATTGAACTGATATTGTATTTATCTAAGTAACTGTTAATTCCTTCAATTATTTTAAGTGTTACAGTTGGATCAATAAAGTTGGCTGTACCAATTTGAACCGCCGTTGCGCCTGCCAGGAAGAACTCGATAGCATCAGCTGCATTCATAATCCCTCCCATCCCGATTACGGGCACTTTAACAGCCTGGGCAACCTGCCATACCATTCTGAGGGCAATGGGCTTTATTGCCGGCCCGGAAAGCCCTCCGGTTATCGTTGAGAGTACGGGACGTTGCGTTTCAATATTAATGGCCATACCCAAAAAAGTATTAATTAGTGATATACTGTCGGCTCCCTGTGCTTCAACAGCCCGTGCTATATCGGATATACATGTTACATTGGGTGAAAGCTTTACAATAAGGGTTTTATTGTATGCCTTTCGTACTTCACGGGTTACCTGTTCGGCCATTTTAAGGTTTGTACCAAAGGCCATACCGCCCTCTTTCACGTTGGGACACGAAATATTAAGCTCAATTGCTGGTATATTTTCTAATTCATTTATACGCTCAGCTAATGAAACATACTCCTCTATTGAAGAGCCATTAACATTTATAATAACATGGGTGGAATATTTTGATATTTCAGGATAAATATGTTCAATGAAATAATCAACCCCTTTGTTTTGCAATCCCACTGCATTCAGCATACCCGATGGTGTTTCAGCCATACGCGGGTAGTCATTCCCCTCTCGGTTGTGCAGGGTTGTGCCTTTACATAGTATGGCACCAAGCTGATTTACATCAATAAAATCGTCGAACTCGGTCCCGTTACCAAACGTACCGGAAGCGGTCATAACCGGATTTTTCAGTTCAAGGTTGTGTATTTTAACTTTTAAATCTGCCATGACAGGTCTTTTACATTAAAAACAGGGCCTTCGGTACAAACACACTTATTACCGCTCTTTGTCTTTGTAACGCAGCACAAACACACGCCAAAACCGCAAGCCATGGTATTTTCGAGCGATACTTCGCATTCAGTGCCGTGACTTTTCGATATTTTAGCAACCGCTTTCATCATGGGATCAGGGCCGCAGCAATATACCCGGTTAAAACCTTCGTTGTTATTTAACACCGGGTGGTGTGTAACAAAACCTTTTGTCCCCAGCGATCCGTCATCGGTTGTTATATAAACAGAACCCAATTCTGAAAACTGATCGATTAAAATGTGGTCACGCCTGGATTGTGCCCCCAGTAATATATGTACGTCAGCACCAATTTCTTTCGATTCCTTTGCCATAATCATCATGGGAGCAATACCCACGCCACCTCCAACAAGTAATATTTTTTCTTGTTTTTGAGGAAGTGAAAAACCGTTTCCAAGTGGAAAAATGGCATTAACACGCTGATTTATCTCTAATAGTGATAGTTTATGTGTACCGCCTCCTACTGTTTTTACTAAAACAGACAGGGTGTTTTCATCATAATTGACATCAAAAACAGAAAAAGGCCTGCGCAGGAAAGTGCCGGGAGAACCGGGTACAAGTATGTTGACAAACTGTCCCGGAATTATTTTCCCCAGCTTTTTATCCGCATGCAACCGGAGTAAATAATTGTCGTGATTTAGCTGAATATTAGATGTTACGGTTAAATCACAAACTGTTTTCTTCATCGCAGAATTTTATTTTCTGCGCAAATATACAATATTTATTCAGCCGGGTTATATTCTTTAAAGGTATCGTTTTCATAAAATATTAACACCTTGGCAATGCTTTTCTTTTTGCTTTCACCAACTGCCTCTCTATTCATCGCTTTAATATCTTCGTCTTTTTCTGCTTCATTTTCCTCTTTTTCAATCTCATTATTGGTTGCAAGTTTTTCAGGGGGCCCAGGTTTATCCGGTTTTGTTGGTGCAGTCAAATCATTATTCACAGTATCTTCTTCTTTTTCAACATTCTCATTTTCAATAGTTTTATGCAAATTATCTGTTTTTGTTTCTGAAAACAAATCATCTGGCTGTTTTTTCGGTACTTCCGCTACTATCGGTTTTTCATACATTTTACCCTGGCCGGTTATCAACCATCGCGAATTAACATTTGTAAAGACCTCGAGTACTTTCTGAATGAATGCATAACTTGGCTGGTTCCGACCGTTTAACAAATGTGAAATATTTGACCGTTTAACACCAATTGTGTCAGCAAATTTAGATGCCGTAAGCTTTTCGGCTTCCATTATTTTTATTATACGATCCCTCATTGTCTGTATTTATTAAATATATCCTTACAAATATATTACATTTTTAACTCCTCACAACAATAATTGACAACAATAATATAATGGGTAATCGAGGTATTTACATTTATTTTTTCGTGAAACCTACAATTGTAACCCAAATACTGATCTTATCGTGCCAGAAAATTGAATAAGTACTGTTTGTAAACCTACAATATTAAAGCATAACATTAAGCTATGAACATTACAGAGCTGGATAACAGTATAATATAAAATAAAATCATGCCTATTTCTATCTGATTTTGAGAAATTGCGTACAAATGTAAATCGCCGATTAAATCATGGATTAATGTCGGCAATTCAAAACAACTGGTAATGTGAGCATTATAGTCCGAATGTTTTATTTATGTAAACACGTATTTGTGTGTACAATTGTAAAATACAGCCGCTGTATTTGTCATTTCTTTTTTCTTGCTCAATCTGATCTTCTCCCCTTGCCCATCACGAAAAAAATGCCGGCAATAATTATGCTTCCATATTTCGTGTGTGTAATGAAGCGAAAACGGAAAACAACGTTATATTATCATTTCAATGTTTTTTTTCGCGATACGCAGTGTATTTGATTCATCTCCCTACGATAAATCAAAAAATTAAAATCTCACGGGGTTAACTTTAGCTTAAAATGGATACTAATTTTTGTAAATCAATATGTTATCTGAATATTATGGCTATTTATTAATTCACAAGTTAAAATCAACAGAGAATATGAAGTCAAAATTTATTTCATTATTAAAGAGGTAAGCGGTTCGAAAACCAATTTCGATGGGAGCAATAAAACGAAGAAAATGTAAATCGGATGTAAATTCAAACCCGGCCGATTGAAGCGAATAATTGTATGCAGTAAAAGAACCGTTGTTGCTGATTATCCCGCTCAGATAAGAAAAGTCGTAGAACATTGATAATTTAAAGCGTTTAAAATATACCCATCGCCCCAGGTTCATATCGGGGTAAAAAAGCGGGAACATGTAATCGGAGGTGAATGTAAACATCTGGTCATTCAAATTACCCGAATGCCCACGTGCAAAGCGTATTTTATCGGAAAATGAAAAATCGGCCCGCTCTTTTGATTGGTAACCACTGTAAAGTTTTAACCCATGATTTCCCGATATTCCCGGCAAATAAATTGTACCCGACAGGGAACGTATGTTCCCAAAATGAGCAATGCCGGGCAATGACATGCCGTAACGGGCATCGAGAATCAAACCAAAATTTGGAAGCATATCTTGTTTTGATGCATGCATAATGGTATATGCCCGAAAGCCCGCTTCAACAATGTGGTAGAACCCAACCGGGAATTCTTTGGGGGCATTATGGGGATTTGAAGCGTTCGATAACTGGTAATTAACCAGGGGATAAAAGCCGCGATAAAACTTGCCGCTACTAAAATTGAATGGTATATGGGCGTTTAAGGTGAAATTTGTTTCATGCCAGGAATAATCCCGTTTAACGGTATCGGCATCCACAACTTCCCTGTCTTCATTTATGTATTGTGTTATTGCAAGATAAGTCGATTTTGATTTACCGTAATTTACCTCCGCTTCAATCACGGGATACCAACCCATGAATTTGTAATTGGCAAAAAGCTCACCCTTATCTTTTTCCCAGATATATCGATACCCCAAAATAGTTTCGGCTGTTCCGAGCATATTCTGACTCATTAACGAAATTCCGGGGTACACTGAATAATTATATGGATCGATGGCGAGTGGCGCCCAACTGTGAAAATTAAAAAGGTTCAATGCCTTAGGATAATTCTCAGCTTTGTAAGTTATTTCATCTGCCACTGCTGAAAAATCGACACGCCCTTTTTCCTGTTTTACCAGGGCCTCAGCTACTGGATAAACCTTCCGGATTCCTTCTATACGAACCCGTTCGAAATCAGAAATGTCGAGCCCGTATTCCAAAATGCGGTAACCATTAGCTGTATAATCGGTATAAACAATGGTTCCACTATTTCCAAAATCGAAGTGCGATACGCCAAAACGCGATTCAATCACTTTAAACAATTCGCGATTTTTTAGATTTACAGCATATATTTGATCGGTACCGGTAAAACCCCCTATAAAGTAAACAAAACCGTTATGTTCCCTGGGATTTTTAATTTCATGGTGTCCAAAAGGTACAATTGTGTCAATCTTTTCGGTATCAATATCAATTTTAACAATCCCCTTACGGTTATTGCCCAACACAACGGTATAAATTTCAGATCCATTTTCGCTCCACGAAGGGGTTATAAAATAATCATTACCGGGAAGTTGTATTCTTTTTATCACGTCACCGTTTGCTGTTGATAACACCGTAATAAAAAACCGGTAATTCCGATCACTTTCTACCACCATAAACTGATCGTTTTGAGGTGAAAGCACCGGTGCAAACATTTTCGATTTGAAAACATGTTTTTCCCGTTTACGGGTATCGGTATCAAGAATACAAATCAATGTATTATCGGCATGTTCCCAGCGTTTTCCGGGTAACCGCTCACTCCAAATAACGGTATTTTTATTCACCGATACCGATTCTCGGAGTGGGTATCCCGGAGTAAAAAAGATTTTTTCGTCTTTTGTTAAATCGATAAGCACAAAGCGGTTAATGTCGGACAATGAAGTTTTTTCGGCAAAAACAGACCCGTTTTCCAACACGGCTACATGTTTGTAATTTGTATATCGCGCATTATGGGGCGAAATTTTTGCGCCGGGAGTTGGATCGATTAACCGGTCGGCTTCAATCCATTTATCAGAAAAATAGCCCATAACGGTATCGTACAAAGCCGTTTTGTTCAAGCCGGTGGCGTTTTTAATTCCTTTATCGAAAGCGGTAAACGACAAGGGCTTTTTGGCCACATTGTGAACAACCGAATCCCAGACCAGCTTGTTGAAAATCTTACGGGTTCCGCCAACCATCAGGTATCCCAGGTGGTAATAATCGGCAACATGATCTTTGTACGATCCCAGGTAGGCCTTATCGTAAGTGTACCTGCCTTTATCGACAAGCTGCGCCCTCATTTCGCGAAAAAACTCCGGTTGTCGCCCCCTGCCGCTTGTACTGAGTGCTGTTTCGGCCGATATGGCATCGCCTTCGAGAAACCAAAATGGTAAATATGCAGCCGTGAGCAGCGCTGCAGCCTGTTCGCCAAACAAAAAACGCAGTATTTTGGGCATTTCGCTTTCGAGCTTTCCTAACTGAACCATGTGCCGGTATTCGTGCAGAACCAGTTGTTCAAGCCAATCCTGACTGTATATGCCCTGATGCGGTGTAGTATACATCTCGATACGGCTGGGTGCCCATCCTAAAAAAGCATTCGATTTAACCGTCTCGGTATGAAGGACAATTGATATTTTTTTGGGGTGATGGTTTAGCGAGAATGTTGTAAAATCATACGACTTTTCAAGCAAATTAGTTACGTGTTCCCCTTGTTTTTCAAAGCCTTCGGGAAATATCACTTCAAAATGCAACGATTTTATACGTTTCCATTTTATTGAAGCCCTGTCCTGCCCGTTGTTAAAATACTGGCCGTGGATTTTTAAAACAGGGAGAATAATTACTAAAAGTGCAAAAAACAAACGTTTAGCCATAAAAAAAAATAAAAGGCGGTACTGAAAAACAGTCCGCCCGTGAAAAGCAAAATTATGCTTCCTGTGTGGGATCGGTGAACGTTCGCGAGCCCAATTCTTTATCAATCATAAACAAGCCATGCCCTTTACCTTCAACCATGTTTAGCTGGTCGATAATTGCCTGGGCCGAAGCTTCCTCTTCAACCTGTTCATCAACAAACCACATTAACATGCTTCGCGATGCGTGATCGTTTATTTCAATGGCAATATCAACCAGGTTGTTTATTGAAGCAGTAATATACTGTTCATGCTCCAATACCTTATCAAACATCTGCTTAACACTGCCAAATTCATTCGGTACAGCATCAATGGGCATCAGGGTCACTTTCCCGTCCCGCTCATGCACGTAATCGAAAAATTTATTGGCATGGGAAAGTTCTTCCTGTGCCTGAATTTTCATCCAGTTAGCGGTGCCGGGCATTCCCAGCGTTTCGGCATAAGCACTCATCGACAAATAAAGATATGCTGAATACAACTCTTTATTGATTTGTTCGTTTAGCGCTTTTTCAATTTTTTCTTTTAACATACTGATTATATTTTTAAAAGTTAACAATAATGATTAAATATCATTGTTGTCCGGTAAAAATTTTAAAACATAGTAATCGACTAAGATGAATGAGCTAACATCCTGATTATCATGTTGGGCTAAAGCCCCTTTTCATAGATGCGATTCAGTAACCCCGGGCTTACCGCGTGCCGCCTAAAGCTTTAGCGGTGGCGCAAGCCCGGGGCTATTGAAAACCCCTAATGACGGGGGCTTTAGCCCAATTGTTGTATTTTTTACCGGACACTACTGATTAAATATGCATACAAAATTCTAAAAATCAAGGTTAAACATTTGCTTCATTTTCTTTAAAGCCGGATTTTTTTTCATCATGGCCTGAAGCTTCTGTTCATCTGTTAACAATTTTTTTTGCTGAAGGTTTTTATTCATCACGATTTTAACATCAATCTGTGAATTTTTAAGCTCTGTTCTCAAAAAACCGATCAATTCGGGTTTGAGCAATTTTACACGGTCGAGCTGCACCGAATTAGTCACATTCATTTTTACCACATAATTGTCGAGCAATTGAGGGGGTACCGACAGGGCATCGTGCAAGTGTAACTGATCGGAATAGCGTTTTGCAAATTCGGCCCATACCTGCTTCAGTTCATCATCGGTAAAATGATGGTTACTTTCGCGGGTAGTTTGCGCGTACTTTTCCGGCACCGTTACTTTTGTCTCATCATCATCTTCTTCTTTAAAATTACCCTGAAGTGCCTGCGAAATGGAGGGTGTACCTATTTCGGAACTTTTTCGTTTGATGGCTGAAGGAGTATGCGGGCGACTATCACCCTTTGGGGTTTCGCCTTTTTTTTGCGGGCTGGTTTGCGTGGTTGTTTTTGGGGGATCACTAAAAATGGGGGCTAAGGTAATTGTGTTTATGTCCCATTCGTCACCGGCTTTTTTTTTTCAGCCAACTGTGCAATTTTTATCAGGCTCAACTCAACCAGAAGACGTTTATTTTGACTGGTTTTATAATTCAGGTCACATTCCGAAGCAATATCAATCCCCCTGATTAAAAAGGTGTGATCGCACGACTTTGCCTGAACCGCGTATTTTTCCTGAATTTCGGCACCTACCTGCAGCAATTGAACCGTTTTGGGGTCTTTACAAACCAACAGGTCCCGAAAGTGTGTGCTCAGTCCGTTAATAAAATGATGCCCATCGAATCCGTTTTCGATGATATCATTAAAAAGTGTCAATGCTTCGGGGATTTCACCTTTCAGAAAACTATCGGTTATTTTGAAATAATACTCATAATCAAGCACATTCAGGTTTTCAATTACATCCTGATAGGTGATTTTTTTACCCGAAAAACTTACAATCTGGTCAAATATCGAAAGGGCATCACGCATGGCACCATCGGCTTTTTGGGCAATTACGTTAATGCCGGTTTCTTCAATATCAACCCCTTCTTTTTCTGCAACATATTTCAGGTAGCCGGCAATATCGGAATTGTTAATGCGGTTGAAATCAAAAATCTGGCAACGCGATAAAATTGTGGGAATTATTTTATGTTTTTCGGTGGTGGCCAGAATGAACAACGCGTGTTTTGGTGGTTCTTCCAGTGTTTTTAAAAATGCATTAAATGCCTGCGAAGAAAGCATGTGTACCTCGTCAATAATATAAACGCTGTAGGTTCCCAATTGCGGGGGAACCCGCACCTGATCAATTAACGTGCGGATATCGTCAACCGAGTTGTTCGATGCAGCATCGAGTTCATGAATGTTGTACGACCTGTTTTCGTTAAAGGCCAAACACGATTCACATTCGTTGCAGGGTTCAAAATCGGATGCTACATTATTGCAATTTATTGTTTTGGCAAAAATACGTGCGCAGGTGGTTTTTCCTACTCCCCGTGGACCACAAAAGAGATAAGCATGTGCTATTTGGTTGTTCTTAATGGCATTCTTCAGCGTTGCCGTAATGGAATGCTGCCCAACAACCGACTTAAAGGTTGAAGGCCTGTATTTTCGGGCCGATACAACAAAATCTTTCATCGAAAAACATTTTTATGAATCCAAATATAGATATTGTATACCGAATAAAACGAATGAAAGTATCCCATTTTTTCAACATACCGGTAAAGAAAATTTCAGAAATTGTTTTTTGACGAAAACTTATTCCCCTACTACTTGTTATTTCAATAACTTTAAAAATTTATTATTGTGAAAACATATCTAAGTATCATTATTTTGCTTTTGGCTTTAACAGCAGTGGCACAAAACGAAAAAACGCTGCATGATTTTACCGTTACGGATATCTCCGGAAACGAATTTTCATTAAACCGGTTTCAGGGTAAAAAAGTGCTGGTTGTGAATACAGCATCAAAATGTGGTTTGACACCTCAGTACGAAGACCTTGAAAAACTTTACAAAACCTATAAGGACAGTAATTTTGTTATTATTGGTTTTCCGGCCAATAATTTCTTAAACCAGGAACCCGGCAGTAATGATGACATTGCCGAGTTTTGCCAAATTAATTACGGGGTGACATTTCCCATGATGGCCAAAATATCGGTTAAAGGAAACGATATGCATCCTTTGTACAAATGGCTTACCGAATCGACAAACTCTTCGGTTAGCTGGAATTTTCAGAAATACATGGTAAATGAAAACGGTGAAATTGCCGGTTACGTTTCACCAAAAGTGAAGCCCTTTGATGAAAAAATTGTAAACTGGATTACAAACAAAACGGAATAATATCAGCTTACGGAGGCTTTCTTTTCAACCCTGATACATTTATTTATCTTTGAAAATAAAAAAATCGGGGTATGAACAAACGAGGATTTGCAAGCGATAATAATTCAGGGATACACCCTGAAATACTTAAAGCCATAGAGAAAGCCAACAGCGGCCACACAACCGGGTATGGCGGTGATATTTACACCGAACAGGCCACTGAAAAATTCAGGGATCTTTTTGGAAACGATACCGATGTTTATTTCTGCTTTAACGGCACAGGTGCTAATGTTTTATCAATAAACACCCTGGCGCGTTCCTTCCACTCGGTTTTATGCCCGGCTACGGCGCACATAAACGTTGACGAATGCGGGGCACCCGAAAAAATATCCGGATCGAAAATAATCGGTATCGATACACCCGACGGCAAGCTTACCCCGGAATTGGTAAAACCGCATTTGCACGGTTTCGGTTTTGAGCACCATTCCCAGCCCGGTATATTGTCTATTTCACAGGCTACCGAAATGGGTACAATATATAAACCCGACGAATTGTCTGCACTAACGAAACTGGCACATGACCATAACATGTACGTGCACATGGATGGCGCCCGTATTGCCAATGCTGCTGTAAGCCTAAACTTATCGTTTCGCGAAATTTCCCGTGATGTTGGCATTGACGCCCTTTCGTTTGGAGGCACTAAAAACGGCATGATGATGGGCGAAGCCGTGGTTTTTTTAAACAAACAACTTTCGGTCAATGCGAAATATTTCAGGAAACAAGCGGCACAACTTTTTTCAAAAATGCGTTTTGTTTCAGCACAGTTCCTGGCCTATTTTGAAAACGACTTGTGGAAAAAAAATGCTTTGCATGCAAACAACATGGCCGCATTTTTGGCACAAGAAGTTGAAAAACGGGGCATAAAAATAACCCAAAAGGTAGAAGCCAACGGGGTTTTTGCAATACTCGACGATGAAATCAGGGATCAACTTCAGCAGGCCTACTTTTTTTACCCCTGGGACGAAAACAACCATGAAGTGCGCTGGATGACTTCATTCGATACACGTGAAGAAGATATTGTTCTGTTTTGCAAAAAGTTAGAAGAGCTTTTAAATGGCTAAACTCACATTCAAATATTATCCGCAACCGCCCACTGATCGTTCCGGCAAGATTGAAAAAAAGATTTTCCGTTACAGCCTGGTAATCCCGTTAATTTTCCTGATCATCATTTGGTTGTTTAAATTATCGGAGGTTTTTCTCGACATCAACCTGGTGCATTTAGGCGTTTATCCCCGCCACATTAAAGGTTTGATTGGTATCCTTACCTCACCATTAATACACGGCGATTTTGCCCATTTAACCGGAAATTCCACATCGTTTATTGTACTGGCCACTGCCCTCTTCTATTTCTACCGGAGGGTTGCCCTGAAAGTTTTCCTGATGAATTATTTTTTATCGGGGCTGCTGCTTTGGGTTGGTGGCCGCGAAGTATGGCACATTGGGGCCAGCGGTGTCATTTACGGCCTGGCTGCATTTCTGTTTTTTTCGGGTTTGTTTAGGCGCGATATCCGCCTTTTAACCATCTCGCTAATCGTTACTTTTTTATACGGCAGCTTTATCTGGGGCTTGTTCCCCATTGAACCCCGTATATCGTGGGAAGGGCATTTAATGGGAGCTGCATCAGGCACTATCCTTTCGGCTTTCTATTACCAGTATGGCCCGCCCAAAATGCAGTATAACTGGGATGAGCTGGATGATGATGATGATTCCGCCTTCGCTGAAGCTACGGTGGACAAGGATGATGAGTCCGCCTCCGCTGAAGCTACGGCGGACAAGGAGAATGGGTTGAACAGTGTGATGAGATTGGTGATATTGATAAAAAAGAATAAAAATGTAACAATAACCCCTGCCGCACCTTACTTTTCAGGAAAAGACACATGGATAAAAAAATGTTAACATTGATATTTTGAAAATTCAGGGATTTTCTGGTTAAATAAAAAGCGTTACATTTACCACCAAAACAACACAACAGTTCTTTAAATGATCAGTCGACGCATAATAAGGATTAAGGTAATGCAATCGTTGTATGCATTCCACTCTTCTCCAAATCAGTCAATTAACCTTGCTGAAAAGGAACTTTTCTTTTCCATTAACAAATCGTATGACCTGTACCACCTGCTACTTCTTTTACTGGTAGAAGTACAGCAACATGCCTTGAATAAAATTGAACAGAACAAGCAAAAACAGATACCTACGGAAAGCGACCTGAATCCGAATTTAAAATTCGTTGAAAACGAATTAATACTTAAAGTATCTGAAAATGAACAATTAAACAAATACATCGAAAAAAACAAATTAACGTGGGTAAACCACCCCGAATTCATAAAAAGGATGTTTACCAAGCTTGCCGGAACCGAGGAATACGTGCGGTACATGGAAAGCAAAAACTTTTCGTTCGATGCACACCGGGCAATTGTTGAATTCTTTTATGCCGACGTTTTAGCCCCCTCGGAAGAACTGTATCAAATTCTTGAAGAACAGAGTATTTTCTGGAACGATGATGTCGAATTTGTTATCAGTATGATTATTAAGACACTTAAAAAATTCAAATATTCAACATCGCCCGAAAAAAGCCTGATGCCCCTCTTTAAAGACGAAGAAGATATTGACTTCACGAAAAAGCTTTTCCGCAAATCGATCCTCGATTCGGAAGAACACCGTGAAATTATCAAAAACCATCTGAGGAACTGGGATATCGACCGGGTGGCCTTTATCGATGTACTTATAATGGAAATGGCCTTGTGTGAATTTATCAATTTTCCGTCGATACCCACAAAAGTGTCACTTAATGAATACATCGACCTGGCAAGGTATTACAGCACAGCCAAAAGCCGAACTTTTATAAACGGTATACTCGATAAAATCCTCAAGAAACTTAAAGAAGAAGGAAAAGTAACAAAAGCAGGTCGGGGACTAATTGGTGAAAACTGACCACAGTTCAATGAATAACTTCATATTAACAATTGTATGCATCGTTGTTTTAAAATTTGTTGTTATACAATAAATGCATACTTTTGATGTTTGTGAAAATGAAAAAAAATAATGGGTTCAAAAATCATAAAACCCTTATTGGAAAATATTTATAAACGAAACATTTAAAAATTAAAGTAATATGCAACTATTAAACTATTTGTTAATGACCCAGCCTACTGGTGAAGAAGGCCAGGGCAGCCCGCTGGGAATGTTTTTGCCCCTGCTTGCCATATTGGTGATATTCTGGTTATTTATGATCAGGCCACAGGCAAAGAAGCAAAAAGAACTTCGCAAGTTTCGCGAAAGCCTTAAAAAAGGCGATAAAGTTGTTACTTCCGGAGGCATTTACGGTAAAGTAGCCAACATTAATGAAAACATTGTTGTTTTACAAGTTGACGAAAACACAAAACTAACAGTTGATAAGGCAAGTGTATTAAAAGACCCGGGAGACATGCAACAAGCGCAAAGATAAAAATAGAAAAAGAAGGGGCTCCCTTCTTTTTTTGTTTAAACCGGTTCGCGCAAATTATTAACTTTACGTTTTAAAAATAAAACGGTAAAGCCTTGAATATTCTCGGGAAAATAAAGCATTGGTTGAAAAACACAAATTTAAAAGAGAACAACCGCCCGTTCATCTTTCTCATTTGCCTGACTATTTCCACCATTTTATGGCTGGTTAGTTCGCTGGGTGACACTTACGAAACCACGGTGTCGATACCTGTTCGATACACTAACCTGCCCAAAAACAAAGTGATGATTGATGCACCTCCCTCCCACTTGAAATCAACCATCAAGGCTAACGGTTTTACCCTTTTAAGGCATAAATTCCGTATTTCGGTAAATCCCATTGACTTCAATATTAATGCGCTTACAAACAATGCTATTGAGGAAAACAGAACTACAACATTTCGAATGATAACCGCTCAATACATTTCACGCTTGTCCGATCAGGTTAGTTCGGATGTGGAAATAATTGACATTTTACCCGATACACTTACATTCAGATTTGATGAATTGGCTGAAAAAGAGGTAGATATATTGCCAAATGTCGCCTTAACATTCGACAACCAGTATTTTTTGTACGATTCGATTACCTTTATTCCGGAAAAGGCAACCGCAAGGGGCCCAAAATCAATTATAGATACACTGAAAACAGTTACAACGAGCTATAAAAAATTCAGGAAGCTGAATGCCGATATCAAAAAAAACATTTCACTAAAACCCATCGAAAAAGTTGAATTCGACAGGAAAAAAGTTCAAATGGTAATACCCGTTTCGCAATACACCGAATACAACGAAAAAGTGGCCATTTCAAAATTCAATGTCCCCGACTCGGTAAACCTGGTCACCTTTCCGGGTAAAGTAAACGTTAGTTGCCTTGTATCGATACACCATTATCAAAACATCAGCAATTCAAGCTTTATTGTTTCGGTTGATTATGGCAACACCGACAGCATGGCAAACCTGTTACCCGTAAAAATTGTAAGCACACCGCCCTACATAAAAAACATGACCGTCTACCCTACTGAAGTTGAATATTTTATTGAAGCAAAAAATGATAACTAAAGTTGCGGTTACCGGGGGTATTGGCGCTGGAAAAACGTTCGTTTGCGAAATTTTCAAAAAAATGGGTATACCTGTTTTTAATGCCGATTTTGAAGGAAAAAAACTGCTCGATTCGGATCGGGGCATTAAGCAAAAACTTGTTTCCCTTTTCGGTAACGACATTTACCTGCCCAATGGCGCCGTTAACCGAAAAAAACTGGCTGAAATGGTTTTCAACAACCAAATTGCGCTTGCAAAACTGAACAGCATTGTTCACCCCGTTGTGAGAAAAAACTTTCAAAACTGGGCTCAAAACCAGCAAGCACCTTATGTAATCCAGGAATCGGCCATTGTTTTTGAAAGCGAAATTACGGGAATGTTCGATAAAATTGTAACCGTTACGGCCCCCTTTGATTTAAGGGTAACAAGGGTTATGAAGCGCGATAATGTTGCAAGGGAAAAAGTGATGGAACGAATGAAGAACCAATTACCGGAAGAGGAAAAAATTAAACAATCGGACTATATAATTGTAAACAGCGATAAAGAAATGATATTACCGCAAATTATTAACATTCATAATTCATTGATATAAAATGGCAAAATTTGGTAAATGGATTGGTGCCGGCCTCGGTGTTTTCGCCGGCGGCCCAATTGGTGCAATCATTGGTTTTGTAATTGGTTCGGCTTTTGATGCGAGGACCGACAATAGAAAAAAAACATTTACCGGTGATCATCCTTACGGCACCACCGGAAGAAGGGCTACAACCAGCGGCGGGTATGCCGTTAGTTTGCTGGTATTGGTAGCTGCTGTTATGAAAGCCGATGGCAAAACCCTCCGTTCGGAACTGAATTACGTTAAAGATTTTTTTGTTCGGAATTTTGGGCCCCAATCGGCCAACGAAGCCATTAAACTATTGCACGACCTGCTGCAACAAAACATTCCGGTAACCGATGTATGCTTTCAAATCCGCAATAACATGGATTACTCATCGAGGTTGCAGTTGATGCATTTTTTGTTTGGCATTGCAAAAGCCGATGGAGAAATACATGAGAATGAACTAAAACTGATTGCACACATTGGTGTGAGCATGGGCATTAAATCGGCTGATTATGAGTCGATAAAAGCCATGTTTTTCAAAGACACCCATTCGGCCTACAAAATTCTTGAGATTTCACCCTCGGCCAGCGACGATGAAGTTAAAAAAGCATACCGGAAAATGGCGATGAAATTCCACCCCGACAAGGTAAGTTACCTGGGTGAAGATTTTCAAAAAGCGGCTAAAGATAAATTCCAGAAAGTGAATGAAGCCTACGAAGAAATTAAACGTGAGCGGAAAATTGCCTGATTTCTCCTGTTTTGTGCAATGCATGACCCAAAATTAAATTTCAATATTTTATTAATTCTTCTCATATATAACTTATCTGGCAACGAAGAACCAAAGCAAAGCCATTATTGCCTTTAATACAATTTCAAATGCTGCTATTTAAACCACTTTTTAAGCGATTACTAGTTCACTTGCAGGAAAGTAACACAGATAGGCGAGCTGGCCGTTAAAAATGCGGGCAGCGTCCCGCGGGACGAAAAGATTGTATTGCAATTGGTTGCTTTAA
>JAIOZY010000074.1 GCA_021740385.1 Prolixibacteraceae bacterium | reverse complement strand
AGGCCGTGGAAAATCATTGGTAAACTTGAGGTAGAAACCCGCTCGGCAGCGATGAAGCTTGAAAAAAAGCTTAAAAATTGGAAAAAAAGAGAAGCAATTCTCAACTATATTAATAAGTTCGGGGTGTAGCTCAGCTTGGTTAGAGTACGCGTCTGGGGGGCGTGGGGTCGGAGGTTCAAATCCTCTCACCCCGACAAAGCAAAAACCTTTCTGCGAAAGCAGGGAGGTTTTTGAGTTTTATAAAGGTTTGCGGAGGCTTTTGTGCCTGGTGTTGTTACGAAGGGTTGACGATCGTGACCGGGCAAGTATAGGTGATTACCAATTTGAAAAGTATTACAGTTCACTTCGCTCCAATAATCCTACAAATTGTGTATAGGCAGAGCCTACTTTTTAATAATTCGATTGGGGCGCTGAAACCCCGGTAATCGCGCATAAATTTTATGTCATCGAAGATTTGCCATTTTTTAACTCCAGAAGAAAAGGGATCAACATCCAGCAATGCTTCGTTGCAAGCCTCAATCAAATCATTGATGTAATACTTCCTCCCTGGATTCCGGAAGCACCGGTCGTGGTTTTGGTATCGGATGGTCGCGTTTTTGTTGGTAGCCATATAATTCGTTTTAATTCGCTAATTTAACAATAATAGTTTTTAATAGAACGGAAATAGGATGAAAATTCCAATATTGAAATTACAACCTTTATTCTGGCAATAAATGCAAGTGCAACCGTAGTTGTTGTCGCTGTAACATTTTTTGCATTGTTATGTAACAAATAATTGAAGCAGGTAACCGAAAAGATTTTATTGGATACATTCAAAAGCGAAAAAATGAAACATACGATGTTACTTTGTGTTTGAAGGATTTAATTTCAGAATATGAAATATGAAACAAGACAGTAGACCAAAAAAGAAAATATATAAAATGTCTTTTCAGGAACTGTTATTGGTTTTTGTAATTATTGCAATTGCACTAATCATACTTAACTTACTGTAAGAAACAAAAAAAATCACACAATAATAATAGTAAAACAACGAAGGAAACTATGAAAAATCAATCAAGAAAAATTCTAATACAGCTAATGCTTTTAGCTGTTATTCTATTGATTAACATTTCTGGATGGTCCCAGATACAAGTAACAGGAACCGTTACCGGCGAAAATGAAACGTTGGTTGGAGCAACGGTTGTTGTTAAAGGGACATCCGAAGGTGTTATAACTGATTTAAATGGAGAATATTCCATTGAAGTACCTGATGAATCATCTGTGCTTATTTTTTCATATGTTGGTTTTATCAAACAGGAAATAAAGGTGGGAAATCAACAAGTGATCAATGTTCAATTAAAAACCGATACCCGTCAAATAGATGAACTTGTTGTAATAGGCTACGGCGTTCAAAAGAAAAGCGACTTAACCGGAGCTGTAACTTCTATTAAAGGAGAGGAGCTTGTAAAAACCCCGGTTCTAAACATTGATCAGGCCATGCAGGGTCGCGCAGCGGGGGTTCAAATTGCATCCAACAGCGGTGCACCCGGATCCAGCTTAACGGTTCGTATCAGAGGTGTTGGTACTATAGGAAATGCCGACCCCCTTTATGTAGTAGACGGATTACCTGTAGGCGACGCCAATTTTTTAAATCCAGCCGATATTGAAGATGTTCAAATTCTAAAAGATGCATCGGCCTGTGCAATTTATGGTGCTGCTGCTGCAAACGGAGTTGTTTTAATAACCACCAAAAGAGGCACAAAAAAAGAAATGCAGGTAAACTACAGTACGTATTACGGAATTCAGAATTTTGCATCAACCTATGAAGTGATGAATTCACAGCAGTTTGCAGCCAAAAACATTGAAGCTTATATTAACGACAAGAATAAACTGGCAGGCACGTATGTTTACGATAAAATCGCCGAGACACAGAGCGATGGTTCAATATATTTGAATTATGACAAACTGATAACCACCGACTGGCAGTCTCAAATAATAAAACAAAATGCACCAATAAAAAATCACTACTTATCGTTCTCGGGCGGAAGCGACAATATAAATTTCCTGATTAGCATGGGCTATCACAACCAGGAGGGAATCATCATTACAACAGGTGCCGAGAAATATTCTTTTAAAATCAGTATTGATGCCCATGTTTCAAAAAAATTAAAAGTAGGCACAAATGTAAATTATAATATCAGCAAAATAAACCGTCAACCGGAGAACATTATTGGCAATTCGCCATTAGGCAATGCACTTCAAATGGATCCAACTGTTCCGGTTTATTCCACCGATTCTTTATTGGCTGCCGGCTACGACAAATACCAATCAGGTTTTGTTAATATACTGAACCCGTTAGCCGCAATTGAATACCGCAACCGTCCCGGCGAAAGAAACAGCAATTCTTTGGTTGGAAATATTTTTGGCGAATACAGCATTACCGATGACCTCAAATTCCGAACTTCGATTGGGTTACATAATGCTGTTTGGACCACAACGGCTTTCTATCCAAAATTCATTATGCAACATCCGACAGACCAATGGCTCGAGGCGGAGTATTTTGAACGCTGGGAAAGAAATAATGATATATCATTTGAAAATCAATTGACTTTTCACAAGAATTTCAATAAACGGCATGACCTTACCGCGCTTGTGGGATTCTCTGCCTACACTTACACTTACCGCATTATTGATGCCGATAAAGTAGGGGCAATAAACAATACGCCCGAAATGCAATACCTGAGTGGATCGTTAAATCCAACGGCCACTGTTTATGGCACAGAGGTTAAAGAAGCCATGGAATCGGTACTGGGACGAGCAATTTACAGCTTTGAAGATAAATACCTCATCACTGCCAGTTTGCGTTACGATGGTTCCAGTAAATTTGGCCCAAACAACCGTTGGGGAAGTTTTCCTTCTTTCTCTTTAGGATGGAAATTATCTAACGAAGAATTCATGAAATCTTTCAAAAACCTTTCATTATTAAAGTTGCGTGCCGGATGGGGAATCATCGGTAATAATCAAATTGGCAGTAAAAAATACTCAGCAAAGGTTGACGGTGGTGAAGGACAATATAGCTATACCTTTGTTAAAGATGGCGTTGAAACCTTCTATGGAGGTATGGCCCCGCCAAGTCTTGCCAACAAGGATATCAGATGGGAAGAATCGGTACAGAAAAATATTGGTATTGATTTGAATTTATGGAAGAACCAATTCCAGCTTACTACCGATTTCTTTATTAAAAACACGAAAGGGATGTTGTTAACATCGCCGGTACCGGGCTATGTAGGATTATTTGAAGACCCGGTTTCCAACCAGGGCGACATTCAAAACATGGGGTTTGAGTTATCGCTCTCTTACACAAAAAGAATAGGTGACTTTAGCTATCAAATCGCCGGTAATCTTTCCCATGTTAAGAATGAAATTATCAGCATGGGCGATTCTGATGCACAAAATTTTGGCACAAACAGGAACCAGGTAGGTTTTCCAGTAATGTCCTTTTATGGTTATAAAGCAGATGGCATTTTCCAAAATTATGATGAAATTCGGGCACATGCGATGCAAAATGCCAGAACAACACCAGGGGACCTGAAATTCAGAGACATAAACAATGATGGCAAGATCAATTCGAATGACAATACAATAATAGGTAAACCCTGGCCTGATTTTACCTATGGTTTTAACCTGTCGGCTACCTATAAAGGAATTGATATTTCGATGTTCATACAAGGGGTGTCCGGAATCGACATCTACAATGCAATGAGAGCAGCATTAACCGATCCGTCGAGAAATATGACAATAGAAATGCTTGATAGCTGGAGCCCCGATAATACCGATGCAAGCTTACCAAAAGCCACCATTGAAGACATCAACCTGAATCGCAGCACAAATAGTTTCTGGGTCGAAGACGGATCATTCCTTCGCATTAAAAATGCACAACTGGGTTATTCGTTGCCCGAAAAACTGAACCAGAAACTGAATATCAACAATTGCAGGATATATGTCAGCGCTCAAAACCTGTTCACTTTTACAAAATACAGCGGTTACGACCCGGAAATCTCATACAGCAACCGGTGGTACGGAGGAACCCAACTTGGTTACGACGGTGGAAATTACCCGGCTGCAAGAACTTTTTTATTGGGTTTGGATATCAATTTTTAAACAAATGTTCATAGAACTTGAAAAAAGAAATAAAATGAATTCAAAATTTATAAAATACACAGGAATTTTAAGCCTGATCATGCTAATTATGACAGGATGTGGTAAAGATTTCTTAGAGACACCGGATAATGCCTCTTTAACCATCGAAAATTTTTACCAAAACAAAGAAGATTTGGATATGGCGCTTACTGCTGCTTACTCCGTTTTTAAAGCAGCCGATCTGGATGACGGAAACATTATTGGAACCACCTTTTGTCATGGCCATTTTCTGATTGGCGATGCCAATTCCGATGATGCAGAAGTTGGTGGCGGAATAGGAGAAGCACCCGAATTGATTTTAATGTCAGAGTGTTTATCCCCGGCTAACAATGGCGTGTTAAACAGCACATGGACCGGCTTATACCAAGGCATATACAGAAGTAACCTGGTAATTGAGAATGCATCTAACGCGTTGGGCAAACTAACCCAGGAAGAGGTAGATAAATACATTGCCGAGGCAAAATTTATTCGTTCTTACTGTTTCTTTCATTTAGCAAGAATTTTCGGGCCGGTTCCCTTAATAACTCACACATTGAGTTCTGAAAGTTTTTATACCATTATACGTAACCCTTTAAGCGAAATCTATCAACAAATAGAAGAGGATTTGTATTATGCGGCCGATAAATTAGCGTGGGCGGCACAATTCGATGGCCATGCCAACAAAGGATCAGCCCTGGGTTTATTATCAAAAGTTCTGCTTTTCGAATCGAGTTATGCCCACAATTATCCGGGCGATGAGCGTTTCGAAGGGCTTCAGGAAAAATGGGGTGAAGCTTATGATGCCGCGAATGAAGTCATCCAGTCGGGCATGTATGATCTGTCATTAAACTATAGCCAAATCTTCCATACCGAAGGTGAATTTGGGAAAGAATCGGTTTTTGAAATACTTTTCATGTCTGCAGGAGATGCCTATCATGGGCGAAACAATGGAAACACCTTTGCCATTTATTATCGTTCGAGGAGTATGGGCGGTTGGGGCTTTGACCTTCCCTCTCAAAATCTTGTAGATGCTTATGAGAACGGTTCAAAAACGTATGAAACCGGGGAATGGGTCGAAACAGGCAACCCGGCTGATTCGTCAGATTGGCAAGACCCCAGGATGGATTGGACCATTGTGTTTGAAAATGAACCAGCCTGGTGGGATGCTTCGGTTACCATGACCAATGGCGAAGGGCTCACCCAATACTATACCGGTTATTGCAACCAAAAGATTTATACACCCGAAGAAAACATGCCGGGCAACTTCTCAAACTTCCCGAACAACCTCAGGTTATTGCGTTATGCAGACGTGATTTTAATTGCAGCTGAAGCAGCTTATTACAATGGTGATGCAGCTACTGCAATTCAACTGGTAAATTCCGTGCGCGACAGGGCCCGCCGGGATTCAGATAACCCGAATGCCCTACCCCAAATTCCAGGTTCAGTTGCAGGTGAAGACCTGCTCAACGTGATAAAACACGAACGGCGTGTAGAACTTGCCATGGAAGGAAACCGTTACTGGGATCTTCTCCGTTGGGGCGATGCAAAAGAGACGCTTAAAAACTTTTATGCAACAAACGAGTTACACAATGTTGAGGATCCGTTTGAAGTTGGTGTAAACGAATTTATGCCTATTCCGCTAAACGAAATCCGAAATTCAAAAGGGGCATTATCCCAAAATGATGGTTATTGATTGTTAGATATTTAGTGAAACCTAAAAAAAGATTATTATGAAATACATTTCAACAATAAAAATCACGTTCTTCATAATTGCCTCAATTTTTATGGCTTCTTGTGAAGATCAAATTGCCACTCCGGTTGCTGACTTTAGAATTATGGATGCTCCGGTACTCAATGAAATTGATGTTGACAATATCAAAGTTGGGGAAACCGTTGTTTTTGAAAACACCGGCCAGGGATTGTTTTTAACCGTATGGACAGGAGACAGGAAAAGTGCCTACCCTGCTGAACCCGAAATTAAAGGAATTGACACAAGGGTTCGTGATTTCACATTGGCAAATGGAGAAGAGATTGAGTATGAATCAATCTTAATTGAGAGACCCGAGAATACAGGAAATGTTGTAAATACAAAAACAGGTCAATTTTCATATACCTATGAAAGTGCAGGCCTTTCAGGCGATACAACCTATATTGTAACCTGGATCGCAACGAACGTTGATGTACATGGCAATTCAGAATCAGCTATCAAACAAATTTCGATTCGGGTAATGGACAATAATTAGATTTCGAACAAATCATTTGTTCATAGTAAAGTTAAATATACAGCAATTAAAGCGGGGTTCATTGATCAAGTGGACCCTGCTTTTTTGAAAATAATTGGTAAAAAATTTCAGCAGGTAACATTTTTTAAATGGATCGGTAACAAGTAAAAAGTGCCGTTTTTATTTTTTTTTGAACATTACAGGGGTAATTATTTTAATAAAAAAAACACTTACAATCAATAAGCTATGAGTAAATTAATCATCTTCCCTCTTCTTGTAATCCTTTCTGTTCAATTTGCAAATCAAAGTGTTGCATCAGAATATTTTGTGAGTCCATCCGGTAACAACAACAACAATGGAACCGGTTTAGCAGATGCTTTTAAAACCATTCAACATGCTGTAAACGAAGTCATAGACGGAGATACAATATGGGTGGCAGATGGAACCTATAACGAAAGTGTTACAATTACCACCAACGGAGCTGAAAACTATTGGATAACCTTGAAAGCCATTAATAAACATCAGGCTAAAATACGGTCCACTTCGTCCAACTGCATTACAATTGAAGCCGATTACATTGCAATAGAAGGGTTTGATTTGTTAACCACCGGAATCTATGGTTCAGGAATAGGTGCGAATCAAGGTCATCATCATGTTTCAATTAAAGATTGTTATTCACATGACTGCGGCCAATCGGGTTTTCAAATGTGGGATTGCGATTATTTAACAATCGAAAATAATATCTGTACCCGAAACGGATGGCTGATGCCCCATGCAGGAAGTGGAATATCAATTTTTGGCGGATTTAATTCAGACAACACTTCAGGTTTGCATAACATCGTTCGCAATAATGTATGTTTTAATAATGACAATGGACCTGAAACCGCCATGACCGACGGAAACGGTATTATCATTGACGATCTGAGATGTACCCAATCATATCATGATTTTGATGTTTGTAAACTCGATGGATATAATGATGTTGAAACCCTGGTTGAGGGCAACCTCTGTTTCGATAACGGCGGGCGCGAAATCCAGGTTTATTTATCCGAGAATGTGACGGTACGCAACAATACATGCTATCATAACAGTAAGAGAGACTCTGAAGGTACCTGGCGTGGTGAGATCGGGGTTTCAAATTCAGACAACCTTCGGATAGTAAACAACATTGCAGTGTGTAATACCGATATGGGTTTTCCGTTAAGCGCAAGTAATTCATCATTCTTAATTGCTCAATACGGTAGTCATACAACCACAAATATTATAT
This sequence comes from Prolixibacteraceae bacterium, assembly GCA_021740385.1. Lineage (GTDB taxonomy): Bacteria > Bacteroidota > Bacteroidia > Bacteroidales > Prolixibacteraceae > DAIMEA01. The sequence continues at coordinate 10,111 of JAIOZY010000074.1, read as the reverse complement.
GCAACAACAACCTCACCTACAACACGGCTAAACCCGACGATGATTCATTCAGAAACCTGGCAGGCGCATCGGCAGTTAAACAGGCCGATAACCTTTTTGCCACCGATCCAATGTTTGCAAATGCAGCAATCGATTCGAGCACAGCAAACTTCATGCTACAGGAAGGGAGCCCGGCCATTGATGCCGGAACGCTTGATTTTGGTTATTTCAAAAATGATTTGAAAGGTGATGCCCGGGTTATGCGAACGGCCATTGATTTGGGCTGCTATGAAGCAACCGGCGATACGTTAAAAGTAGGGATTAACTTGCAGAAAAATGATATTGAAAATGAACTTAAACTATATCCCAACCCGGCTTCGGGTTATATAAATATTCAATTGAAAGAAGAACATCAAAGCCCATTTTTTGCTTCAATTTTAAATATGGCAGGACAAAAAGAACTTCAAACCGTTTTTAACACTGCCTTAAAGAAGATGTTGGATATTCATTCTTTAAAGCCTGGAATATACATTCTGGAGGTAAGTTTAAATGAACGAAAAAAAATGAGTACAACTTTTCATAAACTATAGAAATTGAAATATTGAAGAAATTGAAGGATAAAATATCAGCATTGAACCCCAAAAACGAATCAATTAATTTTATGCTTTTAGATAATGAAAAAATTGAATACGAGAAAAATGTTTAACGAGATTGATGAAATTGCTCCAAGAGCACATGATTTTCAGCAGAAAGCACCTGAATATAAATTACCAGTTCAGGTTCCCTATCTTGGTATGGGCTCATCGTGGTTCGCACCGTTGGCTTTTAAGTACATGGGGATTCCGATTTTCCCTGAAATTGCATCAGAATTTTTTAACTATCAAACCTCAAATGATAAGCTTCCGAATGCAGTTATTCTTTCCCAGTCAGGTCGCAGCAGTGAAGCAATCTGGTGCACAAGGCTCTTCGAAAAATATATTGCAATTACCAATTCCCCGGAAAACACGTTAGGGAAAGGTGCCGCGGAAATAATTCCACTGTTGGCAGGTGACGAACAATATTCATCTTCAAAAACATATATCAACACCTTATTAGCCTTGTTTAAAGGATTTGGTTTCAACACAAAACAGGCGGTTGAAATGTTAGCGAGAAAAATGCCCGTTTATCAACAATTGGGCGAGAAGATGGCCAATGAAGTATTTGGATTGATAACAAGAAAACAAATCCATGGTATTTATATCATTGGCAGTGGACCAAATATTGCCACATCATTTGAAGCCTCATTGATATTGAGTGAAAGCACAAAACTGTGTTTTACCGGATTACCCATGGCGCAATACGATCATGGCCCAAAAGAAACTGCTGCCAACAGCATCGTTTTCCAAATTATAGCAAAAGGAAAATCATATGAAAGGGCCTTAAAAATTTCGGGAATGTTGGCTAATGCCGGCGCACACGTTATTACGGTTGAGGAACCGGAAATTGAGGAAAACCTTTCTGTACTGCACAACATAATTCCTTTTAACTACATGGCCTGTTACCTGGCAGAAAAACTAAATGTTACCGATACTTTTCTTATTGGAGGTAAAGTCACAGAAACATCTTGATTTTTAATATTAACAATTTGGATTTTAAAAAGATTCATATCATAGTCCATAATATTTCACCAGAATATATTTTAATAAGACATTTGTTATTCAGTTGTTTATAATCTTTCAAATTTAACTTTGACACTTCTATAGCCGTGGAACCCTCATGGTTTATTCATCTCATTTTGTGAACGACAGTGCATGAGGGTTTCATATGATTAATTTTTCATAACAAGCTTTGAATCTTTGGGATCGCAAGGCACTGCCCTGACGTTCAATGCAACCGCATGGAACGCGCATTCAATTTAATTATTCTCTTTGATGTAAGTCTATTACATACTCGTTTCATACAACCTTACTTGCGTTTACACCTGAAAATATTGCCTTTGACCACATTTACCAAGTATGTAAAAACCCCAACAAAAGTTACAAAGTTATAGGGCTGTAATATCATGTAACTTTTGGTCCTTGTTTTGGTAACTAAACACATCTGGTTTCTGTGCTATCCATGCTAATATAGTGCTTCATTTAAAACTAATTAAAATATTATTAGTAGTAAAAGCGAAAAGATTGATGTTTCTGAATTGAATACCGGGTTCTACTTTTTAAGAACATACATGAAAGATGGTTCCGTTTACATACAGGAATTCATTAAAAAATAAATTCAACGCTATTTGAAACACTTTATACAAGTATTTACTCAAAAAATGATTTAGTTAGATTGTAGTTTTTGAATTTTTAGTTAAAGTAGTTAGTAGAAATTGACTGTCACAAAAGAAATTTTGTGACAGTCTTTTTTTACTGCAATTGGTTAGCGGAATAAGAAGAAATCATGAACAGGTCAAAAAGTTACTTTAATATAATGTACGGTTTAAGATTTCGAGTTGAACTTCGCGCTCCAGTTCTACAAAACGGGCACTAAAACCGCCAACACGTACAATCAGGTTGCTATATTTTTCAGGTTCTTTCATGGCATTTTCCAAATCACATCTTCCAAGGCAATTAATCATGCATTGGGCGCCTCCTTTTTCGAAATAAGTCTGGAGCAGAATTTCAGTTTGTACACGATAAGTGGCAAATAATTCTTTTGAAAGTTTCAGGTTCTGAACCGATCCGGCATGAAGTTCTGTGTGCGGTTTAACAATGGAATTCATGTAAGCTGTAAGTCCGTTTTTATCGGCACCGCCGGTCGATGAGTTGCCATTGGCCATGTAGGTAAAGGCTTTACGTCCATCGGGAGAAGCAGCAGTATGCAATCCCATGGTAGCATTAGCGCTGTTGTTTATCATTACGGCAAGGTAAGAATGCAGCCTTGCTTTTTCGGCCATATTCCGTGCCGCTTCGCTCACATGGCGGTCAATTTCGACTTTAATCTCATCGGCAAAATCGATGTCGTTCCCATATTTTGGGGCCCTCAACAATAATTGACGTTCTTTTTCATACCCTTCGAAATTGGCATCGAGCATTTCAATTAGTTTTTCCAGCGAAAACACTTTTTCTTCGTAAACCAGTTTTTTGATGGCAGTTAAAGAATCGGCAGTATTGGTATTTCCGTAACTTTCGATAGTGCCTCCCAAATAGCGGACACCGCCACCGAAAATTGGTTTTCCCCGAACAATGCAATCGTCAAAGAGCATACTCAGATAGAGATAGTTGGCCGATTTTGCGGCCATATCATATTCCAATTTTTCCTGATAAGCCAACTGTTCAACATACAATTCAACCTGTTTTTTGTAGGCCGAAAATAAGCTCCGGAAAGTATCAAAATTGCCCAGTTCGCTTACAGCCAATCCTTGTGGCATAGTTGTAACAGGATTGATTCCCCGATGCAAAGTAACCAACAGGGCTTGCAGTAAATTGATAACCCCACTGGGTGTACCAACACCCTTGTGGTAAATCACGTATTCGCCACAACCAAAAGGGATGTAATTTTCAGCTTCTTTTAATGAAATTTTGAAGGCATGAGCTACCGATGGTATGTTCACCTCATCGTTGTATAGCATTGGGTAAGGGTTTCCGGTAGCAATTACATCCAGTGCCTTTTGATACAATACTGAGTTTTGCCCCTTGTAGAAACGAAACGTAAGTTGAGGAACAATTCCTTTTACCCGACGGGTAGTTTCCAAAATGGTCAGTGCTAAAAGATCGGCCTGTTCTTCATTTCGCCGGCCTCTACCGCCAATAATTACCCGACAATCCCATATATGGCCTTTAGCGTCCATCAAGTACCATAAATTGCTTAGCAGTCGAATTGCTTCTTCTTCGTTCAATATCCCTGAATTAAGATCATTGAAGTACAAGTCACTTAAATATTCATCCATACGTCCATAATTGAACGTTCCGCTGATATCGGCATAGAGAAAAACCAGTTGAATGGCTTCACGAAAACTTTGTGGCTTCGAAACAGCAATGTTACGCAGAACCGTTTCCATGCACTGTAATTCTGTCTTTCGGGGTAAATCTGCATTCAACGATTGTTTCGCGGCCATACCGGCATAATAATTGGCCACTTCAGCAAATAAATTCAATGCTTGTTCCATGGCTTCATACATCCACCACGCATCTGACTCGAATGCCACTTTCGCTTTAGCGCTTTGTACTTCATTCCTTAAACCTGGTATTCCAAGTCGAACCAGTTTGTCGAAGTCGCATTGAGTACCCGACATCCGGTACAAGGGTGCTCCAATAACGGGCTCACTGAACCAGGCATCCGAAAAAAGTACCTTTTGCATTTTTTCGGGATAAGCCAAACGCGTTTTCACTGCATCGCTTTCCTGTCTCCAAAAGACTTTCAATTCTTCGATGGCCTGCAAGTTTTCAGAACATATTTCCGGATGTTTTTGCAAATCCGTTAACAATCGTTCTTCCATGTAATAGCCAAAGTAGTCATACGCCTGTGCGCCAAAGCCAATTGCAGGATATTTGTCCCTTCCGGCAAATAAATCGTCAGGTTGAATATCGCAAAAGTATAACGGATACTGCACCTTTAAACATTCTACCTCACGAATACAAACCGGCGCAGAGCTGTATTCCCGGTAAATCCCGGTAAATAATTCCAGTTGCTCAATAGTGGCATTAGGGTCATTCGTAAACCGGTTTTCATCGATGTGCGAAAAGACAGGTTTGGTACCGGATGCTAAATCCGATTTATCAATTTTCCTGTAGCTGAATGTTGATGATGCTTTTGTCATTTTTCATCCTTTTGAAACATTTTTTCCACCCAAATTTTCAATGCAATGGATCCATTTCGAATATTCAGCTGGCTCAACCGTTTTCAGGTTTTTCAATGGGTTTGTCCTTCCTATCTGCAAATATTTGCTACTCCCATAAGCATGAAAAGGCATAACCTCTATTCCCTGAATAGCTTGGTGTTGCTGACTAAGCCCAACAATTGCCCGAAAGTGGTCATCTGTATCGTTAATACCGGGAACAACAATGCAGCGTAACACAATTTTTGCATTGTTATCACACAGGAAAAAAAGGTTTTCCAATACTTTACGGTTCGATTTACCGGTATATTTTCGGTGAAGCCCATCATCGGTAATTTTATAATCGAAGTAGAATAAGTCGACCAAAGGAAGTAATTTCTTAAACTGTTCCCGTTCACCAAATCCTTCGGTTTCAACACAGGTATTCAATCCTTTCTCTTTTGCTTTTTTTAATAAGGCGAAAGAAAAATCGAACTGGAATAAAGGATCGCCACCTGAAAGGGTGATCCCTCCACCCGAATTATTAAAATAGGCCTCATCTTTTAACACTTCAAAGACAACTTGTTCTATAGACATTTCCTTACCATAAACCTTCAAAGCCGAAAAGGGACATTCATTAATGCACTTTCCGCAAGTGTTGCACAAATTAAAATCTACATGTAAAAATCCATTCTTATTTGTAAGTGCGCCAGTGGGGCAAATTTCAACACAAGCGAAACAGCGGCTACATTTATTAATATCGAACGCCAATTGTGGTTTGGGATTTATTGATTCCGGGTTCGAGCACCAACTGCATTCAAAGGGGCATCCTTTTAAAAACACCGTGGTACGAATACCCGGGCCATCGTGCAGTGAAAAACGTTGTATGTCTAAAACAGTGCCTTTCATATCAATTCTTTATTCAGAATTCATTTGTGAGTACACTTCTGTTTTCTCAAAAAAAGCAACTAATATAGCAGGACTTTATTCTCTTATTACAAATGTATTAAAAGATCCTGCATCCAGTTTTGGTGAAATGGACTTCGATCCGATATTGATATTAAGTTGATTTACTACATCGCTATAAATGATCAAAACTATACTCATATCCGGGTTCTGAAAGGCCAGCAAATCATTGAATTCACCATTGGTTTTAAGCAGATGTGCCCCGGGCTTTACAAAGTGGCTCACATGTTTCATCAGGTAATATTCGTAATTATAGCGGTAGGTATTGGTCAGGGTATCGACCGTTACCAGCGAGTTTTGCTGCCATCCCCAACGGCTGTAACCTCCTTCATCAAGCGCCATATTCCAGTACATATAGGCATTTACACCGTTATTGAAATAATGTTTCATAAGGCTCCAGGCGTACAGGCAGTAATCCCAGTCGTTTTTACCATCGCCGCACTCCTGTTCGGTTTGGTACAAATTCAATTCGGGGTATTTCTCATTCACACCGGGTATGGCTTCCTTCCCACCCCATTGAAATCCAACACATTTTATATACTTCCCTGCTTTAGGGTCATTCAAAATAGTATCAACCATAGCAACCGTTGGACGTTCCATGGTTCCAAACATGGTTTCAACATGTTGTTTTTCCATGGCAGGCCCCAGATAATCTCCAATGAATTTAGCCAATCCACCTGCTGTCCAGGTACAACTGGGAAAAATCTGGCACGAGTTGAATTCGTTTTGCGGCATAATGGCGGAAATGGTAATGTCCTCATTTTTATAGGCCTCGATAAATCTTGAAAAATAAAGTGTATATGCCTTAAAATAAGCATCTTCCTGGATAAACATGTTGGTGCCTTCAGCTCCCTGCCGATCGGGAGGAAGGTTGTTATGAAACTTCTCGTCCAACTCTTCCTCTTCCCAGGGAACACGGCAGGCATAATGCTTGTTCCATTTCATCCATGCAGGCGGGCTCCAGGGCGACGCCCATATCTTTAGATTGGGATTATTTTTCAATGCTTCATGAATAAAAGGGATCAAGGTCTCTTTATCGTTATCAATACTGAAGTTATTCATTTCGAAATCACCTTCGGTTTCGTTGTAGGAATACCAATCACGTGAAAAGTCGTTTGCTCCAACCGGCATTCGACATACATTAAAGTTGGCCCCAACACCGGGCGAAAACAGTTCGGTAAATACAGAATCACGTGCAGCGGGCATTAACCGGTTCAGTGCGACCCACCCCAGTTCATTAAAGCAGGCACCAAATCCTTCAATTGATTGCAACTTCTGTGTTGTGTCAATTTGCACATCATACTGATCGGCTGATGCGTTGACCGTTATGGGTTGTTCCTTTACCCATGAATCATCTTGGGTACTTGAAACCCATTCGGCTTTAGGCGTGCAAGCAACCGAAAGCAGAAGCAGGAAAAAGGGAAATAATTTAAATTTTACCATGATGTTATCCATTAAATTAGACAATTTTAAGTTTCAAAAATATAATAAAAGGATACTAAATCGTCAGTGTAAAATTTATTTCAATCACATACAGATTTTGCTTTATAAAATCGAACAGTTCTGAATCATGTTTATTGATTGTCATGGATTTTGAATAAATTTTGATAGAATTACTTTTATCTATAGCTCACATTTATAACGCAATTTGATCCTCCATTAACCGTTACAAATGCATAGTCTTTACCCTTTACTTTTTGAATTCCAAAAGCAGTTTCTTTATTGTCTTTGATCACTGATTCTATCATCTTGCCCGAAAAAATGGCCGGAACCATAAACGTTAATCCAGTGCTGTGTTTCAATGAAGTATTTAAGGAAAACGAGAGTACATTCTTTTTCCACAAAATGTTGCTAAAGGAGGCTTCATCTTTCATTTTTAAAAAGTCTAAAAGATTGAGTGCCGTCCAAACGGGAACGCCATTTTCATTGGCATAATCCAACATATTCATTAACGGTTCTTTGGTGAAAAAATATTCGCAGTTGTGTGATTTGATGCTGATCATGGAATAGATATCATCAACGAGGCTCCTGTCGACCAGGCCTTTGAAACACTCAAAAAAAGACTCCCTGGTACCTCCTTCCATATACTGCTGATCGTACACGGAATTGAACCGCTGATATACATTGATTGTATTACCAGAGGCACCGGCATATTTCATAACGAAGCCACTACCGTTGTAGTTTCCCTGGTTTCTCCCCATTGAACCAAGGTGATGCCTGGGCTGGTTTGAATTTAGATCGTAATGGGCATAATTGGCATCCATTTCAATTCCGTGTTTTTCTTCCAGTTTTGCCTGAGCACCAAAATCCTGATTCCCCTTTTCATCAGTACCGCACCATACAAACCAGTGATTAACGTTTGTTCGAACTGTCATCCCGAACAGGTTTTTAAAATCACTGATTTTTCGTGTAATAGCACTGTCCATATTATTCCATGTAGGATTAGCTGCATTTTGTGTATCATCGGGGTGTATCGCAATCTCAAAACCTTTTGATGTCCATTTATCTACCCATTTTTTTGAAACTTTTTCAAGATCTTTAAGGTAAATGGTCATTTTAGCGCCTTTTGCATCAACATCAACAAACTGAGGTTCAAAGTCAGCCTGGCAATTATCCTCTCCATCATTATCAAGAACAGCGATACATTTAAGTGAATCGGGAAAATACCAGAAACGGGGCAAAGGTTTAGTATAAGTGTTCAGTTCCTGAATGCAATTTGTTAACAACGCCATTTGCTGATCAGCCTGGTTTATTGTATTCAATGAAGTGTCAACCCAACCGTTAGTGAACAGGTCCATACCACGTAATCCCGGTATACCGTCCATTTCCATACCGGCATGAAGCGGGTTCCCCTGTCGTGTATAAACAATGCTTTTGGGCAGGTTGTAGGTAAATGCGATAGCATGTCCCTTTCCATATTTGTTAATAACCACACCGGGGAATTTTTCTTCTGAATGGTTATCTGCAAAAACATAAGCAAGGGGTACTGCGCCATTCAGCCTGTAAACATCGGCAGTACCGTGAAACTGCATATTTTTCGCTGTAATTCCCGTGTTATAATCACCTTCGGGATTAATGGCGATATATCCTTCACTTATTTCTTTATCAGCTGATTTAATCCCAAACAAACCGGAAATCATTGTATCGGGTTTAAAAGCAATTAATATCCCGCCACCCTTTATATACTTATCAAGTAATTTACCTGCCTTTGGGTTTGTTTCTTCTTCGGCAAGTAAAACATAGTCAAATTGCCTGAGAAACGTAACGTTTATCCTGTCACTATTAAGAGAGTCAGTCACAAATTCATTAAATCCTTCTGCTTTAAGCATTTCGGCACAATAGGTGCCGAAATTACTTTGAGTGGCTAACAGCAGGATTGGCTCAGAAGCACCATCGTTAATACAGCTTTGAATTGATATTACCAACGAGAAAGCAAGAATCAGCCTGTAAAAATTTTTCATATAATCAGTATTTAAAAAGCCCCTATATTGGGTTTACTTTCAGTCAGATATTTTTTATCATTAAAATTCAATTGATAATCCAATTTTTTTCCAACATTTATTGCAGGGCTGTTTTTCATTAGCCTGAAATCTTTCATCTGTTCATTCACAAACAACGGATCAGCAATGATTTCTCCATGGCCCAGTGAATACCCAACATTTGCACGCGGCAACAAATAGTAGACATTATTCTCATGCACAAAATCACCTGTTGGGGCAATATTGTGAACCACATCAGGTCCGCCACCCAGAACAAAAATGTTATTTCTCAGGTAAAGTGTTCCCGGGGGTGGTTGAGTAAAAACGTTTCCGAAATTTATCAGTGAAGGCCGTACCCTTCCATACCTTCGGATAATCGTGTTGTGTTCCACCTTCCAGTTTGCAATATTGGCCACGCCGGATGAGTTTATCCAGATATGCAGGAAAATAAAAATATCACTGCTTTCAAGACATATATTGTGGGCAATCGTAACATTTTTTGCACTTCCACTTTCTACCAGCCCGTTACATCTTTCCACCCAGTTGTGATGTATGTATGTATTATCCCCGGCATTTAGCAGTTCGACAAATCCACCATCCAATGCGTAATCAAAACTGTGTTGTTCACAATGAACAGCTTTGTTGTATGAGATTTCGTTATTATTGTTCCACATCCAGAAAGCCACTGCACCGTAATCGTCATCTCCATGAATCTCGGGAGGTGTATCCCTTATCATAAACAGATCATGAACAAAATTCCCGGTAAATAAATTACTCAAGTTTCGCACTAAAATTTAAAGTATTTTCTTTCAATTAAATATATATTTTCAAAATTTTCTATATTGCTGTTTATTAGGTGTTTATGATTTCCATTTTCATCAAGCGGCATTTTTGGCATTTTCTTCGGGCA
>JAIOZY010000073.1 GCA_021740385.1 Prolixibacteraceae bacterium | reverse complement strand
ATAACATCGGAAGTTAAAGCATGGGAAAACCACAGGAACAACAAAACCGCAAAAATTAATTGGCAGTTTACAAACGATCAGGCACGGATCAAGCTCAAAAGACTTTATCCGTCAATTTTAAGTTAACACAACACTAGCTGTAAATACAAAAATGAAGCAATTGACCTTCAAAAGCAAAATCATGATTTAGCCATTAAATTGACTAAAAGTGATTCTTTAGCAAAAGCTTATCAAAAGACACTTAAGGACATTGAATTAGTTCTTGACAGTATTTTACCCGCAGATAATGCATTGGATACAGCTCCGGTTGAAAAAAAATTAAGAGCGAGATTAATTCATAAAATGGATGAAATAAACGATTTATTACTGGAAAAGGAAAAGAATTACAGTGTTCTTAACAATAAGCTCATTGCTTCAAAAAAGTTGGTTTCGGAAAAGTCAGCTCAAATTGAAGAACTTAACACTCAAATCGGGGAAAAAGAAAACGTCATTTCTAACCTGAACCAGACCGTGAAAAAACATGAAAAACAGATTGCGGATCAATCATCACAAATTGAAGACCATATTGAGGACAAACAAAAATTAAAGGAAGCACTCGAAACTAAAACCAACACGATAAACTCAGCCCATTTTATTGCTGATAGCGAAGGTGAATTAAGAAACAAGGCGATAATTGAAAAAACCGGTGGTTTTCTTGGCTTTCTGGGACGGGTAAATACCCTGAACCCGGAATTGGATAAAAGTCATTTACAAATGATAGACATCAGGGAAAAAACGACATTTTCACTGAATGCGAAGATGAGGAAAATTGAATTTATTACGAATCATCATCCATCGAGTTATGAACTGAATGAATCAAGCACAGGAACAACCGTGCTTACCATTACCAATTCAGACGAATTCTGGAGAAATTCAAACTTTCTTGTCATTACGTATTAACCAATAAAAAAATATATCATGAGCGATTATCACGAACCATCAAAAGAAATGAGTCAAAAGGCACGCTCTTTAACACGTGCCCTAAACAGTTTAAAAGAAGAAATAGAAGCTGTTGATTGGTATAACCAACGTGTTGAATTGGAACAAGACAAAGCATTGAAAAAAATACTTCATCATAATATGGTCGAAGAGATGGAACATGCCTGCATGACACTGGAGTGGTTGCGCCGTAATATGGATGGATGGGATGAGCACTTAAAAGAGTTTTTATTCAAAGATGGTGAGATATCTCATTAATCACCGGGTGTTAACTAAAAATTCAAGAAAATGAAGAAGTTAGCTTTTTTAATAAACGAAATTGATAAATCTAAAGAATTGATTCGTTTTGCTGCGTTACTGGCGAATGATTTAAAAGCCAAGGTTCATGTTTGGTATATTCAAAATCCTCAGGTTGTTGGTGTACACGATTACATGGGCATGCCTGAAGCCTCCATTTCAAATGAGCATGAACTTTTTCAGAAAATCGCTGACGATATTAAGTTGAAAGTTAATGGGTTTATTAAGGAAATTAAGGCAGAACAGTCAGATATTCCGAAAATAAAATTCAAATCCGACAACGGTATTGCATCAGCTATTCTTAAAGAAAAAGTTGAAAAAGGCAAATACGATATGGTATTGCTTCAGGGTGATGACGAACAGGGCTTATGGTTTAATAATTCTGTAGTTATGGATATTGTCCGGGATGTACCCTGTCCCGTTTATATCATACCGGCTGATGCCCATTATCAACCCATAAAAAAAATCGTTTATGCCACTGATTACAGTAAGGAAGACATCAAAACGCTGAAAAGGATAAGTAAACTTTTAAAATCTTTTAAGCCTGAAATTTTGGCATTACACATCTCGAATGACAACGAATTTAAAGAGAACCTAAAAAGTGAGGGTTTTGCCAAGATGCTCAATAAAAAAACAGGAAACAACAAGGTTTCTGTAAAAGTGATAGCCGACAAAGAGGAAGAGGATGCTGTTAAAAGTCTTGTAAGTGAAGCAGAAAAAGCAAAAACAAACCTCATAGTGGTTTTAAAAGAAAACAGAAACTTCTTTGAGCGTTTGTTCCAAAGTAGCTTTACGGCAAAACTTATTAAAAAAACACAGTTGCCCGTAATGGTATTTCATAAAAAAGAAGAGTAATTTTATTCCAAAACACATGAAAAAACAAAAAAATGAAACAGAAATGAACGCAGCTAAACCAAAGAACACTGCTGTTAAAACGGACACAGATCTATCCGTATCGGAAGATGATATCCGAGAAAGGGCTTATCAGATATATTTGGAGAGGGGTGGCTTATATGCACCACCTGAGGCCGACTGGCTTCAGGCTGAGGCCGAATTGAGAAGTACCATGTCCAAAAAAAAGCGACAGAAAACTTTTTAGCTTTTGGTAACAAATTATTTTAATTGAAATTTACGAAATGAAGAAAATAGGATTGGCATTAGGGGGCGGTGCCGTTTTAGGCGCCGCCCATATTGGCGTATTAAGAGTACTGGAAGAAATGGGTGTCGAAATAAGTTTTATAACAGGCACCAGCATCGGGGCTTTTGTCGGTGCTTTGTATGCGTTCGGAAATACATCGAAAGAGATTGAAGAAATTGCACTGGATCTGAACTGGATGGATATTTCCGGAATAGCCATTTTTGAGAGTGGGCTATTGTCCAATGCCAAGCTGGGAAAACTCCTGGAAAAAAGCCTGGGTGAAAAGAAAATTGAAGATGCTGAGATTCCTTTTTCTGCTATCGCTACTGACATAAGCAACGGTGAAAAAGTAGTTTTAGATAAAGGATCTGTGGCAAAGGCAGTAATGGCCAGTACTTGTATTCCCGGGGTTTTTAGTCCCGTAGAATTCGATGATAAACTTATAGTAGATGGCGGGATTGTGGAAAACATACCCATTGATACCGTGAAAAAAATGGGAGCCGATTATGTTATTGGAGTAGATTTAAATGCCAGAAGGACTTTCAATAAACCCGACAGCATACTTGATGTCATGATCAACAGTTTTCATTTCACACTTAAAACGGCTGCCAAATATCAAACCCAAAATGCTGATTTATTAATAACCCCCGACCTCTCAGAATTTAACATGGTGAGTACCGACCATATTAAAGAACTGATAGAACAGGGATATAAAGATGCTAAAGAACAGTTTGAAAAAGCAGATTTACCCATTAGATAACTGAACACATGAAGAAATTGCAATACTTATGGGAAGAACTAAATACAAGCTTCTGGTTTGTTCCCATACTGATGCTTTTGATAACCATCGGCTCGGCAATTGGTTTTATATACATCGACAGTCAAATCCGTTTTACTCCAGAGGGTATTCTAAAATACCTTTTGCCTGCCAGTGTTGATTCGGCCCGCAGCATACTGAGTATTATTGCCGGAGCCATGATTGGCGTGGCAGGCACTGTTTTCTCCATTACACTTGTGGTGCTTACACTGGCATCGTCTCAGCTGGGCTCACGCCTGGTGAGGAATTTTATGTACGATAAGCTCAACCAGGTTGTTTTGGGCACCTATGTTTCCTCGTTTGTGTTCTGTCTCATTATTCTAAGTTCACTCAAGGATAATGAAAGCTTTCATTTTGTGCCGGCCATTTCAGTTCTTGCCGCACTGGCATCGGCTATTGCCGGTATCATTTTGCTGATAATCTTTATACATCATGTTTCCATTAGCATTCAATCCGACAAGGTAATCTCTGATATTTCTATAGCCATGTCAAAGAGCTTAAGGATACTATTTCCAGATGAAATTGGGCACGATGAAGAAAAGCCGGCTCCGGACATCAATGCACTGAAAAAAGAATATACTAATAAAGAGGAGGTTATATGCAACAAAAGCGGATATTTGCAATCAGTTGACGGACAGGGCTTGATGAACATTGCACAAGACAATGACTGCATTATTATTTTGCATCACCGCCCAGGTGACTATCTGATTCAAAACATGGTGCTTTGCTATATTCTTTGCAATGAAGCATGCAGCGAGGAAGTTCATAATGCGATTCTGAATAATTTCATTCTCGGAAAAGTCCGAACACCTTTACAGGATGCTGAGTATTCAATTCATCAGATGGTTGAGGTGGCTTCAAGAGCCTTGTCACCCGGAGTGAACGACCCCTATACAGCTATTGCCTGTATCGATAACTTAACTTCGGTGATGTGCTACCTTACAGGGGTGATATTCCCTTCGCCCTATCGTTACGATTCGCAAGATACGCTTCGGGTAATTGCCGATAATCATACTTTTTCCGGCATGTTGAATGCAGCATTTAATCAGATCCGTCAATTTAGCGATGGCAACCCTTCGGTGATGATAAGGCTAATGGAAGCTATGAGCATCATAAGCACATTTTCAAGAAGTAATAATCAACAAGATATCATCGTTCAACACGCTGAAATGATAATGAATGCAGCCGAAAAAACATTTTCAGAAAAGCGGGATCTGGAGGATATGAAAGAAAGGTTCACCAGTTTAAAGAAAAGCGGATAGTGTTAGCATCAATTAATATTTTATAATTCATGAAAGAATTAGATACGACGGATTTTATCGTCACAAAACCGGAATGGGTGGCACAAGTTGAACCGAAATAACCAAAACCGATGAAAAAAAAAGATGCTTAACAAAAAGAGTTATCTAATAATTCATTGTTTTCCATAAATCCATGAAGAAAGACAAAAAGAAAACCGACAGTGATGCCAGAAAATTTGGCACTTTTGGCGGAGTTTTTACGCCAAGTGTATTAACCATTCTGGGCGTAATACTTTTTCTCCGCTATGACACGGTGATTGGAAATGCCGGACTGTGGGGGGCATTATTGGTTTTATTCATCGCCAAATTATTTACAACAATCACAACGTTCTCTTTATCATCAATTGCAACCAATATGAAAGTGAAGGGTGGAGGGTCTTATTATCTGATCAGCCGGAGTCTTGGCGTTGAATTTGGGGGAGTGATCGCTGTGTTTTTTTATATCGCCTTGGCCCTGGCTGTTTCGTTATATGTTGTAGGTTTTACCGAAGCTGTGTTTCTGGCTTTTCCTGAAATCGGTATATCTTTCACAATGGTGGCCACTTTAGCCAATATAGTAGTTTTCATTTTTGTATATATAGGAGCGGGATGGACAATAAAAGTACAATATTTTATTCTTGCAATCGTACTTGCTGCTATTGGTTCTTACTGTTACGGAGCTTTTGGACACGCTTCTTTAGAAATTATGGGTGAAAACCTGAAGCCTGCCTGGACAGCCAATCATTCTCTTTTAACCATATTTGCGTTGTTTTTCCCCGCGGTAACCGGAATAGAAGCCGGGATTAATATGTCTGGTGACCTGAAAAATCCTTCGAAATCCATTCCCCGGGGAACATTTATAGCAATTGGTTTTACAATACTTATTTATGCCGGTATAGGTGTTCTTATGGCTTCCAGCACCAATCGCGAATTATTAGTTGGTAAAGAAATGGTAATGGCGGAAAAAGCATGGTTTAGCCCGCTCGTTTTTGCAGGGGTGATTGCTGCAACACTGTCCTCCGCGTTGGGTAGCATGATGGGTGCACCACGCATTTTGCAGGCTTTTGCCAAAGACAACATTTTTAAATGGCTTAAGTATTTTGCACTTGGAAGCGGAAAATCAAACGAACCAAGAAGAGCTATATTAATTACTTTCGTTTTTACACAAATTGGCATACTCGCGGGAGATTTAGATAACATAGCACCTATTATTACAATGTTCTTTCTGATAACCTATGGGACTATCAATTTGGCCAGCTTTTTCGAGAGCATTTCAAAAAACCCTACATTCAGGCCTACTTTTAAACTTAGTCATTGGTCAATTTCATTGTTGGGAGCGCTTATGAGCCTGGCTATTATGTATCTTGTTAACTGGTTATGGGCATCAATTGCCATTGTTGCCTCTATAGCAATGTTCATCATTATTAAACGTGCCCAATTGATTGTGCAATGGGGCGATGTGCTCAGTGGATATGCATACCAGCGTGCACGTAATGCACTTTTAGCCCTTGAAAAAGAAAAATATCATTCAAAAAACTGGCGGCCCTCCATCCTCTCTCTGAGTGGAATAGCCGGGAACAGAATGCATTTGGTTAAATATGCCAACCTGCTTTCGGCAGAACGTGGTTTGGTGTCACTTGCACAAATCATAAGTGGCGATCTGGAAACCCTTAACATAAGGCGTATGGAAGGTGAAAAGTTATTACGCGACTTTATCCGGAAAGAAGAATTATCAGCTTTCCCGGTAGTGGTTGTTGAAGAAAAAATTTCAGATGGATTAAAAGCGCTTTTACAATGCCACGGTATTGGTGGTTTAAGACCCAATATTGTACTATTGGGGTGGAGTAACGATCCTGAAAAAAAGGACTCATTTACATCTATTCTCAATCTTACAAAAAAGATGGAGCGAAGCTGTTTGATTCTTAGAAGCCATGAAGAAGAAAAAAGTTGGGAAGATCCTTTCGGTGCTATCAATATATGGTGGACAGACTCAAAGAACGGGGCAATGATGTTGCTGCTTGCTTATCTTTTAAAAGGAAATCGTGAATGGCGCGATTGCCCGTTAAGGGTACTGCGCCCCGTTGCACCAAAAGCCGATTTAGAGAATGTTGAGAAAGAGATGAGTGAAATATTACAGGGAGGACGAATAAAAGCTGAGATTGTAGTTTTACCTACCGATTCCCCTCTCGAAGCGGTCAGCAAAGCGATGACACCCTCTGCCCTGCTCTTTGCCGGGTTTGAACCCTCAGATGAAGATCCAGTCAGCTTTTTACTTCCCTTTATGGAGCAAATAGTTGATTTGCCCGGCGATGTTATTCTGACATATAATGCTGGTGATTTAACCCTCGAAAGTTAAATGCCTATTCTTAAAATGTACTTTTTTTACAGGTTTTGCTCACAGAAAAAGTTTATAATGAAAATGAAAAGTATTGTGTTAGCCTGATTAATTCATATTGGACAATCGGTAATTAGTTTTGGTGGAACCATTGAATATTTTCGCGATACTGTTTTTAAACTATCCAACCCTGGCCGAAGCATACAACGTTGCAGCCTATGATGGATTGAATAAACTATAATAAAAATCAAATTGGATGTTAACCCCTCTTTTATTAGTAATTCTTGGTTTTGCATGCCTGATATTTGGTGCAAATTGGCTGGTTGATGGCGCATCGGCTTTAGCCAAAAAATACAAAGTTTCGGATTTGGCTATTGGTTTAACTATTGTAGCTTTTGGTACGTCTGCTCCTGAATTGGTCGTTAATATAATTGGTTCGGTGAATGGGTATTCCGACATTGTTTTGGGCAATGTTATCGGTAGCAACAATTTTAATCTGTTTATTATCCTTGGTATTTCGGGCTTAATATTACCTATAGCGGTCCAATCATCAACGGCTTGGAAAGAAATACCTGTTTCATTTCTTGTAACCGGATTGATATTATTATTAGTCAATGATTTTGTTTTCCCGGGAACCAGTAGTTTAGGAAGGATTGACAGTATCATCCTTCTGGTTTTGTTTATGCTGTTTTTGTTTTATGTTTTTAAGCAAATGAAACAAGATACTGCTGTGCAAACAACAACAATTCCAAAATCAAGCATCAAAATTTGGGGATTGATTTTATTTGGATTAGCCGGGTTAATAGCAGGTGGTCAATTCGTTGTTGTTAATAGTGTGAAAATTGCAAATAGCATGGGGGTTAGTGAAAAGATAATTGGTCTTACCGTTGTGGCAGCAGGAACATCACTGCCGGAATTGGTAACGTCAATAATTGCAGCCACAAAGAAAAACGCCGATATTGCAATTGGAAATGTTATTGGCTCTAATATTTTTAATTTGCTGTTAATTTTGGCGATAAGCGGTATGATAAATCCAATAGATTATAAACCAAAGTTTAATACAGACCTGTTTATTTTATTAGGCGGTACCATCTTTCTTTTCACTTCGATGTTAACCGGAACAAGAAAAAAACTCGACCGTTGGGAGGCCGGGATATTGTTAGTGTTTTATTTGTGTTACACAACCTATTTGGTATTTATAGAGGCGTAAAGAATGTTATTTTACAATTACTGTACTAAACAAAGTCAAGTGATGCTGCTTTCGTAAAAATTAATGAGAGTTATAAAAATTTAAGAACATGAAATTATCTACAATTGCATTGTGCCTTATTTTTCTGGGCACTTTCACAACTTCCTGCAACAAAAAAGTTGCCTTTAAACAAGGAGAATTTAAGCAGTGGGCACAAACACCTCCCATGGGATGGAATAGCTGGGACTGTTACGGCCCTACGGTGCAAGAACATGAAGTAAAGGCCAATGCCGATTACATGGCTAAAAACCTGAAAGAATACGGATGGGAATACATTGTAGTGGACATTCGCTGGTTTGTTGAAAACGACAAAGCCGGCGGCTATAACCAAACCAACCCGCGTTATGTGATTGACGAATACGGCCGTTACATGCCGGCGGTAAACCGTTTTCCTTCTGCAAAAAACGGGAACGGATTTAAAGAACTGGCCGATTATGTACACAAAAAAGGGCTGAAGTTTGGAATACATATCATGCGCGGAATTCCAAAAGTAGCTGTCGAAAACAAAATGCCCGTCAAAGGGACAAACGGAATCACTGCCGACCAAATCTATTCAACCAAGTTGCAATGCGAATGGTTGCGCGACAATTATACCATTGTTGCCAATAAACCCGGCGCACAGGAATACTACAACTCCATTTTTGAACTGTATGCCAGCTGGAAAATCGATTTTATAAAAATTGACGACCTCTCACGCCCTTATCATAAAGAAGAAATTGAATTGATACGCAAAGCCATTGACCACTGCGGCAGGCCAATTGTCCTTAGCACATCGCCCGGGGAAACACCGTTTGAAGCTGCCGAACACGTACGTCAACACGCTAACATGTGGCGCATGGTGGACGATGTTTGGGACACATTCCAACTCCATAATTGAATACAACATTCCCGAAGGTTACGCAACCTTTACAGCCCTGGCCGGACTCGATAAGGAATGTGTGGAACACACCGAAGGAGCAACAGTAAAATTCCATGTTTTTACCGTTCATCCTTCAGGGGCCGAACCAAAGGATTCGCTTAAAATAGACCTGGATTTTCAGGATATTGGCCTAACGGGTACTTGCAGTGTTCGCGACCTGTGGGCCAAAAAAGATCTGGGGCAGTTTACCGACAAGGCATCACTGTATGTGAAAAACCACGGATCCCGGCTCATCAGAATCAGCAACAGTGAATAATATATGAGAAAATGAATGAAATGAAAACAAATAAACAGGGCAGGTATGGTGCTTGTTGAAGACGATGTAATGAACCGCGACGACATTATTGAATCGGACGATTATATTTTTGAAAACCTAAAAAAGAGATGTGTTGAATTGGCACAAAAATATCCCGACAAGAAATATTTATTTCTCGATTATATTAAAAAACAAGAATCTGAAAATGACATTCTTGAGAATAAAGTAATTGGAACAACAATGGTTATAAAAAAAGATTTTGAAGGTTTAATCTGTTAACAAAACCTGAACAAAAGTTCTAAATTAATGCATTTTTCGTCCATAAACTTTCAGTGTATTTTGATTTTTAATTTTTATTTCTAAATTTGTTCCTTCAATTAATGAAACAATGAAGCATTTACTGAACATATCCATTCTTGTCAACATCGTCCTAGTGGTGGTGGTTGTCGTCATTTCGATGAAATGAGAATGGTTTGTTTATAATGCATAAAAAAAATATTTGCGGGCCATTCTCTAAAAAGGGAATGGTTCTTTTTTTTATAAAGGCCTCCCCTAACCCCTCCAAAAGAGGGGTGCCAAGGGAATAACATAAAGGGACATTTACCCTGTAAGTTTTGAAACAGCCCGGCACAAAAAGTGCAGGAAGATAAAAATTTGAAAAATAATTAAGATGAACAAATTAAGAAGCTCAACCTCGACACAAGGCCGTAAAATGGCAGGCGCAAGGGCTCTTTGGCGCGCCAACGGCATGACCGAAGAACAGTTTAACCGACCGGTTATTGCCATCGTAAACTCATTTACCCAGTTTGTACCCGGACATGTTCATCTGCATGAAATCGGGCAATACCTGAAAAAACGCATCGAAGCAAAAGGTTGTTTTGCCGCCGAGTTTAACACCATTGCCATCGACGACGGCATTGCCATGGGGCACGATGGCATGTTGTATTCACTCCCCTCGCGCGACCTGATTGCCGACAGTGTTGAATACATGTGCAACGCCCACACGGTTGATGCCATGATCTGCATTTCGAACTGCGACAAAATTACACCGGGTATGCTTATGGCAGCCATGCGCTTGAACATTCCGGCCATCTTCGTTTCCGGCGGCCCCATGGAAGCCGGCAAGGTTGATGATGAAAAATACGACCTGGTTGATGCCATGGTAATGGCAGCCGATAAAAATATTTCGGATAAAAAAATCATGGATGTTGAAAGGGCAGCCTGCCCAACCTGCGGCTCTTGCTCGGGCCTGTTCACCGCAAACTCGATGAACAGTCTTGCCGAGGCCATTGGCATGGCCCTACCGGGTAACGGCACCATTGTGGCTACTCATGCCAAACGCATGGAGCTTTTCGATGAAGCTGCCGATCGTATTGTTAAAAACACCGAAGATTATTACTTAAAAGGAAATGACAAGATACTCCCCCGCTCCATTGCCACACGCGAGGCCTTCATGAATGCCATGACCCTCGACATTGGCATGGGCGGCAGCACCAACACCATATTACACCTGCTGGCAATTGCCCATGAAGCCGAAGTCGATTTCAGCATGAAAGACATTGATGCCCTCTCGCGCAAAGTACCCAACCTTTGTAAAGTTGCACCAAGCTCGCATTACCACATGGAAGACGTAAACCGTGCCGGTGGCATACTCGGTATTATGGGCGAACTCGACCGTGCCGGATTGCTCGACACAACTGTAAACCGGGCCGACCAGCTTACCCTGGCCGAAGCTCTCGATCAGTTTGACCTGATGCGCGATACAGTAACCGAAATTGCAAAACAACGCTATAAAGCCGCACCGGGAAGCTACCGTAACCTGGTAATGGCATCGCAGGAAAATTATTACGACGAAGCCGATACTGACCGTGAAAAAGGTTGTATCCGCAACGTTGAAAACGCTTACAATAAAGAAGGAGGACTCGCCGTACTTTTTGGCAACATTGCAAAAGACGGCTGCATTGTCAAAACGGCAGGGGTCGATTCCTCGGTTTTCCAGTTCAGCGGTACAGCAAAGATTTTCCACTCGCAGGAAGCAGCCTGTAACGGTATACTGGGCGATGAAGTTCAGGCTGGCGACGTGGTATTCATCCTGTACGAAGGGCCTAAAGGCGGGCCGGGCATGCAGGAAATGCTCTACCCTACTTCGTACATCAAATCGATGAAACTCGACAAAGCATGTGCCCTGGTAACCGACGGCCGTTTTTCAGGCGGCACATCGGGCCTTTCAATTGGCCATGTTTCACCCGAGGCTGCTGCAGGCGGTGAAATCGGGCTGATAAAGAACGGCGATAAAATCGAAATCGACATCCCTGCCCGTAAAATCAATGTACTAATCAGCAAAGAAGAATTGAAAAAACGGCGAATGGAAAAAGAGACAAAAGGAGATAAAGCCTTCACACCAACCCGCGACCGTTACGTGAGCAAAGCACTTAAAGCGTATGCCTCGCTGGTTACTTCGTCCGATAAAGGTGCAGTAAGGGATATTTAGGTGCTGGGCATTAGGTACTGGGTACTGGGCACTGGACATTAACCAAAAGCCATCAGCCATCAACCATCAGCCATTAATTATCAAAAAAAATAAAGAATAAAATAAAAAATATGAAACAACGAATAAACGGATCAGAAGCGATCATCCGCTCAATAATTGAAGAGGGGATCGATACCATTTTTGGATACCCCGGCGGGGCAATCATGCCGGTATATGATGCTTTATATGACCACGGGGAAAAATTAAAACACATATTAACCCGCCACGAACAAGGAGCAATACACGCGGCACAGGGCTATGCCCGTGTTTCGGGCAAAACATCTGTTTGCTTTGCAACATCGGGGCCTGGCGCCACCAACCTGCTTACCGGCATTACCGATGCCATGCTCGATTCCACACCGGTTGTTTGCATTACCGGACAGGTAGCATCGCCCCTTTTGGGTACCGATGCTTTCCAGGAATCAGATATCCTGGGCATGTCGACCCCGGTAACAAAATGGAATTACCAGATTACCGATGTAAACGAAATTCCCGAAGTCATGGCAAAGGCTTTTTACATTGCCAGTTCGGGGCGCCCCGGCCCGGTACTTATCGACCTGGCCAAAGACGTTCAGTTTGCCATGCTCGACTTCGAATACAAGAAATGCAATAGCATTAGAAGTTACATGCCCTATCTGCCCATTGATGAAAAACAGGTTGAAGCTGCTGCCGAAGCCATAAACAAGGCAAAAAAACCATTCCTGTTATTTGGTCAGGGAGTACTGTTTTCCCAGGCCGAAGAAGAACTGAAACAACTGGTTGAAAAAGCAGACATACCTGCTGCATGGACACTGCTCGGCGTATCGGCCTTGCCAACCAACCACCCGCTCAACGTAGGCATGTTGGGAATGCACGGTAATTACGGGCCCAACATCAAAACCAACGAATGCGACCTGCTTATTGCCGTTGGCATGCGTTTCGACGACCGTGTAACAGGAAAAGTAGCTGCTTATGCCCCTCAGGCAAAAGTAATACACATTGAGGTAGACCCGGCAGAAATCAATAAAATCATTCCGGCTCACTACCCGGTATTGGGCGATGCAAAAAAAGTATTGAGCAAACTTATCCCACTGGTAAATGAGAACAAGCATACCGATTGGATCCAAGAGTTTAAAGATGCGTATGAAACGGAGTTTGAAAAAGTAATTAAAAACGATATTTACCGCAACAACGGTAAAATATCGATGGGCGAAGTGGTACGGGTTGCTTCGGAAAAAACCAACGGCGATGCCATTTGCGTAACCGATGTAGGCCAGCAACAAATGTTTGCTGCACGTTACTTTCAGTTCAAACATACCCGCAGCATGGTTACATCGGGCGGACTGGGTACCATGGGCTTTGGTCTGCCGGCAGCCGTGGGCGCTCAATTTGGACGCCCCGACCGCACCGTGGTAACCTTTATTGGCGACGGCGGATTCCAAATGACCATGCAGGAACTTGGAACCATTGCACAAGAAAATATTCCGGTTAAAATTATTATCCTTAATAATAACTTTCTGGGCATGGTGCGCCAGTGGCAGGATCTGTTCTTCGAAAAACGCTACTCGTTTACCAACATATCCGGCCCCGATTTTGTTAAACTTGCTGAAGCATTCGGCATCCCTGCCCAAAGGGTAATATCGAACAGTGAACTTGAAGGTGCGATTAGCGAAATGGTTAACCACAACGGCCCATATCTGCTTGAAGTGATGGTAGAAAAAGAAGACAACGTTTTTCCAATGGTACCTGCCGGGGCAAGCGTTTCAGACATTCTGCTTGAAAAACCAACAACTTAACCTGAGATCAATTTCAAGTGATTTAACTAAAAAAAAAAGAGATGAAACAAGAATATATCATAACCGCTTATTCTGAAAACCATATCGGGTTGTTAAACCGGATTACAATTGTTTTCACACGACGGAAAGTTAATATTGAAAGCCTTACCGTTTCCGAGTCGGCACATAAAGGCATTAGTAAGTTTACCATTGTTGTTATTGTGACCGAAGAACAAGTCAAGAAAATTGTTCAGCAAATCGACAAACAGGTTGAAGTACTCAAAGCCTTTTACCATACCAACGATGAAATGATTTACCAGGAAATTGCGCTTTACAAAGTAGCAACCGACGACCTGACTGAAAGCGATAAAATTGAAACACTTATTCGCAAACATAATGCCCGTATCCTCGAAATAACAAAAGAGTATACGGTAATTGAAAAAACGGGGCACAAGGAAGACACCCAGGAATTCTTCAACGACCTGAACCAGTTCAGGGTCATGCAATTTATACGCTCGGGGCGCATTGCCATTACAAAATCTCCCATCGAGCGACTTTCTGAATTTCTTAAAGAAAGGGATGAAATACTTTCAGAAACCGATTAAAAAATCGAAATTCAATATTATAAAGGCTGTGTTAGAAACGCAGCCTTTTTTTTACCTGCGTTTTTTTCGCTTTTTCCGGGTTTTTTTACGGGCAAACTTATCGGTAAAATCGCGCTTATCTTTTGCAGGTTTCCGCTTTTTATCATGGAAAGCGCCTTTGTAGGTTGGGTCATCAATTTTTCGCTGGCGGTCAATTTCACGCAACTGCAACTGGCGATCGGCTTTTTCGGTTTCAACAACCGTAACACCCGCAGGTATTTCATAAACCGGCACCGACATACGGATTAGTTTTTCAATTTTCTGAAAATGCCACTCTTCCGAGGGATCTAACAGGGTAATGGCTTCGCCGTGATTTCCTGCACGCGCCGTTCGGCCAATGCGGTGAATGTAGTCATCGTAATTCACGGGTACATCAAAATTGATTACGTGGCTAACTTTGCTGGCATCGATACCACGCGCCGATACGTCAGTTGATATCAAAATACGGACTTCGTCGTTTTTAAAAGCATTAATGGCATTAATGCGCGCGTTTTGCCCTTTGTTTGAATGCAGTATCCGTTTTTCGCCTTCGGCCTTACGGTGTACCACTTTAAAAACCGTTTCGGCTGTTATCTTGGTTTTGCAAAAAATGATCACCTTTTTAAATACCGCTTCATTTTCTAACAAGTGAGCAACGAGGTTTAGTTTTGTGCGGTAATTCGGTACATGGTATACCTGTTGTTTCACCATTTCGACAGGCGTAGCCGATGGAGTAATTTCAATCCTCACCGGAAAATCGAGGAACTCTTCGGTCAGTTTCTCCACCTTTTCCGAAAACGTAGCCGAAAAAAGCAGGTTTTGCCTGCGCATGGGCAAAAAGTTAAATACAGTGTGCAACTGGGGCATAAAGCCCATGTCGAGCAAACGGTCGGCCTCGTCAATTACCAGGGTTTTTACTTTTTTAAGGCTTAACACGTTATGGTTGTACAAATCCATCAACCGGCCCGGCGTAGCCACAAGCACATCAATTCCGGGTGTTATGAGTTCGGCATGTTTTGTCCAGCCTATGCCGCCATATACGGCTGCATGTCTGATGTTTGTATATTGTGCAAGTTCGGCAATGTCTTCACCAACCTGGATAGACAGTTCGCGGGTTGGTACAAGAATCACCACCCGTGGGTCTTCACCTTCGGCTTTAACCAGTTTTGTAAGCAATGGCAAAATATAGGCTGCTGTTTTTCCGGTACCGGTTTGGGCAATACCCAGCACATCCTGTCCCGATTTAATGGCAGGTATGGCCTCAACCTGGATCGGAGTTGGTTTGGTAAAACCAATCTCTTTTACACCTTTTTGAACCGATTTGGTTAGTTTAAAATCGCCGAATGTTGCCATTTTCAAAATTTTGGGCAAAAATAGCGAAAAGAAATTTGAATCTTGGCACTGATTCTGATTACTATCGGAACAGGCCCAGGGTTTATGAAGTTTCAATAATTATTTTAAGTTTTTTTTTAAAATAAGATTTTTTCAAAATTTGCAATGAACTATTTCAATAATTTGTGTTTTACATTGAATTATCATATTTTTACTATGATTTTTCAAGTTTTAACAAATGTTATATTAAATGATTTTTGAACGCACAGATTTTGAAACACTTCAGAAAAAAATCGATAGGTCGCCTGCCGTAGTAATTCTAGGACCAAGACAAGTAGGTAAAACAACCTTAGCACTTCAGGTTGCTAAAAAAAGAGATAGCTCTTCACTATATCTCGATTTGGAAAGTCCCCGGGATTTGGCAAAATTTGGGGAAGATGCTGAAACATTCCTTAAATACCACCAAAATAAGCTTATCATCCTTGACGAAATTCAATCACAACCTTATCTTTTCCCGATAATACGAAGTCTTATTGATAAAAACAGAAAAAATGGACGGTTTATTTTGTTAGGATCAGCAACGCCAGAATTAGTCAAAGGGGTATCAGAAAGTCTTACTGGCAGGTTATCCTATCTCGACTTAAATCCATTAAAGCAACAAGAAATATTAGTGCATTTTCCGATGAAATATCATTGGTTTCGTGGAGGATTTCCATTGGCGATGTTAGCCGAAAATGATAATCAATTTTTAGAATGGATGGAAGGTTTCATCCGCTCATACATTCAAAGTGATTTAACCATTTTATTCGGATATCACTTAACTCCAGCCATTACAGGAAAACTTTGGACAATGTTGGCAAACAATCACGGTCAGTTACTTAATGCACAAGACTATGCCCGATCTGTTGGTGTAACATCACCTGTAATTAAACGCTATATTGATATTTTAGAAGGGGCATTTTTAATTTATAAACTTCGCCCCTGGTTTAACAATGCGTCAAAAAGGCTCATCAAATCGCACAAAGTTTACATAAAGGATAGTGGAATTCTACATGCCCTTCTTGGCATTAATAATTTTGATGAACTTACGTATAACAAAATCATTGGCTTATCGTGGGAAGGATACGTAATCCAACAAATACAATATCATAAATCTCCAAATATTAATATGTATTTTTACCGAACCCACACAGGTACTGAAATTGATTTATTGTTGGTTAAGACAGAAAAACCAGTCGCCAGTATTGAAATCAAATTTAACAACGCACCCAAGCCGTCTAAAGGATTTTTTGTTGGAATAGAAGATTTATGCACCGTGAATAATTTCATTATCACACCATCATCTGATACCTACCCTTATAGAAATGTCATTGTTTGCAATCTTATAGATTTCATTAACAATTATTTACCAAATCTCTAATTTTCCCTCCGCCTCTTCTGCCATATCTGATAGCTATTGTACAAATTTTGCCACAACACATACAGCGCTGGAATAACAGCCGTTATTGGGGCCATGTAAGTTTGTGCCATCCAAATGGCAAGCACGGTATTCTTCTGCCCTACCGATTGCCCCCCGGCAACAACATCGCCAAAACGTTTCCCAACCCATCGTCCGTAAATAAACTGAACCACACAAAGAAGCAGGGAAACCAGGGCCATCCATAAAATAATGCCCGTTTGAGATCGCGCCATGCCTGAAATTGAATCAATAGTACTCCCAATAACAATAGTCAGGCTGACTGCCCACAAATAGAACGAAATGTTTTTGTGCTTAACAAATACCTTTGCCAACCGGGGAATAAAGCGCCGGGTAAGCAAAGCAAAAATCAAAGGAACAATCATCATGGGTGCAACTTTCGATAAAACGATCCAAACAGATTGAATAAAGGGCAAATCGCCCTGAACACCGGCAAAGGAAATATAAAGCGGGGCAATAACTGCCACGGCCACATTTGTTAACAAGGTGCTTGTTACCATTTTTGAAAGATCGGCACCCAGCATGGCGGCTACAACGGCTGCCGAATTTGCGGTGGGTATGATCACAACAACCATTGCACCCTGGGCAAGAATGCTGTTTACGGGAAGCAGGATAAAGTAAACAACCAGCCCCATAATTACCTGAAAAAAAAGAACGGAAACATGCAGCATCGATACCCTCACTCGCTTTATATCTAAACTATTAAGCGTAAAATAGAGCATGGCAAAAATGAGCCACGGGGTATACGGCATCAGCTTCGAGAAAAAACCGTGAAACAAAAACCCTACGGCTATGGCTATGGGCAGTGTTAAATCTTTTAACTTCTGGATCATCTCAATATGTTAGATTGAAGCTGTAAAACTATAAAAAACAAGTTTACCGTTACCTTAAAACGTATATATTTACACATATGGGAATTAGTATCTACTATAATGGAAAATTCAACAAAGATGCTGAACTATCGGAACTAGTGTGATAATTACTAAGTTAATTAACTAATATTTTATTATCTTTGTCATATGGCAAGGATAGGAAAACCAATACAACTAACCATGGATGAGAAAGAAGAGCTTCTTACCATGAGCCGTTCCCGTAAGTTGGAAAA
>JAIOZY010000016.1 GCA_021740385.1 Prolixibacteraceae bacterium | reverse complement strand
ATTTCAATTCCACGATGGTACGATTAAAAGACGTTCGACAACCTCAAAAAAAACATTGGTTTTGAACCGCTTGTAAAGTTAATCATTCTGTTTTTAGACAACAATAGTTGTCGATGGGTAAAACCATAAAAACATTGCTTGTTCGACAACCTTTAATAATGTGCTTGTTTTCAGTATGTCAAAGAACTTGCCGGGGCAAAAGGGGAGGGGGTGGGTTATGCTTCCGGGTGTTAAAAGCCGCGACCGACAACTTCAAACTCATAAAATGTTGCCCGTGCTGCTGCGTTCCCTGCCCATTATTTCTTTTTCGAGCCACTTTTCCTGCCGCGTTTTAAAAAGAATAAAACTGTCGTCTTCTTCGTCCATTATTTTCTTTGCCTGTATTTTTAGTTCTTCGAGTTTAACTTCCGATATTTCGCCTTCAAAAACCGAATTTTGAATCCAGTTGAGGTACTGGCGGCACAGCTTGAGCATTTTGCCTACCCGTTTTTGGTTAACGTCGTATACGGCTATGATGTACATATGATATTAGATTGGTGTGATTGATGTGATTGATGTGATTGGTATGTTGTTATTTATTGTTGTTGTTGAATTCATGTTTCGGAAGGTTTGTGCATGTAAAATTTCGGGGATAAAGACAAGTAACCTTTCTCTTATACTGATTTTGTATTCAAGCCATTTTCTTTTGTCCATAATCTTGTAGCTTTTGTTAAATAAAATCATTTTTCAAAAATCAAACCCATCAATCTTCTTTCAATCTCCCCAATCTCCCCAATCCCCCCAATCTTTCCTCAATCTAATGCTACCACCACATTTTAAATGGTTTATACTCTTCAATACCGAGAATGTGTTTTACTAACTTGTAACATTCCAGTTTGATCAGGTGTTTGTAACTAACATTCCTGTTCAACGTACGGTGCTTTAGGGTTTCGTTTAGGCGGTTTTCAAAGGCCTGCACAAATTTCTTTTTACCGTTTGGTTTTAACGTGACAGCGTTTAGGCTGCTTTCAAAATCAGACGGTTGTATTTCCCGTTTGTTTACCACTTTAAAAATGACACGGTCCACCAGTATGGGCTTGAAAATTTCGGCCAGGTCGAGCGACAGGGAGAAACGGCGTTCGCCGGGTTGGTGTAAAAATGAAATAAGCGGGTTGAGCTGTGTTTGGTGAATTGCACGCAGGCACTGGCTGTAACACATCATGTTGCCAAACGAGATAAGCGCGTTGATCTCGTTTTTCGGGGGGCGGTAGCTGCGGCCCTCCATCACGAATTCATTCAGTATAAGGTTAAAGCCTTCGTAATAGTTTTTCCGAATATTACCCTCGATGCCCATCAGTTCGTCAATGGCACCGGTTTGTGGGATTTTCGCCGCAAGGTTTTCAATGATTTCAATCAGCTCGGTAAAATCTTTGCCCCGTTTGTGGTAGTAGCGCAGGTTTTTGATCATATTAAAAGAAGCGCCTTCAAGTATTTTTTGCGCGAGTACAATTCGTTTCCCTTTGCTTTTATGATAATCGGTCTGGGCAAGCAATACTTTCCCCGACAGCAAAGCTTCCCTTGGCATGAACGAGCCGGTATAGTTTTCGTAATAATCGAAAAAATGGATGGGCACTTGTTGTTGTCCCAGGAAATTGTAAAGGGCCGAGTTGGCATCGAGGTTTCCAAAGCAATATAGCTCATCAACATTCTCAACCGGCAGGAACCGGGGTTTTTGTTCGTTTCCCTCCTCGTCGTAAGGAGTGAATTTGAGGGTGTTGTCGCGACGTTGTAGCCGACCCGGGTTGAATAAGTAGTAAGTGCGTTTCATCGTCATTTGTTTAAAGACCTTCAAGGTTTTCGAAACCTTGAAGGTCTGAATTTATTCGCTACTCCAGCAAAAATCGAAATAGCTGCAATTTTTGCATTTGGTTTTAGGCAGTTTAGCCGGAACCGTTTCTGCCCCGATAATTTCTTCAATATTTTTTAAGGCTTCAACAATGTATTCCCGGTCGGGTTCGGATAATAACACTTCATGTGTTTTCCTTAGTTTCGGGTATTCGAGTAACCCGGTGGCTTCAATCCCGTTCTTTTCCAATACATATAAATAGTATTTTACCTGCCATACATGGGCTTCTCCTTTTTTGTCGGACTTTTTTATCTCGTGCACCACGTTGTTTTTCGTATCGAACCAGTCAATTTTTATGCCTTCCACGGCAATTTCTTTAAAGCGTTCGGGTCGTTGGGGGTAACTTGTTTCGTGAATAAGTTTCCCCTCGTAAACCGCTTCCGATGCGTGTTCCATGTTAATACCGTTGGCAAACAGCCACAACTTTCGGTGGCAGATAAGGTAGTAGTTGAAGTGTGTGCCGGTGATTTGCATATAATGTGTGAAATAATGGGTTTAGATGCTTTCAAATGCCTCACATTTAAAGTCGGGTTCGTTACGCTGGTCGTTGCGGTTGAGAATGCAGAGGATGTTTTCTTCGGAATCGCCTGTGTAAAACGATTTGCACAACATGCAAAGGTTTGGCGTGGGTACCGTGTTGGTGTCGATTGGGGTGCCATCATCGTTGAAAAATCCGTTTACTTTTTCAGAAAGAAAACAGTCGATCCTTATATCTTGCCATATTACCGCCCTTACATACTCTTCGAGCCAGTTTTGTTTGAAATTGAGCCAGTTTTGTTTTTCATCCGATTGTAAAACAATGGCATTGAACTTTTCTTCAAATTTTTCCGAGACCAAAGCATTTAATAACCTGCTCCTTAAGGGTTCAACCCGCAGGCCGGATGCAAAATCTTCCATCATATTTGCACGTTCGTAGTTTAGCAGGGGCTCAATCGTAAACTTATTTGTTGAAGAAAAGATATCATTATCATCCCTGTTTATTATTTTCAACAAGGGATCAGGGTCTTCAGGGTTATAATATTCTGCTTGTGTAATTCGTATCAGCTCCATGTTATCGTCAAAAAAGATGCACACCAGGCCTGCATCTATTACCCCGGCTATTTTGGGCAGCAGTGCTTCGTATTCCCCGGGTATTTCCCTTTCTATTTCAAAATTTTCTTCATCGTCGGGCCATTCGTGTCCACAGTCGCAGTACATGCCATAAGGGCAGGTCATTGGGTCGCTGCTGCAAAGTTCAAGGTCCATTCCTGTTAGCGGGAGGTACTGAACTTCGTATTGCCAATTGGCTGTAATTGTTTCGTAGAGCCATTCCTTTGGCATGCCTTTGGGGTCGTCGATCAATTTGATTTTAAGCGAATCGAACACTTTAAAAATGGCATCGAGCACAGCACGCCAATGGCGGGCGGTCAGATCGTTTAGTTCGGGAAAAGCTTCTTGCCCGATTCCCGTAAGCTCTTCAATGGTTTTAAACGGAACCAATGCCAGTTCGGCTATTACCGGTTCTTCTTCAAGATGTGG
Source organism: Prolixibacteraceae bacterium (assembly GCA_021740385.1). Lineage (GTDB taxonomy): Bacteria > Bacteroidota > Bacteroidia > Bacteroidales > Prolixibacteraceae > DAIMEA01. Next base: position 72,252 of record JAIOZY010000016.1, on the reverse strand, counting down.
CGGGGGTTCAATGTAATCCGGCGAAGGCGGGTTTTTTGCTGCCTTTTCAAGGTCTTCAATTAGTTGTTGTATATACTTATCCATTTGGTGTTTAAATATCGGTTACTCAATTGTTTCAATTTGAAAAGAAATTTCGTCCCAAACCATTTCTTCCAGTGCTGCCTGTTTAAAATCGAACCATTGCTGGCGGTATTCCGAGTTTTCGACGTGTGCTTTGAAATTGGCAAACGGGCGTTTACGGTTTAGTATGCCCGCTAATTTTTGGGCGAACATCTTGTCTTCAATTTCGTCAACAAATCTTTCCATTATTTTGAAGGCTTCGTGCCCTTCGCGGGGTTCAATGGTAATGCACCGTTCCCATTGGTCGTGCTTAAAGGTTTCATTCCACAATTCCCCGGTGACCATTTCAAATTCATCGGGATCCATCGCTATGTTTTCGGGTACATCTTCCAGATCGAGGGTTTCGGGGTTCAGGTAGCAAACCAACCCGCAGTCGATATTTTCGGCAATATCGTGTACTACCTTTCGGTATTTTTCCGGGATTTCGTCGGGCTGTGGCTCCTCGTATATCTCGGCCATCATGAAATCGAGGATTTTTTGCAGCTTCACCTTGTCTTCCTTAACGGTGTAAAGGACAGGAAGGATTTGGTCCATTAGTTGTTTTGCGTTCATGCTATTCTATGTTTAATTGGTTTATCTTATTTGTCCATGCTTGCTTTTTGTATTTTTTTACCCCTGACAGAACCCTGTCAGGGGTGGAAGTACTTTTAAACTTTGGTTATCTGGTTTTCGTAGTCGAAGGCAGACAGCAGGTCGATAAGCTTTTGTTCGGCGCGATCGAGGGCATCGGCAGATTCTGATTTTGTACGTACATATCCACCTGCCGAAAGGGTTACATGGGATTCAACCCCTTGCACGCTTTCTTCAATAATGGGTTCTGCCTTATTCTCTTCCTCTTCTTTTAGTTTTGCGCGTATGCTTCCTGCAATTTTATTTGCATTATCAGAAATGGATACAGCCAGGGTTTCCATTAAACTGAAGGTACGCGATTGGTTTGAAGTAATTGTCCAATTGATAATGGCATGTGCTAAAGCAGGAATTAATCTTTCGCGAACGGCAACAGGTGCAAGCAAACAAGTTCCAAAAACAGTTTGTGTTTCTTCCCATCCGGCTTCGCGCAGTTTCGTTTCCATTTCATCGCTAATCTCCGGTTCCAGTTTGTTTAACAACACACAAAAAAGACGACGCAAATCAATGGCCATGTCTTGAACAAAAAGCCCTGTGGCCCTGCGATTATCTGGTATCCATTTACGACTCAGGCTTCTGTCTTTTCCCAGTAGAAGTTCAGCAATTTGATCTTCGGTTAATTCATCGCCTTTTTCATTTCTGATAATAACTGCATTGTTTGGTCTGTCACTTCTATCAAATGAAATATTTTCAGAATCAACACCTGCCAATAAAGGATGCAATCCTCTCATTGAAGAGATAGACAATGGACTTCTCCTTTTTATTGTCCTATCCTTACCTCCCTTAGAAGCTTTCATCCAGCCTCCAAATAATTGATCGGCATACGTTGGATCACAGGTTGCGTAAACTTCACCTTCTTTCATTTCACCATCTTTATTTACATCAAATAAAAAAGTGGTTGGTGAAGGAACTTCATTCAGGGCTTTTGACAAGGAATCAATAAACGATCGTTTAACTTGTTGCCCGCTTGAATACGGAATACGTCTTGAAAATTGTGGATCATAATAAGTTTTCTGACCATCGGCCACACAAAAAACGGTGTGTTCTGCTCTCTTTAATGTTCTAATATAAATTACACTCATTTTTAAAGATTTAATTGGTTATAGATTTCTTTCGGCATATGCATAATCGAATTTTAGCAGCACTACAAAGTAGCCAAAGTCTTCGGCTGACATCAAATGCACCCTGTCTCGTAGTTCTTTAAACAGAGGCAACAACGCTTCATCAACGTCTTTTATCACTCTAGTTAGGGCATCTAAAAATGCTTTTTTAGATTTTGCGACCAGCAACTCTGATTGGATTAAATTCTTTCTATCCATTTTTGTTGCTTTAACTCTATACTTGTGAAGTGCATTGGCTACTTCGGCAGTATATTCTAACGATTCTTCTTTGTTTTTAGTAATCATAGCTAACAACCATGTTTTATAAGTTCTGTAAGTAATTATATTGTGGTAATCTTTTTTATCAGCTTTTGCCTTACGAATTTGGAAATCTTCTTCCATCTCACCATTCTTGTGCGTTATAGTTGGTTTTATCAATTTTAAGTTGGCATCACTCCCAAAGTATTTTCGTAAATCTTTCGGCTCAAGAGCCTGTAAACCAATTGCACCCAACTCGCATGCCCTCTTTATATGGATACCGAAAAGTGCTTCATAATCTTTAGCATCACTGATGGCTGCCTGTTCACCAAAAAGAATTTGATAATATTTAATTAGTGTTTTTGCTTCTGAAAAATGAAAAGGGTAAAATCCTAATGTTTTATTGGTTTGTCCGAGCGTATAAACATAGCCTGTGAAGGTTTGATCTGGAAAATGATTTGAAATATTAAAAAAAAGTTCGCTCCATTTTATAGTATTTACCTCAATCACTTTTTCATCAACTGAAAATACACCCGCTGAATGAAGTTGGGAGAAATCAAAATCATCCCGAAAATGTTTATTAAAAGCATAACTGAGCCATTGACCATTCCATGTGTTGATTTGATTTCCTCTTAATAGATCAAGTGTATTATCATTTAAATAAGTACGATACGTTTCCCATCCATCGTACAATTTCAAGAGTATTTCTGGCTCGTCGAAAAAAATGGAATACCCTCCGGCAATGCCAATACCTAATCCTCCACCAATCCAAGAAAAATAAACATCTTCAATATCAATATTGAATTCAATATCAGTTACAGACCCCGAAGTTGTCGCATATTCTTTCATCTCAGAGGCCGGAAAACCAATTGCAATACTTGCTTCGATATTGTCGGTGCTTTTGGCCTCAGCTATTTTATTCAAAAACTCTTCTAAAATCTCCTGCCTTTTCTGAGCATCGAGCTTTCGAATAATTTTGACTTGTTTTTTTGTTTTTGTTTTGAAACCTCCAAAAGAAGTCTCTTTCTGTAAATGTGAACAAAAATCATCTAGCTCATCGTCTGTATCAAATTGCTTGGTGTTGCCATTCTCATCCTTTATTACACTCATTAATCCGAGCTTTCCGTTTTTCAAAGTAGTGACTCCTTGTACAAAAGGTGAATTTTGGGGCCAGAATAAATACTTGTCATGATTGAAAAATCGATCAAAGAAAATTTCTTCGAAAAACTCTTTAGCTGTATAATGAGTTCCTTCCCTTTCATTATACGCTTTTAGAAATGTTCGTCCAATTGTTGATGCTATCATAGTTAGTTTTTTATAAAAATGAATATGCTGAATTGTAATTACTGGCCTTTGCTAAGGAAACATCAAATCCGGTTTCTGAATTGTACGAAGAATCGGGCACAATAAAAGGTTTTGAGCCCCAATCTAATTGGCGTAAATCTTTAACCACATAATAGCGTGTGCTGATTTCCATCCTGGCACGTTCTTCGTAAGTGCTTTCCAGATAAATTTCTTCATCGGCTTCGCAAATACAGCTTACACAGTCAATCTCCAATAAGTCGAGTAAAATGGCTTTCGGGTTGTGTGTTAATTTATCGATGCTCCATTTTCCACTTTCTTTAAATACAGAGTGTTGTTCTATTTTCAGAAAATCGATTTCAGTAAACACCTGATCGATTTTGGCTTGTAAATCAGATTCCTCCATTAACTCTCCATTTGCTAAAGCCTGATAACTGCGTTGGATAATCTCAAGAGAATAGGGTATAGCTTCCTTTTCATCTTCAGGAGGAGGCAACACATAGATTGGTTTGTATTTGCCAATAGTTTCCGATGTTCGTTTTCGGTTTACACGGCCAAAACGCTGTGCCAGGGAATCGAGTGGAGCCGCTTCGGTAATCATGCAATCGAAACTAATATCAATGCTCACTTCTACAACCTGAGTAGATATAACAAGACAAGCTCCTTTCGATGTGTTGAAATTTCCGTTTTCTTTGCCCATTTCATCCAAGCCAAGCAGCAATCTTTCTTTCTCATTCCGATCCGATTTTTTGAATCGGCTATGGAGCAAAAGAATTGGAATCTCAGGGAATTGAGCTTTGTATTGGGCGTATTTCTCTTGTGCTGTTTTAACACGGTTACAAACCACTAAAACTTTCTGCTTAGTTTTAAGTGCAATTTCAATGATTGATTCTGCTTTTTCCCAATTATCAATTTTGTGTGTGATATGTCGGTTAAAAAGTCTTAGTTCTTCGTTGGTTAAGGCCACTTCATGAACATTCTCTTTGCCTAAAATGGTAAGAATTTTATCATATAGTATGCTTGGCATTGTAGCCGTTCCAATGTGAATTTTGCAGTTTAAATGTTTCAAAACTTCAATGATTTTCAGCACAATCGACCGGGTAATGTCAGTATAGGTGTGAATTTCATCGAGAATAACATCACATCCTTTAATATCCATAATCATGGCCTCGTAACCATTGGTGCCAAAAGCAATGGCCGCAATTTGGTGAGGGGTCAATACTTTTATAGACGAACCTACATGTCCCTGAATAATCTTTTCTTCTTTTTTACTGCCTTCCAGCACAATACTTGATGCAGCATGTAACAAACGAATATCAAGCTCAGGATTATCTGGGGTTAGATCATTTTTCAGTCGTTTATACATGGCATTGATTGACGCCTGAAATGGAAGCGTGTAAAATACACGCCCTTTGCACCGTCGGAAAAGGTAATCTGTTTTGCCCGCACCTGTACACGCCACCACCATGGTGTGTTTCATTTGTGAATTACTTTCTTTTAACGAAAGAGGATATAGAGCATGGTGCCTATTGAAGAACTGTAAATTTGGAATCGTAAAAGTTCTGTTGAGGTATTCATCAGTGTTATCCGATAAGGCAGAAGCAAAATGATCGGCAGCCATTAAAAGTCCACGCCATTGCGAAAAACCACGTTCTCTAATTGCTTTTTCGCAATATTCAACAACGAAATTGAAATTATCTTCGGCTTCTTCCTTGCTGATGTCTCTGATTTCAATTCCAAAAGATTGGAGTATTGTTAAAGCATCCTCTTTCCATGCCTCCCAGTCTTTGATGTGCAGTTCGAAAGTATCGCCACGGTTTTCTTCAATATCCAGAATTCCTTTTTCTCTGGTATCGTGTAAAACAGATTTATGGTGAGCAATTACCATTTCAATTAACTGAGGATACATAGCTTCGTTGAATAATGAAAGGAAAAAACAAGAGGCTATTTCGTGTCGAAATGGAGTGGACGGAATCTTTGTGTTATTCAGACGTTGTTGAAATACAGTGCTTGCTTTTCCGATATCGTGCAAAATAGCACCAAGTCTGGCCGTTTCTGAATCGAGTTTTGAATAGTGTGCAATTTTTACAGCTGCCTTACTGACAAAAAGCAGGTGTTCATAAAGGCTGGTCTCTTCAGGTAATCCTTTTGCTTTGATATGTGGGCAGGTGATTTTCATATCAATAATTGGTTTTTACCGGATTACCAACCACTTTTAAATGACCATACATAGCTTCGTTATTTTTAAGACGGTTATAACCCACTAAAAATGATTTTTCATTATGTTCAAAGATTAATTCGAAACCCGCAAATAGTTCATCATTGTTATCAAATTCAGCTTCTGTAACTTCAATAATCTCTTCATCCGGATACAGTATGTCCTCATTTCGAGCCAAACAAATATGTTGTGTTGTAGCATGTAGTGCATCCGCTTCATTTGTAAAGGCAAGTAAAAGAACAGGTTCAATCAGCACGCCCCGAACCAAAATGGCATAAGGCCGCTCATAGGTCTTGTTATTTCGTGTTCCTTTTTCGTTCCAACCACGCGGTTGAATTTGTTCCTGTTGCTGTGAAATTTGTTTATAACTCAACCTGTGCCTGACAATTTTCTTTATTGTACCATCATCATCCTTTAACAGTTCGGGGAAAAGTTTTCGTTCGATACCCGCAACTATCGATGGCGTGAGAAATTGTTGGCTGTAGGTTTCGCTGTCTCTTACAGCTGTCCAGGGTTTGATAAACCCGAACGGACCTGAATATTTTACGACGTATAGCATAGTTGTATTCTTTATTCGTTTTATTATCCCTGACAGGGTTCCAAACCCTGTCAGGGATATTTGGACCTTTACTTAATTGCACCAAACCCAATTCCGGTTGAATTCCCTAAGCCTACATTCCATGCAAACAGCTTCGTTTCTGGTTTTCCTTCAATTATTACTGGGCACCAACTTGCACGGTTATTAATACCGTTATAAGTTATCATCTTGGTGCATGCTTTCGGATAACTATTTTCAAATCGGATTCTGAATGATTCATCTTTCATTTCGACTTTTTCCATTTTTGAAAGCAAAGTTTCTTTCAGGCATACGTTGGCTCTTTGGTCGTTGTAAATAATATGGTCAATCTTTTCACCATTTCTTCTTTTGATGAAAATTGGGCTTGCTACAAAGAATAATTCCCGATCCGTCAAATCAGGGTCTTCTTGAATAATTACTTCTATTACTGTTAATCCATGAAACATGGTCGGATCGGATTGTATGCCTTCAATAATTTGTTTTATCAAATCGGAGTTATGTGAACTAATGAAAAAGGAGGTTCCCCGTTCAAATTGTAATCCTGTCGGAATCGCTTTTCCCTCTTCAAGTTGGGAGAAGGAATATAACGACACTTCGCCATGCACATCATTCCACCCTAACCACTTGTGAATAGCACCTGTAAGTAATGGCTGGTGGTTGAAAGGTATGATTTTTCTTGTTGTTTTTATCTTTAAATGTATTCTCATCATTGATTTTTTTGTACAATTTACAATTTATTATTTTCTGAAAAGTTGCTCATATTAACATGCATTTTTTGAATTTATTTTTGTTTTAACTTATCATACCAGCCCCGCCTTGCGCATTTCGTCTTTCAGTGCGGGCAGGTTGGGCTTGTGGGTATAGAATTGTTGTATCAGCAAAAGTGTATCGGTTTCAAAACCGGGTATTTTTTTGGCCAGTTTCAGCCACTCGGCAATCTGTTCGTAAACATCGCGTCCCCGTTCGGTTTGCAGGGTGCCGGTTGCCAAATCCTTAATTTGCCTGAAACAGAAATCGGGATAGACTTTCAGTATGGGTTGAATCACGCCGGCAAAGTACCTTTTGATCACTTTTTCTTCTATCATTTGTTTTATTTCGTCGAAGCGTTGTTCGGCCTCCAGTATTTTCGCTTTAAAATCTCCGTAGAATTGTACTTCTCTCAGCAGTTTATCAACATCGTCCTTGTTCAGGTATTTCTGTACAATTAGGTAGTCGCTTATTTTGAGTGTTTTGGCAACGTAACGTAAATATACGCTTACAAACAGTCCTTTGTCAAGTTGAGGGCTCATGTATTCTTTAAGAAAATCGACCCAGGCATGCTCGTTTTCTTCAAACAATTCGCGGGCAAGGGCCACAAAAGCGGGTTTATCGGTTTCGTAATAATAGTGAAGCAGTTCTTTTGCTACAGGATTGCTTTTTTTGTAGAATTGAAGGGCCGATTGCAACCAGTCGGCCAAATTGCCCGAGGCTTTGTTCAGGTAAAGGGTTAGCTCGGGCAAAGAACTTTGATCAATACCCGCTCCAATAAGAATTTCCAGTAGTTTCCCGGGGTTTTCCGATTTATCGGCAATGGCGATCAGTAAAGGTTCAAAATTCCCGGGAAAATGGGGGTTGCCGGGATATTCCTCGTTGCAATATTGAAAGAAGAGTTCAAATGCTTTCGCTGTTTCTTTGTCGGATAGTGCGCTTAACCTGATTTTCTCAGCTACTGTTGCAGCAGCATCGGAGAGCAAACCGAGCAAGTATTCATTCACATCGTCAAAGTTTCCTATATCATCTTCCACTTCGGCATTCTGGGTAGCTTCGTAAAAGCCGGTGAACAGGGCCAGCAACCCGCCCGGGTTTTGTTCTATTATTTTGTCAATTGCTTTTGTTGTAAAAACATCAATGATCGCTTCAAACTCCTGTTCGGTAGCATACTGGTAAGACTCATAATCTTCGATATAACCAGAGTGTGGCGGATGATAATTTTCCCAGTCGGGGTTTTCGGTATCCACTTCTTCAAACTGTTTTTGAAATGCAAGCTGCGTATGAGAAACAATCCGGGTGAAATCTGAATAGCAAAACCCGTCGATTACTTTTTCTGTATTTTTTGTGAATGCGAGAAACTCTTTTTTGAGCTTTTCGTTGTGCCTGATAATGGCATTCAGGAATTTCAATTTTATATTTTCGGGGGTTTGTGAATAAATGGTTTCAAATTGCATAATTCGTGTTTTATATTTTCAATTTTTTCTAACCCTTAAACCCTCAAGGTTTCGAAAACCTTGAGGGTTTTGACTATGGCCATAATTATATGCCCAGCCACCGGTTCATTTCGTCAACATTTATTTTATCATTGACAGGCTTCCGAACCCTGTCAGGGGTAACTGCTTGATCGGTTGCTGGCTTTCGTACCCTGTCAGGGGTATGGGATGTAGCTGCAATTTCTTCTTTACTTTTTATCTTCACCAAAAAATGAAAGTGATTTGGCATAAGCACCCAGGCATACGTATAGGCAACGGTGTCGATATATTTATCGTACAGTCCCAGGAAAAAATGATAATTTTCCGGTTTGCGGAATAAATATCGCCCACCAACTGCATGGTTATAAATATGGTAAAAATGTCCGTGTTCAAGTTTCTCGTTATGCTGCATGCTATCCATTTTTATTTCTAAACAACAATCAATCACACCAATCCCTTCAATCTTACACCAATCCCTTCAATCTTACACCAATCCCTTCAATCTTACATCAATCATTTCAATCTTTTTCAACCATCTCCACCCATCCAAACCCGCTGCTGCTTTTCTCGCAGGCGCCGGCATTCCATATCAGTTGGTGCACGGGCAGGGGCGCTTCAAGGCTAAAGTCGAAAAGGCTGCCAATTACACGGGTTTGTTCGGGGGTGCCGGGTTTTATCACGTACCCACTTTTCCTGTATGTTTTTTCAATATGCAGGTTTATTTCACCGTTTTCAATGTTGGTCTGCCGGGTGTTGCTTAGTTTTTCTGTCCAGTGTTTTTTTAGCAGTGTTGGATAATCAAATTCTTTATTGTCGGGCATCAGGTATTGGGGCAGGGGGTTGTTGGCGGTTTTGATGCTCACCACGCAGGGGGTAATAAACCGGTAATGTTGCAATGTTCCGAATTGTGGTTCGGGCAGGGCTTCAACCGCGGTTACTTTCAGGTCGATGCCGTTAAAGCGGTTTCCGAGAAAAAATTCCTGCTGCATAAACAGTCCTTTAATAAAGTTGGCGGCAGCTTCCGAAACGTCGAACGATAGTTTCAGTTTTAATTCGTTTGCTGCTATTTCAAAAAGCTTTCCCTCTTTCCACATTTTGGGTTTCCCGAAGTTCAACCGCGAAAAACAAAAAAGTTTGTACAGTTTGTTTTGGTCGCCATATCCTTTATTATGCAGGAAATCGGCAAACGGTTTATCGGCCTGTTTCAATACCTTATATATCCAGGCGCTGATGTAGTACTGGTAATCCATGGGCAACATGCGCTGCCTGGTGGTACGGTTAAATGTTATTTCAAATCGCATATATAAATATTTATGTTTTTAGATTGGTGGGATTGTCGGGATTGAATGGCATCAATCTTTCTTCAATCCCTTCAATCTTTCCTCAATCTCCCCAATCTCCCCAATCTCCCCAATCTATTTCTCATTAATCCTCACCACAACGCCAACCTGTCCCTCGGGGTGCTTCTCGGGCGAGAGTCGGTTCACCCGCGCTTCAAATAAGTTGGTATGCCCCAGTACCAGGAATTTAAAAAGCATCGTGTTTTCATCTTTTGGCACGTAGCCCAGTTTTTTGTTTTTATAATACAGGGCCACGGCCTCGGGGTCGAACTTGTTTTCGGGCTCGGCCTTCAGGTTTAATAAAGTGCCCACTTTCAATTCTCCAAAAACTTCTATACCGTCGTAATAGGTAAAACCTGCAAGGTTAAATGTTGATAAATGCCTGTCGTTCATTGTTTTTAAATTTTATGGTTTAACTTACAGGTTCAAAATTACATGGCCGTTTTGACAACTTCTGTCACAGGTAAAAAAAAGATTGGTGTGATTGGTTAGATTGGTGTGATTGATTTTCATTTATTTCCATTGATTTTAATTGAATTTAATTTCCGGAATGTTTTCGCATGGACGCTAGTATTTTTAACAGGTCAAGGCTTTTTTCATGCATTTCGGTTACAATTTTATTTTTTATGATTCCTGAGCTGGCAACAAGGTCTAACCACATTTCTGTTTCGTCAGCCTCTTCAACCGAAATGGATAATTTACTGAAAAATTCTGCTTTCGACCTGCCCCTGAGCGCAGCACGATAATTGGCATACATGGAAGATCCCGAACGTGTTACCTGGTAATTGATAATTTTGCCCCTTTCCGATTTTGGAAACATTTCCGAAAGCATTAAAATATCGAGGGTAAAATCCCGCAACCGTTCCCTTACCTGAATTTTGTAATCCAGCCATTCTTTATTGTCCATAATTTTTTAATTTAGAGTTTATTCATTCATTTTGTACAACTATCAATTTTCCATCAATCTCCCAATCTCTCCAATCTCTCCAATCTCCCCAATCTCCCCAATCTCCCAATCTCCCCAATCTTTCAATCTTCCCTCAATCGCCTCAATCCCTTTTCCATTTTACCGCTAACAAACGTTTTAAATTCAACGGGTTCCACTATTTCAACTTCTTCGAAAAGTCCGGCCACAAAACGCCCAATTCCTTCGTAGCTGCATACTGCGGTTGAAAATTCCCAATGGTTATCCGATATCCGTACAAGATCTTTTTCGGCCATGGGTTATTCTTCAATAAGCAGTTGGGCGGCCCGCATCTTTAGTTTTAGTTTTACCGGTATTTGCTGGTGGCTGCTTATCCTGAATGCATCTATATAACCGGCTTTGTGCTTGTTGCCTTGCTGCCATGTTTCATCGTTGATTTTTACCAATCCGATGCGTGATATTTTAAACAGTTTGTTCATTTGGCTGGCGGGTTCGTAAGCCCAAAGCTGTATGTAATTTGTGGTAAAAGCGAACGGTTCAACAAGCCGGTTGGTTGTTCCGTGACTGTGTGCCGAGTTGTAGTTTTGAAGCACAACCTGCCGTTCGTTTTCAATGGCTTCAATAAGGGAATTTACATTTTTCGCGTTTTTGCCTTTTACAATGGTTTCGGCCAGAATTTTATAGTCGTATACCGTATAAAGTTTCTTTTTCAGGTTTTGCTTTATGAGGTTGTTTTCATCGATGCTCTCGATGGCGCTTTTAAGGATGTAGGCCTCTTCTTCGGTAAAATGTATCAGGCTGCTGATATCTTTAAAATAGGGAGACGATTTATCGATGCGGAAAATATTACCCCTTTTTTTAATTACGAAGCCTGCTTCACGAAAGGTGTCAATATACCGGTAAACACTACGGGGCGTAATCTCAAGCCTGTCCGATAATTCCAGCACTGAATAGGATACATTGCCGGTGAGCATTTTCATTAACCGCAACAAGCGGTCGAGTTTGGGTTGATCCATTTGCTTGTATTTTAGGTGGATATCCCCAAATATATCATAATTATTTTTAAAAAACGCGTTTTTGATAATATTTTTTACAATAAAACGATGTTATTGGGGTCGGGTATTGTGCTTATGATCCTGCATGTGGCCGGCAATACGAATAAAAAATGCTGCCCCGGTATTGATGACCCATGGGCAGCATTTAAATTTTCAATTGTTCTACAGCTTTTATGGTATTGACTGGTACCATAAAATTAAAAGCGCGCCTAATGCACTATTGGATACTGTAAAACCATCATTAAGTGAGAGGTAATACTTATTCGGCTGGTTCTTCAGCAGCTTCTTCACATTCTTCGTCAGCTTTTTCAACTTCAGCTTTAACGGTGTCGCATTCTTCGACTTTCTCTTCAGTAGCTTCAGCAACCTCTTCAACGGTTTCAACGGCTTCTTCGGTTACTTCTTCGTCGGTTTTTTTGTTTTGGCTGTTGCAGGCAACTAAAAACAGAACCCCGAACAATAAAATAAAAAGCGATTTTTTCATAGTGATACAGGTTTAAGAGTTCGACAATATAATAGGTAGATTAATAATGGTTTGCCCTAAAGTTATAAATTTCAACTAAAATACAGAAATTCTTTCAATGTGTTCACAAAAAAAGGCCTCAATGTGTTAAATGATTGTTTTTTTGTATTATTTTGCTGATTCGGTCTTTCATCCCGACTGAATCGGTAAATAATTGTTTTGAAACATACGGTTATGCGCAGGTATATTTTTATTGTTTCTTTTTTATTGCTGATCATTTGCATTTTGCCGGTATCGTATTTTGTTGTTAGGCACTTCACCAGTCTTACCGAAAACGAAAAAATGGTTCAGGAAGTTTTCGAAGGGCAAATGGAAGCGATACTTTACTCGCTTAACCAGCAAACCGAAAACATTGTTTCGTTGTGGGTGAATAAGTTAGATATGCCTGTTGACTGTAGCGGTGAAGTTATGACGGATATTACAACCAAGCTTTTTGACAACAACCCGGCTATTTTATCCATCCGGTTTTTGAAAAAAAACGGTCAACCGGTGAAGTTTGAGCGCGGTAAAACTGAGAATTTGAATGGCGAAATTATTTCAGACAGCCTTTCTAACCGCTTAATTGATTTTAAAGCTGCTAATTATCAGCGCATCGAGCCGGTTCGCGACGGACAGTTTACACACTTTTGCTTTGCACCGTTCAATGTTGCCGGCGATTACATTGTGGCCGTTTCGGTTAGTACACCGGTATTTGTTGAGCAAAACCTGAGTGCCCGCATTCAGCAGGTGGTTGCCGGGCAATCGTTTCAGATATCGGTTGTTGACACGCTGCGGGGGGAAGTGGTTTATCGTTTTGGAAGTGAGTTGGACAGTGACGATAACGAGTACCGGAAAAATTCGTTGTATTTACCCGGTTATGTTTTCAGCATCGGGCTGCAGTCGGCCACCATCGACGAACTGGTTTACCAACGCAGCAGGCGCGATAATTACATATTCCTGGGCTTGTTGTTTTTTATGGTTGTTGGCCTGATTTTTATAATTGCAAGTATCCGAAAGGAAATATTGCTGACTGAAATGAAGTCGGATTTTGTTTCAAATGTTTCGCACGAAATACGTACCCCGCTGGCACTCATAAGCATGTATGCCGAAACGCTTTTGCTCGACCGGGTTAAAAACGATGCCAAAAAGAAGGAATACTTCCGTGTCATCAATTTTGAGGCAAACCGCCTTAACGATTTGGTAAACCGAATTTTATCATTTTCGCGACTGGAAAAGAAAAAGCGGAAATACCATTTTGCCAGTGTGGAGTTAAACGGACTGATACACGAAATAAACGAATCGTATATGCCCCATTACGGGCAATATGGGGTTGATGTGGCACTGGAGCTTTCCAATAATCCCCTCTGCTGCCTTGCCGACAGAGAAGCCCTGACCGAGTGTATTGTTAACCTGATTGACAATGCCATTAAATACGGTAAAGAATCGGGAAAAACAATAACTTTCAGGTCGGGTAAGGCCGGTACGCAGGTTTTTGTCGAAGTTGAAGATAACGGTATTGGAATACCCCGGAAATACCAGAAACACATATTCGACAAATTTTACCGGGTTACAAGCGGAAACCTGGCCCATGTGGCCAAGGGCTCGGGGCTGGGACTTAACATTGTTTACCAGATAATGAAAGCCCACGGGGGCAACGTTTCGGTTGAAAGCGAAGAAGGAAAAGGCAGTCGGTTTAAATTAATAATTCCGGGTAAAATAAAATAAATATGGCCAGAATACTCATCATCGAAGACGAACCCGCTATGTTATCGGGCTTACGCGATAACCTTGAGTTTGAAGATTACGAAGTTGAAACAGCCTCGAAAGGCGACGACGGGTGCCGCAAGCTCGAAACCGGCCGTTTCGACCTGGTTTTACTCGATGTGATGCTCCCCGTTATGTCGGGTTTCGATATTTTGAAAAAATGCCGTGCCCAGGGCATTAAAACACCCGTGATTTTGCTAACGGCAAAAGGGCAGGAGCTTGACAAAGTAAGGGGCCTCGAGCTGGGTGCCGACGATTACATTACCAAACCATTCAGTTTGCGCGAACTGTTGGCACGTATTAAGGCCATTATGAGACGCACAGCAGCTGTTGCCGAAACCGTCAGTCATGGGGATATGATCGAAATTGGCCGTTTAAATATCAATTTTAAAACCTTCGAGGCATTCGAAAATCAAACCCCCGTAAAATTATCGCACAAGGAATTTGAAATACTGCATTACCTCTACGAACGGAACGGGCAGATTGTAACCCGCGACGATTTGCTCGATAAAGTATGGGGGCTCGATTACCAGCCCAGCCCGCGTACCGTCGATAATTTCATACTGCGCCTGCGGCAAAAAATCGACACCGATACAACCAACCACATTGTTACTGTACATGGAATGGGTTACCGGTTGATTCGATAAATTGCATTGTTTCTTCGCCCGCCATAGCCTGCGCCACCGCTAAAGCGACACGCGGTTGGCGAAGGAGGGCTTCCATCTCGCTCTGCAGAATTCCGTTTCACAGCATCTTCCATCATTTTTCCCTGTGACATTTTGTGACATTTTATAACAACTTGTGAATAAATCCTGACGTATGTGTGATAATTGGGGAATACTTTTGTAGTGTTCATTAAAAACATTGAGCGTTATGAAACAAAACAGGAAAACACAAACTTTTAAAATCCGCTTACTCTCTTTTGGTGAGTTGCATGTGCTCCCTGTTATTGTTTTAAAATTTAAAGCCATGAAACGGATTCCTGCAAAAAGGAACCGGATACAATTAACTAATAATTAAAATTTTTTAGCCATGAAAGCACAATTAAGAATTACTTTGATGTTGATTGCAGTATTAGCCACTGTTTCCATCGCGAAAGCCGAAAACACAAAACGTGTTGATTACCTGAAGAACAACCTGCGCGAAACCTTGCGCCTTGAAGTTCAAAACGACATCTTGGAACCCTTCAACTTTTTGTATCGAGAAAACGTGAACAGGATGAAAGAAGATGTTGATATCATTTTTCACCTTACCGAAGATGCACAGGTGAAAGTTATTGCCATAAAGTCGGACAACCTGCTTGCAAAAAATTATGTAATGCAGTTGTTCAAAGACAAAACACTGGATGTTGATAAAAAAATGACCGGGAAAAATTACCATTTTATCTTGAAAATTGATTACAGGGCTATTTAGTCTGAATAATTTTGGGTTGATTCCTGCTGCCGGGTATACAGTGTTTATAAAAACCGGTTATATTCAAAGGGCAAAAAAAAGGATATAAAACGAATTAAAAAGAAGGATAATGAGAAAGTTGATATTCGCACTATTATTCATGTTGCTCTCAGGTTCGGCAGCAGTTCGTGCTGCCGACTGGAGCTACGTGGTTGACCTGGAAGGGTACTGGTATTTTTCGGTTGGCGATAATCCCGAATGGGCTGCCCCCGAAACCGATGTGTCGGACTGGGACAAAATAAGGGTACCCGGAAAATGGGAAGAATATTACCCGGGTTATAACGGGTATGCCTGGTATCGGAAAGATTTTGATATGCGTTCTTATCCCGACGATGGCGAATTGTTCCTTTTTCTCGGTGAGATTGACGATGTTGATGAAGTGTTTGTCAATGGGGTGAAAATTGGCAACACCGGAGGTTTTTTCCCCGACTATTTTACCGCGTACAACGTTTATCGAAGATATGCTGTTCCATCGGGTATACTTAAACCTGCCGAAAATGTAATTGCAGTAAGGGTTTACGATGAAGGATTGGATGGCGGCATCGTGCGGGGCGATAAAATAGGAATTTTTTACGACAACGATGTTTCGCTGATATCGCAAAACCTGAGCGGAATATGGAAATTTTCGACATTCCGTGAGCGGGATATGCACGAACCCGGTTTTGATGATTCCAATTGGGATGAAATTTATGTGCCGGGTGGCTGGAATTCGCAGGGTTATGCCAAACACGACGGTTATGCCTGGTACCGCAAAGAATTTACATTGCCCGATGAGTTGAGTGGGGAAGACCTTTTCCTTTCGCTGGGACGTATTGATGATTTCGACCGGGTTTATTTAAATGGCAAATACATCGCGCGTACCAGCGACCTTGAAGTGTATAACCGGTTGCGTAAGTGGCAGGCCTATCGCATGTTCAGGGTTTACGAAATTCCCCGGGGCGTGCTGAAAAAGAACAATGTGCTGGTAGTTGAAGTATACGACGAACAGCAGGAGGGCGGGATATATGAAGGCCCCGTAGGTTTGGTTACCCGCCGTAATGCAAATATCCTTATCGAACATCACGATGATGTGTTATGGGGCAGTAAGGTCGAGTCGATAATTCGGTCGATATTTGACTGGTAAAAATGAACATTATGAAGACATTGATGAAAATAACAGTAACCGTATTTCTCCTGGCAGGTTTTGCCGGAGCGTTGCAGGCAAACCGCTATTATATGGAGGAAGGGCTCAGGGGATTATGGCATTTCAAAATTGGCGATAACCCCGAATGGGCTTCTCCCGGGTACGACGAAAGTAACTGGCAACAGGTGTATGTGCCTGCACGCTGGGAAGAAGAAGGCTACCAGGGTTACGATGGTTTTGCATGGTACAGGAAACGTTTTGAGGTGCCGGCAAACTTTCAGGGCCGCGAGCTTTTCCTTGAACTGGGTTACATCGACGATGTTGATGAAGTATTTTTTAATGGGGTGAAAATTGGCCAAACCGGTTCTTTTCCGCCCTATTATTCAACAGCATACAATGCAAACCGTGTATACGCGGTGCCGCAAACACTGGTGCATTTCAACCGGGAAAACGTGGTGGCCGTCCGTGTTTACGATTCGCAGCTTGAAGGGGGCATTGTAAGGGGGAATATTGTGTTGGGCGCAGCCGATATTGCCATTGACCTTGACGTAAACCTATGCGGAAACTGGGACTTTAATACCGGCCGTGACCCGTCAGATTCAAACAAAAAAACCATTGTTGTGCCCGGTCAGTGGGAAAACCAGGGATACTACAACTACGATGGCTATGCCGTTTACTCAACAACGTTTAATTTGCCTTCATCGATGGCTAAAAAACGGATGGTATTTTTGGCAGGCCGCATCGACGATTTCGACCAAGTGTTCATAAACGATACGTTTATTGGCCAAACCGGCGATTTGAGCGGCCGTAGTTACACCGAAATGCACCGCGAATTCAGAAACTACTGCATTCCCACTGGGGTGTTAAAAGCCGGGAAAAACACGGTTGAAATACGGGTGTACGATAAAGGTGGGGAAGGTGGTATTCTCGAAGGTTCAGTAGGCTTAATAACCCAGGAGAAATTTATCCAGTACTGGAGGGATAAGCGAAAAGATAAACGATATTATTAATTTTCTTTTTAACAAAGGGCCGGTCCGGGCATTCTTTTCATTCATCTTAGTGTTACGATAGTGTTTTAGTGTTTGTTGCCCTTTTTAAGATCAGTGGACTGGCCCTTGTTTTTTGTATTTTTTAAAAGATAGCTAATCGATGTATTGCCATATAATTCCCATGTTTCGGGCATGCATCTCTTTACTCTTCTTATTTACTGAAACAACATCGGAATATTCCTCAAATAATTCTTCAAAATTATCCATTTGCTGAACGGCTTCAACCGGAAGGTTTTCTTTTTTTGATTTTTTAACCTGCTCAACCACTTTTTTACAGTAGGCATTAACAAATTCGAGGTTGCGCCGTTTTAACGGTTTTTTACCGTGTGTGGTAATTACATTTTCAATGGAATACCCGGGGGAAAGAATTTTGTTTAAGGCATCGATCCATTTTTCGATTTCGTTTGGCCGGTTAAGGTAAAAGCTGGGCATCCCTTCTTCGCTGTACGATCCCAGGTGAAACAAATTACCGGTGCAAAGCACGTTGTCTTCTTTTATGTATACAACAATGTCGGCATTGCCGTGCCCTTTACCCATGTAAGTAAGTTTGAATGTTTTATTGCCGGCTTCAAGCTGCAGGCTGTCTTTAAACGTAAGGTCAGGGTACCGGGCTTTGTAGTTTTCCATCAGGTCGGCTTCGTAAAACTTGTACAGGTCGATGGCCTGTTTGATTGAGTCGGAAAGTTCGCCCTCAATGGAAATGGTGTCGAGAATATTGTTCTTGTGATAAATTTTCTGTCGCAAAAAATCAACCGTTTGCCCAAGGAACAGGTCATCGTAATCCTTTATTTCGGCCAGACTGTTTGCCTGTGCCACAATGCGGTTTTTGTCAAAAACGCAGTTACCGCCCGAGTGGCACGAGTGCCCGTGGGTGTTGATAATATATACGAATGTGGAATCGTTGAATTTATCACGGATCGCTTTTTTAATTAAACGGGCATTGGCCGGCGAATTCTGGGTGTCGATCAACACTATACCGTCGGACGTTTTCACGGCTACCGAATTAATAATATCGTTGGGCCAGCCCAGGGTGTGAAGCTGCTTTCTACCCGGAGAAATGGTTATTATGTCGTCGGTTATTGTTTTTACAACGGCATGTTGGGCATGGGTTACCTCTGCCGCCATCAACAATAAGATTCCAATAAAAATTTTCCGCATTGTAATTCGTTACTGATTAGAAAAGCAAAAATAATAATTTTAAGGGGTTTACAACTTTTGTTTGCTTATTCATTCCGTAATTTTAAAATATCGGCCCCCGAAGGATTTTGGAATACCCTGAGTTCAAATTCGGGTAAAACGGCCAGAACATGGTCAAATATATCGGCCTGAATGGCTTCGTAATTGGCCCAGCGGGTATCGTTGCTGAAAACATAAATTTCAATAGGTATCCCTTTCTCTGTAGGTTGAAGGTGCCTGATTAAAAAAGTAAGCTTGTCGTTTATATTCTGGTTATTGTGCAGGTAAGCCTCAAGGTATTTTCTGAAAATGCCCAGGTTGGTTTGCCTGCGGCCATTGAAATGCTCTTTGGGGGGTATTTTAAGGCTGGCGTTAAATTCCTCAATTTCTTGCTGCTTTTTTGCAACATAGTCTTTTATAAGCATGAATTTTTGAAATTTTTCGAGCATCTCCTGTGTACAGAATTTTACACTGGTCATATCAATGTAGATCGAACGTTTAATGCGGCGCCCACCGCTTTCTTCCATCCCTTTCCAATTGATGAATGATTCTGAAATAAGCGAATACGTGGGAAGGTTGCTGATGGTTTTATCCCAGTTCTTTACTTTAACTGTTGTGAGGTTTATTTCAATTACTTCACCATCGGCATTTTTCGAGGGCATTTCGAGCCAGTCACCAATTTTTACCATGTTGTTCATGCTGATTTGGATACTGGCAACAAAACCGAGTATGGAGTCTTTAAAAACCAATATAAGAATGGCAGCGGCAGCACCTAATCCGGCAAATAAGGTTCCAAGTTCTTTGTTAAAAATGATTGCAATGAGAACAAGTAACCCGATAAAATAGAGAAATATTTTCAGCAATTGAATAAAACCGGCAATAGGCCTCTCTTTTGCAGCAGGGAAACTTTTATTGTAAATTTCATTAAGTGAACTTAAAAAGGCATTAATAACAAAAAGCCCTGTGCCTAAAAAATAAATATTACATAGGGTTTTGATAAATTCCTGAAGTGAAGGGTAATAAACTGAGCCAAAACCTGAAAAAAAGTAAATAATGATAGCAGGCAGGAAGTGCGATATGCCTTGGAAAATTTTGTGTTTTATCAGGATATCGTCCCATTCGGTTTTTGTTCTTTTTGATAGCCTGCGGGTTATGGATATTAATACAAGCCGGGTAACGTAAAAAACGATAACTGCAAAAATAAGAATAGCTAAGCCCAAAATGGCCGTTGAGGTGAATTCGGAAAAACTTTCATTTCCGAAAGCCTTAAAAGTCCATTTATACAAAAATTCTAAAATGTGTTGCATGTGTGATTGTTTTCATGTACGAGTTTCGAAATTTTATGCAAATTTGAAATTATTTTTTAAAACAGATACTAAACCCGGTTATTTTAATGCAAATATATTTGCCATGAGGTTATTTTTGATATTCACATTGTTATTTTTTATTTCAGTTTTAAGTCTGGCCGGCGAGAACTCCGATACAAGTTTATGTGCCGAAGCCATTCGTTACGATTTTGAACTGATTGGCAATAAGTCTTCGGTTCAGGTTATTCATGCCCAAACAAAGTTTCTTCCATCGTGGGGAGGTGGGGTGTTTAAACCTGAACAACCGGCTACAATGGGAAATTATCGTTATTCGGTTTACAATTGCGAAACCGGTGAATTGTTTTATCAGAAAGGGTTTAGCCCCTTGTTTTACGAGTGGAGGCTTACGGCTGAAGCAAATAACAGATACCGTTCGTATGAGCATTCAGCCCATTTCCCCCGCCTGGCCAACAATGTGAAAATTGAAATTCAGAACCGCGATTCACTAAACCAGTGGAATACCCTGTTTGCCGATACCGTTTTTATTGCTGATAATCGTATACTTGATGAAAAATATGTCGTTCCTGATATTGACACCGTGATGTATAGCGGTAATAGCAGTAAAAAAATCGATTTGGTTTTTTTGTCCGAAGGGTATACCCGAGACCAGTTGCCCAAGTTTGTGTCCGATGTAAAACGCCTGGCCGACAGCCTGTTTGAGGCAGCGCCCTATTGCAATTTCAAAAACCGGTTTAATATTTTTGCCGTTAAAGTTCCCTCGGCCGAAAGCGGTTGCGATATGCCAACAAAAGATGAATACCGGAATACAGCCTTCGATTCGCATTACAACACTTTTGGATCGTATCGTTATCTTACCACAAGCGCTATGAAAGACATTTACGATGTACTTGACGGGATTGGATGGGACCACATTGTGCTTTTGGTAAATACCGACAGGTACGGGGGAGGCGGCTTTTATAATTTTTACAGCATTTGTACCGTCGATAATGAGAAATCGCCTTTCGTGTTCATTCACGAATTTGGCCATGCTTTTGCCGGCCTTGCCGATGAATATTATTACAGCGAACCGGGCAACGACGATTTTTACTCGCCGGAATGGGAACCCTGGGAACCAAATATTTCAACCCTTCACGATTTCGATAAAAAGTGGAAAACAATGATTGAACCCGGTATTCCTGTGCCAACTTCGCGAGATTCAACCTATATCGATAAAGTGGGTGTATTTGAAGGCGGAGGTTACCAGGAAAAAGGCGTTTATAGTCCCTTTCAAACCTGCTGGATGAAGGAACAGGCTGCCGGAAAGTTTTGTCCCGTTTGCCAAAAAGCCATTGAGGAAGTAATTTTGAAGCAGTCAAAGTAAACAGGTACGTCGGGTTTCCTGCCCGAGAAATTGTAAGTCGGGTATTCCTACCCGACAAAAAAATGTAAGTCGGGTTTTTTAACCCGACAGTCGGACAGGAATGTCCGACTTACTTGTTGAAAGCCCTTAATTTAATGGCAGTAAGCACCTTTTTGGTGTATAGTGGAAAATCGCCGTTCATGATCCAGCCGTAATAACCGGGTTGCTCTTTCAGTACTTTTTCAACGGGTACTCCCTTGTTTTTCCCGAAGTTGAAAATTTCGACGCCGTTTTCATCATATACAATTCTGCCAACAAAATCAACATTTCGGTCGTACGCCGAAAATTCACTGAGTTTGTCTACATCGTTTATAATGGGGATGCTTTTACGGCCATCGGGTTCTTCGTATTCGGTTCCGTTGTAAAAATCGATTTGCGATTTAAGCACTTCATACGTGGCTTTGGTATCGGCCATGGCGCTGTGGGCATCGGTAAGTTCTTTTTGGCAATAGAGTTTATATGCAGCTTTCAAGGTTCGTTTTTCCATTTTATGAAAAATGGCCTGAATGTCGATGAACTTCCTCTTTTTCAGGTCGATGTCGATACCGGCCCTTAAAAATTCTTCAGCCAGAAGCGGTATGTCGAAACGGTTGGAATTAAAACCTGCCAGGTCGCACCCTTCAATAAAAAGCGCCAACGATTTTGCCACTTCTTTAAACGTGGGGCAATCTTTAACATCCTTGTCGTAAATACCGTGAATCTTTGATGTTTTGGCAGGAATGGGCATTTCGGGGTTTATGCGCAGCAGTTTTTCTTCTTCATTGCCATCAACATAAATTTTCAGCAGGGCAATTTCAACAATGCGGTCGGAGGCAATGTTGATCCCTGTTGTTTCCAGGTCGAGAAAAACCAGCGGGTTTCTTAATTCTAATTCCATAGGCTTAAAGATAAAAAAAGCGCTGCGTTTTCACAGCGCTTGTATTTGTTGTTTTCCTTTTATGCATTAACCATCATTGGCATTAGTAGCATGAGCACGTCTTCATCTTCGTTCTCTTTTTCATCGGGCAGCAATATGCCGGCCCGTGTGGGATCGGCTAATTCTACGCGAATGTCAGATGTAGAGAGGTTGGACAAAATTTCGAGCAGGAACGACGATTTAAAACCAATTTCCATTTCATCCCCTTCGTACGTGCAATTGATCCGTTCAACGGCCGATATTGAAAAATCGACATCCTGTGCCGAAACAACCAGCTGGTTGCCACCAATTTTTAAACGTACCAGGTTGCTGGCCTGGTTTGAAAAGACCGATACCCTGCGAAGTGTATTGTAAAGTTCGAGCCGGTCAACCAGCAGTTTATTTGGGTTATTGGTAGGTATAACCGAGTTGTAGCTGGGGTATTTACCCTCTACCAACCGGCAAATTACCATGTAATTAGTCAGGTTGAATACGGCATTTTTCTCGTCAAATTCAAGTTTTACATCAAGGTCTTCCCTGGGTAACAGGTTTTTAATGAGTGCTGCCGGCTTTTTGGGCAGAATAAACGATGATTCGATTTCGGCAGTAACATCGGCCCGTTTGTACCGTACGAGTTTATGTGCATCGGAAGCAACAAAGGTGATGTCTTCGGGCGTGATTTCAACAAGAATACCGTTCATAACGGGCCTTAACTCGTCATCGGCCGTGGCAAAAAGTGTTTTAACAATTCCCTGCATCAAAACATCGTGGTTCATCGAGACCGATGTAACATTCCCTTTGTTCAATTCAGGAACCTCGGGGTACTCTTCGCCGTTTTGCCCTGAAATGCTGTATTTCCCGTTTTCAGAAAAGATGTCGATAGAAAATGTTTCGGTATTAACCTGAAAAGTGAGGGGTTGCTCGGGAAATTCTTTCAGGGTGTCGATCAGCAGTTTTGCCGGTATGGCAATTTCACCAATCCCTTCGGTGTTTTCCAGTTCAATCCACGTAATGAGGGTCGATTCAAGGTCTGATGCCGTAATGGTCAGTTTATTGTCCTCGAGGTTAAACAGGAAATTATCAAGTATTGGCAGTGTGCT
Organism: Prolixibacteraceae bacterium; assembly: GCA_021740385.1. Lineage (GTDB taxonomy): Bacteria > Bacteroidota > Bacteroidia > Bacteroidales > Prolixibacteraceae > DAIMEA01. The sequence goes on along the minus strand of JAIOZY010000016.1, from coordinate 48,720 downwards.
TTTGGTGCTGATAACCCTGCTTATGGAGGTAATGTGGTTTAATAATTCGGTACTTGAAACTACAAATTTCATGTGTTTATTTTCTTTTTAAGTTATGTCTGGTTACTGGATCAAAAATACAAGTTATAAACGTCAAAAAAAACCGTGTACCCGAAACCGGCATACCGGATGAACCTGCCCGAAATAACCGGTACCTGTTTCATCGTTTCCTTTTTTCAGCTTGTTTTGAACATTAAAAATTATATCAAATATACATGAAAATCTTGTTGATCGTTTGGAACAAAGTAAGAAATGTCGAATTTTTTATCAAATTTTGTGGATAACTTTCACATTGAATTTATTCAAACTCTTGATTACGTGTATCCGAATAACTTCCGGTGTTTATTTTTTCCGGTATATTTGGCGCCGTAGCAAGCTATAGGCAATGCCCGATATAAGTATAACCAGAATGGGTGCCAGCGTGTTAAATAATACAATTTTCTTTTCCCATTTGCGGATTTTTGTTTTATCGAGCAAACGCATTTTTACCGTGCGCGACCGCAGTTGCATAATGCCCGAGTTATCGTTCAGGTAATCGATACAATTCAATAAAAAATCACGGTTCCCGAAAGTTTGCCCCGAGTACATATCGTAGCCCAGTGGCTGTGTTTGTAATTTGCCGTTTCGGTTTCGTACTTTATTTGTAATAATGCCGCCATCGGTTATTACAATCATTTTTGTGGCTTTGCTTTCCGACAGTATTTTTTGCTGATCAATTCCAAGTGAATGGGTCATACGGTTTTTAAAACCGGAAGCGAATTTACCCTCAAGTGCCATGCCTATTGGTATCATCCCCTGGTTGAAAAGGCGGCTGTCGGGTGGGGTTGTAGCCGATAATATACTTACTTCAACCGGTGTTTGTAGCCTCCGCGAATAGGGCGATGTGGTTAATAACGGCGAAATTTTCACACCGGGATTGGCCCCTACGCTGTCAACCGAGCTTACAAATTCGGTCATTACCCTGTTCAGGTTTCTCGATACGGGATTGTTTGCATTGGGCGTAGCAAGCAATGCGTAGTAAAAGGGTGCGGGTACAAATTTTGTTGGTTGCCCGGGCGGTGCTGTATTTACCGGGTATTCCATGCAAACCACATCCTGTAGCAGATCGGCATTTATGCGTACCCCGTAACCAAAAAGCAAGTCACGCAGGTTGAGCCCTTTTTCAAATGCAAGGGTCGAATGTCCCCGCGAAAGTGAGTCGACAGCCGTATATACCGGGTCGATGCACCACAGTACACGTCCGCCCCGCATGATAAACTGATCGATAAAGAGCTTATCGCTTTCGGGGAAGGGTTCAACGGGGTCGGCAACAACCAAAATACGGGTTGAATCATCGTTGTTCAGTTCTTTAGCCGTTGTTTCAGTTATGGAATAGCTTTCCGAAAGGGCCATTCGCAACGAGTTTGTGGAAAAAGCATCGGCTTCGCCGTGCCCCTTTAGAAACGCAACCTGCGGCTTTTTTTTATTCTGAAGTACCCTGAGTGCCCGGGCAAATTCATATTCAAGCAGTTCAACCGAGTGTTTGATGTTCTCGCTGTAAGGCAATAACGGGTTGTTTTTTAATAAATTCAATGCAACCATTTTTCCGTTTGACCTGACAATGGCCCCCGGAAAAATTTGTTTGGTCGAAAGGCCTTCGGTGGTTTTATGCTCGAGGCTTATGGGCTGAATGCCTGCATTGATTAGCTGGATGATTGTGTTGTTGCGCACCGAGTCGGTTTTTTGCGAATAGACATCGAAAATTCGGTAATAAATGCGGTGGGGAGAATAGGCGTTTAAATCTTCAATTTTATCGATGATTGAACGCTGAAAAGTTTTCATTTCAGCCGGCAAATCGCCCGAAAGGTATATTTCTATCGACGATATTCCCTTTTGTTTCGACAGGATTGTTTTGGAGGTTTCACTAATCGAATAACGTTTTTCGGCAGTAAGGTCAATTCTGAAAAACCGGTAGCTGATGGAAAAGGTTGAAAAAGCGATCAACAGGACGGCAATCAGGCTGATCTTTGTATTGAAACGAAATGCAAGCTTGTTGCCGCGTAAAATACCGGGGATAAAAACGAGGAAAACCACTGTGAGAACAATGAAATAGGCTACATCGCGCGAATCGATCACACCGCGGTTTAACGAAAGGTAATGGTCGTTAAGGCTAAGTTCAAGCAATACGTTTTGTATAACTGCCGGGGGATTTAGCAGGGCAAGTGCGTTAAAACCCTTGAAGAAGATGTACGATAAAACTATTGCAACAAGGAATGAAATGGCCTGGTTCGATGTTGATGCTGATGCAAACAGCCCGATGGCAATATAGCCCGATGCCAGTAAAAGCAAACCGGCATACGATCCCCAGGTTGCACCGGTATCGATGTTTCCCATTGGGTTTCCAAGCAGGTAAACGGTTAAAAAATAGATGAGCGTTGGAAGCAACGAGAGGGATACAAGTATGAGTGCGGCAAGGTACTTAGTGAAAATAATTTTGGATGACGACAAGGGCCTGGTCAGGAGCAATTCAAGTGTTCCCGATTTTTTCTCTTCGGCAAACATGCGCATGGTAATGGCCGGCACCAGAAACAAATAAAGCCACGGTGCCAGTGTGAAAAAGCCTTTTAACGATGCCTGGCGGCTTTCAATCAGGTTAAATTCGCCGGGTATGACCCACAGGAACAAGCTGGTTGCAAGCAAAAAAATGCCCATGGCCAAATAGCCCGACAATGATGTGAAAAATGCATTCAGTTCTTTTCGTAACAGGCTCTTCATTTGTTGTCGGCTTTCAGTGATTCAACAATCATTTGAGCGGCGTTTCGGGCAGCTCCGTTTGTTTTCAGTTTCTGTTCTATTTTTGAATATTCGTCAATCATTATTTTACGGTATTTTTCGTCACCGGTAATTCGTCGTAGCTCTTTTTCGAGGTTACGCAAGGTTACTTCCGACTGAAAAAATTCTTTAACCACTTCTTTCCCGGCTATCAGGTTTACCAACGAAAACCAGGGCGTTTTTAATATTAGTTTCCTGAAAAATTGCAAAATAAAACCCATGCCCATTTTATAACAAACCAATTGGGGAACTTTGAGCAGGGCTGTCTCAAGTGTTGCTGTGCCCGATGTTACCAGGGCTGCCTTGCTGTATTTTAATAGCTCGTAGGTTTTGCCATACACAATTTTTGTTGTTGGGTTCAAAATCGAACGGTAGAATTCGGGCTCGATACCGGGCGCTCCGGCTACTACGAATTGATAATCGGGGAATAAGCGCGCGGATTTTTCCATTACCGGTAGCAGCGATTTTATTTCATGCTTACGGCTGCCTGCAAGCATTGCAATAATGGGCTTTTCATTCAGCCGGTGTTTTTCTTTGAATGTTTTTTCATCGAGGCATTCGGGTTTAAAGCCGTTGATAATGTCGCATACCGGGTTGCCCACGTAATGTACGTTATAATTGTATTTGTTGTAAAATTCGGTTTCGAAAGGCAAAATGGTATACATATTGTCGACAAAAGCCTTTATTTTTGTTGCCCGTTTGGTATTCCATGCCCATACTTTGGGTGAGATGTAATAGGCTGTTTTTATATTGTTTTCTTTAGCAAATCTGGCCATACGAAGGTTGAAGCCGGGGTAGTCGATCAGGATCAGTACATCGGGTTTTGCTTTGAGCAGTTCTTTTTTGGCCTGTTTCAGGTTGCGGTTTATTTTCCCGATATTCATAATAACCGGTAGCAGTCCCATGAAGGCCATTTCGCGGTAATGAACAATCATTTGCCCGCCTTGTTCGGCCATCAGGTCGCCGCCCATGTACACAAACATCGCTTTTGCATCCAGTACTTTAATTTCTTTCATTAATGCTGCTGCATGCATATCGCCCGATGGTTCGCCGGCTATGATGAAATACTTCATGTTATGATGCTTTTACTAATAAAAAATCCTGACTCTTTATTACATTCAACTTTCTGCCCTCTGCCTTCTGCTCTCTGCCCTTTGCTCTTCGCCCTCTGCTCTCAGCTCTCAGCTCTCTGCCCTTTGCCCTCTGCCCTCTGCCCTCTGCTCTCAGCTCTCAGCTCTCTGCCCTTTGCCCTTTGCCCTTTGCCCTTTGCCCTCTGCCCTTTGCTCTCCGCCCTTTGCTCTCTGCCCTTTGCCCTTTGCCCTCTGCCCTCAGCTCTCAGCCCTTTGCCCTTTGCCCTTTGCCCTCTGCCTGTCACCATTCCACCAATTTAAATTTCAGTGTATTGCAAATTAACTTATTATCCGGTAAATTAAAACGGCAAAAGCATATATAAAACAGGCCATTACCATGCCGCGTGCCCCTCTGTATTGTTTAAAATGGATAAAAACGTAAAAAAGAGGCAGGTTACTTAATACGCATAAACTCATAATTTTAAACAACAAACTGTATTTGTGCAACGAGGCGATGTATTCGAAAAATGCAATTTCGTTGTATTTGAAAAAATAATACATGTAAAACACAACAAGCGGGAAAAGTATTCCTGTACCAAAACCCAGTAATATTCTATCGAAGAACGGCTTTTTTTTTCTCACAGCTTCCATTTTTTAAGGGTTTCGATGTGACCGTGGTTTGTCATGTCGATTTGGATGGGCACAACCGAAACATATCCCTGGGCAAGGGCATGGTTGTCGGTATCATCCATGCCGTTGTCCATGTTTTTGTAATAGCCGGTAATCCAGTAATAATCGCGGTTGTGCGGGTCTTTGCGTGCGTCAAATTCTTCCACCCAGCGGCCATGTCCCTGCCTGCATACCGTAATGCCTTTGGGTGTGCCTTCGGGGGCATTAACGTTTAAGCAGGTACCCATGGGCAACCCGTTATTCAGGGTTTCCGAAATGAGGTTGCGTACGTAGGGTATCATTAACGAAAAATCGGCATCGGGGCGGTAGTCGCAAAGCGATAAACCAATGGAAGGTACTTCGTGAATGCAGCCTTCAATTGCAGCTCCCATTGTGCCTGAGTAATGTACGCTGATTGACGAATTGGCACCGTGGTTTATACCCGATAAAACCAGGTCGGGTTTGTTGTTTAAGAGTTGGTCGAAGCCAATTTTTATGCAATCGACCGGTGTTCCGGTACATCGGTACACTTGCAGGCCTTCGCTCTCCTCTATGCACCTTAACCTTATTGGCAATTCAACGGTAATTGCGCTCGACATTCCCGAGCGGGGCATGTGGGGCGCAACCACAAGCACATCGCCAAATTCTTTTGCAACTTCAATGAGCGATGCCAGTCCTTTGGCCTTTACGCCATCGTCGTTGCTGATTAAAATTTTTTTTCGTCCCGTCATCATCTTCCCTTTATAGCAACCTGCTGAATTAGTTGATATTTATTGTGTTAATTTTCAGAATAATTTGTTTTTACAATGCTGCCCTAAAAGTACGTAAAATGTGGGTTTTTGAAAAAAAAAGTGCATCAATTAAAACGATTGCGTGGCGGTACTTTTTTTAAAAGATGTGGTTTTCGACATGGATTTTGGTTACGCGGTAAGCATCAAAAATATGATCGCTTTTGGGCAGGCTTTCAAACAGTTGCTTTAAATATTGCTTTTGATTCACAATGGTAAAGCTTTTTTTGAAATTGAGGTCAAAAACGAAGGCCATTTGCAATAACTTGAAATCATTAACCGTCTTTAAATCTTTTTTGTCGGGAAGTTTGCCTGCAACAATGCTGTCGATAACGGGTTTCGATACGGCAAACGATTTTTCGAGCCCCAGCGTAAAGGCTTCATTTTTGGTTTTGTTTTTTTTCGAATACTCTTTCACGGCCATATCCATGATGTCGATTTTATCGGCATCGCGGATTATTTTACTGAAAAACAATTCCCTGTTTGCTTCGGTTTTGGGAATAAGGCGTTTGTTATGATTTTCAACAGCGCTGATAATCCAGTTGCAAACATCAGGGGTCAATTCGTTCAGCCACCCGTTTGTTTTAATGATTTCAATTGCCAGGGCAGCATGGTCAACCGATTCGGTATCGACAAATGTACGGTGTTTTATAAACTGCTCAAAGCGTCCAATATCGTGCAACAGGGCGACAAGCAGGGCAACACGTACTTCGTGGTCGGTACAAGCGAGGCTGCGCGAAATAACCTCGGAATAACCAATTACCCTGTTAATGTGTTCGCGTTTAAGCGACAGGTTCATGTTTACATATTCATCTTCACTTGTAAATGAATTTATGTAATCGAAAACCGCGTTGCTGATCCGGTTAAATGATTCGGTGCTAATCTCAAAATCGTTACTGATATTTTCCTCTGCATGTAGGGCCATGTTTCAAAAAAAGTTTTTTTGTTAAAGCAAATGTATTGAAATTTTGCATTCCAATCGTTCATTTTTTATTAACAATGGTTAATGATTTTTAATCCGGCGATGAATCAAAGCAAACACACGAGTGTACATCAATGAGCGGGGCCCGTTTAAAATCTATCATGGCATTGACGAGTTTTATTGTTTGAAAATGATGCAGATCGGCTATTGTTAGCTTTTGTTCGGTAATGCTGCCTGCGTTTAAAAGGTATTGACGCTGAACGCCTTTAAGCAGGGGTGTTGAAGGTGTTACCCATTTCGATCCATCGAAAAGAAGCACGTTTGCAGCACTTGAATCGGTTAGGTTGTTGTTTTTGACGATTAGTATATCATCGCATTTTCCACGCAGCTTATACAAACTCATTATTTCCGAACGGTTTTCATATTTGTAGGGGTAGTCAATGTGATTGTTGAAAACAACTTTCAGCGATTTGATTGTCCGCTGGGTGTAAGGGTTTATTTCAATCTGGAAATTTTCCCCGTTGGTAATTACGCGGCATTTATACCTTGCATTGGTCAGCGACGCAGGTATGCTGATCATTTCCGAAAGATCAACATTTCCTTTACAGCCAAACAGCTTTTTCCTTGCAGCATAAAAGCGTTTGTTGTGCAAATCAACATGCTGAAGTTGCCTGTTTTCAATTCGTATCGACTCAACTAACCGGCACATATATTTTATCAATTAATTCCCAATATTCTTGTTTCGCATTGCTTTGCGATGTTATACCCCCACCGCTTTTATAAAACAACTTTCCGTTATGGTTTTCAATAAACCTGATCAACACACAGCTATCGAGGTTTTGCCCGTCGAAATAACCGGCAATGCCCGTATAAAAACCCCTGGAGTAATTTTCGGCTTCTGCAATTATTTCAAGTGTTTTTGTTTTTGGCGCCCCGGTAACCGAACCGGCCGGCAACATCTCAAAAAGGATATTGCCCAGATTTTCGTGATAATTGCCCGGCAGTGTACCTGTTATTTTCGAGCTCACCTGCAATAACTGCTTTCCGCTGGCTTTTATTTCATCGATGTACCTGAATTTCTCAACACGTACATTTGTAGCTGTCTTGCTAAGGTCGTTGCGTAGCAGGTCGACAATGGTAGCATGTTCGGCCAGCTCTTTCTTATTTGTAAGCAGCTTTTCAGTTGCATTGGGCTCTCCGGCATCAATGGTGCCTTTCATGGGGTAGGTGCTTATTTCGCCGTTTTCAATTTTCACGAACGACTCGGGCGAAAAAACCATGAACCGGTCTTTCATCAGCAGTTTGTATTTTGCAAAGGCCGAATAGAAAATGTCGCTGAGGCTCAAATTTGTTTCAACCGGCGTGGGAAATGTCAGGTTAACAAGGTATGAATTGCCCCGGTTAAGGTGTTTTTGTACCTTGTTAAAAGCGTCAAGGTATTTCGCGAACTCAACCGGGTGCTTTTTAAATTTAATATTGGTTGCAATTAGTTGTTCGTAATGGTAATTTTTAATGCCGTTAAAGTTGAAAAGAATGTTTTGCAGGCAGGCATCTTCCGGAGATAACACGAGGCAATTGTCCATTTTATAGTTAATTACAAAAAGAAAAGGTTCTTTTAGTGAAGCCCTTTTGTTAATATTTGAAATTGCCTCTGTTTTGTTCATTGTAAAGACAAAAATAAGATTGTTTTTTAGGATGGCTTTGTTTGCACCGCAGAAGATTTTGAAAAATTGAAAAAAGAGGTTATTGATGGGATTGCTTTTCATCTGGAAGGGATGAAAGAAGACAATGAACCAATTCCGGAAATATTCCAGGGTGATTATAATTTATCCTACAAGTGGGATGTTGAAAGTTTGATGCATTACTACAAAGGTATTTTTACCAAATCGGCACTTGAGAAAATGACCGGTATTAACCAACGCCAATTAGGGCATTACTAACGGGGTATCTAAACCAAGAAAAAAGCAGATAGAAAAAATTGAAAGTGCCTTGCATTCCCTGGGAGAAGAATTGCTTTCAATAGAACTTTAAAAATGTGATCCCAGCGGGAGTCGAACCCACATCGTCAGAACCGGAATCTGATATTCTATCCATTGAACTATGGGACCAATTAGCCCGTTAAGCATAAAAATTCCCTGCTTAACGGGCGCACAAATTTATAAAACCTGGATAATTTCAACTATTTCTTTATAATTTTTTTTTAAACTTCCCGTACCCAGGTTTGTGTTCGGTACAGGAAAAGGATGTATCCGCGTACATTTAATTTGGTTGGGTCATCTTCATCGACCCATATTTTTACATCGTAATATTTGCCGTTATCGGGATCGAGTATGCCTTTTTTGCCTTCCCATTTTCCTTTTTCAAGGGTTAAGCCATTAATAATTTGCATGCCGATAATTTTCTGATCTTTTAAATGATCGGTGCATTCATCGCAAACCGGGTCGTAATTTGGGTCTTCGTTGAAAAGTTTGATGATTTTTCCGTACATTTTTCCGTCTTCAATGCGAATATCTACAACAGATTTTGGTTCGCCGGTCGCGTCATCAATGGTTTTCCATTTTCCTAAAATTTCTTCCTGGGCAAACGATAACGTTCCTGTAAGAATTGTTATCATCACAATTAAAATCGATTTCTTCATAGTGTTTAATATTAATTATTTAATCTTATTAAAATTGTTTATTCATTCGGTATAAGATGTAATTCACGATGAATCGGAGATCAGCGTCAGCTAATTTAAATCATTTTCGTGAGTGTACTTTAAAATGTAAAATTGATTAACACGATTTCGCTAAGCTCAATTCATGGTCGTTTCATTTATAAAAAAATGGTTTAGTTTAATAATTTGAACTAAAAATAGTTGTTTTAAATTAATTTTTCCATTTTTCAAGAAAACTTAGTTATGATTTATGTGATAAAATACAGCGAAAAAGCTTTGAAAATTGGGTAAGTTTGTATTTAATCGAAAAACAATTGAAATAAAAGTAAAAAAAATAATTATATGAAGAGGATAATCAGCCATTTGAAACCGGAGCGTGTATGGGGTTTTTTTGAGGATATTTGTCAGGTTCCCCGTCCTTCGAAGCATGAAGAGAAGATCATTGATTTTGTGCTAGGTTTTGCTCAAAAGCATGGACTTGATCACAAAAGAGACGATTTTGGCAATGTGCTCATCAGTAAGCCTGCATCGCCCGGTTATAAAAATCGTAAAAAGGTTGTGCTGCAAACCCATCTCGACATGGTTGGGGAGAAGAACAACCATGTGAAGCACGATTTTTTTACCGACCCCATTGTGCCACGCATTGATGGTGAATGGGTGAAAGCAACCGATACCACCCTGGGCGCCGATTGTGGCATTGGCATTGCAGCACAAATGGCCGTTTTAACCGATAAGAATTTGAAACACGGCCCCATAGAGTGCCTGTTTACGGTTGATGAAGAGACCGGTCTTACCGGGGCTTTTAACCTGGGCAGCGATTTCTTCAGCGGTGATATCCTGATTAACCTCGATTCGGAAGATGAAGGGGAACTGTTTATTGGCTGTGCCGGGGGTGTTGATACGCTGGCTTCGTTAAATGTTGACAGCGAAGAAGCCCCAAAAGGTTTTTTCCCGCTAGAGATTGCCGTTAGCGGTTTAACCGGGGGGCATTCGGGCGACGATATTCACAAAGGAAGAGCCAATGCCATTAAGGTGCTTGTACGCTTTCTATGGTATGCCTACCAACATTTCGGAATAAGGATTGCTGTTATCGGGGGCGGTAATTTGCGAAATGCCATTGCCCGTGAAGCCAGGGCTGAAATTATGGTTCAGAATGGATACAAAGAAAACCTCGTGGCAGAATTTAACCTTTTTAATCACGATGTTTGCGATGAATACAGCATAACCGAACCAAACATGAAGCTCGAAATGGGATCGTGCGGGATACCCGGCCAGGTTTTTACCGACAAACTTACCGAACGTTTACTGAATGCTCTTTATGCTTGTCCGCACGGGGTACAGGCCATGAGTTACCGGATGCCCGGAATGGTTGAAACATCTACCAACCTGGCATCGGTGAAGATGGATGAAAAGTTCATTTTGATTACAACAAGCCAGCGCAGCGACCGTGAAAGCGGTAAAGCCGACATTGCTTCGATGGTTGAAGCTGTGTTCCTTTTGGCCGGAGCTGTTGTGCAACATACCGACGGGTACCCGGGCTGGACACCCAATCCCAATTCCGAAATTGTGAAAATCACAGAGGAGGCTTATCGGAAGTTATTTAAAACCGATCCCGTTGTGCGGTCGATACATGCCGGACTCGAGTGCGGTTTATTCCTGAAGAAGTATCCGCACCTCGATATGATTTCGTTTGGCCCAACCATTTACGGCGCCCATTCGCCCGATGAACGGTTAAATATTGAAACCGTGCAAAAATTCTGGGATTTGCTGGTCGAAGTGCTGGAAAATATTCCTTAGCTATGAAAGTACTCGTAATATACACAACTCGTTTCAGTTATAATCCTGCTGAAAAAAATGTACCCGAAGTAGCGGATATTACCGAAGGGGCTTCATTTTCAAACTGCCTCGTGGCATTTATTCAGGTAGAACAGGAGGATGAAGAGAAAGACGTTTTAAGCCGTGAAAAAAAGCTGGTGAACCACCTGAAATGGACCATGCGCAAGAACAACTGCAAAAAAATGGTATTGCATTCGTTTGCCCATTTATCGGAATCGAAGGCTTCGCTTGAATTCACTAAAGCTGTATTCGACCAGGCCGAAAAACGGTTACAGAATGCCGGTGTTGAAACAGCTCAAACCCCCTTTGGTTACTTTCTCGATTTGGATATACAAGCCCCGGGATTTTCGCTGGCACGAATATGGGCCGGTTTGTAGGGAAGGGCGATTTGTAATCGCCCGAACAATAGGCGATTGCAAATTGCCTGTCCCATAAAATAAGCTACCTGCGACTGGTTTTTCCCTTCTTCTTTTTTGAAAATGTTTGGTAGATTTTACAAGTCGAAGTCCCTATTTCGGCGATTGCAAATCTCATGTCCTGTTATATCATATCTGATAATTTTATACCTTTGATTTGAATTTTATAAATTCTCATGGAATTAAAATTAAACATAGATTATTATCAAATACTCGGATTGATAAGGCAATTACCAGAAAAGGAGAAAAAAAAACTGTCTGATACTTTAAAATCAGAAATTCTTTCAGGAAAATCAACAAAGTCAATCAGGGAACTTATTCTTAAAGCACCAACCTGGAGCGATATGGATTATGATGCTTTCCGGGAATCAAGAAATTACATTAACAAATCACGGATAGCATGATTTTGTTAGACTCTTCTGTGTTAATTGAGCTTTTCAGGAAAAAGGATAAGAAGAAAACGCTCTTCTATAATGTTTCAAAGGAATATGAGAATTTATGTATATCATCAATAACTTATTACGAAATTGGAATTGGTAACAGAAAATCTCATTTTGAGTATTGGAAGGAATTATCAGCACATTTAACTGTCATTCCATTTGATAAAGCATGTTCCGGTTCAGCCATAAAAGTTTATATTGAATTATTGGAAAATAATAAAATGATAGATTTGGCTGATATCCTGATAGGAGCTACGGCCCTGACTTATGATACGCCAATTGCAACCTTGAATGTTAAACATTTTGAAAGGATTAAGGGGCTAAAGATAATTCAATAGAATTGATTATTGTTATGGAAATTCACGTGTTGGGTAGCCTATTTCGGCGATTTCAAATCGCCTGTCCCGTGAAGCTATTTGTTCTTAGTTTTTCTTTTTCGGCTTTTTGAGGATTTCCGGCTGAAAACCTTTTCTTTCTTTATCGAGGAAGCTTCATGCCCGATTTCACCTAACTCTTTGCCAATTTCTTTCCGGTATTCGGGCTTATACCAAAAAAAGTATTTGCGTTGTTCCAGTTTTTCTTCTTTGGTACGGGCGGTAAATACCGGTTTCAGTGTGTAGGGATGTACGCCTGAATAGTAAATAACCGTTGCAACAGTCATGGGTGTGGGGGTGAAATCCTGTACCTGCTCAAGCCTGAAATTCAGTTTTTTAGTTTCGGCAGCCAGTTGTACCATATCGTCTTTTATACTGCCGGGATGGCTTGAAATGAAGTAGGGGATGAGTTGTTGTTTCAACCCGGCATCGGCATTTTCCTTTTCGAAAAATTTCAACAGTTTTTTAAAAAGTGAAAAAGATGGTTTGCGCATAATTTTCAGCACGTTATCGCTGATGTGTTCGGGTGCAACTTTTAGCCGGCCTGAAACATGGTTGTGTACCACATCGCGCATGTAGGCGAGGTTTTCGGTAGTAGCCTGCCCGGGAGCAAAAACCAGGTCGTAACGGATGCCGCTGCTGACAAATGCTTTTTTTATATCGGGGTGGGTTTGTACCATGGCATATACTTTTTGCAAAGCCCGGTGCGATGTGTTGAGGTTTGGACAAACAGCGGGATGGATGCATGATGGCCGCCGGCAATTTTTGCACATATCAATGTTCTTGCCCTGCATGCGGTACATGTTGGCCGAGGGACCGCCAATATCGCTGATGTACCCTTTAAAGTCGGGCATTTGCGTAATGGAATCAACTTCCTTCATAATTGACTGTTCGGAGCGGCTCACAATAAATTTGCCCTGGTGTGCCGAGATGGTGCAAAACGCGCACCCCCCGAAACAGCCACGGTGTGCATTTACCGAGTGGCGTATCATCTCGTAGGCCGGAATGCGTTTGTCTTTATAGCGCGGATGTGGAAGCCGGGTATACGGCAGATCGAACGAGCGGTCGATTTCTTCTTCTGTCCATGGCGGGTATTGTGGATTTATAACCAACCACTTGTCGTAAACTTTTTGCATTATGCAGGCGCCGTTCCAACGGTTCGATTCTTCTTCTACTATGCGGAAATTGGCTGCAAATTTCAGTTTGTCGTTTAAACATTCCTGATGGCTCGACAGGATTAGCGTACCTGGAAAAGTATTATTACCGTCAGGCTTGTCGGTCTGTAACCACGCTGTTTGGGGAATGGATGTGATTTCATTTATGTTCTTGCCTTCTTTCAGTTGCTTCGCGACTTCAATAATAGCCTTTTCGCCCATGCCATATACCAGCAGGTCGGCTTTCGAATCATGCAGGATGGTTGGCTTTAGTTGGTCGCTCCAGTAGTCGTAATGTGTTACCCTGCGCAGCGATGCTTCAATGCCGCCAATGATGAGGGGGACATCGGGGTAAAGTTTTTTCAGGATGTTGCTGTAAACAATGGTGGCATAGTCGGGACGCATGTCCGAACGGGCATCGGGTGTATAGGCATCGTTCGAGCGGAGGCGTTTGTTGGCTGTGTAGTGGTTTACCATGCTATCCATGCAGCCGGCCGAAACGGCAAAGAAGAGGTTGGGGCGGCCCAGCTTTTTAAAATCGCGCAAATCGTCGCGCCAGTTAGGCTGGGGCACAATGGCTACTTTTAGCCCTTCGGCTTCGAGTACCCGCACGATTACGGCAGCCCCAAAGGATGGGTGGTCAACATAGGCATCGCCGCTGAAAAGGATTACGTCGATGCTTTCCCACCCGCGGGCTTTCACCTCTTTGGCCGAAGTGGGCAGCCAGTCATGTATGTTGTATGAATATGTGTTGCCTGTCAAACCTGTTTTTGGGCAAAGATAGGATTTCCATTTCTTTCTAAAGGGTAATTACCTCTTATTCATCTCGGGCAACCAAAAATCATTGGCTGTTAATCCACATTCCCTGATCATTTTTTTTGTGTACGATGAACCGTCAAAATTTTTATCGACATTGTTGGTGCCCATGGTGAATTTTACCCCGGCCTTTTTTGCCCGTTTTATGAATTTGGCCGAGGGGATTTTAAAACGGTTGTTTATTTCAATGGCTATGCCGTTTTCTCGGGCGGCATCAATTACCCGGTCCATTCTTTCGGCAGTCCAGAAATGGTTATACCTTCCGGCCATTTTCACGGGCAGGTACGTGGGGTTTACGTATATGTCGATGGGTTCGGTGTTCAGAATGGTTTCAATGGTTTCGACCAGGTAGTCCATGAATGCTTCTTCATCGTCAATCCAGGTTTCGTTTTCAATCCATATCCTGTTGCGGCGGCCTTTGGCATCGGTAAAGGTCATGGCATCGGTGAAAACGTAATCGAATTTTGAGAAGGTTTCTTCTGAAAAAAGATCAACCCATTCGCGTCCTTCGGCCTGCATGCCCACGTAAAATTGGGGGTATTGTTGCATAAAGGTGAAAAACGAATCGGCCTGGGCATCGGTTTGTACCGGGAAGCCCAAACCGCAATTGACAGCTATGCCGTATTTGATGCCCTCTTCTTCAGATTTTTTCAGGGCCTCTTCAATGGTGAGGTCGCCTTTCAGGTGTATGTGCAGGTCGGTTAGCGGAAACTCGGGTTGTTGTTTGCACCCCGTAACCAGGGTTGTTAAAAGGGCCAGGATGAGTAATTGTTTCATTGTGATTAATTTTTCTGTTTTCGAATGAATTATATCGAACATCCCCCGACAATTGAGGCTCGTTTCAATAAGTATAAATAGCATTTAAAAAATAAAGATAAGCATTTTCCATTGCCTTCCATTTACTTCCTGCTCCATAAAAAAAGGGCAGCCCCAAAAGCCACCCTTGTGTTTTATCAAAAGTGTTGATTGTTAGAGGCTGTTGCCGAAATCTTCGCGGAATTTAGCTACCAATTTTTGTGGCCAGTCGCTGGTGGCTTCAAGTTTACCGTTAAAGAAACGGAGTACCTCCGGCTCTTCAACAAAGCGCAATCCGCCAACGAGGTCGCGGTTTTCGAACAACCAGTTTACCCTGTCGACAACATACATGGTTTGCGAAAGGGTAAAAACCCTGCGTGGGAAGGCCAGCCTGAGCAATTCCACATCGGCCAGCAGGTCGGTGCCGTCTTCGAGCCTTACACTTGAAATGGTACCGCGTTCCATGCCCCTTATGCCTGAAATGATGAACAGTGCAGCAGCGAGCGCCCCGGCCGGGTATTCCTCCTGTGGAACGTGTGGCAGGAAGCCCATGCAGTCGATGTGTGCTCCCAGGGCTCCGGGAGGTGTAATAACGGGTATGTTTAATTTTTCCATTTCCCGTACGGCGTATTCGATAAACGACGGCGATTGTGAAATCACGGTTTCATCGAGGGTTTCGTACAAACCAACGGCCATGGCTTCAATTTCGCGTACCGACATGCCCCCGTATGTGAGGAATCCTTCGTAAAGCGGAATGAGGTCGCGCATTTTCATATACAGGTCGTAGTCGTTGGTGCATATACCGCCACCGCGTGTTGAACTTACTTTGCGGCTCGAGAAATAAACAACATCGGCAAGGCTGCACATTAACAGCAGAATATCGTGAATGGAGGAATTCTTGAATTCATCTTCGCGTTGTTTAATGAACCAGGCATTTTCGCCAATAAGGCTGGCATCGAGTACCATCATGATACCGTGCTCATCGGCCACTTTTTTAACATCGCGCATGTTTTGAATGGAGAATGGTTGTCCGCCAATCAGGTTTGTCGATGCTTCGAAGCGGATAAACGGAATCTTTTCCACCCCGTATTCTTTGATGAGTGCCTTGAATTTTTCAACGTCGATGTTGCCTTTAAACGGTTTGTCGCTTTTTATTTTCAGGGCTTCATCGGTAAAAATTTCAAATATTTTACCACCGTTCAGCTCCATGTGGGCTTTGGTCGTGGTAAAATGGTAATTCATGGGTATGGCATCGCCATCACTAATGAATGTTTGTGATATCACATTTTCGGCAGCACGTCCCTGGTGTACGGGCAGCAGGTATTCTTTTCCGAACACTTTTTGCAGCGCTTCTTCCATGCGGTAAAAGCTTTGCGAACCGGCATACGCATCGTCGGCCTGCAGCATCGACGATACCTGGTTGTCGCTCATGGCATTGGTGCCGCTGTCGGTAAGCATATCGAGAAAAATATCTTTTGTGTTAAGCAAAAAGGTATTAAAACCCGCTTCCTGCATTGCGTTAAGCCGTTCATCGATTGGTTTTAAAAATAGTTTCTGTACGATCCTTACTTTGTGTAATTCCAAAGGAATCTTTGCCCCACTGTGAAACTTTACAGTTGTTTGGTTATACATCTCCATTGTTTAAAAAATTATAAAAATATTTGAGTATTATATGATAAATTAAAATTGAAAACGCTAAAAATAATAAAATCTATCACTTAATAAAAGAAATAATATATTATTGCTGTTTTTAGTATGAAAAGTTCCATTTTAAAACAGTAGCAGATTTATGGACAACTAATTTTCCAATTGCCAGGTGTATATAATGAGGGATGTAGCGTAATTCCCAATGAATTTTTTTCAATGCCATTAGTCGATAATCAATTTTAAAAGATTATGAACCTATCGGTTAGCAGCTTCATCGCTTATGCAAAACAATATGCCTGCCTATAATATAATTTATAATAAATAAGTTGCTTAGAATTCTTGTTCTTTTTTAGTATAATATTTTTTCAGAACATAAAATGCTTTTTTCTTTTCACCGTTTTCCGAGAATACGCCTTTGCGGTTCCATCCATCTTGAATGTAGGGCAACATACGGCGTGGTGACCGGAAATCGCTTAATATCCAGGGTGTCATCCCACTGAGTTTTGGAATTTTTTCAAGCATTTTCAGATTTTGTACGTACAAATCTTCCTGGAATTCTTCGCTCCAGCGGGTGTTTTTATCGGCATGGAAGCCAAACAAGGCACCGCCGCCAAATTCACTGATGATTACGGGCTTCTCAAATTTGATGGTCCAGGTTGTTTGATTGCATAAATCGGGCAGGCCATCGTACCAGCCAATGTACTGGTTAAACGAAAGCACGTCTACATATTGCGCGAAAGGGTCTTCAATGCTAACCACGTAGGGGTTGCGCGAAATGGTATGTTTTTCAAGCGCAGCGCTGATAAAACGTACCTTGTCCATCGAGCGGGCTTTATCAATCAGACTGGTAAGGAATTTGGTACGGGCATCGCTAACAGGTGTTTCGTTGGCCACCGACCAGATGATTACATTGGCGCGGTTTTTATCGCGGTTGATGATGTCTTCGAGTTGTTGTGACGCATTTTTGTATGTTTCGGGGTTATTCCAGTCGATGGTCCAGTATACCGGTATTTCGCTCCATACCATGATGCCCATTTCCTCGGCAGTTTTAATCATGTACTCGTTGTGCGGGTAATGGGCCAGTCGTACAAAGTTGCAATTCAGTTCTTTTGCACGCCCGAGTATCATACGGGCATCTTCGGCATTGCAGGCACGGTCGCCACGTGTGCCGTTTTCTTCGTGGATGCTGATGCCCCTGAGAAAGACTTTTTCACCGTTGAGCAAGATGTCGCTTCCGTTGGTTTCAATATTCCTGAAACCAATTTTATCAATTAGGCAATTATCATTCAGAGTCAGGTAAACATCATAAAGTTTCGGATTGTCGGGCGACCACAGGGTTGCATTTTTTAGCTCAAAATTAACCGGTGCTTTTCCTGTTTTATTGGTGTTTACCGTAGTTTCAATTTTCAATTCCGGTATTTCTATTGATATTTCTTGCTGAAGATCATCGCCGTTGAGCTGGATAAAACCACTTACTTCATTCATCGAGCCTTTGCCAAGCTGAAGGTGATAATCCTGAATAAATGTGGGAGAGGTTTCGACTAGTTTCACATCGCGTGTTATGCCGCCATAATTGAACCAATCGGTATTGAGGGTGGGAACGGCCTCTTTTTTCCGTTTGTTATCGACTTTCACAACCAGCCGGTTTTCTTTTTCTTTTAACAGGTCGGTAATTTCAAAGTTGAAGGGTGTAAACCCCCCCACGTGCCTGCCAACCTTATGGCCGTTGAGGTAAATGTGGGCCTCGTAGTTTATGGCACCGAAGTAAAGAAAGACCCGGTTGTTTTCGTCTTTTTTCGAATAATCGAAACGTTTCCGGTACCAAATTGTCCCTTCGTACCAGAACAGTTCCTCTTCCTGTGCATTCCACGATCCCGGTACACGCAAGGTTGGCGAATTGCTGAAGTTGTATTCAATCAGTTCCGTTTTTTTCTGTTGTACATAATCGTTAAAATAAGCCCCGTGATTGTTTTCATAACCGGGATCCCGATCCATGGGTTGGTAGCGGTAGTTGTAATATCCGTTTTCGTACTGGTCGATAATGTAATTCCAATGGCCATTAAGCGATGTAACAGTCCTGTGAGATGTGTTAATAATGAGGGGTGTGCTTGCCCCTGAAATGGATGTAAGGGCAATAAATACAGACAGTAATAAAATACGGATAATTTTCATATTCTTTGGTTTTAATAGTATTTTAATAATAACCGGAACCGTCCCAGCAATGGGTGCAAAGTTTATTTTTTGGCAGGCCTATGGCTTCAACCAGGTCGTTCAGTTTTTGAAACTTCAACGAAGTAAGTCCCAGGTTTTTTCTGATTTGTTCAACCATTCTGGCGTATTCTTCCGTTTCCGGATTGGCA
The DNA here is from genome assembly GCA_021740385.1 of Prolixibacteraceae bacterium. Taxonomy (GTDB): domain Bacteria; phylum Bacteroidota; class Bacteroidia; order Bacteroidales; family Prolixibacteraceae; genus DAIMEA01. The sequence goes on along the minus strand of JAIOZY010000016.1, from coordinate 29,927 downwards.
TATTTTGAATAATCGACATCCTCTTTTCCTTCGAGTTGAAAGATAGCCTTACGTGAAGCGAGTTCGAGCTTGGTGCGCGAGCGGCTGAAATTCAGAAAATTGCATGGGTAAATCAGTGGAGGGCAGGCAATGCGCATGTGTATTTCTTTTATGCCGGCTTCGTGCAAATCTTTCACATTATCTTTAAGCTGCGTGCCACGAACGATCGAGTCATCGAGAAAAATGCCCGATTTTCCGCAGGTAAGTGCGCTGTTGGGTATCAGTTTCATTTTGGCCACCAAATCGCGCATAGCCTGGCTTTGGGGCATAAAACTACGTGGCCAGGTGGGTGTGTATTTGGCATAGGGGCGCATTAACGGAATACGTGACTCGTTGCTGTAACCCATAGCGTGCCCGATGCCGGAATCGGGTATGCCTGCCACGAAATCGGTTTGAAGGTTATTGTCGCGTTTTGCCAGTTTTGCTCCGCATTTGTAGCGGCATACATCTACATTTATTCCCTCGTAAAACGAGGTTGGGTAGCCGTAATAAACCCAGAGGAAAGCGCAAATTTGCATTGTTTCATTTGCTTTGCGCAGTATTTTGAAGCTCGATGATTTTATCTCGATAATTTCTCCCGGGCCCAGATACTTTTCAATTTTATAGTTAAGGTTCGAAAACGCTGATGTTTCCGATGCGACACAATTGGCCCCCTCTTTTTTCCCAATAATAATGGGGGTGCGTCCCAGTTTATCACGGGCGGCAATGATGGTGTTCTCGTTCATTATAAGTATGGAGCACGACCCCTTTACCGAGGCAAAAACGTTTTCGATGCCTTCGGTAAAACTTTTCTTTTCGCATATCAGCATGGCAACCAGTTCGGTTGGGTTGATACCTCCCTGGCTGGTTTCAGAAAATATTTTGCTTTGGCCCAGGAAGCGTTCAGCCAGTTCGTTGATGTTGTTGATTTTGGATACCGTTGAAAGTGCAAAACGTCCTAAGTGAGAGAAAATTACAAGTGGCTGGGCTTCGGTGTCGCTAATTATGCCAATTCCGGTATTGCCGGTAAAGCCCGAAATGTCGTTTTCAAATTTATTTCTGAAATACCCGTCTTCGAGGCTGTGAATGGCTCGCTGGTAACCTTTTTCATTAGCGTAGAATGTTAATCCTGCACGTTTGGTGCCTAAATGTGAATGGTAATCGGTACCGTAAAAAACATCAGAAACGATGTTGTTTTCTGATACTGCGCCAAAAAATCCGCTCATATTGTTTGATTTTGTAGTGTGTCGAAACAAAAATAGAAAAAATGAACGCAGATGAAAGGTTTAATTTTTTTTTAATCATTAACGCAATCGGTTGCATTAGTTGTGAAAATCTTTAACTTTGTAATCAGTAAAGAATTATTTTTTTTAAATTTTCGTTTTTTTATCATGGGTTTTAGTTGAAGGGCAAAAGTTTAAGTGTCCTTAAAATTTTCCAGAAATTAAAGGTTAATTTAAAGAAGAAAGGGGTTGAAAGGCTCCTTTCTTTCATTTTATAAACTGTTGAAATATTTTTCAATGGGTATGGCAAGTTCATCGGGATTTTCATCAAACCATTTTATAACACACTGGTATTGTTTTTTTTGCAGGTTAAAGTTCAAAATTGGAAAATTCTCGGGTAATTTTGGGATGCAAACATAAATGTTATTGGCTATCGCTCTTTTTTTTGTCCACTTATAAAAACGCTTAATAAAGGTATCGAAACCATTTTGAGAGATCATTTCCAAAAAAATGCGGAGCAATTTTATTTGTTTAATCTGTAATTTTAATATTTCAAACGAGGGTATCATGTTGTAAAGGTCCTGATAATCGTCGTGAGTGACTTCCCTCATAGGGCTAATGATGTATATGTTATCGAACCCGCCGTTTTTGCGTGTATTTTTTTTTAGGTGTGTTTCAAAGCGTTTGAATGTTCCCCCGGCGCCACCGTCGCCAAAACTGTCGTTTTTGAATTTGGATTTACTGTTGTTTACCGAAAGTATTTTTTGGTCTGGAAAAATTATGGGTATGGCCGTTGTGGCCATCATCAGGTCGGAGAGGCTGAGGTTTTTGTAGTTTTTATTTTCGTTGTAAGCCCAGAATGTTTTTAGTTTCCGGTACCAAAATGCCAGGATGTACGACTGGAAAGCACAATCGTCAAGTGAGTTCATGTTTGCTTTCTCCAGAAAACCATCGACAGTTTTTCTAAGCGGCTTTGTATCCAGTGGAATGAAGCTATTTTTTTTGAAAACATCATCGTTTGTAATGTTGAAGAGAATTTCGTTTTTGTAGTAATCGTCCCACGATAATGGGTTCTCTTTCCGGAAACATGCATTGAGCGCGGCAATGTTAAGCGCACCCGAGCTAAAGCCAGCCAGCATGGTGTTTTCAGGGGTTATTTCGAGCCCTTTGTGTTCAATTAGTTTGTCAATTATAGCTACTTCCTGCGATATTCGGGCTGCAGCACCGGTTAGTAATAGCGCATTTCTCATGGTATAATTCAAGTATAGTATTTACATAAACAAGATAATGAAAAGCGGCAAGAAAACAGGAATCAAAGCTTCTGAATTTTCTTCCGAAACGGTTTGTACCATCATTGCTGCTAACAAACTATCATCTACAGAGTTGCCTGCAGTTATTGTTATGCCTTTTAAACCGGCCTTGCATTCGGCTACGTTTTTTCCGCCAACTTCAAGCTTATAATGCCCTTTCCAAATATTGTGTGATAATTTTGACTTGCCGATTTGATCGATTTCTAAAATTGAATGATTTTTAAAGGGTAGATCGTTAAGTATTCCTATTGGGTTGCTTCCCTCGTAAAATTGTTTCTTTTCTTTCCAGAAATTTTCTTTCGAAGCGGAAAATTTGCGGTTGTGAAGGTTGACAAAATAAGTGCTGCTTAATTCTTTGTTAATCAGTTCGCCAACCAATTCTTCCCCTGAATAAACCAGAAATGAGGAACTGTACCATTTTTTTCGTTTCAAGCTGTAGCTCTTCATGATTCTCAAAATTATAATTTAAGTACACTGTCGCCAAACAGTCGGTTAACAGCGCGTGCATATTTTATGCGAACGGGAATTTTTTTATTGATTTTTGAAAGAATATCGGCCAGTTCAGCTTTGGTAAGCGCATTTTTTATAACTATTTCGTATGTTTTTTCGCCAAAGCCCGAGTACAGGGTGAGGTAATTCATGCACCCTTTGGGATTATTTCTGTATTGCTGCGAAAAATATTCAAACTTTACTTTTTGAATTTTTTCCCATCGATTCGTTTCTTTCAGCTCATCGTTCACGAAAAAACGTATTTCGTTTTCATCAATTTCGATAATGCCAAGCATTTTCGGGTTTTTCATCATGGCCTTTGTTGTAATTGAAAACGCAACCAAAATCAGCACCAGGGGAATGATCAGGGGCTGAATATATTTATCATAGTTTTCATTAATAAACTCGCTGACAGAAGTTTTTGGAACGATAATCTGAATTAATGCTGACAAGACAATGACCAGCATAATGTAAGATAAAACTTCGATAATTTTATAAGCGATCGTTTTTCGAAAATTTCGAGAGGCAACAACTTCTGTCTTAAATACCATAATTCAATTTTTTAGTATGAGTAACCCGGAAATAAAAAACATTACAGTTTTTTACATTTTTTGTCATGTGTCAGGGAAATACCCGAAGGCATTATTTCAAGTTGATTATGATGTTGTTGTTTTTAGCTTTCCGCGATTTGTAATCGATTTGAACAGTACCTTTGCCTTCAACAATGAATTCATATTCAACCGTTGAAAAACCCGGAACACGGGTAAACTGAATTTCGGGTTTGTGTTCTTTATAAGTTACATCGTTCGTGAACCGGTTGTTGATTTTTCCACCGGCAATAACTTTTGCACCACTAATAACGATATGGTCGGGCGTGTATAGTTTGTTTTGCCAGCTTTGCATGCTCATGGTGTGCAGTCCTTTTTTGTTGCGTAGCCTGACCCGTATTTTGTAGAGGTTGTTGCCCAATGCATCATTTTCGAATATTTCCATTTCAACTTCAGGAAGCTGGTTGGCTGAGTAGATAACAGCAGCGGCATTTCGGTGAAGCAACTCGGGCAATAAAAAGGGGTGGGGCAGCCTTGAGCTCATTTTAACCCATCCTCCAATTTCAATTTCACCGTAATCGGGATGATTGAAAGTTTTCCACTCTTTGTACAATTCGCCATGGGCCAGGTAATCGTTAAATTGCAGGCGTTCATAGTCTTTCTGGTTGCTTTCATCGGGGTTTTTGGCTTCCTTGTTAAATGTTTCGCTGTCGTTTTGATACAGTTCACCAACAAAGGTGAAAGCGCCCATCATGTTGTAAGTAAATTCACCAAAATCGCCATAAGTAGGGTACAGGTCGTATGAAGGCATGTAGTTGTAGCCGGGCACCATTTTTTCAGCTTTTTTTCCCAGCAGGTCGTAGGCTTCAATATCCTGTTTGGGGATTTCTTTCTCTTTTGTGCTGGGGCTTCGTAAAAACATGCCGCCATAGTTGTGGAAAGCCCATACCATTAGTATATTCGGTCTTTCTTCAATGAATTGTGCAATGGCATTCAGCCCTTTTCCCGATAAGGGATATTGCCCTGCTCCCCGCTGGATAAAAGCGGGTTTCCAGTTAAACGGCCAGTTTCGGTTCGGGTCTACATACCCTTCGCTGTCTTCGTTAAAACGTTCGTCGTTGTCGTTATCGAGCCCCTCGTAACCCAGAATGGTCCATTCTCCTTTTTCACCCGGTTTTATTTCAACCATCAGGCGTTTATCTTTGGGGTGTGTTTTATACTTGCCATCGGGGTTTTTTATCCGCATGTAACAAATATTTCCATCGCCATCGAGGTCGTCGTAGGGGTCTTCGTCGTAAAGGCCGTCATTGTCGTCGTCCTGCGGCCGGCGAAGACTCCTGTTGGTGTTCGGGTTATTGGCATCGTTGAAAAAATGCCAGCGCCCGTCGACATTAACCGACGGGATGATGTACATGCTTATGCGGTCAACCAGGTCAGTAACCGTTTTGTTCGTGCCGTATTTCTCCAACAGATAGTTGGCAAGATACAAGCATACCTCGCTGGCTTGTATTTCGTTACCGTGGATGTTGCCATCGACATATATGCCCGGTTTTTCTATATCGCTGCCGGTTTTTGCATTGTTTATGGTGAGTGCCATGATTTCCCGATCTTCGTCGCTTTTGCCTACAACTTCAAGCTTTGTTAGCTTTGGATAGGTTTCGTGGAGTTTGAATAAAGCTTCGTTAACCTCTTCATACGCGTAATAGTGATCGAAACGCAGGGGTATTTCTATCGCATTTTGCCTTGCATTTACATTGATCATGGAAAATGTCACGAACAGGGTTGTCAGTATTTGTTTCATTGCAGTTTAATTTTTACGGTGGGTTGATGCACAATCACATTTTTTGCTTCAATGTAAAGTGTTAATACTTTGGATTCTTTTACATTGATCAGGTAAGTGAATTTTTTGGTTTGCCCCGCATCTATGTTTTCCAGGGGGGTGCGGGCTTTCCCCGACAGGAATTCAAGATTGTTATCGAGAGTTATAACTACGGGTGCCGGTTTACGGTTGCGTTGCCCCATGAAAGTGGGGCAGGGCAGTGCACCGTTGTTGGTAATGAATATTTCAAGTTTTACAATTCCTTCACTTTTTTTCGAAATACTGTGTTCGGTGGTTAAAGTTGGAATTTTTTCAGCCAGCTTGTAAATAAAGGGTAGCTGTTTTTCAAAACGGGTTTCGAGCGAATCGGCCGGGACAATAATGCTGTGCGCAAAGGGCATTAAGCCACCAACTTCAACGTAGTCGAAATCGGGGTGGCTAACGGTTTCCCAGTCGACAAAAACAGTAACATTCAGTGAGTCGGAGTATGCCAGTAATTGTTCTGTTTCTGAATTGTTCTTGTCATCGTTCTTTTTCGATTTGCTGTTTTCACGTTCAGGAAAAGGATAAACATTCATCGAAAACACGGGCAGACCGTATTCAAAATATGCAAATTGTTCAAAACTGCCGTTGTTCCATTCCGGTAGTTTGTGGTATTTTTCCGGCAGGTTATTCTTTGTTAAGAATTGGGTGTATTCATTCGAAATTTGTTTGTAAAATTTCAGATCGTCGGATTGTATGTTTTCAGGAGGGGTGCTGTTTAACAGGTTAAGGTAAACCCTGTTGCCGAGTTCTTTGTCTTCAACGTTCTGGTCAATTTCCTTTTTCAATTCTTCGGGGGAATATACTTTCGAGGCATCAATTCCCAACCTGTTTGCGTAATAACCTGGTACCTTAATTTTCTGGCTTTTGTTATTTTTTGAATCGGTTTCGGGAGGGAATAGTAGGTTGTCGTGTTTGTCGAGTACGATGACCATTGCAATTTCAGGATGTTCAGCAAAGAATTTCATCAGGGCATGTGTTTCGGGTTCAGAGCTGTTCCATTTTCCGTGTTCGGGTACATAAGGCTCGTACAGGTAGTTGAAATTACGGTTGATGTTTACGCCGCCGCGAGTGTCTTCATTATATTCGCCATCACCATCATTATCAATACCTTCAGAAAATAATTTATACATGCCTTTTTCTCCTTTTTCGGGTTTTGCCCTTCGTACAATCCGGGTGTCGGCAGTATCTTTAATGTATTCGCCCAGCGGGTGTTTTACCAGCATCTGCGTAATCAGTCCGTCGCCGTTCAGGTCGTCAAGGCCATCTTCATCTGTTTGTTCGTCGTTATCGTTGTTTACTGTGGTTTTGTTGGTGTTCGATTCCCATTGTGGATTTTCAAAATAGCGTTGGTAAGCATCGGGATTTCCGCAGGGCAAAATATACCAGATAAATTCATTACTGCTGTTGGTGCTGTTTGTCAGAAAATTGGCAAGCCAAAGGGCGCCCCGTGTTGCCATGAGGTTTGTTCCATCGAGGTTTGCTGCAACAAAAATGGCGGGCTTGTTTTCTTTTGTTTTACCAAATTTAATCAGGTTCACCGGGTGCTTGCCTGTTGTATAGGCCAGTTTTTCGAGCGATATTTTTTGGTTGGATGCCAATTGTTCCAACTGTTTCGAAATTTCTGAAATGCTTTGTTGGGCCGAAACGTTTAAACCACTGAAAAAGAGAGTACTTAGCAGCAATAATCTTACTAAGTGAAATTTGTATACATGTTTCATAAGGAAGGTATGTAACGATTAAATTTTAAAAATAGCAAAATTCTTTGAAATGCCTGTTCGGCATTGAATTTCCCAATAATGTTTTAAATAAAAAGGGAAGCCCGTGGCTTCCCTTTTTATGTATTGTTTGAATTGATTGATTAACTAAAAACATTGGCTATTTGCGTGGTAGAGTATTTTCCGTCGTTAAGTTTTTTCCGTACTTCGGTAAAGGCCTGAATGGTATATTCGGCATCTTCAATGGTGTGGTCGGCTGTGGGAATAAGCCTGAGTAAAATTTCACCTTTCGGAATTACCGGGTAAATAACCATTGAGCAGAAGATGTTGTAATTTTCGCGCAGGTCCATCACTACGTTTGTCGCTTCGGCAACACCGCCTTTAAGGTATACCGGAGTAACGGGCGAGTTGGTTTTTCCCAGGTCGAAGCCCTGTTTGCGCAAGCCTTTTTGCAAGTGATTGACAACGTCCCATAGTTTTTCACGCAGTTCGCTATAGTTTTTAAGCAATTCCAACCGTTTTAGCCCGCCAATAACCATGGGCATGGGCAACGATTTTGCAAAAATTTGTGAGCGCAGGTTGTATTGCAAAAAATCGACCACATCTTCTTCGGCAGCCACAAAAGCGCCAATTCCGGCCATTGCTTTGGCAAAGGTTGAGAAATAGATGTCAATTTGTTCCTGAACACCGAAATGTTCGCCGGTACCGGCACCGGTTTTGCCCATGGTACCAAAACCATGCGCATCATCGACAAGCAACCTGAAATTGAATTCTTTTTTGAGTTCAACAATTTCGTCGAGTTTGCCAAGGTCGCCGGCCATTCCGAATACCCCTTCGGTAATGACCAAAATGCCTCCGCCTGTTTCCTTTGTTACGCGGCTTGCAAAGCCCAGCATTTTTTTGCACTTGTCGATGTCGTTATGGGCAAAAACGTAACTTTTTCCGCCTTTTGCCTTGTGCAGGAAAATGCCATCCATGATGCAGGCGTGGCTTTCCGAGTCGTACACAATTACATCATTACGGCCGGCAATTGAATCGATGATCGAAACCATTCCCTGGTAACCATAGTTTAGCAGGTACGATTTTGGTTTGCTAACGAAAGCTGCCAGTTCCTGTTCCAGTTCTTCGTGTTTGCTGGTTTGCCCCGACATCATGCGGGCGCCCATAGGGTAGGCCATGCCGTATTCGGCAGCGGCCCGGGCATCGGTTTCCCTTATTTCAGGAAGGTTTGCAAGGCCAATGTAGTTATTCAGGCTCCAATTTAGTACTTCCTTGCCCCTGAATTTCATGCGTGGGCCAATTTCCCCTTCGAGTTTGGGAAACATGAAGTAACCGTGGCCTTGTTTCTGGTATTGACCCAAGTCACCCTTGTCTTTTCTGAGCTTGTCAAAAATGTCCATTATGTTGCGGTTGATTAAACGTTGCAAATGTAAAATTTTTAAAGGGCTTTGCAAATAGTGTTAAATTTCACTAAATAATTTTCACGGGTATCATATTTATCTATATTTCGGGTTTTGTAAGTTAAACGAAAAGTATATTTTTGCACAACATTTTTGAGTATGATAAAAAAGTGGTTTTTCTTATTGATTATTAGTTCGTTATTTTTTTCGTGCAGCGAATTTAATAAAGTTGTAAAAAGTACCGACTACGAGTACAAATACAAAAAGGCGCTGGAGTACTACAATTCAGGCGATTATGTTCACGCTAATTCCCTTTTTGAAGACCTCGTGTATGCATTCAGGGGTACATCGAAGGGGGCTGATTTGTATTATTTCTATGCTCAGAGCTGTTACAAGCAGAAAGACTATCTCTTGGCCGGCCATTATTTTAAAAGCCTTTACGAACAGTATCCCCGGCATGAACATGCCGAAGAGGCACATTTTATGGTTGGGATGTGTTATTACAAAGACTCCCCCAGTCCGAAACTCGATCAGGAGATTACCCGAAGGGCAATTGATGCTTTTCAGCTGTTTATAAACCTTTATCCATACAGCGATAAAGTAGAAGAGGCCAACATACTTATTGATGAACTGAATGAAAAAATTGTATATAAGTCGTATCTTAGCGCCAAATTGTATTACGACATGGAATATTACAAGGCCGCGGTTATTGCACTTAACAACAGCCTTACTGATTATCCGGCAACAAAATACAGGGAAGAGTTAAAATATTTACTGTTTAAAGCAAAATACAACCTGGGTATAAAAAGTGTGCAGGATAAAAAACGGGAAAGGCTGAACAGTGCCTACGATGAATATTTTATATTTGTTGATGAATTTCCTGATAGCAAGCATATTAAAGAAGTAAACCGGAATTTCAAACAACTATCGGAGTTGCTGGGTTACGAAGTAAGTGAAGAAATTAGTTCAAACTATTAAATAGATTATGGATTACAAAAAAACAAAAGCCGACACGACAACCGTTTCACGAAATGTTGACATGCTGGCAAACGAAACGGGAAACATTTATGAAACCGTGATGATTTTGGGCAAACGTTCGAACCAGATAGCTTCTGAGCTGAAGGAAGAATTGAATCAGAAACTGTCGGAGTTTGCATCGTATACCGACAACCTTGAAGAGGTTTTTGAAAACCGTGAGCAAATTGAAATATCGAAGTTTTACGAACGCCTGCCAAAACCTACACTTATTGCCACACAGGAGTATGTTGAAAACGGCATCTATCATCGTAACCCCCTGAAAGATAGCCGTAAAATGAATTTTTAGCAGCCGGTGAGGTTAAAAGGCAAACATATTGTACTGGGCATAACCGGAAGTATTGCCGCATATAAAGCAGCCATGCTTTTACGGTTGTTTGTTAAAGAAGGTGCCGAAGTACAGGTGGTCATAACACCATCGGGGAAGGAATTTATTACCCCTGTTACGCTTTCTGCCTTGTCGAATAAGCCTGTAATTTGCGATTTTTTTGGGGCCAACACCGGTGAATGGAACAGCCATGTTGAGCTTGGGCTTTGGGCCGACCTGATGGTTGTTGCCCCGGCCACAGCTTCAACCCTTGGGAAAATGGCCAACGGTATTGCCGACAACATGCTCGTTACAACCTACATGTCGATGCGTTGCCCGGTAATGGTTGCCCCGGCCATGGATTTTGATATGTTCCGCCATACGGCTAACCAAAAAAATATCGAGACCCTTCAATCGTTTGGAAACATTATACTTGAGCCCGGAGAGGGCGAACTTGCCAGCGGACTGGTGGGCAAGGGCCGTATGAAAGAGCCCGAAGCCATTCTTGAGGCGGCCGTTAATCATTTCGGCCAAAAAAAAAACTGAATAAATTAACCTTTATTGTAACGGCAGGACCAACACACGAGATGATTGATCCTGTAAGGTTTATTGGCAATTATTCATCGGGAAAAATGGGCTACGCCATTGCCGAAGAACTTGCTGAGCGCGGTGCACGTGTTGTTTTAATTTCAGGCCCGGTTTCCATTTCAATAAAGCATAAGAATATTGAGCGGGTTGATGTAACTTCGGCCGTTGAAATGAACGAAAAATGCCGGCACTACTTTCATGAAGCCAACGGGGCCGTTATGTGTGCCGCTGTTGCCGATTATGCACCGGTTCAAAAATCATCACAAAAAATTAAGCGCAATAAAGAAAACCTGACCATCGAGCTCAAACCAAACCCCGATATTGCTGCCGGCCTTGGCCGCGTAAAACGGAACGACCAGTTGCTGGTTGGCTTTGCGCTCGAAACCCACAACGAAACAACGAATGCTGCACGAAAACTACAGGCTAAAAACCTCGATATGATCGTGTTAAATTCTTTGAACGACACAGGGGCCGGATTTCAAAAAGATACGAACAAAATAACGATCATCGACAAACATAATAATTCGTTCAATTTCGAGTTAAAATCAAAAGCAGCGGTAGCAATTGATATTGTTGATCGCATGATTGAAGAAATGGCGTTGTAATTTCACCGGCTATTTTTTTATTTTTACCACATCAAACGAATTGCAATGAAGCATCTGTTTTTACTTTTTGCAGCCCTTTTTATTTCAGTGCAGTTAATTAATGCACAGGAGTTGCGGTGTAACATTAGTGTAAACGCGAGCAAAATAACCGGGGCAAACCGCGAAATTTTCCGCTCGATGCAAATGGATCTGTACGAGTTTATGAACAACCGGGCCTGGACAAACCATTCTTTCAAAAACAACGAAAAAATAGAATGCAGCATTAATATCCAGATTAACCGTCAGGTATCGAGCGATGAATACGAAGCTTTTTTAACCGTTCAAAGCAAACGGCCGGTTTATGGTTCTTCTTACCGCACTACCGTACTGAATATTCGTGATGAATATTTTCGTTTTAATTACCAGGAATTTCAGCCCATCGAGTTTTCCGAAACGGGCAACAAAGACAACCTTACAAGCGTGCTGGCCTATTATGCGTACATGATTCTCGGGTACGATTACGATACCTTCTCCCAGGAAGGCGGTACTGAATATTTTGAGCGTGCACGCATCATTGTAAACGAAAGCCAGAATGCACCGGCTGTTGGGGGAAATAGTAATGGATGGCGTGCTTTCGAATCAGATTACAACCGCTACTGGCTTGTCGATAACGTGCTGAACAAGAGCTATACCCCTTTCAGGCAGCTTATGTACGATTACCACCGCAAAGGCCTCGATAAAATGGCCGAATCAGTTGATGAGGGAAGGGCCAATATTGCCGAATCGCTCAAGCTTATTCAAAAAGTTTTCCGCACACGTACACGTTTATACATTACCCAGCAATTTTTTGATACAAAATCGTCGGAGTTGATCAATATTTTTTCAAAATCGTATCCCGATGAACAGGAGCGTGTTGTGAAAATTTTAACCGAATGTGACCCGTCGAATGCCGCGAAATACGAAAAAATTACATCGGGTGAGAATTCAGTGATCGACGAGGATGTTTTTTAATTTAGGCTATGCTGAAAAACCTATCGATACGGAACTACGCGATAATAAAAGAGCTGAACGTTGATTTTGCTCCGGGGTTAAGTGTTGTTACCGGCGAAACCGGTGCCGGAAAATCAATTATCATGGGCGCCCTGGGGTTAATACTTGGCCAGCGGGCCGATACATCGGTATTACAGGACAACAGCGAAAAATGCGTGGTTGAAGGTTTTTTTCAGATACCCGGAGATAACGGGCTCAAATCTTTTTTTGAACAAAACGACCTCGATTGGCTGAACCCCGTTGTTTTCCGGCGCGAGATTAACCAGTCGGGGAAATCGCGCGCTTTCATAAACGATACTCCCGTGCAACTGCCACTTATGCGGGAACTGGGGCTCAAACTGATCGATATCCACTCTCAACATTCGAACCTTGAACTGGGAAAGCGCCTTTTTCAGCTCAATGTAATCGATTGGTTTGGGAATCATCGGGAAACGATCGATTTGTACAAAAACCTTTACCAGGAACTGAAAACGAAAGAGGCTGCTTTGGCAAACCTTGAGGAGAAAGCCATACAGGCAAAAGCCGATACCGATTATTACAATTTCCAGTTTGAACAGCTCGATTCGGCAAAGCTTGTTGAAGGGGAGCAGGAAGAACTCGAGAAAGAGCTGGAGATGTTAAGCCATTCCGAAGAGATCAAATCGGGACTGGGCAATATTTATAAAACACTCGATGGTGAAGGTTATTCAGCGCTGTTTGCCATGCGCGAAGCAATAGCCGCCATGCAAAAACTGGCGCCGTTTTTACCCGCGGCTGAAACATTGCACAAACGGCTCGAGAGCCAGTACATCGAAATTCGTGATGTTGCCGAAGAGTGTGAGCAAATTGCTGAAAAAACCGAGCATGACCCAAGCCGGCTTGAATTCATCAGCGAACGGCTCGATACCATTTATTCACTGCAGCAAAAACACCGTGTTTCTTCGGTTGGTGAGCTCATTCAATTGCGCGATGAGTATGATGCCAAACTGCAAGATGTTGCCCGTTTTGACGAGGAGATTGAGCAACTGAAAAAAGATCTGGCCGAGTTAAATTCAAGGGTGGGCGAGGAGGCTGACCGGTTGCATCAGGCAAGGGAGTTGATTGTTCCCGAAATTGAAAAAGAGGTTACCCGCTACCTTCAACTGTTGGGCATGCCCAATGCACTTTTCAGAATAGAATTGCACAAAACCAACGGATTTACACCGCAGGGCATTGATGAAGCCTGGTTTCTTTTTTCGGCCAACAAAGGTGTTAAGGCCGAGGAAATTAATAAAGTGGCCTCGGGCGGTGAATTATCGAGGCTGATGCTGGCCATCAAAACCGTTGTGGCAAAATCGAAAGCGCTACCGGCCATTGTTTTCGATGAGATTGATGCCGGCATATCGGGTGAAATTGCCGTGCGCATGGGCGAAATACTCAAAGCCATGTCGGAATACATGCAGGTGATTAACATAACTCACCTACCGCAAATTGCATCAAAAGGGCAGTACCATTTCCGTGTATATAAAACCGATACCGGCAACCGCCCCGAAACCGGGATGGTTATACTAACAGGCGAAGAACGCGTAAACGAAATTGCCGTAATGCTTAGCGGCAACCCGCCAACCCCTGAAGCTCTCGCTAACGCGCGCTCGTTGCTGGGCAGGAAATAATCGAATTTTTATTTTTTTTATCCACAGATCCGCCGTTTGTCGGACAAGTTACACAGATGATTTATCAAAAGCATTTTCAGAAATTTATCGTGTATTAATAGATGAGGGGCAACAGCTTGCACATTGTGCAGGTTGTAAACGATAACGGGCAGCGAAAAGTGGAGAAAGTATTTGTAAACCAATAACTTTAATAGCATGAAACCTATATATAAATCATTTTCACTGATTATCTCCTTATTGATATTTGCAAAAGTATTGTCAGCCCAGCCATTGCCACCTGCCGATCCCGGGGCAAACCCGGTGCCTGCCGGGGGAATGATATATTTACTTATTGCAGCAATAACGGCAATTGGGGTGCGGAAGCTATCGAAAAAGGAGAGAACCAAATAGGCAGTGTTATGTCTGAACAGCATTTTAAATGCATCGGACCTACGGCCCTCCATTTTTTTCTTCAATACGTGTTTTTGTCGTATTTTAGGGAAAAATTAAATTATGCTGGCAATTTTATCTCCTGCAAAAGATATGAAGGTAGTGCCCCTGTCAAATGACGACGGATTGCATTATACGTTGCCCGGGCACCTTTCAGTTTCTGAAAAACTGGTTGGCGAATTAAAGAAATTGTCAATCGATGAAATTGCAAAGCTGATGAAGGTTAATTCAAGGTTGGCAATGCTCAATTACCAACGTATTCAAACCTGGGATACTAACCATACACCCGAAAATTCTTCTCCTGCAGTTTTATCGTTTACAGGTGAAGCATACCGGGGTTTAAGTGCAAAAGAATTTGGAGAAGATGAATTAAATTATTCACAAAACGTTTTGCGTATTTTATCGGGCTTGTATGGCATACTAAGGCCGCTTGACCTGATACAGGAATACCGATTCGAAATGGGAACAAAACGGGCTTTCCTCGGCAAAAAGAATTTATATGAAATATGGACCGGGCTTATTACCAAATCAATTGAAGAAGCAGTAAATCATTCGCCGGGCGATAAATGCCTCGTGAATCTTGCCTCGAATGAGTATTCAAAAGCGATCAAGTTTAAAAAATCAGATTACAGGGTTATTACGCCACTTTTTTATGAAGAACGTGGTGGACAACGGAAAATGGTTACCGTGTATGCAAAAAGGGCAAGGGGAATGATGGCGCGGTTTATGATCGAAAACCGGCTTGAAAAGGTAACCGATTTGCAGGCGTTCGATCATAGTGGTTATTATTTCGAGAGCCAAAACTCATCGGGTGATGTGTTTACTTTTGTGAGGTGAAAAAAAAAGTAAACTTTTTGCAACCCTGTTTTAGTTTGCTTGTCTGTTATCATCAGCAATGTTTGCATTAAAAGTAAATAAGAAATTTTAAATAAAACGAAATGAAACGATCCCGCCTTGGCGGGAGAAATTCCATACGCCAGCAGGCGGACCAATTGAAATTAAAAATTTAATCGTATGAAAAAAATAGCTTTTCTGTTAATCTTAATATTTGCTGTAACTGTGCTTTCGGCACAAGAATGGGATCTGGATGAATTCAATGATAAAAATGAGGTAAAAACCGTGATGAATTCGATAACCATACGCCGTATAAGCGGCTTTGGCGGACCTACCATGAGCTATTCGGCCATAAATGGCGAGTTTGCTTTTTTGATGGGCGGCGGTGGCGGCATCATCATCAATAACCTCTTTCTGGGTGGGTATGGCGAAGGCTTAAGTAATTCATACAGCGTTGGAAATGTAAATTCGCTGCGGAATTTTGAATTTGGTCACGGCGGTTTCTGGATAGGTTATGAAATATTTCCCAAAAAAATGATCCATCCGGTTATTCATACCCGTATTGGATGGGGTGAAATTTCAGGTTATCATAATGAACTCAATCAGGATGTGAGTGATAATGTTTTTGTTGTAGTGCCAACAGTTTCACTTGAGGTAAACCTCACCCGTTTCTTTAAAATGAATGTTGGGGCCGAGTACAGGCGTACATTAAACGTTAATGCAATCCCAAATATGAACGATGACCACTTCTCTAGTTTCGGCGTTTATATGAACTTTATTTTTGGCTGGTTTTAGGCTGGATACTCGACGCTGGATGCTCGATGCTGGATGCTCGATACTAGATGCTCGATACTGGATGCTCGATACTGGATGCTGGATACTCGATGCTGGATACTGGATACTGGATACTGGATAATGGATGTTGATACTGGATGTTGATGTTCAAACTACTGACTACTGACAACTGACTAACGGCAAGTTTTTAATAATTAGGTCCTTAGTTGGCTTTGTGTTGAGAGAGTTGTAACACGAAAGCGTTTATAAGGAAATTTCATCGGTAAAAAAGGTGCTTTCCCCGATAATAAGTGAAATTATTGAACCGAAATGCGGATATTGCAAAAAATTAAAATTTTAAACATGACTCAACTTACAACCACCTTTGAACCCAGCACAATAAATGTTTACATGCAACAGGCATTACGGCCCATAAGCCGCCGCTACCTTTACGGTGCTTATGTCGATACTTTACCGGTGAAGCCCGAAGATAAGATTCTTGAATTCGGATCGGGTATTGGTGTGATGGCCGAATTGCTTGCCCGCAAGCTTTACCGCGGACAGTTAACCTGTGTCGATATTTCGAAACGATATATTTCACGGGCAAAACGCAATTTACGCGATTATCCCAACACTTCGTTTGTTAAAGGGCAGTTGGTTAACCTCAATTTCCCCAATGGCGAATTCGATGCAATAAACCTGCACTATGTTTTGCACGATGTGCCCGAAGAAAACCGTGAAGAACTGATTGCCGAAATGCATGAATTGCTTCGTCCGGGTGGAAAAATTTTCCTGCGCGAACCGGTTAAAGAATCGCATGGTATTCCTGCAAGCGAAACCGACAGGCTTTTCGAAATGGCCGGTTTTATTAAAACAAACGGGCAAGAACGAAAAATGCGTTTCATGGGAGATGCTTATTCTGCTTGTTTCATCAAAGCATCGAATATCCGCTTCTTTTTTGGATAGTGCATGTAGATTGCATTGTCTTCAATGGATCACAACAGTTAAATTGCTGCATTTGCGTTAAATGGTAATCATAAATTATTTGTCAAACAAATCCTGAATTTTCGACTGGACAAATTCCTTTGAATCGCTTAGTGAAAATACATGATCGGGCTGAGCATAATGCAGCTCGTGGGTTTGCATGTAACGGTCTATTCCGCCTCCGGTAATATTCAGCATAACGATTGCATCTTTTTCAATTTTATTTTTTTCAACTGAATCGATCAGGGTGGCAACGGCAACCGAGGCTGCTACATCAATGTCAATCCCTTCGGTTTTTTCAAACAATGCAGCGGCTTTTTGTGCCGCTTCGTTCGTAGCCGAAAGTACTTCGCCGTTTGTGTCGGTTAAAGCATCGAAAAGGCCGCCTGTTAAGGAATAAGGTGGTTTCCGGTTCGATAATACTTTGGCGTTAATGGTGTCGACATTTTTACGGGCAAGGTTTTCATCCATGGGCAGCAATTCACGCGAGTTTGCATCCCAGGCTTCCTTTATTGGAACAAACGGGTGGTTCTGAGAAACCATCAGCTTCATTTTGTTTTTACCAAACCTTCCGTCTTCAATAAAGCGCAGGTTGGCTTCCCAGGCTGAAATAGCACCGGTTCCGCTGCCAATGGCCTGGAAATAGTAATCGGGGATTTTCCCAATGGTTGTAACAGCCGATAAAACGGCCAGTCCCATTCCATCGCGACGGGCAACATTTTTGGCACCACCCTCGGGGTAAAAGCCGGGCAGCTCTGTGGCATAATTCGAAAAGTGAATGGCATCGTAGTAATCGGCACCGTGTTCAACCGATACCAGTTTCACACATGAATGCAGCGGTTTTTCAAACCACATGGTATCGAGATAATCGTAGGGGACAAATAGCAATAGTGGAATGTTGTTTTCGGAACAAACACGGGCAAAAGCTCTCGAAGTGTTTCCTGCCGAAGCAACAACAAGTGTTTTGTTGATGTGCGGGTTTTCCCTTGCACATACCGAGTAGGCTTCAAATTCTTTAAACGTGCCGGTTTTTATGTATGCACCTTTTTCGGGCCAGTAGCCGTTAAAATTGATGTATAAGTTTTTTAATCCCAGTATTTTGGAAAGTCCTTCGCTTTTGTAAGTAACGGGTTTTCCCGATCCCTCGAGTATGCGGTTAATGGGCAGCCAGTCGGCAAAACAGTATAAGCCGGGCAACTCGTTTCGTATGCGTAGTTGCTTTCGGGCGTAAACCGTTCTTATTAAAGATGGTTTGCTGTTTTTCGGGCAATTCAGTTCCCAGTTAGCGTCATCAAATTCGGTTTCGCAACAAAGTGATTTTAAGTGATAATTGGTTTTCTGAAAAACGTGCATGGATCAGTTGTATTGAATTTGGTTTTGAATGATTTTCTCAGGTTTTTTTGATTTGTTTCCCCAAAAATAGAGTATCAGGTTATAGGTATTGGCTGATGAACCATCTTTTATTAAGCTGGTGGTAATAACATAATCGATGCTCATTCCCGATGAGAGTATTTCGTGGGGAGTTAATTTTTGTTGCTGGGGAGTGGCTTTTATTACCCTCACTTTGCCCGAGGTAATTAAATTTTTCTCAAGTTCGGAGAGGATCATTTCACTGTCGATTGTTGCATTGGTTTCATTTTTTACCAGCAATGGCATCAACACGGGCCTTTCGTCGTTTATAATCAAAAACTGTGATAGCCAATCTTCATTTATTAGTTGGCTGGTGGCTGCATTAACCGCTTCAACAATTTCCGACTGGTCGGGAAATGTTGTTGTTTCAGTTGCTTTTTTAGGTTTGAGCAACGAACAGGCTGATAAAAAAAGCAAGCCCAATAATATAATACCGGTATATTTCATTTTTACGGTTTAGTGGGTAAATTTAAGAAAAATGCAGAAAAGAAACCGTTAATTGTTTTTTTGTACGTTGTAGCGTTTTACAAGTTGTTGCAGGTAATATTTGGTAACTTCGCGGTAATACAGGTCGTTCGATTCTTTTAACCACCGTATGGCTTCGGATAAATTACCATTCATTTCATAAGCAAGGGCAAGGTTATATAGTATCCGGCTCTTTTTTAAGCGGTTTCCTTCATCAATGTATTTATACCAGTTTTTAAGGGCTTCGTCCCATTTGCCTTCAGCAGCCAACGTAATCGACAGGTCAATTGAATCGTCCTTGAGCACATAGTAATAACGGGTTTCGTTTTTCCATTCGGGGGCAATAATGTCGCGAAGGTCAAATGCTGTTTTGATACCTGTTTCGTAACACGCTTCTTTTATTGTGGGAAGGTTGTTGAAGCAACTAACCAGATCGGTCTCGTAACTGTCCCAGTACAACGTATCTTTATTGGTCACGTAATCGACAATGATTTTTTGGTTTTTGGGGTCGTAAATACGCCAGTGTGCCCGGTAATAGAAATCGATTGAGGCAAAAAACGTTTTTTCGTAGGTGCTGTATCCAATGTATTCCCGTTGGCTTTTGTAATTTGTAACTGTGCGCATAGCTTGGTTTTCGAGTACAATAAGTGCATCGGTTTCAAATTGTTCGCACATTGTTTCAACGTAATTCCAGGTAAGCGGTTCAGGTGTTTCAGCGTAGGGTAAAAGCCGGTAAATGTTACGTTCAATGGGAATAACAATGTCGTAACGCCCCGATTGATAGAGTAAATCGCCAAGTGCTTTTATGGTTGTATCGGCTGCTGTACTGTCGAGAAGCACGGCGTTTACGTTGAAATTTTCTTTATAAAAAGAAATTTGCAACGAATCTTCGTTGAAGTTGGTGAAATCCGGAGTCATAGACCGGTTCATAATCAGGAAACTCTGTATTGAGTCTGAAATGTCGACCTTTGAAGGGTAGGGTACTTCAACGGTAAATTTTTTTAGTTGTGCAAATGAGCCAACAACAAAAACCGTAAATATTATTAAAAAGCAGAATTTCTTCATACGCCATTATTTAACTGACTAATAACTGCCCCAAAACTTTCTCAAAAACCATTCCAAAGAGAGCAAAAAGATCACAATAAACAAGTACCATTTCCAGTCAATTATTTCGGAGATGTTTTTTTCGTTATGAATTTTTATTTCAATCCCTTTGTTTTTAGCAATTTTGTTTATGAGATCATCTATTTGCGAGGGGTAGAAAAATTTACCGCCTGTTTGTTCCGAAATATTTTTCAATAACATAAAATCGGCTTTCAGGTTATTCTGTTCAACGTTTATTTCCTGAATATTGAAATTGCCGCTTTGTTTAAACGTTTTTTCTCCAAGCGTAGTTGAAGCAATAAACGAATATTTTCCCGGTGTAAGGTAGCCCATGTTCAGGTTGTAGGATATGTTGTCGGAGTCGAAAATGTAATTGAGTTCAGCACCTGTTGAATCGGTCAGTATAAGTTTAACTTCAGTCGTTGTAACGGGTTCGTAAATTTCATTAAAAACCTGTGCTTTTATTTTATAGGGTGAAGTTTCGGGTGCAATTTTCGGGTATTCAAGCTTAAACTGCTCCCGTTCTTTTTTAAGGCACAGATAGTTAAACAGGCTTACGAAGAGTTGGTTAAAAGTCTGATGTTTGCCGGTGTTCTGATATTCGTGCAGTTTCCAGCGCCAAATACCTTCACCCGTAATAACCGCGGTTTTTCGTTGGTCAACTTCGCCTGTCAATATCAGGGGATAATCCATTTCGATCCCGTTAATTTTCTGAAAGGCCAGTTCGGCAAATTCACCTGAATACTCATACTGGGTATACCATGTGAGCAAAGGCGGGTAATACGGTGCAACGGAATTAATATTTTGAGGAAGGCTGAACAGGGAGAAACCGGCATTGAAATACGGGCTGCTCTCCTCGGTAATTTCCGAGGGTGCCATTTTGAGGCCTAAGTTGAGGTTATTAAAAGCCGATATTGATGTTTGCGGGCCGGTAATGACCAAAACGGGCAGGGTTGTGTTTTCTTTTAATGACAAAAAATGTTTGTTTTCCTGAATGTTTAACGAAGGTAACTGGTTGAGTACAACGATGTCGAAGTTGGAAAGGGTATCGTCAAACGTTGAAATATCTGAATTTGTAATTTTGAAATTGGCCTGTTGCTTTAATGTTTCGCTAATTGCACCAATATCGGGGTGCGGCGATTGTGTGAGCACAAGCACTTCGTACTTGTTTTCGTGTACCTCAATTGAAAAACCTGCCCGGTTATTGGCTGTATTCGATTCGTTAGGCAGAGGCGTCAGTAAAACGTTGACGGTTTGAAGGCCTGGTTCTTCGGCATTGAGCCGTAACGTTTTTTTGTAGTAATAATCGGGTTGTGGAATATCGATTTTTTCGGAATATATTAGTGAATTTTCAATATAGACACTAAGCTGTGTAGATGGAGCATCAACTTTCTTAAACAGCGCTTCAATTTCAAGCGGGAAGGTATTTCCCATGAAAACATTCGGGTTGTGGTTCAGGTTAATAATTGCCTGGTCGGAGTCGGTGAGTGTATCGCCAATGCCAATTGTATAAATGGGCGACATAAGAGCGGGGGCTTCCTGCACGGGGTTTTTACCCTCGTTGTATATGCCGTCGCCGGCCATGATTATTGCACCTATATTCAGGTTGAAATACCGTTTTTCGAGCTCATTAAAAAAATTGGAATAGTTCGAAATTTTTTCAGAAAAAGTTAACGTGCCTTTTGGCGTAACTGTATTGCCGAAAGTATAATAGTCGATATCAAATTTGTCGCCGGCTTCCGAAATCACATTTTCATTTAACGATATTAATGCTGACCGATAGGTTGTATCGTTTTCCATCGATTCCGAATTGTCGATACCCAAAATAAGAATTGGCTTCTCGATCCGCTTTTTTATTAGTTCAATTACAGGTGAAATGATCAGAAAAACAATGAGAAAAGTGTAAAGAAAACGTACCGTAGTAAGTGTAAGTCGCTGTATGCCTGTGAATTCTTCCTTGTCTTTCCTGAAAAAATAAACCAGGTAGCTTATTGCAATTGCAACAATAAGGAACAATAAAATGTACAATGCGGTATTTGATAATGCTGATTCTAAATTCAATTTATTTCCTTTTGTAGTTGACCGACAAAATTAGAAAATTTTTTACGGCTAAAAGTATAACGTTTGTTAAATGAAACAATCGTTTCATCATAAAAAAACAGGGGTTCATGAAATGGATTTCGTTATTCGATTCGATTTTTTTGCACTTTAATATTTTATGATGAGTTTTACAGCCCAATTCAAAATCATTTCCCCTTTTTATATAGTTTTCAGATACCGTCCGTTTCCCCTCGGACGGTATTGTTATTATAGGGGGGTATGTGCGGATACTAAAGTTCCAGGTCGATATCGAACAGTTCAGTCCATGGAAGGCCTTGCTTTGCAACTTCTTCAAGGAACGGATCGGGATCAAACTCTTCGACGTTGAAAACCCCGTTTCCTTTCCACATTCCCTGCAGGTACATCATGGCACCAACGGTGGCCGGAACGCCGGTTGTGTAGCTAACCCCCTGTGCGCCGGTTTCGCGGTAGGCATCCTGGTGTTTGCAGTTGTTGTATATGTAGTAGGTTTTTTCTTTGCCATCTTTTATTCCCTTTATGCGGCAACCGATTGATGTTTCACCGGTATAATTTTCACCCAGTTCGCCCGGGTTGGGAAGTACGGCTTTCAGGAATTTGATCGGGACAATTTCGTGCCCTTCGAACATAACGGGTTCGATGCCGGCCATACCAATGTTTTGAATAACCCGAAGGTGTGTGAGGTATTCCTGGCCAAAGGTCATCCAGAACCGGGCCCGTTTGAGCGTAGGAAAATTCTTTACCAGCGATTCGAGTTCTTCGTGGTAAATCAGGTACGATTCTTTTGGGCCAATGTTCGGATAATTGAGTGGTTTGTGTATTTCGTGGGGTTCGGTCAGTTTCCATTCCCCGTTTTCCCAGTATTTTCCTTTTTGCGTTACCTCGCGTATGTTGATTTCGGGGTTGAAGTTGGTGGCAAATGCTTTGCCGTGGTCGCCTGCATTGCAATCAACAATGTCGAGGTAATGAATTTCGTCGAAATGGTGTTTTGCCGCGTAAGCCGTGTAAATGCTGGTAACACCCGGGTCGAAACCGCAACCAAGTATAGCTGTGATGCCGGCTTCTTTAAACCTGTCGCGATAGGCCCATTGCCATTTGTATTCGAATTTGGCTTCGTCTTCGGGCTCGTAATTGGCCGTGTCGAGGTAGGCTGTTTTTGTTTCTAAGCAGGCATCCATAATGGTCAGGTCCTGATAGGGCAGGGCAACGTTAACCACAATATCGGGCTTGAACGAATTGATAAGGCTGACAAGTTCCGGAACTTTGTTTGCATCGACCTGTGCGGTTTTTATGCGGTTATTTCCTACGGCATCTGCAATTGCATCGCATTTTGCTTTGGTGCGGCTTGCCAGCATGATATCAGTAAACACATCAGGATTGGCAGCCATTTTGTGGGCTACTACCGTGCCAACACCACCGGCTCCAATTATAAGTACTCGTCCCATTTTAAAATATTTTTCGATTATTTTTAGCTGTAATATTAAACGAAATATAAAAATATCCTGTTAATATAAAATTATTTCTGACAGGAAGTCAAACTTAAGGATATTTCTTAAATAAAGAAACGATGGTTTATTAAAAATTGCCGGGTGCTGGCTTTGCCAGCCGAAGCCAAGTCGAAGGCCGGGGGCTGGGCTCTGGGAGTTGTTAGCTGGTGTGCCGGATGCTGAGCTTGTTTTGTCGGCTATAGCCCCGGATGATAGGGTGTAAGCTGTTCGCATCTTGGAATATGCCTTGCCCGCCTTAGTTAAAGAGGATATTTTGGAATTTGGATTTTGGATACTTGATGCTCGATATTACAAAAACTTATGATTTGTTATTTGGTTTTTGGAATTTATAATTTGTTATACGATTCCCGAGAATCCCATAAACGCCATGGCCAGTATGCCGGCAGTGATCAGGGCAATGGGCACACCTTTTAACCCTGTGGGTACATTTTGCATATCGAGGTGTTCGCGCAATCCGGCAAAAATAATCAGTGCCAAACCAAAACCAATGGCATTGGCAATTGCATAAACCACGCCTTCCATCAAATTAAAATCTTTTTGAATAACTAATATGGCAACACCGAGTATGGCACAATTTGTTGTAATGAGTGGCAGAAAAACACCCAGTGCCTGGTATAATGCCGGGCTCACTTTTTTAAGGATGATTTCAACTAATTGCACCAGCGAGGCAATAATAAGTATGAACGTGATGGTTTGCAGGTATGCCAAATTGAGCGGGTTCAGAAGGTAATGCTGAATCAGAAATGTAACAATGGTGGCCAGCACCATTACAAAAGCCACGGCACCGGTCATGCCAACGGCCGTATCAATTTTTTTTGAAACGCCGAGGAAAGGGCAGATTCCCAAAAACTGGGTTAAAACAATGTTATTAACCAGTACTGCTGATATGATGATAATGATGTATTCCATTTTTACCTTTTTTTGTAATTAAGCCTTTGTTTTATTCAACCGGTTAATAATGGCAATGAGGAAACCAAGGGCGATAAAAGCCCCGGGTGCCAATATGAAAACCAACATCCCGTCGCCTTGCGCAAAGGTTGTTTCGGGGTTAAACAGTTTTGCAAAACCTTCGGCAATTTTCCAGTTAAAAATTGAAATACTGCCAAGAATTTCACGTACACTGCCCAGCAGGGTAAGGGCAAACGCAAAGCCAAGTCCAATGCCAAGCCCGTCGACTACCGACGACAACACCGTGTTTTTCGAGGCAAAAGCTTCGGCGCGCCCAAGCACAATACAGTTTACAACAATAAGCGGAATAAAAAGCCCAAGGCTTTCGTACAGGGCGGGTACAAAGGCCTGCATAACCATTTGCACAATGGTTACAAACGTGGCAATTACAACAATAAATGCCGGTATGCGCACCTTGTCGGGTATGAGGTTTTTGATGAGCGAAATTACAAGGTTCGACATCACAAGGACAAACGTTGTGGCCAGACCCATGCCCAGCCCGTTTATGGCCGAACCCGTTGTGCCAAGCGTGGGGCACATGCCCAGTAGCAGGATAAAAACCGGGTTTTCTTTAATAAACCCTTTCGAAAAATTTTTCCATTGGTTCATTGTTTGTCTCCTTTCTTGCTTGTGGCCGATGTTACGCCATCGTAAATATCGTGTAAGGAATTGTATGCCAGGTTAACCGATTCGAGAAAAGCCCGTGAGGAAATGGTCGCGGCTGTTATGCCGTCGATGTCGCCCCCGTCTTTTGAAACGGTGAGGTTTACTTTTTCCGGGTTTTTTTCAAGAATGGTCTGGTTTTCTTTGGAAATATCGTTAAACCAGGTTTTCATTTTTGATCCAAGCCCCGGTGTTTCTTCGTGTTTTAAAACACGGTAACCCGTAATAATCCCATCGTGGTTAAAGCCAACCATCACCTCGATGTACCCGTTAAAACCATTGTAGCTGTATGTTTTAACAGCATTTGCAATAACCTCGCCCTGGTCGTTAAGTGCCGGGTATATTTCGAGGCTGTCTTTTGCGTTATCGGGTAGCATTTTTTCGGTTTCACCCAAATGGTTGAATTCGGGTAAAACGGCAGCAATGGCGTTGGTCTTTTTTGCTTTTTCGGCTTCGGCAATGGGCGCTTTCGTAATGTCGTTTACCAGCCCCAGCGATGCCGATGCAACAAAAGTTACCCCAAACAGGGCAATGAGCATATTTTTAAACGATGATTCAAGCTTTGCCATTTTGTTTCTCTCCAAATCGTTTTGGTTTAATGTAATTATTTATTAACGGGGTAAAAGCGTTCATAATCAGTATGGCGAAAGAAATACCTTCGGGATAGGCACCCCAGGTACGAATGCAAACGGTTATTACGCCAATTCCTATACTGAAAATAATTTGTCCCTTTTTTGTCATGGGCGATGTAACCATATCGGTTGCCATAAAAATGGCTCCCAGCATAGCCCCGCCTGTGAGGATGTGAAATACCGGATCCATGAACCGGTCGGGGTTGGCCAGCCACAAAACGCCCGTAAACACAAAAATGGTTCCCAGCACTGTAACAGGAATGTGCCACGATATTACTTTTCGTATCAGCATATAGCCAAATCCGAGAAGCAGTAGGATTGTTGAAATCTCACCGAGTGATCCGCTCAGGTTGCCAAAAAACAGGTCGGTGTAATCGGGAATCTGGTTGGTTAGTTCTGTGAGTGGTTTTCCGTTTTTGAGTCCTTCTTTAATGATGTTGAGGGGAGTTGCTTCGGTTGTGGCATCAACAACTGTTTTTGTTACATTGGGCCAGGTTGTCATTTGTACCGGAAACGATATGAGTAAAAATACACGGCCGGTAAGTGCCGGGTTAAACACGTTTTGCCCAAGACCGCCAAATGCCATTTTGCCTATACCAATGGAAACAAGTGCGCCAATGATAACAATCCACAATGGGATGTTCCCCGGAACGTTCATGGCCAGCAAAATACCTGTGAGAATGGCCGAGCCATCTTTAATTGAAGGTGTGGTTCTGAGCAGGAATTTTTGAATCAGCCACTCGGCTATCAAGCAGGTTAGAACCGATGTTGCCGTGACAAATATTGCCGGTAGCCCGAAAACAATAAATGACCATATAAGGGCTGGCGATAAGGCAAATATCACCTTGTACATGATTTTTTGCACCGAATCGCCCTGTGCAATATGGGGCGATGGCGATATGGTTAATGTTTTGTTCATTCGTTATACTATTATTGCAATATTTTTGTGTTCAAGTTTCTATTTTCTGCTCCGAATTATTTGCCCAACGCTGGTTTTGCCGTAACGGATATAATCGAGTAACGGCCGGTTTGCCGGGCAGGTATAGCTGCACGAACCGCATTCAATACAATCCATCACTTTTTCGGTTTCGGCTTTCCCCCATTTTTTATTTTCCGAAAGTGTCATCAGTAAATACGGTTCAAGGCCCATGGGACAAACCTGTACGCATCGCCCGCAGCGGATGCAATTTTCGACGGGTTTTCGGTGTCCTGCTTCTTCCGATATAATGAGTATGCCCGATGTTCCTTTTGTTACCGGTACATCGGTTGTGGGAATGGCTTTGCCCATCATGGGGCCGCCACTGATTATACGTGCTGTGTCTTCGGGCAGGCCGCCGGCTGCTTCTATGAGCTCGTTTACAGGGGTGCCAATCCGAACCCTGAAATTCGAAGGTTTTTCTATATTTTTACCGGTAACTGTTACAATTCGTTCGAACAGGGGCTTGTTTTTCATTACGGCCTCGTAAACGGCAAAAGCAGTGCCTACATTGTTTACAACAGCGCCTACCGAAATGGGCAATGCGCCCGATGGTACTTCACGCCCGGTAACGGCTTTTATGAGTTGTTTTTCGCCTCCCTGCGGATATTTAACTTTAAGCGGGCAAACCGAAATGCCTTCGTGTTTTGTTGCCAATTTCGAAAGGTGTTTTATGGCGTCTGGCTTGTTGCGTTCAATGCCGATTACTGCTTTTTTTACTTTCAGCGCTTTCATCAGCAATTGAGTGCCCATTAAAATTTCTTCCCCTTTTTCGAGCATCAGCCGGTGATCCGATGTGAGGAACGGTTCGCATTCAACGCCGTTTATCAGCAGTATATTGGCCTTCATGCCGGATGGGGGCATCAGTTTAACATGGGTTGGGAATGTAGCGCCGCCAAGGCCAACAATTCCCGATTGAAGAATTTTATCGGTAATTTCTTTCGCGTCAAGGTTGATGCTTGTTTCAAGGGTATCCGAGCGATCAATTTCATCGAGCCATTCGTCGCCATCTACATTGATCACAACGGCCTCTTTTTTATAGCCCGAGTTGTCGGTTACGGTATCAATCTTCAGCACCTTGCCCGAAACCGGTGCGTGGATGTTGGTGGAAACGAAACCGGCGCTTTGGGCAATTACCTGTCCTACTTTTACCGTATCGCCTTTAGCGACAACAACCTTCGATGGGGCGCCAATGTGTTGTGAAACCAATACAGCGGCCTTTTTCGGCAACGGTAATTGTTCGATGGCTTTGCCTGCCGAAAGTTTGTTTTCGGCCGGGTGGACACCTCCATATTTAAACGTTTTCAACATTTGTAAAAATTATTCTATTGAATTGGTTTCAAAATATTGTAATCAGGCTTCAGCAGGTTTTGATTCTTTTTCTTCAGCCTGTTTCTTTTTCGGTGGCGGAAAATTTTCTTCAATAATGGCATTGGTTGGGCAAACCGGGGCACATTTGCGGCACAGTTTACACTTGTCGGAATCGATGAATGCCAGGTTGTTACTGATGGTAATGGCATCGAATTTGCACACTTCTTCGCATTTGCCGCACCCGATGCAGGCAACCTTACACGCTTTGCGGGCGGGCCCGCCTTTGTCCATGTTGCGGCAAGCAACGTATACCTTCCGGTATTTGGGCATCACTTTCCTGAGTTCGATCAAATCGCGCGGGCAGGCTTCGACACAAGCCCCGCAGGCCACGCAGTTTTCATCGATAACTTCGGGCAGGCCGGTTTCGGGGTTCATGTGTATAGCATCAAAATCGCAAACGGTACAGCAATCGCCAAAACCAAGGCAGCCATATTGGCAATCGGTTTCGCCGCTGTAATTTAAAGCGGCAATGGCACAGGTTTGTACTCCTTCGTAATTGTGTGTTTGCGGACGGTGTTCGCAGGTGCCGTTGCAGCGTACAACGGCCGTGCGGGGTGCTTTCTGTTCGGCCTCGAGTCCCATGATGGATGCCACTTTTTCCATCACTTCGTTGCCTCCCACCGGGCAATATTTATCGTCGAGCGAATTGTCTTTCACAATGGCTTCGGCAAAGGCCCGGCAACCGGCATAACCACATCCGCCACAATTGGCTGCGGGCAGTGCCTCTTCCACCTGGTCAATTCGGGGGTCTTCGTAAACATGAAACTTTCGGGCAACCAGGTATAGGATTATGGCTGCTGCAATGCCTATTGCACTTAATATGATAACGGTATATAGCAACGGTTCACTCATAATTTAATCGTTGAGCGGGTTAACCACGTACGTGAATTTCTTTTTTATTTTGTTTCGAAGAACATATATTGCAATGTAGTAGGGAATAATTGATGCTAATGAAATGAGCCCAACAGTGGCTTCATTTTCAATGAGCGTTGATAAAATGATCATAACGGTTACCAATATAATGAAAGGAAGTAAATATCCGAGGAAAAGTGCCCGAAAACCCTGATGTGTCTGTAATTTTACCAGCACTTTCTGGCCGGTTTTAAAAGGAGCAGGATCGCATTCTATTTCGAGTTCTTTATTGGTTTGTTCGGCCATGCTGCACGAACCTTTGATCTGGCAGCTGGCACACCCCGAAAGAACGGTAATATCCACCTTAATTCCTTTAGTTCCGGTCTCTTTTACAACCCCGGTATGTGTAACTACGTTTTTTGAACCCATCCGGATTTACATTGAATAGAATGCAAAACTATACCTATTTTATAAAGTTAGAAATGAGAAATGTAATTTTTTAAAACATATTGAACATTTTCAGATTTTATTGTTAATTGAAGTCGATGTATTGTGTTGAAAATTACCTGTGCTAGCCTAATGAAAATTTTTCAACAGGTAGTGGTTAATAAAATGTGGTTTAATTTGAAGATTGAATAATATTGTTCGAAAATGGCTGATGGGTGACGGCTAATTGCTGCTGGCTTGTCCGCCCTGGCTTCAGCGAAGGAGGGCTGTTGGTTTGTCCTGCGTATGTTGGCTAATGCTTTTTCGCAGTGTATTTGAAATTCCGGCACAAAACCGCTGGTTTGAGCTGGAAGAGCCTGCTTTACCGGTTTATTTCAAATAGAGAGACTGTGTGAAATTGAGATTTGAGACTATGAAAATTAAATAAATCAAAAAACGTTTGCGAGGACAATTGAAAATATCATTGAAGAAAAGTTTGATAGAGGAAAAGCTGTCATACTTGTCGGAGCAAGAGAAGTTGGGAAAACTACGTTTTTTAAAAAAACACTAAACGATTGGATATTTCGGACTAAGCTGACCCCCCATTTCGGGGCTTTTTAACGGTCATTTTATATTGATTTTTTCCTGACATTTCGGCGGATGTTGACCCCCTGAGGGCCAGCCCACACGGATTTCGGACTATATTGACC
>JAIOZY010000072.1 GCA_021740385.1 Prolixibacteraceae bacterium | reverse complement strand
ATGAAGTATTTAAGCTGACGAGTTGATTTACCTGCATCTGCAATTCTTTCAAATTAATTAAAAAAGGCAACTCATCGAAAAATGATATATCATTATCTGAACAGTTTAACTCCTCTAAGGATGTAAAATCCTCAATGCCAGTTAAATCAGAAATATCCCTGTTCCTCAAGTCCAGATATGTTCGATGGCTTATTTGAATGGTGGCCACCGAATCGTCTAATTCGCCATCATCATAACCCAAATCGATTAATGCCTGCTCGAAATTATCGTCGGGAATGTAGGTGAGTTGTTCTGCAAAATTGCCACAATCTTCTGAATAATTTGCTGTTTCATCCTTCAACCATTTTAATGAATGTTTTGCGTTAGCTGCTTCTACATCTTCTACATCAATGCATATTAAATCTGGGTTGTTCAAAGCATTCATTCTATCGAGTCCCTCAATATTTCCATTTTTAAGGTTCAATTCGCTTAATTGATTATCTCTGGCTAATAAGTTTCTTAACACGGGATTATTTCGAATATCGAGGCTAATAATCTCATTTTTTGAACACGTCAAACTTTCAAGTTTTGGACAATTACTTACATCAATAGCAGAAACGGAATTACCTTCAAATCCCAAATTCTCAAGTTTTGGGCAATTAGAAACATCTATTTCAATAAGTTGATTATAACTAACAGATATATAGTTGAGTTTTGTATTATATGAAAAATCAATCGCAGTTATTTTATTGTTATATAATTGGATATCGGCAAGCAACATACAGCTGCTTAAATCAATGCTAGTTAAGTTATTTTGAAAAGCTCTTAACTGTTCAAGTTTTGGATTATTGCTGACATTTAAAGTATTTAACTGGTTTTCTTCACAAAAAAGGCGAAAAAGCTCAGGATTATTACTTACATCGAGTTGGGTGAGATTATTTTTCCTACAATAAAGCTTTTCTAATTTAGTATTGTTGCTTAAATCAATTTCCGTAATCTGCCCTTCTTTAAAATTTAACAATCGAAGTTCCGGATTATTACTGATATTTATGGTAGATGCTGGATTATCGCCACAATAAAGCACCTCAAGTAATATATTATTGCTGAAATCAAGTTCGAAAATATTGTTACGATAACACCAGAACTCAACAATTGAGGTAAATGCTTCAATACCTGTAATGTCGGATATATTCTTTTCCGAAATTTTAAGTATTGATACCGTATCGATAGCAGCCGTTGCCACCGAATCGTCTAACTCGCCACTATCAAAGCCCAAATCGATTAAAGCCTGCTCGAAATTATCATCGGGCACATAGGTATTTTGTGCATAAACAGCTGTACAGAAAAGCAATAGTAGTAGAGTAAAAAGTAAATTTGTTTTCATTTTTTTATCTTTCTATTAGGTTGAATACTTTTAAATTTCAACTCAAAACTAAGTCATTGAAAAAGGTAAAACCCGTTAATGTTGCCAACAGGTACGATACGGGTGCCGAAGTACATAATCCATTGGTTAAAATGAAAATCGTTAACTGCGCAAAAAGCTAACGCACAATCATTTTTACCCCTTTTGCGGTTTTGCCATCGCTCACCCGCAGGTTGTAAATACCGCTTATACCCACAGGCAGATCTATTAGGAAAGGTTCGTTGTTGTATGTTTTTTCACGATAGATTACGCTGCCGGCCATGTTGTAAACCACGATCTGCTTTTGCTCACCAAAGTTTTTGGTTTCGAGGGTAAACCGCCCGTTGTTGGGATTGGGGTAAAGTTTTACCCGCTTTTCATCGAAGGGGTTTTGCTGTACTTCATTGTTTGTTCCAATTTCGATGCTTTTCTCAGCAACAGTTGGAACTGCTACAATGCTTTCGGGCACGAAACCATCGCAAAAGGTTCCATCGGTGGTAATGTGGGCATCGACATAGCTCCCCGGTTCGGCATGAAAACCGGGCAGGAAGCGAATGGTTTGCCCGGCAATAAACCGCGCATTTCCGCCCGCCTGCACATATACCGGACCTTCGTCACCAGCTACCG
The DNA here is from genome assembly GCA_021740385.1 of Prolixibacteraceae bacterium. Taxonomy (GTDB): domain Bacteria; phylum Bacteroidota; class Bacteroidia; order Bacteroidales; family Prolixibacteraceae; genus DAIMEA01. The sequence goes on along the minus strand of JAIOZY010000072.1, from coordinate 17,191 downwards.
CTATGGTTTGCTGCGCATTGTAACATTGCTGATCTCCCGAAAGAATGTCGGTGTTACTTAGCAGGTAATTTAACGGCACTTCGTTCGTTCCAAATATTTCAAAGGGGTGTTGCACTCCTTCGGAAATTGTACCCGTTGTTTCCGAAACCGTTTTGAAAAAAAGCTGTCCCACGGAAAAACTAAGTGAGCCACCGGTATCAATCGTATTGCCTCCCCCCGCGTTTACACTGGTCTGAGCATGTACACCGGGTAAGCCCCATGTACAAATAAAAAGGGCTGCAATAATCCATTTTTTTCGTATTTCCTTCATTTAAAAAACTTGTTGGGTTTCTTTTGCATTCATCCATGCTTCAATTTTTTCAATCCGGCTAACCATCTGATCCTTTTCAGCTTTCAAACGGTCGTTTTCAGCTTTCAGTTCTTTTAGCGCCTCAACCAGCACGGCGGTCATTTCGGCATAGTTTACCCCCTTGTAGCCATCGGCTTCGTTGGTAAATACCAGGTCGGGTATTACCCGCTCCATTTCCTGCGCAATAAACCCAATGCGGTTCCCGTATTCGGGGTTCTTTTTCCAGGTAAAACTCACCCCGCGCAACTGCATTACTTTATCAAGAGCTCCGTGAAGTGTTTCAATGTTTTCCTTCAAACGTATATCGGATGTGGCCGTAGTAAGTGTACCATCGGCAGTGCGGTTTACCGGCCCGCTATAAGCTCCCGAGGAAATTGAACGTATGCGGGCATTTCCGTTCACATCTAAGTTTTGCGTAGGCGAAGAGGTATTGATACCCAGCTTTCGGCCCTTAACAATCATGGCTACAAACCAGTCGGGGTCGTACCCGTCGCAGCGCAGCGAGTAGCCCGAACCTTCCTGGCTAAATAGTGCCGTTCCATCGGAAGAATTGGTGGATGCACTTAGTGCTATTCCTGCATTACTCGTATTTTCGAGCCGGCATGTAGACGAACCACTGCCCGAACTGCCTGACAAAACGTTTAGCCGGTGTCCGCCGGGGTTATCAATACCAATGCCCGTGTTGCCGTTTTTCAGAATGGTAAGGGCATTACTTCGGTTACCGTAAGTTCCGTTCCCAACAGAAAAGAGCCGGTCGGTTAACTCCCAGGTTGTTGGTGACGAAGCCGCATAAGATGTATTGTACGAACCCAGTGCAGTTTCAATGTATGATGGTGCACGTGTTTCAGCTCCCATTGCTGTTGATATAGTACCCGAGGCAATTGTATTAATCCCCATTGACAATGAATAATTTCCCATAGCGGTTGTGCCATATCCAAACGCAACCGAGGATTCCCCCAAAGCAATATTATCGTGGCCAAAAGCCATCGCGTGATCCCCCGATGCTTCAGCATTCCGTCCCATAGCGACCGAATTAAGGCCGGATGCAACACTGTATATACCAACTGCCATCGAGTAATTTCCTATGGCCTCGTTTTGTTCACCCATCGCAAACGAAGACCAGCCCGTAGCTGTTGTGCGGTCGCCATGTGCAAACGATTGTCCCCCCAATGCCTTTGTATAGCTACCATGGGAAAAAGAGCGGTCGCCCGAAGCAGTTGTTTCTTCACCAAAAGCAACGGCATATTTTCCCGATGCTTTTGTATTTAAACCCATGGCAACCGAGTATTTCCCAATGCTGTCTTTTTCCCACCGGGTACTGCTTACATAACCGGCCCTGAAAGCAGCTTTATCTGGGTACCACATCATGCGTGTACCCCTGCCGCTTGCCGGAGGGTCACCGGGTTCGTTTTTGGACACGCCTTCAAACAGCACGTTCCCGCTACCCGTTCCCGATCCATAAACATGCAAGGATGCCTCGGGAGCGGTAACACCAATGCCCACATTGCCGGTGCGGCCAATGTCAGTAACTATACCGGTATTGCCGCTCCAGAACCGGGAACTCTCATCGAGCGTTTCAGCTTTCTTTGCATGAAAAGCATAGGGGACACTCATTAACGATGTTTGGGATGTAATGCTGTAATCCGTTCCACCAGTGGGGTCAATTTCTGTTTTCACACAAAAATTGTGTTCACCCCATTCAATATCGTTGTAAACACCCGAAACAACATCCCCCCTTCCAATGTATAAACTCAAAAGACCGTTTTCGTTGGTCTCGCCCAAATGCGTTTCGACATACACATCGCTTGATGGTACTGTGCCCACGTAATAATAAAGGGAAACCTTTACACCAACGGTTTGGTTTGTTATCAGTTCACCGGCAGTGTTTCGTATCACAGCCTGGTAACTCAGGTATCGGGGCATTGCAACTGCCGTTGCTGACAATAAAAATGCCGTTAAAACAAAGAGTAATTTTTTCATGTCGTATATTTTATGATTTATCAGATTTTATCATTTTTACTTCTACCGGATCCTTTGTATAAAGCTCGCGCAACACCAATACCGAATCGGTCGCTTCAATTTCGAAAAGCCATTTTGCCAGGGGCGTTTCAATGAGCATACGACCATCGGAAACAATACACGGGTATTTTTTTTGTTTTCCATTGTTGTTAACATGCAGCTTGTTGGTTGAAAAAGCGATGGTTTCACCCCGGGCAAATAAAACGCCTTGGCGGTTTACCGATACCACTTTCCACTCTTCCATATAAATGGTACCTGGCTGAAGGCACCCCCGCAGAATTGCACATGCAAATACGAGGCAGAATATCAGAATCGTTCGGATTTTTATATGGTTTTTGAAATGAAACATTTGCGACCTTTATTTTTCCCGAAATTAAACCGTACAAAACAGCAATTCCTGAAAAAGTGGGTCAGTGGCAGGAAAAAGGTGCCGAGTGGTTTTTGGATGAGGGTGAGAGGGGAGGTTGAGGTTGAGGTCGTGGTTGAGGTTGAGGTTGTGGTTGAGGTTGAGGTTGAGGTTGAGGTTAAGGTTAAGGTTAAGGTTAAGGTTGAGGTTGAGGTTGAGGTTGAGGTTGAGGTTGAGGTTGTGGTTGAGGTTGAGGTTGAGGTTGAGATAAAAGCTAATTCCATGCTTCGACCTGCCTACTGAATAACACCGGCATGCAAATCATGCTCATCAACGGTTAAACCAAAATCCCGTGTAAAAAGACCAATGACCAGCCCCGCTACACTTTGCGTATTGCATTTAAAAATGCTTTGCGGAAGCTACGGGCTACCGGGGCGTTTTTCCCTTTTAAATAAGCTGTTTGCTGCCGTTCGTTATAACTGTCGAGGTGGTTCAGGTTAATGAAGTACGAACGGTGTACCTGGATAAATGCATCTGGTAACTGACTGCTTATTTCCTTCAGGGTAGCACGACACGACAATTCGCGGTTTTCAAGTACCAGCGAGATACAGTTATCGCCATCGGCTTTGACCATCAGTATTTCATCAATGTTTACACGCACCAGTTTATCGCCAACCCGTGTAAAAAGCGCATCTTCGCTTTTCGCTGCCTTCTCATTTTGCTGTTGTTCAATCCTCCCCTTGCCAACGGCAATTTTTACCGCAGCCTTCAGGTTTAACGGATCGACCGGCTTTCGCAAATAACCGGCAGGACTGGTGGAAACAGCCTGCTCCATAACCTGTTCCTGCGTAAACGATGTCGTAAAAATGTGTGGGATTTTAAGTTCACTGCTAATTTGTTGAGCCAGAGTAATCCCGTTGTTTATTCCCGGTAGCGCAATATCGACCAAAATCACATCGGGATTAGCCTTCCTGATTAAATCATACGCTTCATCGGCATTGTTGCACTCACCAATACAATCGAACCCGGCCTCGTCAATCGCAATTTTAATTGCTTCGGCATGGATCAACTCATCTTCAACAAAAAACACCTTAACTTTTGCCATATACAATCAGTTTTGCCCTACAGGCAGTTCAACAGTAAAAACAGTTCCTTTTTCCACAACGCTTTGTACATCAATACTCCCTCCGTTTCTTTTCACATGTTCGGCTACCAGGGCGAGCCCCAGCCCGGTACCTTTTTCGCCCGAAGTGCCCCGCCCGGGTTTATCGGCATTAAAATTAAACAAATGTTCCAGCTTTTGGTGCGGAATGCCCGTTCCGGTGTCGGAAACCGTGAGCTTCACTTTTTCGCCGCTCTTTTGCGCTTTTACAGCAATAATCCCCTCCTGTGTAAACTTGCAGGCATTGCCCACCAGGTTGCGAACGATCAGGTTCAGGCTCTCGGGGTCGCAAAAAACCTGCACCGATTCATCAATATCAAGTTCCAGTTGGTTACCCTTGCGTTCAAATTCACTCGTTAAAATTTCGAGCACAGCTTTAATCTGCCCGTTCAATTTTACAACTTCCCTGTTTACCGAAACACCGTTTAACTGCGATGCCGCCCACAGCAACAAATTCTCGAGCATATTGGAAAGGTTACGTGCATTGGTGCTGATCTCATCGGAGAGTGGCATCAGCTTTTCGGGTTGCCCCTTCTGCAAATAATGCCCAATAATTTTTGCACTGCTCTGGTACGATGCCGTTGCATTGCGCAAATCGTGCGAGATAATGGCAAACAGCCGGTTGAGTGAATGGTTTAGCCTTTCAAGTTCGTCATTCTGACTGGCCAATGTTACTTTTTGCCTTTTTACTGTTGCAAACAAATGATACACCAATGCCAGGATAAGCAACAAAACAAAGGCGGCTATCAGGGCCATATTCCGCTGACGGTTCTTGAACGTAATTTGTGCCAGGTTAAGCTGGTTTTCAGTTTCGAGCCTTGTTATTTCGGCTTCTTTTTGTTGGCTTTGATATTGAGCATCGAGTTCTTCAATTTTTTTGTTTACATCGATGCTGTATACCGAATCTTCAATTTGGGTGTACAATTCGTGGAAACGCAGTGCATCTTTAAAATTACCCTGTTCTTTGTTCAACATCCACATTTGATGGTAGGCAATCGACAATTCGGGCAGGGTATTGCTTTTTTGGGCATAAGTTATCGCGTTGTTCAGGCATTCGCGGGCAAGGCCTGTTTTTTTCATATTATTGTAAAGCCTGGCCAACAGGCTGTAAGTTTTTGATGCTTTTGAATTCAGCCCGGCTTTTTTGAAAATTTCCAACCCTTTTTTCAGATTTGCTTCAGCCTTACTGTATTGACCAAAAGCACCATACGAAGTACCCAAATTGCATAACCTTGTTGCTAAAATGGGGGTTTGCCCGTAAGGCTCCTCAATGGCCCGTGCTTTTTCAAACCATTCAATGGCTTCGGTGTGGTTTCCCAGGGTTTGATGCACCATGCCAATATTGTTAAAACGTATCCCCAGCAAACGCATTTCGCCCAGGCTATCGAGCAATGCGGCAGATTGTGTATAGTAATCGAGTGCCGTTTCGTACTTCCCCCAATCAACATACAAGCGGCCGATGTTATTCAGTGATGATGCCTGTCCGCGTTTGTTGTTGGTTTGCCTATCAATTTCGTAAACATCAACATAGAGGGTTATGGCTTCCCGGTAATTCCCCTTGGCATAATACCAACTTGCCAGGTTGCTCTTTGCATCGGAAAGTTCGGTTAAAAATACCGATCCGTCCAAAAGGGAAATAGACTTTTCATAATTCTTAAACGCATCGTAACGATTACCAACCAACTGATAGTTCAAGCCAATATCGTTGTATAAGCTTCCCATAAAACCTGTATCGGCAGTAACTGCACTTTTTGACAAAGCCAGTGCTTCCATTAAATAATTGGTCGATTGTTCAATGCTGTCGGTATAGTAATATGCATCGGCAACAAGGCGTGCCACACGGGCTGTCAGCATTTTTTCGATATCCGTTTCGATGCATGTATTGTAAAGCTGAGTCGAGAAATTGAGCATACCGGAGGGATTATCGGCAAGTTCGTACCCCAGCGCTAATCCTGTCACAATTTTTTCACGCCCATGCTGCTCCGAAAAAGCAAGCTGCAAGCTGTCGGCAACGGCAAACAAACTACAGGAAATTTGCAAAAAAAATGAAGCGAAAATGAAGCGTTTAATTTGAAGCGCCATGATTATTAAATTTATGAATAGTTCCGGTTAACAAAAATAATAAACTGTTTTTATTTAACGGAATGTACGGCAAATATATGGCACAGGCAAATTGTTTAATTGGTGCTTTTGGAACAACAACCGTTCTTTTGATAATTTAAAAAATTAAAAAAAACGCTTACTTTTGAAAAAGGATCAAAATCAACAATCATGAAACGTAACATTTTTTTATTATCTGTCATTTTTATGGCTTTAGCAACAAGTTTACATGCGCAGAACAGCAACTTCCATATTTACATCTGTTTTGGCCAGTCGAACATGGAAGGCCAGGGTGCAATTGAAGAACAGGATAAAAACGAGAACCCCCGCTTCAAAGTTTTTCAGGCCATGGATTGCCCGAACCTGAACCGTGAAAAAGGGAAATGGTATACCGCCGAACCCCCTACCTGCCAGTGCCATTCAAAACTCTCACCGGCCTTTTATTTCGGTAAAACCATGATTGAAAACCTGCCTGATAACATTACGGTTGGTGTGATAAACGTAGCCATTGGCGGGTGTGACATCAGGCTGTTCGACAAAGATATTTACCAGGATTACGATTCGACCTACGCCGAAGAGTGGTTTACATCCAAAATTGAAGCATATAACGGAAATCCATACCAATACCTGATGAACCTGGCCAAACAGGCCCAAAAAGACGGCGTTGTTAAAGGCATACTGTTGCACCAGGGAGAAACAAATACCGGAGACGAGCAATGGCCACAATACGTAAAGAAAATTTACAACGACATGTTAAACGACCTTTCGCTTGAAGCAGAAACGGTACCCCTTATAGCCGGTGAAGTACTGGCAACTGAAGGCAGTTGTTGCGGGAGCATGAATACGATCATTAATACGCTTCCCAATTATATTCCAACCGCACATGTTGTTTCATCGGAAGACCTGGCCGGACAGGACTATGCCCACTTTGACGCAGCGGGCTACCGGGAACTTGGGAAAAGGTACGCCTTTAAAATGCTTTCGCTGAAGAAAAACAAAACAGTCATTAAGAAAAAATAAGGCAAGGAAACATTGTGATAAATTAATAAAATTACCGGAACACAACATATCCCCCAAGTATATTCCACGACCAATTCAATACCTGTGGCATCATTTTGATTTGAAACAACTAATTTGTAAATTGTAATGATCGTATATAACAACACGTTAAATACATCATTTTACATTTATTCATCTTTCACAGGAACGTGGAGTCCAGAAACCACAAAAAAAACGGGGCGGAACCGAAAAGCCAAACGAGTAGGGGAAAAACCTAAAACTATGGAAGAACAAAAAAGTTCACCTGTAATTAAAATCGGCGAATGGATCATTACCATTTTGCTGATGGCAATCCCGGTTGTAAACATCATTTTTCTTTTAATATGGGCATTTGGATCGGGTACAAACCCAACGAAAGCAAACTTTTCAAAAGCAGCCTTAATCTGGATGCTAATTGCAATAGTAGTTTATGTATTTATTGCCCTGGTATTTGGAGCTGCATTTTTAGCAGCAACATCATAATTTATTAACCTTTTTTTAGGAAAACCAAGGGATTTTAAAAATTTAAATAATTAGTTTGAATTCAAACTAATTTGGGTAATTTTGCACCATGCAAAAGCACCGTAACAAAATGCAAAAATCGGCAGGCCGCATTATTGGAGAGTTGTCGAGGGCAGCCAGCATATACTTTAAATCCGAATTCCGGAAATATTCCATCGGCCATGCACAAATTGTCACCCTGCTGCACATTTCGCGACATGAAGGAATCACACAAAAAGAGCTGGCAAAGGAACTCAACCTCGATAAGTCGTCGATCACCTCTCAATTATGTATTCTTGAAAAAAACGGCTACATTATCAGGCTAACGGATCAAAAAGATGCACGTATTCATCAGATAATGATTACCGATAAATCGCGTGAACTACTGGTACCGTTGAAAAACATATTTTCATCATGGAGCCGCATTTTACTTGATGGGTTTAGCGAAGAAGAAAAAGAAGAAGCTTTTCGCCTGCTTGAAAAGATGCGTGAAAATTCAAGGGCACGGTTGAAACACATCAAAGCACAGCAATAAGAGAAGAGGGAATATATGGCAGGAAAAAGGGGGAAAAATTTAACAGAAGGGCCAATCGGAAAACAACTTTACGGTTTAACCTGGCCCATGATGCTGGGAATGCTGGGAATGGTTATTTTCAACCTTGTCGACACCTATTTTGTGGGCAAACTGGGTGTTCAGCAGCTTGCGGCCATGAGTTTCAGTTTTCCGGTTATCATGTTTATCAACAGCCTGTCGCAAGGCGTTGGCATCGGGACAAGTTCACTCATTTCGAGAAACATCATTCACAGCCATCGTAGCGAAGTAAAAAAAATGGCCAGTCGTTCTATTTTGTTAGGGGTGATCGTTGTTGTAATATTTTCGGCTGCCGGCTTGCTTACCATCCGCCCACTGTTTAGTGCAATTGGCGCAAAAAACAACATACTTGAATACGTTAACGACTACATGAGTATTTGGTACCTCGGCGTTCCGTTTGTTGTCATTCCCATGATTGGCAATAACATTATCAGGGCAACGGGCGATACGTTTACACCGGGCATGATTATGGTAGCCATTGCCCTGGCAAATGCCATTCTCGATCCCTTGCTGATTTTCGGTTACGGCCCTTTTCCCGAAATGGGCATTAAAGGGGCTGCCCTGGCAACGGTCATTTCGCGTTGCATCGGAATGGTGGTCATACTAATCGTATTAATAAAACGGGAAAAGCTGCTTACCCTTTATTTCGGACGGGTTAAAAGCATTCTCTCAACATGGGGACGCGTATTCTACATTGCCGGTCCGGCTGCCCTTACGCTGCTCATTACGCCCATTTCGATAGGACTGATCACACGCATACTGGCGGGGTTTGGCGAAGAAGCCGTTGCGGCTTTTGGAGTAGCTTCGCGGGTTGAAATGTTTGCACTAATGGTAATTGCTTCGCTTGGATCGGTAATGATCATATTTACCGGACAAAATTTAAGCAAGCACAAATTCCGGCGCATTCTTGATTCCCTAAAAATCGCCTCCCGATTTTCAATACTATGGGGGATTTTCATCTATATGGTATTGCTGATCTTTGGAAAGGGAATTGCCGCCCTTTTCAGCAACGATAGCATTGTTATTGAAACAACCGTTAAATACTTCTACATTATTGGCGCCAGCTACGGGTTTCAGGGGCTTGTAATGCTGAGTACCGCGAGTTTTAACGGCCTTAACAAACCCCACCCCTCTGCCCTTTTTTCCATTATTCGAATGTTAGTTTTATACGTGCCACTTGCCTGGCTCGGTGCACGCCTGTTGGGGATTAACGGCGTATTTTGGGGCGGATTCATTGCCAATGCTACTGTTGGCATCCTGGCATTTAGTTTCCTGTTTAAAACGGTGAGAAAGATGAAGGCAAAAAACTGATTATCCGTTTTTCAACACGGGTATGTCCATCTATTTGAAAATCTTTATGGCTTTTTATATAATTCCTTTTTTATATAAATGTAGTCGGTGTTGAAAGTTAAAATCACAAATACGCTGATACCGGTTATGAATTGATTATAATTTGTAATTTTAAAGTGTTTACCAAAATGAAGAATCATGAAGCATAAATATGTTGAGTTTATCACCGACGAACATTTTCTGAATTGCATTAAAAACCTTCATTCTTCTTATGAGAAAGCAAAAGAAAGAATTTCGAAGAATAAATTTTACAAAAACAAAATTGATACAATTAAACTTACTTTTGATTCGAAGTTTAACAATATTGATGAAAAAAATATTGTAGAAACTGAAATTTTACGTCAAATAGATAAGTCAATAAACAATTCCATTGGCACTTTTCACGAACAAATTCTGGGAGGCATTAAAGGGTATGAAGTCGGAAAATTAAGCGGTTTTGACATTAAGGCAAATGACAATACACTTTTTGCAGATATAAAAAACAAACACAACACGATGAACAGCAGTGCTGCTGAAGCATTGTTCCAGAAACTTGCCCGATACGCCGATGACTATAAACAAGCTAAATGCTATTGGGTTCAAATTTTAGCAAAAAGTAGTTTCACCGAACATTGGAAGGGTGATATTAACGGTAAAGAATACAACCATAGCAGGGTATATAAAATTTCAGGCGATCAATTTTATGCTATGCTCACTGGTAGGGAAAATGCCTTTTATGAATTATACAAGGCCTTACCACTTGCAATAAACGATTTTTTGGGAACAACTGATAAAAAGGAATCAAAAACAAAAAACTCTGCTTTATCTGAAATTATAGATGAAACAAAGCCGACAAAACGGTCAATACTTGACCAAATCACTTTTGATAACTATTGCTATTATCAGGGTTTTGACATGCTATGATATCTATTTAGAAATTTCACAATTGAATAGCCAATTTCCCTTGCAAAATTAACCGGTACAGCATTGCCAATTTGTTTGTATTGATTTGAAACAGAACCTGCAAATTTCCAATCATCCGGGAAAGTCTGAATCCTTGCGTACTCACGAATAGTAAAAGGCCTTGTCTCATCCGGATGGCATCTTTCTGTCTGCTTTTGAGCAGGGCTACAAGTTAATGTTAGGCTCGGTTCGTCCCAGCTCATGCGTCTTGCCATACCTGTTTTCCCTCCTCCTAAATAAAAACTTCCACCCATGTATTCTTTTTGTATGTGTAAAGGCAAATCCCTCCAATATCCACCTTCGGGAACCATTTCAAGAACTGCTTTCTTTTTTTCCGGATAAGAAGAACCAGGAGATTCGGGCACATCTGAATCAAAAAGTTCCCCTTTTTTTAAAGCATCTTTAAGAGTATAAACTTTTCTATAGGGTTTCGGAAATTCAAATAAGTTTGGGTTTAAATCCTTTCTAATACCAACAATTAAAACCCTCTCGCGTTTTTGTGGCACTTTATAAAAAAGAGTTTTAAAAATCCTGGGCGTTACTACATTATACCCAATTTCGTTCAGGATCGAAATCATCCCTTTTATTGTCCTTCCATTATCATGTGATAATAATCCCCTTACATTCTCCCCAATGCATATAGCTGGCTGCGTTTCATTCACCACTCGCGCAAATTCATAAAACAAAGTACCACGAGCGTCTTTTAAACCTAGCTTTTTACCGGCATAACTAAAGGCCTGACAAGGGAAACCACCGGTAACAATATCAACCTGGCCATTATAACCCTCGAAAGAAATGTTTTTGACATCATCTTCAATCACGTTCCATTCCTGCCTATTTTGCCTTAAAGTTTCACAAGCCCAATGATCAAACTCGTTTAAGGCCAAACAATTTATCCCGGCTTTTTCTAGGCCAATTGCCAAACCTCCTGCACCTGCAAATAATTCAATTGAATTATATATACGCTTTGGCTCTTCATGTTTATCCTCTTCAACATTGAAAAGAAAGCTCAGATTTTCAAATATTTTTAACTGGTCTTTGTGATAAACCCTGTAATTGCTCATCGGCTCCCTTACAGCAGCAAGCTTTCCGTTTTTATCCCAACGCCTTAGCGTTTCTTTGCTTACCGATAATAAGTCTGCAACTTCTGAAATAGAATAGTACGCCTTCATTAATAACCAAATTAAACAACATTACACATGGTTACAAATATACATTTTTTTATTTGTGTTTTTCTTGAACACGATTTTTTTTATCAACAATTTTGTAAAATGAAAAAATACAAGGAGCCGGCCATAAAAGTCCCTAGGTTTTCGGAAGCAAACGGTTTTTACACAACAAAAAAACGTTCGGAAATAATGGCGAAAATTAAAGCTACCGAAACCAAGCCTGAAATCAGGCTGAGAAAAACATTATGGGCTTTGGGTTTTCGCTACCGGAAAAATGTAAAGAAGCTACCGGGTAACCCCGATATTGTAATTTCAAAATTTAAGTTGGTCATTTTTATTGACGGTAGTTTTTGGCACGGATACAACTGGAAAGAAAAACGCGAGAAAATCAAATCAAACCGCAATTTCTGGATTCCCAAAATTGAACGCAACATTCAACGAGACAAAGAAAACAACCATAAACTACAACAAATGGGTTTCCATGTTTTGAGGTTTTGGGACCATCAAGTCAAAAAAGAAATATCAGCATGTATAACAAGAATTTTTGAATATATCAATGAGGGGTCTGAATACTGACGGACCTTTGCCATCAGCTAATTATATTCTTACTTCACCCCAAAAATTAACGGGAACACAAAAGTCACCAATATCGTCCATATCATGTATACAGGCAGGTATTTTGCAACGGTATTTTCAACCCGTTTTATCTGCCCTCCTTTAAAACAAACCTTAAACAAATCAATGGTAATGAGCACAAGATTACCAAAGATCAACAGATTTGAACCCAATACGGCTGTCCGGTTGGGTGTAAAACCAAATTCTCCCAGGCGATAGACTATGGCAGATAATGCAACCAAATCAACAATTATTGCCAGAATTGAAAGGACCAAAAGCGTCAACACTTCAAACCGGCGCTTTTCATTAGCAGAAATCCCGGATACCGAAAAAACAATTATCGCCATAACCCCCAATAGCATAATGTTAAAGAGGATCAGAAAATCGCGGTCGGTATACGGATTTTTCCCGGAGGCGATAATGCTTACCATGTAAACAATTAGCGTAATCAATACCAGGGGGGTGAAAATACGAGCAATTATCGGGGCAATTTTATTGGTAACTGCCGGAAAACTTTTTACAATATATGTTGCAACGATCCAAATACATACCGCCGCCGGGATGACCACAAAGTTGGTGTAAAAATTTTCAATATCGATTTCAATGGCCGAAAACAACCCCATTGTAACAGCCGTAAGTATTCCCCCGGCTATGGCAATAATGGCGGCCAAAATCACCATATCACCGTTGTACCTTATGTAATCAATTCGCCGGACCCTGTTTTTCATATCGAAGTTTACATATATCAACCCATAAACGCACCATAAAAACAAAGGTAAATGGATGCATGCCAAAAGCATTGTCTGACTGTCAGAACTATTTGGTAAAGCATTTATGAATACTGCCGAAACGAAGAAAATAAGTGCAAAAAAAACAAGGTGTTTGATTTTCCGCTGCCAGGTTGTCAAAAAAGAATAGGCTGACAACCCGAAAAAAATGATCAGGCCGGCATTTTTCATGTAAAAGAAATCGGAATCCTTCTGCATGTCAAACAAACGGGGAATGGTGATGAGAAAACCCGCTACCAGACAGGTAAGTATCAGGAATAAAACGTCGGTTTTCCGGGCTGTAACCCTACCCTCTTTTTGCCTGCCATACTCCAGGCGTTCTTTCCAGAATGCTGCAATTTTAGCATCCAATATCTCAGGATAAATGCCAAAGAATGCTTTCTCAAAACCTTTTTTATCGGAACGATAAAGCTTTTCAAGTTCAGGGGGATGATCGATGTTTTCCTTAATAGCTTCTTTCACTTGTGTACTGGATTGTGGTTTATTTATAAACTAACGAAAAACGACAAAGGCATATTGTACAAAAACTCTTGCTCATCGGGATATGCTGTAAGTTTGCAGCAACTGGTGCGCCCTTCAGGTACACGTTAAAACATCTCTACAAGGTATTTCCCGATAATCGATTTTTCACATTTTAAATCTCTTCAGGCAGCCCTTCAAAAAGAATTTACCCGCTGCTTTTGCCACCTTCGGGGCCATTGTCGATGATCCATTGGGCACATTTTACTTTTTCATTATTGTTTCTGATTTGATAATGCCCCCCTTGCTATCAAACAAAACAACCTTCATGACCCTATGTGAAACGGGCAACGATATTGTAGATTTCTTGTCAGCTAATTCATTCTGAAGTAGAATATTGCCCTTTATATCAAATATCTTTATCATTACATTTTTAATATCAGTGAGCAACTCTACATTTAGCTTATCATCTGTAGGATTGGGGTACATTTTTATTTCTGATTCGATTTCAAATTGCTTATCTGTTCCTAATAAAAAGCCTGGAAAACAATCATCATAACGAGGGTTTAGATACAAAACCTCGTCATTTTCTTTGTAGCAAATATGTTCCCAATAATGATAGCAACAGGTAGGAATTAGCGTGATATGGCCAAGCAACCCGTTTTTTATGCTTCCAATCCCTTCAACCCAATACTCTTCATCGCCAAAAGAATATACATTATTGGAATTGATTTTATATCGTTTTCTATACTCTCCACCAATTTCTATTGAATCAATATCCTCTATTACAGAATAAAAAGTGTCATCATGGAATACGGTATCTCCTATTTCTTTGTTGAAATCATAAAGTATCAGTTCCTCTTCATGAGGAAACCACAAACAGTCATTTCCAAAAAAACAGACAACCTTGTTTTCTTCACGAATTCCGCCAACAGCTTCGAAAACCGGATCGGATAAATCGCCCATTTCCCGACAAAGCCTGTGATAAGTATTTTGATCAAGAATTGTATCTCCATCAACAAAATACCGCAAAACGGTCGTATCTGTCGGACTTTCCGACATGCTGTATTCCAGGTAAACATTCCATTGTGCATTTTCAAACTGAAATGATTTATAATTCTGACCAAAAGCACAAATAGCGGTAAAAATTAAAGCAAATATAAAAGCTAAAGTTTTCATTGGGAGTGATTTTAAGTTGCTAAAAAAGAACGCGTAAAAACAACCTTTAAAGTTATAAAAAAATTTGAAATTAAGATAATTATATTCAAAAAGATGTACAAAATGAATGCTAATGAAATGTGAAGGGCATTCAACCTATAAAAATTGGACACCAAAAAGCTTAATTATTGATTTCCTGTAAACGATAAAGGTCATATTCCTTTGGGTAGAAGGGATAATCCCAGCACCCCATGCGGTGGTACAACTGTCCGCCAAATCCTTTTTTGTAAATGTGCACACCGTGCAGGGGATGAGCTTGATTGAGGTTTGGTGCCGAGCCAAACATGTCGTATTCGGTGCACCCTGCCCTCCTGGCCTGTTTTATCGACTCCCACTGCAGGGCATAACTGGCCATAAGGTTTTTATTATCGGCCGAAGATGCCCCGTACAGGTAAGTTGCCCGCTTGTTGGACAGCACCAAAAACATCGATGCAAGGAATGTATCATCACGCCTTGCCATTAACATTTTCACATGCACGCCCCGCTTGCTGTTGTCCTGGTTGGTTAGTACCGATGAAAAAAAGTGTTCGTCCTGCAACGGCATGTTGTGCCTCATGGCCGTTTCGCGGTAAAGCCTGTACCATTCATTTATGTGGTCTGCACCGTATTCCTTAACAGTAATGCCCTTTTTCAACGCCTGGCGTACATTGTAACGGGTATTGTAGCGCATGTTGCAGAGCAAATCGTCTTCGGTATGGGTTAAATCGAGAAAGAAAGTGTTTTTGGGCAGTACATCGCCGGGACTTTTTTTCAGGTTCCATTTTTCCGTTTTGTAATTTACCCTAAACTCCTGCACCCGGCTTTCGGGCGGGCCAACCCAGTTGCCCGAACGGTCGAAAAAATCCTCATCGGCGGCCCACTGGTTTTCCCATAATAAATCGTACCTGATGAAAAGGCAGTTTTTGGGAAGATGCGGCCTAAGGGTTTCGGAAAGTTCTTCGAGAAAAAGTCCGTGGTTTTCAAATTCGGGCTCAAGCTTTGGCCCATACGGCACATACGCAAAGCAGCTTGAATGGTCGATGTATTTGATGAGAATAAGCAAATCGTCGTGAACACGGTACTGCGGATTTTTCAAGGCACTCAGCATATCGCGGGAAACCGTTAATTCAAAACCCGTCGGGATGAAGCCCTGTTCGTCTTTTACCCGGCCCCAAAACGAGGTTTGAGGCAATATGTTTGTTGGTCGGATCTCTTCAATTTCTTTTTTCTCCAGTTTGCAGTACATCTTATGAAAAATTTAATGCAAAGCTACATTTCGTGTGGCAGCATTCAAAAAAATGAAAAAAACGTTTAATGAAATACAGCAAGGGTATATAATGTTCATTCATTTTCAACAATTATCACATTACATTGTTAATACTAACCATTTGGAATACAATTTTAAAAAACAGAAAAAATGAAGATTGCAATTTTTGGAGCAAGCGGAAAAACCGGAGTACTCCTGGTATCCCAGGCTCTTGAACAGGGTTTTGAAGTGAATGCTTATGTTAGACGCGAGAATGCACTGACTATTCAACATCCGAATTTGAAAATCATTTTGGGAAATTTACATGATGAAGCAAAGATAAAAGAAGTAGTAAGGGGTGTTCAGGCATATATTTCAACTCTGGGAAGCAATTCGTTGACAAAACATTCCATAGAATTTACGATGGGCATAAAAAAGATTGTTCAAATCGCCGTAGAAGAAAAGATAAACCAGTTCATATACATGTCGAGTATTGGTGCCGGTGAAAGCCGTTATTATATGGCACAACCCATTCGATTTCTCATTGCCGGAATATTTTTAAGGATACCACTGGCCGATCATACGCAAAACGAAAATACCATCAGATCAAGTCCGTTAAACTGGACCATTATCCGGCCCGGGGGACTATCAAATGGGAAGAGAAAGGACACACTCACGCATGGCAGTGATAAAATTACATTGAAAGGAAATCCTCAAATTTCCCGAGCAAGTGTTGCTTCGTTTATACTTAAACAAGTAAACAATGAAACATATTCAAAAAAAGCCGTTTGGCTGTATGAACAATGAAAAGATTTTTCAACCTGAATTTCAGGAAATTATTGAACAAATCAGGCAAGTGGCACATGTCGCAAAATATTAAATTCGCAAAGTTATATTAAGGCTAAAACTGGTACCCTGTAAAAAGAATAAGATTGAAAAGCAATGCTAATGACAGATTACGTTGTAAGTGTCATTTCGACGATCCCGGTTTACCGGGAAGGAGGAATCTGCTTGTATTGTAGGGATTCCTTCCCGATATCGCATTGCTCATCGGGACTACGCTTCCCTGCCAATAACAGATTTATGCAAAAACCTGTATTCAAAGCAAATATCAAGCATCTCTTTTTACAACAATTCTGCTTTTCCAGCCATACAACATTACCCCTTTTTAAAGGAACTACCGTGGCTGGATTTATCTTGCATACTTCCTACCCAGGGCGACTCCGCCAGCCGGCGGATTGCCCTGGGCTAGAATATTTGAGCCCTTCAGGCTCAATAGTACCGTTCATTCAACAAACGATAAGCAGAAACCGGGTTG
>JAIOZY010000071.1 GCA_021740385.1 Prolixibacteraceae bacterium | reverse complement strand
GATCTTTTGGACGTAGACTTAGGGGCAGGAAAGGCCCCCGGATCGCAGTAAAAGCCATGGCCCGAAAATTGGCAGTATTATATTGGAGAATAATGGTAAAAGGTCTTGACTATGCAGAAAAAGGCATCCAAAATTATGAGGAACAAATAATGATAAACAAGATGAAAACACTAAACAGACTTGTCAAAGAACTAAATATTAAAATGCCAGATAATGTGCAAGTTACATAAATCTGTCATTGGTAGCGTAGCGAAGCAATCTGTTCACTCTTTTTTATTTTACCGGACAACAGTGACTAATTATATTACTTTTTTTATACGTGTCCATCTGTTCCGAAACATTCGGGATCTGTGGGCTGTTTTTATGATTTTGCCTTCGGCAAAGTATTTTTTGTCCACGGATGCACACAGATGTACACGGATGATTATTGTATTACTGGTATGACTTGTTTATTTTTGTAATGTGATGTTGTGCAGCAGTCAACATCAAAACGAAAAACAAAACAATGAGGGGTGATTCTGAAAAAATGGTTAATATTGTGTAATTAAAATTGTGTGGTATGGAATCACTGGTTAAAAGCATCACGTTAATTCTGGTAGTTTTATTAATTGGTTTCGGTTGTAAACCCGACGATCCCGATCCGAACAACCCCAATAACCCCAATAACCCGAGTGATCCCAATGATCCAAATGACCCCAACGGTAATAACGGCAATGGTGAAGTGGTTCAGCGTGAATGCGTGCCTTACATCGAAATTGATACCATCGCTTCCGATGATTATATCGATTATTATATGCCCGATTCGTTTGCGCTTAACGGGGTTATTGACGTGTTGTACGAAAACACCACATTCGACAAAATCCAACTTGTTGTGGTTTATAACAGCAATTATGCCGAACAACATATTTTGATCGATAATATTGAAACCCTTCCATACAATTTTACTGTAACATCGGGAAATATGGCCAGTGCCATACGTCAATTGTACATACCCGATGATATGCAGGAAGACGATGAGTTCCATTTTTTCACCGTTCCGCATGTCGATGGCGTGGCCCTGCCAACCTATAGCGCCGAAGGGGCCCTTTCGGAAACATACAGCGGTGAAAATGCCGACAGCCTGCAAATATTGAAAGGTCTCAATAGCTGGGACTGGAAAGTGACGGTTGTAAATACCGGCCATCCGCTGGCTGCCTGGATCGGTAGATACTACGTTGAGGCAGTAAGTTACAGTTCGCCTACACCGGGTGAATACGATGAAGACTGGTATTGTATTACAACGGAAGATTCCAGTGATGTGCGAAATATTCTTATTTATGGAATTGGGAAAAATGTCGGGGTTGGTGTTCCTGCCCGGATCGATACCTTTGCCGGGACCATAACCATTGAAGCAGGTACAAGCATTGGCGATGTTTACAATTATGGCGATGTGCTTTTATACAAGGGCACGACTGATATTAAACGCGTTGATGCTGATATTGTTGGAACTGTTTCAACGGATGGGCATATGGAAATGGACCTGTTTGGAATGGTACTTACAGGTGAATATGAAGGTTGGGTTTGGGATGTATTCAATACCCACTGGACAAAAGACCAAAAATCGGCAGGGGTTGACGATGGGGTAATTGCTGAATCGAAAAGAGACCGTTTCAGGTAATCACCATCATTTTTTTTGGTATAACGATAAGATGATAAAGGATAGGAGTGGTTTGTCATTTCGACGTTAGGAGAAATCTTCTCCATGTTTGCAGATATCTCTCACTTCGTTTGAAAAATATTTTTGTTCCACGGGTTTACTGAAACCGCTCCCTGAACCTGACGAACGAGGCTTGTAGGTCAACAATCCTTCAACGTGCAATCATCTCCCGGGTTATCGATTTCGATTGTAACATGGTTGATGTGCTTTTTCGATAAAAATTGCCTGATTTTATTTTTAATAGTTTGTTTTTTCCCATTGCCGGTATTTTCGGCCACTTCAATGTGTAGGGTGGCAATGTGATTATTCCCGTCAAGGCTCCAAACATGCAGGTCGTGTATGTCCTTGATGCCGTTTATCTGTTGCAATTGTAGTTCAAGGTCATCAACCGGTACATCAAGCGGTATGCCCTGAAGCATGATTTTAAACGTTTTTACCAGGTTTTTTAGGGCATTGTATATTACCCAGCCGGCAATCAGTATTGACAGGATTTTATCGAGTTGCGGAAAGTCGATGAATTTCATCACAATTGCCGATATCAGAATGGCAACCCAGCCGAAAATGTCTTCCAGTAAGTGTAGTTTTATAGCTTGTTCATTCAACGATTTCGAACGTAAGAGCTTGAAAACAGCCCAGCCATTTACAATAATGCCGGCTATTGCTAAAACAATCATACCGGAGGTGTGAGGCTGTGTGGCATTGCTGATTTGGGTTATAGAATGAAAAACAATCAGCACCGAGCCAACAAGGAGTACAATGGAATTAATAACGGCCCCCAGTATGGAAAAACGTTTGTACCCAAATGAAAACTTTTTATCGCGACCTTTTTCAGAAACTTTTTGAAGGAACCACCCAAGCCCGATTGCAGCCGCATCGCCAATATCGTGAAATGCATCGGCAATAATGGCCATGCTGTTTGTTAATAAGCCACCAGTAAACTCAATCAGCGAGAATACAAGATTCAAAAAGAAAGCTGTCTTTATCCCCGATTTTTTGCCATATTCCTGATGATGGTGGTGTGCTGATCCCATATTTTGAGTATATCATTTTTAGAAACGTATATTTTAAAACGCATCAGCGGCTAAAAAGTTGACTTGAACTTATGAAGACCAAATGAATTTTCAGATGGTTTAATATTCAATAGCAATGATGGCTACTGGCTTTTCAAAAACTAAAAAAGGCCCTGATGTGGCCTTTTTAATATTATGCAGTGTGCTTGTTAATATTCGTCCTCGTTAAAAAAGAAATCGTCCTTGCTGGGATAATCGGGCCAGATATCTTCTATCGATTCATATACTTCGCCTTCGTCTTCAATTTCCTGAAGATTCTCAATTACTTCAAGCGGGGCGCCCGAACGGATTGCATAGTCAATCAGTTCGTCTTTTGATGCAGGCCAAGGCGCATCTTCCAGCTTTGATGCCAATTCTAGTGTCCAGTACATAATCTATTTTCAGTGTTTAACGATAAATCCTTGAAAATATCTGCGAATATAGAAATTTTTTTTAATTAAAAAACCGTATAGCAATTTATCATTCCCCGGCATGCCATGTTGTTTCAGAACGACCTGATTTAAAGTTGATAAACCGCGATAGGGCAAAAAGGTAGTCCGACAGCCTGTTTATAAAAACCACCAAAGGGCTTTCATTTTCAATAAAGTTGTTTAATGCAACAACCCTTCGCTCGGCCCTGCGGCAAACGGTGCGGGCTATGTGGCAGTATGAAGCGGGTAATGATCCGCCCGGCAATATAAAATTTGACAAGGGGGGTAATGCATTTTGCATCCGGTCTATTTCTTTTTCAGGGTAATAATTTTTTCAAGAACTCATTTATTGTTGAAAAAAAAACGGGATTGAAGCTCCTGTTCCTTTTCTGAACCAATATCTTTGTTTTATGCATCCGGATGTTACACAAGAGATAAAATATTTGAAGGGTGTTGGCCCCAAAAGGGCCGAGCTGTTTAATAAGGAGCTAAACATCCATACCTTTTACGATTTGCTTTATTATTTCCCGTACAAGTATGTCGACCGCACAAAATTCTACAAGGTCCGGGAAATTTCCGGTTCAATGCAGCATGTACAGGTTATTGGTAAAATTGAATCGTTTGAGCAGGTCGGGGTTGGGCACAAGGCGCGTTTAACCGCTGTTTTTACCGACGGTACAGGCTTTTTGGAGCTGGTATGGTTTAAAGGTAT
The DNA here is from genome assembly GCA_021740385.1 of Prolixibacteraceae bacterium. Taxonomy (GTDB): domain Bacteria; phylum Bacteroidota; class Bacteroidia; order Bacteroidales; family Prolixibacteraceae; genus DAIMEA01. The sequence continues at coordinate 15,833 of JAIOZY010000071.1, read as the reverse complement.
AAAGTGGGTGAAACAGGGGCTTAAAACCGGTGTGAAAATGGTGGCCTTCGGGAAGCCTTCGGTTTTTAACGGGTGCGTTAACATTGTGCATCCCGAGCTGGAGATATACGAGGAGGGAAAGAAAACCGTTTCCGGCTCAATACAGGCATTTTACAATACCACCGAGAAAATGAAGAAAAACTACCTCGTTTCCAAATCAATACTTAAACTTCAGTACAACCTTTTTTCAGCTTTTAAACAACCGCTTCCCGAAACCCTCCCTTACTGGTTTGTTAAAAAACAAAAACTAATGCCCCTGCATGAAGCGTTGCTGAATATCCATTTTCCCGAAAACAACCATCAATTGAAGCGTGCTCAGTTTAGGTTGAAGCTTGAAGAACTTTTTTTTATCCAGTTGAAGTTGTTAAGCATCAAATCGTATAGGCAGCGAAAATTTAAAGGGCATGTTTTCTCAAAAATCGGAGATCATTTCAATCAGTTTTTCCATCAACATTTGCCGTTTGAACTAACGGGTGCCCAAAAACGTGTGATTAAGGAAATTCGTTACGATGTAGGTTCGGGGCACCAAATGAACCGCTTGCTGCAGGGCGATGTGGGCAGCGGGAAAACCCTGGTGGCGCTTATGTGCATGTTAATGGCCCTCGACAACAACACGCAAACGTGCCTGATGGCACCAACCGAGATACTGGCTGTACAGCATTTTTTAACCTTTACTTCCATGTTGGACAGCATGGGCCTCAACATTCGCCTGCTAACCGGGTCGACACGGGCGAAGGAACGGAGGGAAATCCACCATGAGCTGGAAACGGGCAACTTGCACATTCTTGTTGGTACACACGCACTTATTGAAGACAAAGTGGTTTTTAATAACCTCGGGTTTGTGGTGATTGACGAGCAGCACCGTTTCGGTGTGGCGCAACGGGCAAAGTTATGGTCAAAAAACACCGTGCCGCCACATGTGCTGGTTATGACCGCTACGCCTATTCCGCGTACCCTGGCCATGACCGTATATGGCGACCTTGATGTTTCGGTGATTGATGAATTGCCACCGGGCAGAAAACCGGTAAAAACCATTCATTTTTACGATAAAAAGCGGGCAAAGGTTTTTGATTTTGTCCGCTCCGAAATTGAAAAAGGCCGCCAGGTTTATTTCGTTTACCCGCTAATTGAAGAGTCGGAAAAACTCGACCTCGAAAACCTTTACGACGGGTTTGATTTGATAAAGCAGGCATTTCCGCAATACCGCGTAACCATGGTGCATGGCCGAATGAAACCTGCCGAAAAGGATGCGGCCATGAAACGTTTTAAGGCGAAAGAGGCCGAGATACTGGTATCGACAACGGTGATTGAGGTTGGGGTTGATGTGCCCAATGCTTCGGTAATGGTTATAGAAAGCTCCGAACGTTTCGGGCTTTCACAACTGCACCAGCTACGGGGCAGGGTGGGGCGCGGTGCCGACCAATCGTACTGCGTGCTTATGTCGTCGTACAAGCTTTCGAAAGAGAGCAACATACGGCTCGAAACCATGGTACGCACTACCGATGGTTTTGAAATTGCCGAAACCGATATGAAACTGAGGGGGCCGGGCGATATGGAAGGCACACAACAAAGCGGCCTGGGTTTCGACCTGAAAATTGCGCAGCTTGGCAAAGACGGGCAAATACTCTCTTTTGCACGAAACCTCGCAAATGAAATAATTGAAAACGACCCCGCTTTAAGTGATGATAGAAACCAGAAGTTCAAACAGCAACTGCGCAAAATGAAAAAAACCGAGTTTAACTGGAGCAGCATAAGTTAGTTTATTTATCGATACTCGATACTCGAAATTGCAAAAACTTATGATTTGTTATTTGGATTTTGCTATTTGGAATTCATCTCATCCGGGGAGTTGTTTTCCGAGATTTTACCCCAGTACGAAATGGACGCCCGGTTGTTCGAGTTAATGGTTAACGTTGCACTTTCTTCACTTGTAAGGGTGAGATTGCAGTGGTATGAGTCGAAATCGTCCCTGATCTTAAACTTGATAAAGATTTTTTGCTTTTTTTCTTTTGTTCTGATCTCAAATTCATGAGGAACACCCGAAAAATCGAAACCTCCCTCAAAGTCGAAGTCAACCCGGTAGGCCCGCCCAAAAAAGGGCATATCGCAATAAACCGAATCGCCCGAAAAAGTGAGGTAATTGGGGTTGGTTGTTAGGTTTATGGAGCTTCCGCTAATCGGAAGGGCATGATCGGCCCTAAACGTGAAATTACGTTCTTCAATAATCTGTTTCATGCTCAAAAAAGCCCCGGCCTTTTGTTGTTGTTTTTCAGCTTTCCGTGAATTCTGGGCATAAAAAGGTGTAGCAGCCAGTATGATCAGAATGCAGATAAACGTTGTTTTCATAACTTTACTTTTTAATAATTTTCAGCCTGTTTTTCAGGTTGTTGCTTGTGTTGAGCTGTAAAATGTAACAACCCGGAAGCAGTTCTCCAATGTTCAATTTTCCATTTGAACAGTGTTTGGTTGAAAAGTGCTTTATGGCAATTCCGTTCAAAGAATATATAATGGCACTGTTCACATCAACACCGCTTCTATTATTAAAAACAATAAAATTGGTTGCCGGGTTTGGAAACACTGAAAATTTTTGATCAGGTATTGTTTCAACGCTGTTAGGGTCATTTTTGGTCATGGCTTCGTATAGAAAATTCAGTCCCTCGGGCAAACTGGTGATTAAACTTGTAATATGATCGCCCCAGGGGTCAATGTTGAATGTGTGTTCAATGCCGTAATGGTTCAGCGAGTCGGAGAACAGTTCGTTTTGGCTTAAGAGCTGGTATTCGTCGAGTTCACCACAATACATGTACATTTCCAGTTTAGTCTCTCCCTGCCAGCCGTCAATTAAATTAATGGGGTTATGGGTTTCCCACTGTTCAGAAACATCTTCTTTTACATTGCCCATGGAATCGACCGGGAAAACAACGGGTGGCCACTCATCGGGTGCAGGCGAAAACGCCCCGGCCATGGAATAGATCAGTTTGGTAACATCGCCCTGGTAGGTGTATTCATACGGGGGTGCTTCGCCATGTTCTTCAAGCAGTAAAGGCAGTATGTTTTCGTAGTGGGTAATGTGTAATGGGGCACTCAGCGCAGCCACGCCAACGTAATCTTCAGGGTTTTTTAGCGCAATTTTCATGCAGCCATAACCGCCCATCGAGTGGCCCATGATTGCCCATTTTTCGCGTTCATCGTACGTATTATAATTTTGAGATACCTCATTTACCAGGTCTTCCGAAATGTAATCTTCATAATTGCCGTAAAGTTCCGAGTTTGTGTAAAAGCTGCCGAGAAAAGGTTCGGCGCTTCCATCGGGGACTACGAAAATAACTTTGAAAAGGTTTTTAAACATCGATTGTGTAAAGGGGTTGGTAATAAAAGGCTCAATTTGTTGAACCGCTGTTCCGGCGTTTACACTGGCACCGTGTAAAAAAAAGATGACGGGGAATTTTTTTGTCGCATCGCCTTCATCATACCCGTCGGGGTACGAAACAAAGTAGGTCATGTCTTTTTCCATGGCCTGGCTGTAAAATGATTTTTCAACAAAACGGTTTGCTCCAAGCACACCCATTGCCAGAATGAGCAATAAGTTGAAAATTATTATGAAAATTATTCGTTTCATTTTATCAATATTATCGGTTTTTTTTCAGAAGGCAATGCTTTATTAAACCTTCTAAGTAATATTCTTGTTTAAAATAATCCAAATAATTTGGTGGTCAAATAGCATTGCTTTGTTATTTTTGAATTTTTTATAAGGTAGGATAATTTTTTCAGGTAGCATAGTAATTGAATAAAAACAGGAATGAAACGAACATTATTTAGTTTAACAATATTCTTTTTTTTTACACAGGCGCTTGTAGCTAAGAATGATACAACAACCGACAGAATTAAGGTAGAAGGGCCAACAATGAAAATAATCGGGCTCGACAGTGTTGAAAATGTCAGGATACCACCACCCCCACAATTTATGAATAAATCGGTAAATTCAGAACCAGGATTGAATATCACGGTGAATTACAATGGTTTTTCGTCGCAGGCACGAAGGGCTTTTCAGTATGCCGTTGATATTTGGTCGAGTTTAATCAGCTCGCCCCGCGAAATTGTTATTGACGCCCAATGGACAAAACTTAGCGAAGGTGTATTAGGCAGTTGCGGTCCCACAAATTATTACCGTAATTACGACGGTATGCCCGACAACGATGTTTTTTATCCCATTGTTTTGGCCGAAAAAATGCACAATGATGAACTGAACGATGAGAATGAGGGGGACATTATTGCTTTCTTCAACAGCGATGCCGAGTGGTATTACGGCCGCGACGGAGATACCCCCGATGATAAATACGACCTTGTTTCGGTAGTGCTACACGAACTTTGCCACGGCTTTGGTTTTACCGGAAGTTTTTCGGTTGAGGGTTCGCGCGGATCGTGGGGCTGGGGCATGAGTTCTCCCTTTGCTTTTGATCAGTTCATAACCGATTCGAAAGGAAACTTTCTGATTGATACAATGGTTTACCCAAACAACTCACGCGATTTGAAAGAAGCACTTACTTCGGGTATCCTTTATTTTGATGCCCCGGTGCTGAATTCGGAAAACGGTTCGAATATATACCTTTATGCCCCGTCAACCTGGAATGAAGGGTCGAGCATTTACCACGTGCATAATTTTTACCTCAATACCGAACACACGCTAATGTGCTATAGTACCGGCAAGGGAAAATCGGTACACGATCCCGGCTTTGCATTACACATGCTTGAGGATATGGGATGGAAACACATGCACATTCGTCACAAGGCAAAGAAGAATACCGAGGATATTGACGATGTTGAAATTGTTGCTGAAATTTTTCCCGATTTCGAAAGCGAAGTTTTATCACCAAAACTATTTTATTCCATCGATAGTGCCGAATATGCCGAAGCGGATATGTCGGTAAAAAGTGCCGCCGAAAACCTTTACGAAGCGGTAATTCCGGTTAGCGGGTCGGGCGATATTTCGTATTACATTACTGCCACTGATGCCTACGGACGCGATTTTAAAACACCGGTACATGCACCCGAAACCAATTATCATTTTTACCTCGGTGCCGATACCATTGCTCCCGATATAACCCATTATTACACAACTTTTTTGAACCCCGGACAAGATTCAATTCCGGTAAAAGCATATATCACCGATGCCTTTGGGGTTGATACGGTTTGGGTTGAATACGCTGTGAACGGTGACGAACAGCTCCCGGTGGGCCTCGAGCCGTTGAAAAACGACAAGTATGAATTAACGCTCGATATTTCATCGTTTGGACTCGATGTGGGCGACTCGGTAACTTACCGGTTACTGGCGCAGGATGTTTCCAATGCAAAAAATATTGCCGTATCGCCCGATAGCGGTTACATTACCGTAAACGTTGAAGCCATACCTGATTTTGTCAGTACGTTTAGTAACGATTTTGAACTGGGCAACAGCGATTTTATCCTCCAGGGTTTTGAAATTAGTGTGCCCAGTGGTTTCGAAAACGGTGCGCTGCACACTGTACACCCCTACGAGTTCGCGGGTGAGGCAAATTCACTTGAATACATTGCCCAGCTCCGTTACCCGGTAAAGATCGATGAGGTATACCATTACATTGAATTCGATGAGATTGTGCTGGTTGAACCGGGTGAGCCGGGATACGAATTTGGCGAAGATGAATTTTGGGATTACGTAGTTGTTGAAGCATCAAAAACGGAAGGGGCAACATGGACCCCCATTGAGCCTGGTTGGGATTCCCGCTTAAACGAAGAGTGGGAAACAATATATAACCAGTCGATGTGGGAGCAGTATTCGCAGGCTGTTGGTTCGCCCGAATTGTATAAACGCCACCAAATAAACATTCTCGATGGAAACAAACTGTTTGTTGGCGATGAAATTCTGCTGCGTTTCAGGCTTTTTTCCGATCCTTATGCTTACGGTTGGGGTTGGGCAATCGATAACCTGAAAATTCAGACTGAAGGGTTATCTTCCGGTTTGTATGCCAAAACAGATGCAGTGAAAGTATACCCGAACCCGGTGAAGGGAAACGTTTTGTTTGTTGAATCCCATGGCAAAAATATTCAGGAAATATCACTTTACAATTTTAGTGGAAGCCGCGTAATTACTTATGCCGATATTAATTCAAATTCTGAAGTAGAGATTGTTTTACCTGCACATTTGCACGGCATTTGCTTTGCCGTTATAAAAACCGATCATTCAACAGAAAGGATGAAGTTTTTAGTTGAATAAGGGGAGGTTTTTACCTCACGATTTTTTCCTGATTTTTAACTTTTGCCCGGGATATAAACCCTTCGTGTTGGTGATGTTGTTCAGCTTTTTCAGGTACTCAACCGTTATGCCGGGAAACTGTTTGGCAATGTCCCAAAGGCTGTCACCACGGCGTACGGTGTAATAAATATAATTGGGGTCGAGTGGTTCTTCTTTTTTGGCCGTTTTTGTTTCCCCGGGTGTAATCCCAATGGTTTTTTGTTTTTCATCAAAGCTGAGGTTGTTAAACGTTTTGTAGTATGTTGCTTTGTTCTCGGGCACATAAAGCAACAGTTTTTGCCCGGCCCTGATCAGGTTGCCCCGCAGGTTGTTCCAATAACGGATATCGGCAGCCCGTACATGAAACCATTCGGCAATAAGGCCAACGGCATCGCCCTGTTTTACGGTATAGTAAACCTTTTCTTTTCCTTTTACATCAACCGGAACGAAGTGGTATGCTGTTTTTGCCGGGTTTTTAATTTTGTTATTGGGGAAATATTTGTCGCGGTTATGTGTGAAAATTGTTTCTTCGTATTCAATAAAAGGAATGACCAGGTCGTAAGGTAATTTTAAAGGATACGGTTTTTCTGCTGTTGCGGGTATAACATCGAGGCGGTACATGGGGTTCAGTTCCCTCAGTATTTCAATTTCGATGTTCAGTTGGTTGGCAACCTGCTCAAAGTGCAGGTAATTGGTTACCATGATGGTGTCGCAAACAATGTTGAACGCGGGTTCACGTGGCGAAAGGCCGTGTTCTTTATGGTAATGCATGGCATAAGCGGCCGATATAAAAGCCGGTACATACCCGCGGGTTTCACGGGGCAGGCGGTAGTATATGGTCCAGTAGTCGCGTTTACCCCCCGAGCGTGCAATGGCTTTGTTCACGTTGCCCGGGCCGCAGTTGTAAGCGGCAATTACCAGGTGCCAGTCTTTGTAAATGGCATACAGGTCGCTCAGGTAACGGGCGGCTGCTTCGGTTGCTTTCACGGGATCGCGGCGTTCATCAACAAACGAAGTTATTTCGAGGCCGTACATTTTCCCGGTTCCATACACAAACTGCCACAAGCCACAGGCACCGGCAGGTGAAAACGCCCGGGCATTAAGGGCCGATTCAACAACGGCCATGTATTTCAGTTCGAGCGGCATTTGGTAGCGGTCGAGTATCTCTTCAAAAACGGGAAAGTAGTATTGGGCCAGACCCAGCATGATCTCAACCTGTGTGCGCCGTTTTTGCGTGTAAAGGATAATCATGTTTTTAACGGTTTTGTTAAACGAGAGGTCGATAACCGTGTTCATCGCGTTAAGCCTTTCAATAATCAGGGAATCGGTTACCGGGCTGTAAACGTTTCGGGGTTGTAGCGCAAATTGCGAAGAGTCGCCGGGAATGGTTGTGTCACCCAGATAGGCTTTTCGGATATACCAGTTGCTTAAAAGGCTGTCTAACTGTATGGAAAATATCTCATCGAGCATTTCATCGGGATATGCCTTAAAGGTATCGAGTTGCCCGCTGGTGTCAATACGGGTTATCTCGATCCGTTTCATGGGCATTAAATTTGGCAAACGGGGGGAGATTGTGAAGGCTGAAAAGGGGAGGAGCAACAGGGTGACGATCAGAAATACGTATGTTCGTTTCATAAAATGTGTACAGTGTTAAAAAGTGAATGATAATTGTGCGCCAAATGCCGGGATAGCCGAACAATGGTCAATTAAAACGGGTTCAACGTTAAAAGTCAGGTCCTCGCTTATGTCGAACGTTATGAAATGGGCATCAACATTGGCATCGAGCACGTTAAGCAGGTAAAAGCCCGCGGTAACAATAATCATAATATCGCGCTGCCGCCGGTTTGATTCAATAGCCCTGGTTAATGTGGTGTTGATGGTTGTTAAAGAATTTTCTTCAATGTAACTTTCAGTGAAATAGGTTAGATACGATTTTGTTTCAGGATCGGAATCGTTTAAATCGAAATACGCTTTTTTCTGGCCGTTATATAAGCTGCTGAAATAGTTAATGCCGTATCCCAGCCCGATAAACCCGCCATAGATGATTGGAAGTTTCCAGTATTTCTTATTGTAAATTTGCCCCAGGCCGGGCAACACGGCTGAAAACATGGTTGCGCGTGCAGGCAAGTGCGGTGGTTTTACGCTGTCGGTTTGCATTTCAACAAGCGTATCCTGTGCTGTAACAATAACCGAATCTTGCATGTCGGTTTGCGCTTCGGCTGTTTGAAAAAACAACATACCGAAGAACACGTATAATATGCCCCGGGTAACAATTTTCAATGACTGATTTATTTAACTGTTCAGTTTATCGAGCACGCCTATGATCCGCTCAAGGTCTTTGTCCGAATTGAATGGGATAACGATTTTCCCCTTCCCTTTATTGTTTATTTTGAAATCGACATTGGTTGAAAAATGGTTCGATAGGTGTTTTTTCAGCTCATCGTATTCTTTTTGAAGTCCTGAGGGTTGTGCTTTTTCTTTTATTCCTGCTTCATTTTCATTACTTTCGGCATTCATTTTCCTTACAATCTCCTCAATTTTCCGTACCGAGAAATCGTATTTCACAATTTGCCGGTAAAGCATTACCTGTGTTTCGGGGTCGTCGATGTTGATGATTGCACGGGCGTGGCCCATGGAAATTTCCCGCTCGCGAATGGCTTTTTGTATAACGGCAGGAAGTTTCAGCAGCCTGAGGTAGTTCGATATGGTTGAGCGTTTTTTGCCAACCCGTTCGCTAAGGCTGTCCTGGGTGAGCTGGCATTCTTCAAGAAGCCGTTGGTAGCTAAGGGCTATTTCAATGGAATCGAGGTCTTCGCGCTGGATGTTTTCAACCAGGGCAAGTTCCAGCATGTTGGCATCTTCCGATTCGCGTATGAATGCCGGTATTTTTTTTAACCCCGCCAGTTTTGCTGCCCTGAACCGGCGTTCGCCCGCGATGATCTGGTATTTGTCTTCGCCCGTTTTCCGGAGTGTAAGGGGTTGTATTATGCCCACTTCCGAAATGGATTTAGCCAGCTCATCAAGTGATTCCTTGTCGAAGGTTGTGCGTGGTTGCCAGGGGTTTGCTTCAATCTGGCTAATGGATACCTCGTCCGATGAGGTAACGGTTTTTATCTCGTTCGCATCATCAATCAGGGCTCCCAAACCCCGGCCCAATGCATTTCTTTTTGCCATGTCTGTTTCTTTTTATCCGCCTTGGCGGTTATGTTAATTTTTTGAAACTTGAATCGTTTTCTTCTCTATTATCTCTTTTGCCAGGTTCAGGTGGTTAACGGCCCCTTTCGATGAAGCATCGTATAACAATGCCGGTTTCCCGTAACTGGGGGCTTCGCTCAGGCGTATGTTCCGGTGAATGATGGTTTCGAAAACCATGTCCTGAAAATGGCGTTTCACCTCTTCAAGTACCTGGTTCGACAGGTTAAGCCGCGGGTCATACATCGTTAATAAAAAGCCTTCAATTTCCAGTTCGGGATTTAGCCGGTTCTGGATAATTTTGATGGTATTTAACAATTTACCCAACCCTTCGAGGGCAAAATATTCGCACTGAACGGGAATAATGACCGAATCGGCGGCTGTTAATGCATTAACCGTAATTAACCCCAGCGATGGTGAACAGTCGATCAAAACGTAATCATATTTGTCTTTAAGCGAATCGGTGATTTTTCCCAATACTTTTTCACGCTCGGGACGGTTCAGCATTTCAATTTCGGCGCCTACCAGGTCGATATGTGATGGCATCAGGTCGAATCCGTTTATTTCGGTTTTTAGCAAGGCCGAACCGGGATCAATGCCGTCGATGATACATTCGTAAATGCTGTTCTCGATGGTTTTAACATCAAAATTCATCCCCGACGTTGCATTTGCCTGCGGGTCGGCATCAATCAACAGCACTGTTTTTTCGAGAACTGCCAGGCTTGCCGCAAGGTTTATAGCGGTGGTTGTTTTTCCAACCCCACCTTTTTGGTTTGCTATTGCAATAACTTTACCCATCGTAACTCCTTTTTTTAATTTTTCAAAAATAACACTTTAACGCTAAACACAATCATTATTCTTTGAATGTAATGTTACATTAAAACTACTTTAACCGAAAGGCGTTTCTACATCGGGTCTACATCGGCCTGAAACATTACATTGCTGTTGTTTGGGCTGTTTTTAACCGTTTCAATCGATTGTACAACCATTTTTTTTACATCGGCTGGTGGTATCGATTTTTCAAATTTTATCCGTATCACGTAATGGTAATATTGTTTCATTCGCCCGATAAGCGGCGGCTCGGGCCCAAGAACGCGGTTTTTTAGTTTTTTTCTCAGTTCGCTTGCCAGTTGGTCAGATGCCCGCCTGGCCCGCTCGTTGTTTTTGTGTTTTATGTTCAGGTTGATGAGCCTTGAAAAGGGTGGGTAAAAAAAAGTTTTACGCTCGGGCAGGTATTTTTTTATAAACGATTCGTAGTCGTTATTTAAAACATACGAAATAACCGGGTGTTCGGGTTGCCAGGTTTGGATTACCACGGTTCCCTGCTTTTTTTTGCGGCCGGCCCTTCCGCTTACCTGCGCCATAAGCTGGCATGCCCGCTCGTACGATCGGAAATCGGGAAAATTGAGCAGGTTGTCGGCGTTGAGAATGCCCACCACACTAACGTTTTCAAAATCGAGGCCTTTGGTTACCATTTGCGTGCCAACCAGTATTCTGGTTTTTCCGCTGCTGAATTTATCAATGACTTTTTCGTAGCCCATTTTTACCCGGGTTGCATCAAGGTCGAGGCGCCCGATTCCTGTTCCCGGGAAAAGAATTTTCAGTTCGTCTTCAATTTTTTCGGTGCCGAAGCCTTTGGTTTGCACGTTAGACGATCCGCAGGTTTCGCATTTCGGGGGTAACTGTATGGTGTAGCCGCAATAATGGCATTGCAGGTTGTTGCGGAATTTATGGTACGTTAGGCTTACATCGCAGTGCTTGCAATGGGGTACCCAACCGCAGTCGTTGCACTGAAGTGATGATGAAAATCCCCGCCGGTTCTGGAAAAGGATGACCTGCTCATCGTTTTCGAGTGCTTTTTCAATTTCGGAAAACAACCGGGGTGTAAGGTGCGATTTCATCTGCTTTCGCTTGTAAGCGTCACCAATATCGGCCACTTCAATTTTGGGCAGTTCAATGTTGTAATAGCGCTTTGTGAGGGGTACATACCCGTACTTGCCCGAGTGTGCATTAAGGTAGCTTTCGAACGATGGGGTGGCCGAGCCCATAACCACTTTTGCCCCGTGCAGCGATGCCAGCATTACGGCCGAATCACGGGCATTGTACCTTGGCGACGGATCGTACTGCTTAAAGCTGTTCTCGTGTTCTTCGTCGATAATGATCAGCCCAATGTTTTTATACGGCAGGAACAGCGCCGAGCGTGCCCCGACAATTAACTGATATGTGGTGTTGTTTTCATGGTTGAATGCCAGGACTTTGTTCCATATTTCGACCCGTTCGGCATTGTTGAATTTTGAGTGGTAAATGCCGGCCTTTTCGCCAAAAACGGCTTTCATCCGCTCAATAATCTGGGCCGAAAGCGCGATTTCGGGTAACAGGTACAACACCTGTTTGCCGGCCCTGAGCTGTTCTTCAATCAATTTGATGTAGATTTCGGTTTTGCCGCTGGCGGTAACCCCGTGGAGCAATACCACATTTTTTTCGCGGTGCTGTTGGTGGATCAGGTTCAGGGCCTTTTCCTGATGGCCGCTCAGCATAACCATGTCGGCCTGTGTGGTGTTGAGCGGGGTAATGCGGTCAATTTCGAGGCCGAAAATTTCGATGTACCCTTTTTTTTCAAGGCTTTTCAGGGTTTGTTCCGAGGTTTTCGATTTTATCAGCAGGCTTTTTTTCGAAACCGATTCTTTCTTTCGTGTGGAAAAATGGTTCAGTTCGTTCAGCAACAGCATGAAAACTTCAAGTTGTATGGGCGCTTTTTTTAGTTTCTTAAATAGGGTTTCAAAATCGTTCTCTGTTTTAAGCGCGGCAGGTAAGCGCACGTGGGTAATGGTTTTGGGTTTTACTTTCTGTGCAATTTTTTCTTCGACAAAAATAGCCCCTTTTTCCAGCATTGACCGAACAACGGGGTAGGCGTTGGTTTTTTTCGTATAACTGTTTATTTGTTGTATCGAAGCACTTTTCTGGTTGTACAGGAACTGGTAAATGGCTTCTTCGGTATCGGTCAGTTTTTCTTCTTCAAGCCATTCGGGATTTAAGGTTACGGTGGTGTGGCTCTCGAGGGTGAGGCCGGGGGGTAGGGCGGCTTTCATTACATCGCCCTGCGTACAGACATAATAATCGGCCATCCACTCCCAGAATTTTAATGCTGAAGGATTTATGATTGCTGCCTCGTCGAGGAATGTTTCCACGGGTTTGGTTTCATATTCGGGCCGGTTGTGGTGGATTTGTTTCACAATGCCGGTATACAATTTCCGGTTGCCAAACTGCACAATGGCCCTTATGCCAACCGTTGTCTTTTCGGTCAGCCGCTCCGGCACGTGGTAGGTAAACACCTGGTTTAAAGGCACCGGCAAAATCACATCGACGTATGTATGTTGATGATTGTTCATGGCAGCTATTTCCCAAAAGTAATGGTTTGGTTTTGATGTGAAGGAGGGAATGGCTGTTTACTTATTCACAAAATCGGGGGGATGTTGATAACTCGACAGGTGTTTCGCCCGTGGGTGAAACACCTGGATATTTTTAAAAAGCAAATCCTGACAGGGTTCCGAACCCTGTCAGGATTAACAACAGGGCATCACTTCACCACAATCTTCCCGCTTTGCACCCCGCCTTCTTTGCTTACAAACCGGTACAGGAACAACCCCGTACCGGGGGCGCAAAGGGTGGTTTCAGGTGCGGTTAGCGGACGTTTCAGTATTTGTTTGCCATCTGTCGTATACATATAGAAATCCCCGGAATGTTCTTTAACAGATTGGATGAAAACCTGCCCTTCTGAGTTTGAGAACACTTCAATCAGTGTTGGCTTTTTTTCAAGAAGCGGTACATCATTGCTTTTCATAAAGCAGGTGTTGTATTTTTCGTTCTGGTAAATCAATTCCCCGTTTTCTGAAACACAAAGTAATGAGTAACCGCCACCGGCTATTGTACTTCCAATTGGTATTAAAACACCATACAATGAACCAATTTTTTCAATCCAAACTTCACTGTATTCTATGCTTGAAAGAAACCAGTGTTTGTAACCTATACCGTTTATGGATATAGTGCGGATTGAATCGACAATTAAAGGGAAATCATCAATGGGATCCTGCCAGTAAATGTAAAATGAATCACCCTCGGAAAGGCTATAATCATAATAGAGAATATCTTTTCTTGATTGGATATTCCAGACATAGACCTTTCCGTTGTCTTCTCTAATATACCTGTTCCAGAATGACCAGTTTGGATGATTTTCACTCCATGAAATATATACCTTTTTATATGAGTTTGTATTGATTAGGGTATCCCCTTCAAATTTTTTATAGGTTGTATTATATGGAATCCCTGTTGGGCCTTCAAACAAAACAGTACTCCACACAACATTTTCCCTAACCAACATTTGCGGGAAACATGCAAGTGAAATGAATTGTGAAATTAGTATTGCTAAGAGTTTTGTTTTCATAACATTATGTATCTAAGGACAATTATTTTCGCCAGTGTATATTACTAAAGATGAACCCAGGTTAACTTTAAATCCAACAGGAATAGATGCATTGATCATTTTATATTCCAAAATTACTTCGTTATCAGACCGAAAAACTGAATTTGTATTGTTTTGAAAATTGCCGCTTATTTTCATCGTGTTTTTTGAATAATATGTTTTTGAGTTTGTTATTCGGGCAGTTACTTCGTTAACATCAGAACAGTCAGGAGAAAATTTTGGAACATCGGTGCTGCTCCATGTACTATTTGGGTAAATATCGTTTATAGAACGTTGGGTTTCGCCTAACCACCCATCAATTATGTGAACATCGGAGCCTTCAATGCCATGTGCAATAAAATAATGGTGTCCACTATAATCTTTATTTACCATTATTATCACCGGTTTATTCACGGAAAAAACCTCTGCAAATTCTGAAGCAGTAGCTACTCCGAGAGGATAAAACTTAAATCCCCAATGCACTAATAAGCTAGCAACTGATCCTATAGTCTTGCAACAACTATCAGGTATTGATGTACAAGTTGTACATTCACAAAAATCCTGAAGTAATCCATTTTCCCTTGCTATCTCAGCAATTTCAATTTTTGAAGGGTGATAACCATAATAATAATCAATCATGTTGGTTGCTGCCCTGTTCCAGCACCATTTATTGCAATTGTCTGTACCATACACATCATTCATGTCAAGGATCACAGTCTGAGATCGTGTAATATTGCTTAATGAAATTAGCAGTATTATTGACAATATTATTTTTTTCATTATTTTTAAAATTAAAGGGTTAAAAAGATTTTATCAATAAATTCACATTTTTGGAAATATTTCCTTTTTTCAGGTTTAAGCCTTTTTCTGGTATTTCCAATAGGATGTATTTCAAGCCCGGATATAGAATTCTTTAAAATGAATTTTTCTCCCAATTCATAAATAAATAGTAGTCCGTTTTTACCTTCTTCCGAAGGATTCCATGCTTCATTTTGGCTGAGTTCTTCACATACGGGCAACCCTCCAATTCCAATAACTGAAAGTTTGTCATTCTCGTAGTTCAGGAAAAGAAAACACCGGGCTTTATTATTAATTGTTAGAGGTAAAAACCATTCATGATCGAAATAAAACGGGTGTTCTTTTCTTACTGTGTAACTTGTTTTAAAATCATTTGAAAGAGTGAAAAAACAAAGAGGTTCTCCATAGCTTACTTCGGAGAACTCCTGCCTGTTATTGAATCCATAACTGGCTTCTTTCCCTTCTGGTATTTGGTTTAGGTATTTCTTCATGCCTTCACGGATTATGGCGTCATCAAGTTCAATATTGATTGTGTCTAAATCCTGTGAATAACTATTTAAATTTAAAAAAGAAAAAATAGCCAGTAGAATACTAAATATTTTGCTATTTGTTTTCATATCGGGTAGTTTTATTGTTCAGTCAGGATCATCTTTTTCGTATCCACCTCTTTTCCATCGGCAATAAGTGTATATAGGTACATGCCGGCTTTCAGGGTATAACTTTCGATGGTAACCGAGGTATTGCCCCTTTCATTGATATCAAACGATTTGATCTGTTCGCCCTGCATGTTGTAAAGGTACAACATTGCTTTTGAAACTGTTGAGGGCAGGTACATGTTTATGGTGGTAGTAGCGCTGAACGGGTTGGGTACGTTTTGTTGAAGCGAGGCTTCTTTTGTCTCTGCCGAAGTGTTTACAGTATTTATTGAAGCCGATTTTAGTCTGCTTTTGTTTTGCAGTTCATTAACTTTGGCCGAAAGTTCTTTTATGGCTTCCACTAAAACCGGGACTACTTTGGAATAATCAATTGCATACACATCGGCAGTGTCGTCGTATACTACTACTTCGGGTAACACTT
>JAIOZY010000070.1 GCA_021740385.1 Prolixibacteraceae bacterium | reverse complement strand
TGTCTTCAAGCCAGACGGGCTCCTACTTTTCCTTGGATGAAAAGTAGGCAAAAATCAAGAACAATTTAAGTTGCCCCACGCACCTCCTCAATGTTGTCCTCCCTTTTGTCAACATAAGGAACTTGCCAATTCCCTTCAACGAATGAAATTGGAGGAATACAAACATTTCGTCACGCTCACTCTGCCCACAAATTGTTCGGCCAACCCACCGCTATTGCGAAGGTAAGCTTGTAAACTTAGTTCAGATGTGTTAGACGAAGGAAAATTGACACTATCTTTTGCTTGGTTAATAAATAGAAAAGAGAAGAAAACATTAATGCATGACCCAAAATTATAATTTAATGATCGTAACAGTCAGATAAACAGATATGTGACTTATGTGTCTCGTTGTAGTGCACAAAACAGGAAGATAAATTCCAGAAAGTGAATGAAGCCTACGAAGAAATTAAACGTGAGCGGAAAATTGCTTGATTTCTGAATGAAGGGTTGTGTTAATTGTTCAAGTCTTCAAAGTCGATATTTGAGTATTCAGCAATTGAACTTTCAGTGCTTTCGTCTTCATTGTTCTCAATGGTTTCGGTCGGTTCATCGGGTTGATGTTCATTTATATATTCGATGATTTCTTCCAAACCGTTGCTGAATTTATCAAAATCTTCTTTGTAAAGGAAAATTTTATGTTTTTCGAAAAAGTAATTGCCTTGTTTGTCAAATCGCTTTTTACTTTCAGTTATAGTAAGGTACAACTCCCCTTTGCGCGTTGATTTAACATCAAAAAAATATGTACGCTTACCTGCCCTGACTGCTTTTGAGTAAATTTCCTGCCTGAATTTGCTGCCTTCGAAATCTTTTTTTTCAGGTTTTTTGGTAATATCGTGGCTCATGGCTTAAACAAGCTTTAGATTAAATTTCTCAAATATATAAAAATTTCTATAAAGTTTGTCAAAACATATTAATTGTAAATTTTTCGTGTTGCAGCCAATAACGTGTTTTTCAACAACGATACACGTGTCATTGGGCCAACCCCTCCCGGCACCGGTGTTATGTAGGAACATTTTTCGGACACTTCGCTGAATTTCACATCACCTTTAAGCCTGAAACCCGACTTTGTTTCGGACGATGGCACCCGTGTAGTACCAACATCAATCACAACGGCCCCTTCTTTAACCATATCGGCTGTAACGAATTCGGGCGAACCAATTGCTGCAATCAGGATATCGGCATTGCGGCATACTTCTTTCAGGTTTTTTGTGCGGCTGTGGGCAACGGTTACGGTTGTGTTGATTGCTTTTTGCGACATGAGTATGCTTAACGGGCGACCCACGATATTACTGCGCCCGACAACCACGCAATTTTTCCCCGAGGTTTCGATGTTGTAACGCTTTAAAAGTTCGACAATTCCGAAAGGTGTAGCCGAAACAAACGAAGGCAGGCCAATAACCATGCGTCCGACATTCTCGGGATGAAACCCGTCGACATCTTTCCGGGGATTAATGGCCTCGATTACTTTTTGCTCGTTTATGTGATCGGGTAAAGGCAGTTGCACAATAAATCCGTCAATGTCATCATCGTTATTCAGCTCATAAATTTTGGATAAAAGTTCTTGTTCGGTTACATCATCTTCATATCGCACAAGCGATGATTTGAAGCCAACGGCCTCGCAATCTTTAATTTTGTATGCAACATAGGTTTCACTGCCACCATCGTGGCCGACCAAAATTGCAGCTAAATGAGGTGTTTTACCGCCCTGTTCTTTGATTTTTTTAACCTCTTCGGCTATTTCAGCCTTTATTTCCTGTGATACTTTTTTACCGTCGATCAGTTCCATGGTGTTTATTTTTGATTAATTGCGAAAGCCTTGTTGCGGGTTCCCGATCCGTTTTCCCTGTGCTACCATTTTCATCATTTTCCGGGTTTCGGTAAACTGTTTAAGCAAGCGGTTTACCTCCTGAACAGTGGTCCCCGATCCGTTTGCAATGCGTTTGCGCCGGGTTCCGCTTAAAAGCGACGGGTCTTCCCGCTCAGCCGGTGTCATGGAAAAAATAATGGCTTCAACGTGCTTAAAGGCATCGTCGTCAATGTCAACATCTTTTATGGCTTTTCCCATTCCGGGGATCATACCGGCCAGGTCTTTCAGGTTACCCATTTTCTTAACCTGGTTTATCTGTTTCAGAAAATCGTTGAAGTTGAATTGGTTGCGGGCAAGTTTTTTCTGAAGTTTTTTGGCTTCAACTTCGTCGAATTGTTCCTGGGCCTTTTCAACCAGCGATACAACATCGCCCATACCGAGAATACGGTCGGCCATCCGGTTTGGATGAAACACGTCGAGTGCATCTAACTTTTCGCCGGTACCAACAAACTTGATGGGCTTATCGACAACTGTACGGATAGACAGGGCTGCCCCGCCGCGGGTATCGCCATCGAGTTTTGTAAGCACCACCCCGTCGAAATCGAGCCGGTCGTTGAATTCTTTCGCGGTATTCACCGCATCCTGCCCGGTCATTGAATCGACAACAAACAAAATCTCATCGGGGTTGATGGCTTTTTTGATCGAAGCAATTTCGTTCATCATCTCCTCGTCGACAGCAAGCCGCCCGGCCGTATCGACAATTACCATGTCGTGACCTGCCTGGCGGGCATGTTTTATGGCTGCCTTTGCAATGGCTACGGGGTTTTTGTTCCCCTCTTCGGTATAAACGGGTGTATCAATTTGTTCGCCCAATACTTTTAGCTGTTCGATAGCAGCCGGCCTGTAAACGTCGCCGGCAACCAGTAGCGGGTTTTTACCACGCTTTTGTTTTAAAAGCCGGGCGAGTTTGCCCGAAAACGTTGTTTTACCCGAACCCTGCAAACCGGCAACAAGCAGTACTGCCGGGCTTCCTTTAATGTTAATATCGGTAGCCTCGCTCCCCATCAGTTCGGCCAGTTCATCGTGAACCAGCTTTACCATCATCTGCCCGGGTTTAACAGCCGATAATACATTCTGCCCCAGGGCTTTCTCTTTTACATTATCGGTAAATGTTTTGGCTATTTTAAAGTTAACATCGGCATCAAGCATTGCGCGCCTGACATCCTTCAATGTTTCTGCAACATTTATTTCGGTAATTTTGCCCTGGCCTTTAAGTAATTTAAACGACCGTTCGAGCCGATCACTAAGATTTTCAAACATATTATCACTCTTTTTTCTGAATGGTGCAAAAGTAAAAAAATTCAACAAGAATCATTATTAAACAAACATGAAAGGGGTGATCATTTTTTTCCTTTATTTTTTGAAAACCGGCTAATAATCCTGTTCAATTATTGTGTTTTACCTGAAAAAACGGGGAATTTTCATTTTTCAGAAAAAAAATGACAATTTTTTTGCTCTCATAAATTACTCTACAATAGCTCAATAAAAAATAAATGCAATTTTTTTTGAAAATAATTCAAAAAAGGTGGTAACCTTTTTGACGTTTTGGGAATAAAGAGGTAGAGATGCGAATTTATACGGACCCTATTAAACAACAAAGTATAAACACCATCAAAATTAAGTCATTCTGACTTTACCCTTTTCACGTATCGCAATTGTGTAAAAGAAAGGAGGCCTTACCCAAGCCTCCTTTAATTTTTTCAGTAGTGTCCGGTAAAAATTTTAAACCCCGAAAATCTATAAAAATATATAGCTAATATACTGATTATCATGTTGGGCTAAAGCCCCTTTTCAAAGATGCGATTCAGTAACCCCAGCCTTAACAGGGTGTGTGAAAATTGGCTGTCTATGAATTGCCGTCCCATTTATGGGACGGATAAATGATGCTGATCAGCACAGGGCTTTAGCCCAACTGCTTGAAAATTTTGGCTAAAGCCAGGCTATAGCATAGGACAGAATTCCGTCGGATAAATCCGACGGCAATTCATATTGTAGTTTTCACACAGTCTGTTAAGGCTGGGGTTAGTAAAAGCTACTATTGATGGGGGCTTTAGCCCAATTGCTGTAATTTTTACCGGACACTACTGACTTAAAATGTGAATATATTCCTCCAAATGCTGATATAATCGTTACTTCGTTTATAACCGAAAAAAAACAACCTGCTGCCTACCCCTTGAACGACATCAAGCCAAAGCAAGCCAAAGGGGTAGTTGGGGTTAAAATCCTGTGCTAAAAAGGCGGAGATTGCAAATCTCCACCAGCGGCTGCCTACCTTGCTGTACATGCTGACTATCTGGTTTTTGTCCCGTAAAACCGGAAAACGTACGGAAATAAAGTTTGGTAAAAACAAAAAAATACCATTCACACAGTTCATAATCAAACTGCGTTCCTGGTTTAATTATGATCTAAATGTTACAAGCTGGCCGTTTTTCGGTTCATTATCTAATCTGTTTATTTTTGCTGCACTGTCTCTCTGTCCGGCGTTGGAGCGGGACGGGCTGAAAGGCTCTTTGGCAAAATTTGGTTGTAGCGTTGACTTTGCGGGTTTTGCTCCCGAAAATACTATCGGGATGCCTTGCAGCGAAGGGACGGTGTGTGTTAGCTGATTCATTATATCCAATTTTCTATTATCTCTGGCATTTCTTGATATATCACACCTTGTAATTCTTTTCCGGTTTTCTTCTTATTAACTCCGCCCCATTGTTTAAAGAAAAATGGAATATCTATTGTTTTACATTGATTGAAAATATCTAAAACCCAATCTTCTTTTATTGGTCTAGATTTTGGTCCAGATTCTCCTCCCACAATAACCCAGTTAATATTTTCCAAATATAATTTCCCTAAATCGGAAATTAAAGGTTCACATGAAAGAAATTTAATTGCAGCCGTTGTCTGTCTTAAATAATCAATTCGTCTTTTAGCCTCAAAGTTTTCTACTGTAACACCCATCCATATATTACTCGTCCAGTTCAGTTTTGGGCTATATTCTAAAAGCAGTTCTGCCCTTTTTGTCAGAACCTGAAATATATGTTGTGGGTTTTCATTCATTACTTTAAAAACCTTTTCTATAAACTCAAAGGGAATATCCTCATGAAACAAATCGCTCATTGAATTCACAAAAATCACTTTAGGTTTTTTCCACGAATAAGGTTCTGAAAGGCAATCTTCATGTAATGTCACTTTAAATCCATTGGCATATTTTGGTGTACCCATTGCTTTTAATCTCATGGCCATTTTTTCCGCATAGCAATTAACACAACCGGAAGATATTTTTGTGCATCCAGTAGTTGGATTCCATGTGCTTTCTGTCCATTCTATTTTTGAGCTACTCATTTTTCTTAATTTTAAGATGTTTATCAGGTTTATACCCTAAATAAAAATATCCTTTTCTGATTTTGTCTGTAGTTGTAATTTTTAGAGAAGAAACATTCTTTTTTAAAATATCGGTTGCATGTGTTTTACGCATACCATTTGATAAGGTAAAAAAATAAATATCTTCGTTCGTTCTTTCTTCATCCGTTAACCATTGAAGCAAATTTCTCTCAAACAAATCAATTTTCTTTATTTTGTTATCTTCCGGAAATAAACTAAGTTCTCCACTTATTATTTTGTCATTATCAATGTTGAAATTGGCTTCTCCAGTATTCTTGTCAATCGTCCATGCTGCATCTAAAAATTTTTCCATTCCGCGAGGATTGTTAGAACCAAATATTAACCCATAAATATTTGCAACTTTTCGTATTGAAAAAGGAGCGAGATAATATTCAGGGTTTTGCACCATTCTTTTATAATAATTCAAAATGACACGATGGCAATGTTCTGGTCTTGATTCATCAAAATCCTCTTTTTCAACTTTCAGATATTGTCTAAATTCTTCTAATTCCGAGAAACGGCGAACAAAAGAAGACGAAATAAAGAATAGAAAGTCAGTTCTTTTTAAGGAAGTTAATTTTTGAAAAATATCCTCGGTAATTTGTTTGATTCCAAACTGGTCAAGAAACATAAACCTTGGCAAATCAGGTTTCTTAGCCATGTGTGGATATATCTCTGAAAAAAAAGGATTAAACTCTTTTTGTGAAAATTTGACCGTAAACGGACAATTATCATCAGTTGAACAATTCTTGCAACAATTAAATTCACTTTTTGTCCTGCATTCAACAAAAAAATCAGAAATATTACTTTTTAGGTTATCAAATACATCTGATTGTGGCTCATTAAACAATAAACGTACATTTAAGCCTTTTTGAACGATTGTTGGACAGTGGACTCTTAATTCATTGAGAATAACTAATGGACTGCCAGGTTTTCCCTTTGAGTCCATACCAGCACCTGAAAAGAAATCGTAAATAAAAATATCTTTCCAAAATACTTTTTGTGCTGAAATAAAAACATGAAGCCACGACCTTACATAGAGCTTTAGCAACTCCAACTTTACTAATGTCCCTTCATCAAAAGGCTCTATGTGAAATCTTTTTGCCATTACTGTGATACCTCAATAATTTTAATTTCTTCCTCTGTAAAACCATACAAATCATATATCAAATGATCTATCTTGTCTTCTAATTCAATTGTGTTAGCAGATGAGTTTTCTTTTTTCAAATTGATTATTTGAACTACTTTTTCAGATATGATTTGTTGTTTTTCAAGACTATTAATTGAAATTGGTAATTCTTTAAGTTGTGACACTTTAATTTGTGGAAATAACGCTTCAAGTTCATCATAAAAATTTCTGATATAAAAACTCATCATTTTACTTCCTAATAGACCTGCTAAGTATCTTGCATCAATTTTACTTGTAGTTGGTTTAGTAATATAAACTTGTTGATCAGCTACAGAATCATCATCAACATAAGTTACCAATAATCTATCGGATAGTATTTTTCGAGAATATACTCTTCCTCCTTCAAAAAAAGTTGGATTTCTGGGTTCTGCAATCCATTCACCGTATTTAACATATTCATTGACAACAGGAATTGAAAGCCTTTTTAGATTTTTACCATAAACAAACGGTCTATACCCTGGTTTGTAAGTTTTACTATGATAAGGTCTTTCTTCTACATCCTTAGATGTCTGCGCACCTTCAGAGAATGCCGATTTCCCATAGCCTCCAATACGATAAGGGTGAATTCCTCTAGTAACCATGCATATTTCACCTAATTTTATACCTGTTTCATTTATTTTTGAAATTATTCGCAACGTATCAGAATTCATATTTAAGGAAATTGGAGTTACTCCATCAATAAATATTTCTTTTTTATTTGACTGTAACATAACAATTCCATCTTGATATGAAACAGACTTTACTATTATATCATCACAATTTCCAGATTGCTTACTAAACTGAACAATTACAGTATCAACACCCACACCCTCAAAAGTATTTGGAGGAGTTGTGGATAAAATAAATTCTGATGTGTTTTTGAGTAAATAACTTCTCACAATGCCAGCATAAGTATTATTTAACCAAGTATTAGGAACTATTAAAGACGTATTTGAAGAATTTTTAGTGATGTAAAATGATTTTTCTAAAAATAATATATAAAGGTCTATTTGGTAGTTGGCTAAACTATAACTTTCTTTGAAAAAAGTTTTCATTCCTAATGGTAAGCCAAGTGCTTTCCAATCTCTACCAAAAATATAAGGAGGATTCCCAATCACCACATCAAACCCAACAAAATCCCCATCATCATTTAAAACCTCCGGAAATTCAAAGCGCCATTCAAAAGCGTTTTCGTAAATTTTGTTGTTTTTTATCTCTTCAATTTCTTTTTCAAGTTTTTGGGTTTGTTCGGTTAGCTTGCTTACTTTTTTATTCCATTCCGATTTTTCTTTTTTCGATAATTCAAAAAGTTGTCCTTGATTGGTCAGCGTAAAAAGTTCACCGTTTAATTTTCTCAAACGTTTTATTTTAGGGTCGTTTTGAGATATTTCGCTCCTGAAATTGGTTTTAATTTCATTGATTAGCCGTTCCATTTCATGCTTATGCTCTTTGCTTTCGGCATGGCGGTAAGATGCAACAGCCAAACGGTAACTATCAACTGTCCATTTGCTCTCACTTTTTCTCAGGGCTTGTTTTAAATCCGAATCTAAATCAAAACGGCTTATCAATGAATTACCGCATTTGATATTTATGTCAATGTTTGGAAGGGTTTCAAGTTCTTCGGTTCCGTTTTTGTAATAAGCATTTTTTAATAGCTCAATCCAGAGCCTTAAACGACAAATTTTAACCGAGTTTGGATTAATGTCAACGCCAAATAGACAGTTTTCAATGATGGTCTGCTTTTCATGAAACAAAGTTTCTTGAATTCGTTGGCTTTCCCTGTTTTTGGGATTGTAATCGAATAATTCTCCGTCTTCGTCAGTTATTATCAATTCATCATTTACAACTTCAACTTGATATTCCTTTAAACGTTTTCCTTCTCTGTCCGAGAGTATTCGAAGGTCGTTTTTAATGGCAATTATTTCATTAAGTGCAGAAACCAAGAAATGTCCCGAGCCTACTGCCGGGTCGCAAATTTTCAGGTCATTGATAATTTTATTTGCAGCCTCTTTATCTTCAATTTTATCGTAAACGTCATCAAGAGTTTTGCAATTCCATTTTTGGGTTTCGTTGAATTTTTGCACAACCGCCCTGCGGATTGTTTCACGGCACATGTACATGGTTATAAAGCCGGGAGTAAAGAAAGAACCGTCCTTGTAACCGTTTATTTTTTCAAAGATTAATCCAAGAACCGAGGCGTTTATTAATCGTTTGTTTTCTTCCTGAATTTCTTCGGCTCCTTCGCTGGTAAAGTCGTAAGAATCCAAAAACTCAATAAGGTATTGCAAAGTATTTAGCTCACCGCTTTTGCGTTTGCCAGTCTTTTCTTTTAAAACGGTGGAACTTAAAATTGGCAGGGAATATTCATCTTCCAGATTGCTGACCCGAACTGTTTTATGCTCTAATTCGTTGGGTTCGAAAAGTGAACTGTTGAGATAAGGGATATTTCCGAATTTCTTTTTTACAATATCATTTCTTTCACTTTCCTTTATTGCCAAAACCTGAAAAAAGAGTTTGTTTAATGCATCAAAATCAGGAATCCGTTCAACATTTAAGAATTTGTAGGATTTATCACCTGAATGATACTTTACCAATTGTCCTTCCAATAGTTTTAGGAATAAAACACGGTTTATCCAAGTAATTACCAACTCCAGGGCAACATTGTATAACTGTTCTTCCTGATTATTGCCGTAATCACTGGCTTTAATCTGCGATAAACAATCTTCGTATTTTAAAATCGTAACTGTGTTCTCAATAAGTGAACCTGCGTTTCGTTCTTTCTCGGCTTTTCGGCCTATAAGTTTTTTGCTGCCTTCTTTTGTTTCTTGTAATCCGATGATATGCAACAATTCAGCATAAAATCCTTTGTCAAGGCTATTGCTGTCATTTGCAAAGGGTAGTTTTAAAAGGTTTTCAGGTGAAAAAAGTTTAAATAATGCAACCAGTTTGTTGTTATCCGGTTTGTCATCGTTTTTTATGATTTTCTCATAATTCCTAATGTCAAGATGGGTGAATGAAATCTCGCTATCCAACTCTTTTAAAAACGGTTCGGCAATTTGTTTGTAGAAAAAATCAGTTTTTGTGTCGGCTAATCGTCCTTCTTCAAAATCGGTGAATTGTTTTACAAGTTTTTTGTTTTGGGCAAATAATCGGTCAAAATCATTAGCGTTGAATATAAACCACTCGTAAATATTGGTAACAATCAAATGTTTTACTTCAATATTTTTCCCGGAAATCCGCTCTCTTAAATAATACAAAATCAGTTCCTGAAGTGCTTTTGCATTCAGGTTTTCTTTTGTAGGCATTTCCGATTTGTTCGATGGCTTTTTGGTTTCAATCAGCACGCCAACAGTCGAAGATGAATCTTTTCCGTTATGTATTACTAAATCTGTCCGCCCTTTTGTATTTATATAATGGTCAGGTGAGTAATATGTATCAGTCAGGAATTTACTGATATTGTTTTTGTGATATTCTTCCGATTCTGATTCATTAATCTGGTCGTAAAGGTTCAGGATGTTGTTTTTGAAAATCTCAATCTGTGTGCGGTTGGGCTTAACCTTTAAAAAAGCCTTATTTATCGATTTACGTATGTTGATAATATTCAATTTCATAAAAATCTCTCAAGTCAATTCATTTTTTAAGTTCTAAAAGTACAAAATCGTATCGGTATCAAGTGGTGCGTTGGCAAAAAAAGCATGTGTGTGGCTGTGAAGGGACGGTTGCAGGGAAGGGCAGCCACACTCTTGCTTTTGTGGGCTGGCTTTTCCTTTTTTTCTTTGTCTTTATGCAGCAAAAATTTCATGTTTCATTGTGTCGTTGGTTGTTTCCTCGGCTTGCTTGTAACGTTTACGTGTAAGATTAGGCGCGGTTTTCGTGCACCGTTCCAGTCCGCATACACACCGAAGTTGAAGCGGGGCAGTGAGTTGAAAATTAGCACTATACCCGCGATTAATTTTGCACATTGTTATGCGCTTTTATTAAATTAATTCTTTTTTTCTTAATCTTAGTTTTGGCTTATTTAATTTATTGATGGACTCCTTTACCTTGTCTCTTGTTTCAGTTTGAAGATAGGTTGGAATCAATGTATTTAAGTTTATCCCTAAAATTCGATGGATTATCACTAAATCTTTTAATGTAAACTGAGAAACCCCATTCATTAATTCACTCATATATGACTTTGGATGTTCCAGTATTATCCCTAAATCCTGTTGGGTCATATCGAATTGTTTCAATCTTTTTCGAATAGCATCTTTACGTTTTTTAATAAATTTTTGCTCTGCATTTATTATTGCCTCAGCCTTATCTGATTCTTTGAATTTTGAATCAGGAATATTTTCAAAATCAGACCATACTTTATCTTCGTAATCTTTAATCAAACCACGAAGTTTCTCGCGGATTGGTTTCAAATCAGGATTTTCTTTAATCATTAAGCGCAGTTTACGTTCCAGCAAAGATGCTTTTTGTAAATCATACTCATTTTCAATCCTTTCGATTTTTTCAATGTCTTTTATGTCAATTATATCCTTCATTGCTGTTTTTTATTTTAAATCCAGTTATTATCTCTCAGCCATTTTTTGATTACGTTCCGGTTGTTTTTGAAAGTCAATTCGTAATCATTTAATTGTCATTTGCAAAGATAATAAATAGTTCGGATATAATCAGAACATATCTTGATTGTTTAAGGCTCGGGTTTTAATTGCGCATAACGCTGCTGTATGTGTATTACATATATTTCGCATTTATAAAAGTACATTTATTCCTTAAATACATTTATAATCGTTACTTCGTTTGTAACTAAAAAAACACACCTGCTTCCGGTTCCCTACCCTTCGCCAACTTATCTTTCCTGATTTATCCGGGGGATGTGCAGTATCCCGTTTTTCAACTACATAGCGGCTTCTAAATTAGTGTTTATTATGATTGTTACCAAGGAATGTGAATTCTTTTTTGTACGTAGTAGTGAAAAATGTACCGGCTGCAGCCCGCAGGGTGTGAGCTGTGCGTTGGATTTTGGCAGGTAAATGCGGGATTATTTTTCTTCCTGTTTTGTCACCGGCATTCAGCTGGTCATACAGCAACCGGGCTTTTATTAATAAGGGAGAATGGCAGAAGGCAGAAGGCAGATGGCAGAAGGCAGAAGGGAGAAGGGAGAAGGGAGAAGGGAGAAGGGAGAAGGCAGATGGCAGAAGGGAGAAGGGAGAAGGCAGAAGGCTGAAGGCAGAAGGTAAGGGGGTTGATTACGATAAATCTTTTTTCAGATAAACCATATCAACAAGTTGTATGTCGCCATCGAACATGGGATGGTCGTAATTGTCTGTAAAAAAATTCTTTATCCGATGCGATGGTTTAAATCCACAACTTTCATAAAACGACAAGATTCCCGGCGTTTCGCCCGTACCGACAAGCATGGTTTGGTAATCGTTTTTGTAAAAATCAAAAATGAAATTTATCAAGGCCCGGCCGTACCCTTTGCCTTGATATTTCGTGTATGTTGCGATGTTTTTCAACTCGCAGGTTTCGTCATTAACAGGCGCTACAACGCAAACACTTTTCAAATCATCGTCGTACAGAGCAAACAAGTCACCACCCGGTAAATATTTGTCAATCATGTTTTCCTGCTCGTCTGCCAACAGCAACAAGTCAAGAAACTGTTTCTTGTTTTCGGTAATCTTTTCAATTTTCATCATAACGCTGTTGTTTTATAATTTATCATTATTGTCGGGTAAAAATTTTAAAACATAGTAATCGACTAAGATGAATGAGCTAACATCCTGATTGTTATGTTGGGCTAAAGCCCTGTGCTGATCAACATCACATCCGCTCGGGGCATTCAATGCCCAGCAGGGCAAAGCCGCGCTGAATAACGTTGCCCGTGGTTTCGGTCAGTACCAGGCGGAAATTACGGACGGCCTCATCGGGCTCGCCCAGAATGGTGATATCGTGGTAAAACTGGTTGTATTCTTTCACCAGCTCGTAACAGTAATTGGCAATAAGTGCCGGGCTGTAATTTGTTCCGGCTTCTTTTACAATGGCCGGGAATGCATTCAGCCGTTTCAGCAGTTCAATTTCTTTTTCCCTGAGCTGCAAACCGGTCTGTGCCACATCCCGGCGCAACCCCTGATCTTTTGCTTTTCGCAAAACACTTTGAATGCGTGCATACGTGTACTGGATAAACGGGCCCGTGTTGCCGTTAAAATCGATCGATTCCAGCGGGTTGAACATCATGGTTTTTTTCGGATCCACCTTCAGTATAAAATATTTTAACGCGCCAAGGGCTATCATGCGGTGTATTTCCCGCTTCGATTCCTCGTCGTATTCATCAAGCTTACCCAGCTCCTCCGAGGTTTCCCGGGCTACCTTAATCATCTCTTCAACCAGGTCGTCGGCATCTACCACCGTTCCCTCGCGCGACTTCATTTTGCCCTGTGGCAATTCCACCATGCCGTACGAAAAGTGGTACAAATCTTTTCCCCATTCATAACCCAGTTTGTCAAGTAAAATCGACAGCACCTGGAAATGGTAGTTCTGCTCGTTCCCCACCACGTAAACCATTTTATCGATGGAATAATCTTCATAGCGCAGTTTGGCCGTACCAATATCCTGGGTCATGTAAACCGAAGTACCGTCGGAACGGAGCAATATTTTCCGGTCGAGCCCTTCCGGTTCGAGGTTTGCCCAAACGGAGCCGTCATCGTGTTTCTCGAAAACCCCTTCGTTCAGTCCGCGCATCACTTCATCACGTCCAACTTTGTAGGTATCCGATTCGTAATAGATCTTATCAAAACCAACGCCGAGTTTCTTATACGTTTCATCAAAACCGGCATACACCCATTGGTTCATGGTTTCCCACAAACCACGTATTTCCGGGTCGTCCTGCTCCCATTTTCGTAACATTTCGCGGGCACCAATAATTGAAGGAGCTGATTGTTCTGCTTCTTCTTTCGGCACGCCGTTTTCCATCAAACCGGCCACTTCGGCTTTATACATCCGGTCGAATTTCACGTAGTACTCCCCCACCAGGTGGTCGCCTTTTTTCCCGCTGCTTTCGGGCGTTTCGCCTTTCCCCTCTTTCATCCAGGCATACATCGATTTGCAGATGTGAATACCCCGGTCGTTCACAATGTTTGTTTTCACAACCTGGTTGCCGTTTGCTTTCAATATTTCAGAAATGGAATGCCCCAGCAGGTTATTCCGTATGTGCCCCATATGCAACGGTTTGTTGGTATTTGGCGAAGAGTATTCGACCATCACCAGTTTTGAATCGTCGGTTTGGGCAGTAATTCCATAATTTGAGTCACTGTAAGCCTTGTTCAGGCCATCTATCCAATGTGCATTGGAAATTACAAGGTTCAGGAATCCTTTAACCACGTTGTACTTTGCAATATCGGAAAGGTTCCGGGACAGGAACTGGCCCAGGTCATCGGCGGTTTGTTCAGGACTTTTCTTTGCGAAACGTAAAAAAGGAAAGACAACGACAGTCAAATCCCCTTCAAAATCTTTCCGGGTAAGTTGTATCTGTACAGTTTCTTCTTTAACATCAGCGCCATACAGTTCTTTTATGGCTTGCACCACACTCTTTTTCAACAATTGTTCCATGATAATAATGCCTGGTTATAAAAGCTGCAAATATAGTGAAACAAGCACAAAATTTAAGCATTGTTGAATATGTAGTTTTGATGGTTTCAGGTTTCATCCCGCTATGCGGGACTTCGCTTCGCTGCGGGTTTCAGGTTTCAGCTCTACCTCATAAAGAAGAAGAAATCGAACTGTACTTTCCGGTATTTGCGTAATTTTTGGTCTTCGGTCATCTGTTCTTCGCCCTCGCCTGTTCTCACTTCCTGTACTTCACCCATGGCTTTGATCATTATACGGCTTTCGGGAATACCTTTTCGCATCAGGAATCGCTTAACCGACTCAACCCTGCGTCCCGAAAGCACTTCATTATATTCTTTGCTGCCCCGGGGATCGGCCATGCCGTAAAGCCTGATGTTCATATTCGGGTTTTCGAACATGTATTTGATAATGTCCATCATGCCCTCTTCAGCTTCCCTGTCGAGTTCGTATTCGTCGGTTTCAAAATAGACGCCTTCGGGTGTTTCCTGTTCAAATTCGGGCCATTCTGACTGTGGTGGCTCGGGGCATCCGAGGTATTCCATCGGGCCAAATTCATCGGGGCACTGGTCCACGTCATCGGTTAAGCCGTCACCATCGGAGTCGATCGGGCAACCGTATTCATCCACTTCAACACCGGGGGGTGTTCCCGGACAAAGGTCTTTCGGATCGATTACACCGTCGCCGTCGGTATCGGGACAACCGTTGTACTTAGGAATACCCGGCAGGTCGGGGCAATCGTCAATTTTATCAATAATGCCATCGCCGTCGCGGTCGGGACAGCCGTTGTACTCGGGCAATCCGGGATCATCGGGGCAATCGTCAAGGTAATCGGGAATACCGTCTTTATCGCGATCTTTGGGGCAACCAACCGAATCGACTTCAACGCCAAAGGGCGTATCGGGGCATTCATCTTCGCGGTCGATCACGCCATCTTTGTCGGAATCTTTCGGCCCGCCAATTTTTATTATCAGACCAATGTTTGCCCCCCGGTACCGGTCGTTCTGCCTGTCGATAGCAGCTCCGTCGATCTCTTCGGTTGTGGCCAGGTTCCCGTTAATTTCGAAAAACAGTGCAACTTTTGAAAAAAGCTGATATTTAATCCCTGCTGAATATGTAAAAGCAATTTCGTCGATAAAATGGTTAAAATCATCGCCGTTCAAATCATAACTTGTCCCGGTTGAATTGCCAATCATGTACGACATGCCCAACCCAACCCAGGGTTGAAGTTTCGTGTTTTGTTTTAGCAGGTAACCGTTCGAAAATTTATACTGTGCAGCGAGGCGCGGTGTAAACAGGTTTCCTTTAACATGGTAATTGTTCCCTTCAATGGTACCGTCGATGCCCAGTCGGTTATAACCCAGGCCAAAAAGCAAATCGAGCGAAGGATTCAAATAGCGGGTAGCCTCAAGGGCACCACCGTCGTTACGATAATCAATGCTGAACAGTTGTTCCCCCAGCTCGCCCCTGTACTGCATTAACGAATATGAAGCACGCACCGACCAGGGAAACTCAAGGTCCTGGGCACGTCCTGTCAGGTTTAAAAAAAACAGGCAGGCAACCAACAATCCGATAATACATTTTGCTTTTCGCTTCATTACACAAGCATTACAATGCAGCCATAACAAATATAACACTTTAGCCCAAAACCCTTTTAAAAGGTTTCTTTTTTTTCCACAATCATCCGTTTTAGGTTGGTGTTTTCCTTGAAAAAAAAAATCTGAACAATCAAGGTAAAATTTCTATTTTTAAGGCATGTTTGCAATTACCGATATTGAAACAACCGGTGGAAGCCACCACACGGGAAAAATTACCGAGATTGCCATCTACATTTTCAATGGTGAAAAAATTGTCGACTCCCTCGTTACACTTGTAAATCCCGAACGCCCAATCCCCTGGTACATTACCCGCATTACGGGTATTAACGATGAAATGGTTATGAACGCCCCAAAATTTTACGAGATTGCCCGCCAAATTGTAGAATTAACGGCCAATAAAATCTTTGTTGCACACAATGTAAACTTCGACTATAACTTTATAAAACAGGAATTTAAAGAGCTGGGATATAACTACAACCGCAAAAAAATATGTACCGTTGAAATGAGCCGCAAGTATCTGCCGGGTTTTAAATCGTATTCGCTTGGGAAAATCTGTGCCAACCTGGGAATCACAGTTAACGGAAGACACAGGGCAGGCGGCGATGCTTTGGCAACTGTTGAATTGTTTTCATTGCTGCTGAAAAAACACCATGCCCTGAATAAGTCGCTGTTTTAATACCCCCGAAAAATGTTATTCTTCTTCTCCCTTTGGATTATCATCTTCCGCTTTTTCAGCATTGTCTGCTTCAGCTTCTTCATCTTCGAAACTCAGCATTTCTTTTTCTATTAGCAAGTTGTACCACTGAATCACTTTTTTGATGTCGGAAACATAAACCCGCTCTTCGTCGAAATCGGGCAAAATTTCGTGAAAGTAATTCTTCAACACATCGGGTGAAGACTTGTGGTCGATTGATTTTTTAAAATCCTCCTTTTCAGCAATCTTTTTAAAAACCTTTTCGAGTGGAACTTCGCCCTGGTCGGTAAAAATAGCGATGTCTTCCAGGGAAATGATCTTATTCGATGAAAAAGCCGGAAAACGTTTGCCATTTAAAAGCGATTCAACAATTACATTGTTACTGCCTTTCGAAACCATTTTGAACAACCCCGGTTGTCCCGATATGGATAAAATATCTTTTAACATTTTAATAGAAATTTTTGCCGAATATATTAAATGTTTTATTTCAATTGAAAGGTTTGAAGCTGAATTTTTTTGAAAATCCGAAACGAATCCACCTGCCCGGCTGCGGAACATTGCCAATATCATAATACTTCACATCGAAAATATTGTTTATTCTCCCGGAAAGCTGCCAACCCTTATATTTCCAATATACTTTTAAATCGGTTGTGAAAAACGGGGAATAACCGACCAGGCCTGCCGATTTGCCATCAACAAATTTCTCGTACTGCCCGTTACGGTTTTGATAGGCTATATGCCACGTAACATACACATTTCGAATAATTGCATGACGAATACTTGCATCGATCCTGTGCCGCAAATAATTCAATGTATAATGCGAAATCAGTTTTTTTTCTGCTTTTTGCTGATCGATAAACGTGTACTGAATGGTCAGTCCCTGTAAAATCGTTTGACCGGGTATCAGCTTCAAAAAATTGGTTGATGCCGATACTTCAGCCCCGGAGGTATTGATTATTGCATAGTTTACCGTTTCCCACGGATCATCTGTTTTCGCTTTCACCCAATCGATAAGATTGTTACTGTGCATATAAAACAGCGTGATTTTACCCTTGAAAATATCAGATGAATGTTTCAATCCCATTTCATAACCCGTTGCTTCCTCGGGCAATAGATCGGGGTTGCCAATGTTGTTGGGCCCCTGGTAATACAAATCGGTATACGTAGGCATACGCATTGTTTTATTGGCCGATGCAAAAACAGCTATCCGGTTGTTAATTGTATAACTCATATCGATACCCGGAAAAACAAATAATTTCTTTTCAATGTCGGTATTGTATGTGACATTAATTCCGGCATTAATCATGAAATTGTTAAAAAACCGCTTGTGCCCAAAAAATGCCGACAGGTTCGTGCGTGAATGAAAACGGTTTAAGATAATGGTATCGTTCACCGGGCTTGCAATGGGATCGGTCGTTATTTCGCCCAGGCTGTTGCTGTAAATGCTTTCGGTACGACTTTCGATGCCCACAAGGGTTACAGCCCCTTTTGCATGGAAATATGAAGCAATGGAATTAAATCCAAAAACGTCTGATGTATGGTAATTGCTGTATAACCCCGGATTGTCGCGAAAAAGTAAAAAACGATCGTTACTTCTTTGGAAATATAAACGGGGCTCAATACGAAGCTGCTTTAATTTCAAATTGTGTGAGGCAGAAGCAAAATGGGTTTGCAATTCTTCGTACTGATTGGGATATTTTGCGGTGTAAAAACTATTTGCACCAAACGATTTATCGCTGTATCCGGCCTGAATAGATGTTGTACCCCTTTTTCCCTTTATAGAGCCCGTGTAATACACGTTCAGTTGGTTATTGTCGGTATTGGCAGTATAACCGGCCGTGGAAGAATACATGCCTGAAACAAAGTGTGCCGTTCTACCTGCGTTAAAACCTGCATTAACTTTTTCTTTGCTATACGCATATTGCCCAACCTCGGCGCCCGCTTCGATATAATTTTTTTCAGAAACGCCAGTAATGATGTTTATTGCCCCGCTGAATGCTCCCGGGCCAAATTTCCAGGCTCCCGGGCCTTTAAGTATTTCAACACGTTCGATGGATGAAAGATCAATCGGGATATTTAAATGATGGTGGCCTGTTTGCGGATCGCTGATGTTTATACCGTTTAACAGTACCAGCGCCTGGTCGAACGTACCTCCCCGTATTGATATATCGGCCTGTATGCCATTGGCTCCACGTTGCCTGATGTCGATGTTTGAAGCGTATTCAAGAAGCTCGTTTACCGAAGAAACCGGTGCCTGCTCAATTTCATGTTTACGTATAACGGCCACTACACGGCTAAGTGCAGAATAGGTCTCAGCATATTCATCGGAAGTAATGTCAATTTCTTCAAGGTCGATATGTTGATAAGAACTGTCGGGCGTTTCTTGAGCAAAAACTTCGTTGTGGTTGGCAAACCGCAAATAAACGGCCAGCAAAACACCAATTCTGATTGTTTTTTTCAGGCTGTTAAAAACCGAATACCCTTTTGAATTCCATTTTTTAAACGTAACAAATTGATTGTTCGCCTTTTTGTTATGCTTCATATTGATATTTCTAATACGGCTGCAAATGTATTTAAGATTTGAAAATTCTTACCAGACATTCATTTTTAAAGTTAATTCTTTATTATCATTTAATATTCAAAATCTGCCCCAATACCCTCGTTACTGTTGATGAAGGCCAAAATCGTCCATTAATAATAAATTGATTTTCAACAATACCTGTCCCACCCTATTGATTTATCGAAAATTATTCGGTATATTATAACTAATGTTTGAAACAAATTTTACCGATTTTTAACAAAATCTTAACAAATAAAAGACTTATTTGTCTTTTATTGTTTGTATATTTGAAGCATTAATTAACACCAAAAACCTTAAAGATATGTCAACAATACAATTCAGCGATAAATTATTGAGTTTAGAAAACAAGCTAAAGTATTACGCGTTAAGCCTTACATCGGACAACGAGAAGGCAAACGATTTACTTCAGGAAACGTTTTTAAAAGCCCTTACCTATCAGGATAAGTTCTCAGAAAACACCAATTTTAAAGCATGGGTGTATACTATAATGAAAAACACGTTTATAAACGATTACCGTAAGGCTTCAAAAACAAGGAACAGCCTGAGCGGATCGAACAGTGAATTTCATTTAATGATTGCCAAAGACAGGGTGTACCCTTCGCCTGAATCGTTTTATTCAACCAATGAAATTGAAAAGAGCATTTCAAAACTTGAAGATGAATACCGCATTCCGTTTCAAATGTTCTTAGACGGTTATAAGTACAAAGAAATTGGTGAAAAATTGAATTTGCCTTTGGGCACAGTAAAAAGTCGAATCTTTTTTACAAGGAAGAAACTAACGGCAAGTTTAAAGGAATTTGAGAAATAAAATGCCATAATAATACGTTGATAAAAGGTCTCTGCAAATCAGAGGCCTTTTTTAGTGTGCCGTGCATGGTAACAGACTTGGTGGTGAAAGTCCACTATGGGGGTTTGTAATCGCCAACCATTAGTCGATGGCAAGGGTGTCCACCGCGAGATGGAATCTGAAGGAAGCCGGAGGCAAAACTCCGCC
>JAIOZY010000015.1 GCA_021740385.1 Prolixibacteraceae bacterium | reverse complement strand
GTCGGATTTATCCGACGGAATTCTGTCCTATGCTATAGCCGGGCTTTAGCCCAAATATTCAAGCAGTTGGGCTAAAGCCCTGTGCTGATCAGCATCATTTATCCGTCCCATAAATGGGATGGCAATTCATAGACAGCCAATTTTCACACACCCTGTTAAGGCTGGGGTTACTGAATCGCATCTTTGAAAAGGGGCTTTAGCCCAGCCTGTCAATCAGGGTTTTATTCAAATGCCCCAATATATTCTTGAATTTTTACCGGACACTATATTCGTTCTTAAATAAAGACAAGGTTATCATCGTTCAGCTTTTTTTCGCCCGACCAGCGGTATGCGGTAAGGGTTTGCGAGCGTACCACGCAACGGTCGACACAGCAAAGGTTTTTTTGCACCACAAGGTGCCCGTTTTCGAGGCAGTAATGCCCGAAAAAAACAGGGGGTTCGTTGATCCCGTATGGTTTTATCAGGGGAATGATTTCATTTGGGATTGTGTAGGCAGGCAACAGAAAACGGTTCCCAAATGAAGCATCCCGGAAAGTTTTTCCCGCTAAACTTTCCCACCATTTAATTCTGAAACGCCTGTGTGAAAGGCCTTTGTGATCTTTTATGATCAGGTCTTTGGGGAGTTCCAGTTCGAGTCCTTTCACGGTTTGGTTCACAGCCTTGTTCAGCCCGGGGTTTTGAATGTATGCTTTCAGAAACTTTTTTTTGAGTTTTGTTTCGCCCTGCCTGAAACTTTCTATGGTTGAAATGTTTTCATCGATCCATGCCCCGTGCACAATCCGTATTTTTTCAAGGTCGAGGCAGAGTGGGAGGGTACGGAACCATTTAACGGTGTCTTTCAGGTTGACAAGGTCGTTTTCGTATTCATAAAGGGTTTTAATCAGGGGCAACTTGTAGCGTGCAATGTGTTTATGAAAAAACTTTCCCGTTTTGTCGAGCGTGAAGTACAAAATGGCATTCAACTCATGGTTTCCCAGTATGGCAAGGGCATCGCCGTTGTCGACCATGTGCCTTATCAGGTTAATGGTGTCGCGTATTTGTGGCCCCCGGTTAATGTAGTCGCCCGTGAAAATCATTTTCCGTTCGGGATGTTTGAATGCTTTTCCGGATTTTTTATACCCCAGTTTCCTGAGCATTTTTACCAGTAAGGAATAATGCCCGTGAATGTCGCCAACGATATCGTACATAAGTAAAAAACTATAGGGCCAAAATAGTAAAAGGCCTGAATAAAACAGCCCTTTTTTGTATAAATTTCGGTTAAGATTTTTTTGCCTTGGGCAAAGTATTTATTGTCCACGGATGCACACAAATGCAAACGGATGATTTTTTTTCGGAAGCTTAAATTATTCAATGATGCACTTGTGTTGTTTTTGCTATTTGTGTCTCAAATTTTAATCAGTGTTTATCTGTGTCCATCTGTGGACTTTTTCTTTATTTGCCTTCGGCAAAATTTTATTGTCCACGGATGCACACAAATCCGCCAGTTGTCGGACAAGTTACACAGATGTTTTTGCCTTCGGCAAATAGATTAGTTAATCATTATTTTGTGTTGGAAGCGGTTGGGGCTGAAGCCCTGTTTTGTTTTAATATTAAGCATGGTCACCACGCTACGGCGACAGCGTGCGGTGGCGCAAGCGCGGTGTTAGTGAACGCTGATATAACGAACAGCAAATTTTTAAAGAAATTATTATCTGTGTCTATCTGTGTCCATCTGTGGACTTTTCTTTTTTTTGCCTTCGGCAAAGTTTTCTTGTCCACGGATGCACACGGATGCACACGAATGATTCATTTTTTTTGAACTATTAATTCATGGATTAATCTGTATAATAATTTCTGTGGAATTTTTGCTAATTATATCTGTGTCTATCTGTGTAACTTGTCCGCCAACCGGCGGATCTGTGGACTGATTAAAATATTTTGTGACCACCCTGGCCAATTTCGGCCACGTAAAATTCAGGGGTTAACCCGGTACGTTCATTGTATTTTTTTCCAACCTGGTCGATGAAATTGTCAACGGTTTCCTCTTTTACCAGCGAAACGGTCGATCCGCCAAAGCCTCCGCCGGTCATGCGCGAGCCAATAACACCCTCAATTTTCCGGGCCTCTTCAACCATGGTATCGAGTTCATGGCCTGTTACTTCATAATCGGCTTTAAGCGAATCGTGTGAGCCATTCATCAGTTGCCCAAAGGTTTCAATTTTGCCGGCTTTGAGTTCTTTTACGGCATCGGTCGTGCGTTTAATTTCGGTAATAACGTGCCGGGCGCGTTTTTTTGCCACTTCGTTGTCGAATTTTGCTTCCAACGGTTTAAATTCTTCGTAAGTTATTTGGGCAAGGTTGGTTATTTTTTTGTATTTCGAAATTGTTTCAACAGCAGCCTGGCACTGGGCAACGCGTTCGTTATACTTGCCCGAGTCGAGTGAATGCGGGCTGTTGGTGTTGCCAATCACAATTTTAATGCCGTCGAGTTTAACGGGTACCAGTTCGTAATCGAGCGTGTCGCAATCCAGAAAGATGGCATGGTCGGCCTTGCCCATGGCCGATGCAAACTGGTCCATTATGCCGCAGTTGACCCCGGCAAATTCGTGTTCGGCTTTCTGTCCCATCAATGCCAGATCGACCTTGCCGATGCCAAAATTATACTGATCGTTTATGGCCACGGCAGTTGCCACTTCAAGCGAAGCCGACGACGATAGCCCTGCCCCCCCGGGAACATTTCCGTAAACGAGTATATCGGCACCGGTTTTAAAGGTATGCCCTTTTTTTACAAATTGGGCAATGGTGCCCAGCGGGTAGTTTACCCAATTGCCTTTTTGCAGCGGTGTTGTAAGTGCTTCGATTGAAATCTGTTCTTTGGTTTCGAGGTTTAACGAGGCAAACCTGAAGTACGGATTGTTGGTTTTCCTGATTAGGCAGTAAGTCCCGAAAGTTAAGGCGCAGGGGAAAACAAAACCCCCGTTGTAGTCGGTATGTTCGCCAATAAGGTTAACCCTGCCGGGCGAGAAATAACCCGATACTTCGCCATCACCATAAATTTCCCGAAATTCTTTTTTTAATGTTTCTGTATTCATGTCGATTTAAATTTTTAATTAAAACCCAACTGGTGGGTACTGGTAGGTACAAATATATTCATTCAGTTTTTAAAATAAAAATGTTTAACAACAGGGCCCTAAACCGATGCCCGTTCTATAAATTGCCAGGGATTATGTATCGCTCCCGTTTTTTTAAATTCGATCATTTCGGCCAGGGTTTTGCCCATTTCAACAAAATTGGTCGAAATGGTGGTTATGCCCCCGCCAACAACTTCTTTTAACAT
This sequence comes from Prolixibacteraceae bacterium, assembly GCA_021740385.1. Taxonomy (GTDB): domain Bacteria; phylum Bacteroidota; class Bacteroidia; order Bacteroidales; family Prolixibacteraceae; genus DAIMEA01. Next base: position 77,377 of record JAIOZY010000015.1, on the reverse strand, counting down.
GGTCTCGTTAAACGAAATGATGCCAATATCTTTGCCGGGTACGAGTGTTTTTTGCCTTGCCTTTTTTATTAGCGCAACAAGGTCGCGGTCGGAAATAACAAGGTAACAAGTATTTATTTTTGGGGTGGTGTTTTCAATGGTTGACATTATTTGAAACGTGCGTTTGCTTTTATTGCAGAATTCAATAAAACCATCAATGCGTTCCTGCGGCTCTTTCCCGCCGGGGTGGATTATTGCAAAATGAGCATACTTTTCAAGCAATTTTTCGTGTGCACTCAACGCCTCAATAACGTCCTGCCTGAAATCCTGATAAAGCGTGGTATAACCTTTCAGGTCCTGTTTTTTCCGGTCGAGAATGAGTACTTTGTTTTCGGGTAATATCGAAATAACGGGATACGCGTTGTCGAAAGTGGCCGGCATTATTACATACGAAGTGTAGTGGCCGGCTGCCTGGTTTATCAGGTCGGAAAAAACCCTGAAGTTAAAGTGATGAAAGTAAATGTCGACTTCGGTTTCAGGGTTGATGTGTTTCAAAAAAGCGTTGTAAATATCTTCTTTGAAGGAGTTGAATTCATCGAAAAGCACAAAAATGCGTTCTTGTTTCTCAACAAGGTTTGTTTGGATGAAATAGCCTTTTCCGGGTTTTGAAAAAATGATACCCCTGGCTTTTAGTTCGTTGAATGCCATCATAACCGTGTCGCGTGAAAGGTGGTTTAATTCGCCAAGCCGGTTTAGCGAAGGCAGTTGATCGCCCCTTTTCAGTGTTCCGTTTTCGATATTATCAACGATGCAATTAATTAACTGCCTGTATTTAGGGATTGAAGGATTTTCATTTACTATAAAAAGGCCTTGTTGTTCCATTTTAGTTGTTTATGCAGGTTTTGAAGATACAAAATATTATCGACTGGTAGCTACCGGTAGTGTTGTAATTCTGCGAAAATTGATTGAATTATTCGTTTTGTTTTATAATTTCAACCCCTCGTAGCGATATTTCAATCCGGAAAACAAAAGGGGAAAATTAACAGGATTTTGAAATGCAGATAACCACAAGCCGGAAAGCGAAGGACTTTTTCGGTTCATTAATAATTTGAATGATAATAGCATGAATACGTTAATTGAGTTATTTGAAACCAGTGTTGGTAAATATCCCGACCGACCGTTAATGTGGGAAAAAACAAACGGGGAGTATGTGCCTTTTTCGTACAAACAGTTACAGTCCGAAGTTTATGCTTTTGGCGCAGGATTACTAACATTGGGCATTAAAAAAGGCGACCGCATTGGCCTGATTGCCGAAGGGCGTGTTGACTGGCTTGTGAGCGAACTGGGCATGTTTTATGCCGGAGCCGTTAACGTGCCGTTATCGATAAAACTCGATGCCGGGACTGAAATTGCTTTCAGGCTGAAACATTCAGGTGCAAAAATGGTGATTGCTTCGTGGACCCAGGCCGAAAAAGTTGAAGCTATACTAAGCGATTTGCCGCAGGTTGAAAAGATCATTTACATCGATGAAATACCGGAAGAAGCCCCGCATCGAATTACTTTCAAATCAATAAAAGAAGCCGGGCGCAAATATCTCGAAGACGGGGAAAACCAAAAAACCTTTGAAAAGGTATGGCGCGAAATTGGCCCCGACGACCTGGCTAACATTTCTTACACATCGGGCACAACGGCCGATCCGAAAGGGATCATGCTTTCGCAGCACAATTATGCCGAAAACGTTCGGCAGGCCAATACGCTCATGACCATTACCCCCGAGTATAAAACACTCACCATTCTGCCCTGGGACCATTCGTTTGCCCATACTGCCTGTTTATACTGTTTCATGTACAACGGGGCAAGCATTGCCGGACAGGAAATAGGGAAGACCCCCATGGAGACGCTTAAGAATATCCCCAAAAACATTAATGAAATAAAGCCCGACATATTGATGAGTGTGCCGGCTTTGTCGAAAGCCTTTCGTAAAAACATCGAATCGGCTATCAGGGCAAAAGGGAAATTTACCGAAAAGCTTTTCAATGCCGGGTTAAAGGTTAAATACGCGTACAATGGTTTAGGCTTTAATCGCGGAAAAGGTTTCCGGGCTTTTCTGAAACCGCTGGCTTTTGTTTTCAACAAAATCCTTTTCAGTAAAATACGTGCAAATTTTGGCGGAAATATAAAGTTTTTCATTGGCGGGGGCGCACTACTCGACATTGAATTGCAGCGTTTCTTTGCAGCCATTGGCATGCCCGTGATGCAGGGTTACGGCCTTTCGGAGGCATCGCCCGTAATATCGTCCAATTCGCTCGATGCCCACAAGTTCGGTTCATCGGGCAAACTGGTGAAGTACATGGATTTGAAAATTTGTGACGATGACGGGAAGGAGTTGCCATTGGGCGAAAAGGGTGAAATTGTGATTAAAGGTGGTAACGTAATGTTGGGCTATTGGAAAAATGAAAAGGCAACGGCCGAAACCATTAAAGATGGTTGGTTGTACACGGGCGACATGGGTTACATGGACAAGGACGGCTTTTTGTATGTGCTTGGCCGTTTTAAAAGCCTGCTGATTGGAAACGATGGTGAAAAATTCAGCCCAGAGGGCATTGAAGAAGCCCTGGTTGACCAGTCGCCGTTTATCGAACAGTGCATGTTATACAACAACCAAAATCCCTACACAACAGCCATGATTGTTCCAAATATACAAGCCATAAACCGTGAGCTCGAAAGCCGTAATGTTAAACCGGGCTCGGGCGAAGGGCTGCGTGTTGCCATTGAAATTATTCAACAGGAAATTAATGCCTATAAACAGGGGGGCAAATTCGAGGGAATGTTCCCCGTGCGCTGGTTGCCAACAACGTGGATTATACTGCCCGAATCGTTTAACGAGGATAACCACCTGCTCAATTCAACCATGAAAATGGTGCGCGGGAAGATAACCGAATATTTTGCCGATGAGTTGAAATTTCTTTATACCGGCGAGGCAAAAAATATTTACAACGAAAAAAACCTCGAACGGTTTGCAAAGTGGTATGATTAGCCGCCTTTTTTAAAATAACAAAATGTTATTTGTTGGTTGCAGTTTTTTTTAATTTGCAGGTGAGGTTGTGTTTGAAAAAAGAATTCAATGTTATTTTAAGGTAAAAAGTTTCAAAAAGCTGTTTTACATATTGCAAGTTAAGAACGTTTTTTGCGTACTTGCCCCTAACTAACAAATCAAACCTAATATGTCTACACCCCTTATCTTAATTGACGAGGAAAAATGCGTAAATTGTCATGCCTGTATTTCCTCCTGTCCGGTAAAATTTTGCAACGACGGAAGTAGCCAGTTTCCGATTATTGATCACGACATGTGTATTGGTTGCGGAAGCTGTGTGGCAGCTTGCACACACGGGGCACGTGTAAGTGTCGACAATATTCATGAATTTGTTCAAGCCCTCGAGGCCAAAGAAAAAATGGTTGCCATTGTTGCACCTGCAGTGGCTGCAAGCTATCCCAACGATTATCTCAGGGTAAACGGGTGGCTTAAATCGGTTGGTATATCCGCCTGTTTCGATGTCAGTTTTGGGGCCGAACTTACTGTAAAATCTTATCTTGAATTCATTAAAAATAACAACCCTAAAAGCGTAATTGCACAACCTTGCCCGGCTATCGTAAATTACATTGAAATTTATAAACCCGAATTGCTTCCATACCTCGCACCTGCCGATAGTCCAATGCTTCATACCATTAAAATGATACGAAAATTCTATCCCCAATATGACGATCATAAGGTAGCGGTTATATCTCCCTGCATTGCAAAACGGCGCGAGTTTGATGAAACGGGACAGGGGGATTACAACGTCACGATCAATTCACTTATTTCCTATTTTAAGGACAAGAAAATTGACCTTAAACATTTTCCTGAAACTGACTTTAATAATCCATCGGCCGAACGGGCCGTGCTTTTTTCCTCCCCGGGAGGCCTGCTTCGTACTGCACAGCGGGAACTTCCGTCGATTGTGGAATATACCCGGAAAATTGAAGGTAAGGAGGTAATATATGCGTACCTCGATCAGTTAAAAGCATCAATTGACAAGGGAATAGCCCCGGTTTTAATCGATTGCCTGAATTGCGAAAAAGGATGTAACGGAGGGCCGGGAACTCCAAATCACGATAAGTCATTCGACGAGGTTGAGTCGCTGATTGAACAACGGCGTAAACGTGTTCAGTTAAAGTACGGCATTAATGGCAATGAACGAAAGTCGAAAACGGGATACAGGCTTCTTAAAAAGAACATCGACAATTATTGGGAACCAAACCTATATGTTCGTAAATATCAGGATAAATCTTCGCAAGTAAGATTGAAACAACCATCGGAAGATGAGATTAATGAGATTTTCAGGCGCATGAAAAAATTTGCCCTGTCCGATTTTTACAATTGTTCTTCGTGCGGGTACGGTAATTGTCACGACATGGCTGTTGCCATTCATAATGATTTGAATAAAGTGGAGAATTGCCACTATTTCAACTATAAATCATTAATGGATATTGCCGTTCAGGTTTCTTCAACCGTGGTTGCCATGGAAAAGCACTCCCGGTCGATTAATAAAATGGTCGATTTGTTCAGGTCAATGGAAATTGATTTTTCCGATATGGTCGATTCTTTTGGCGATCAAAGTAATTTGACTGATGATTTTAAAAAGATTGCCGATTCCATAAACCACATATCTTTTCAAACCAGCATACTTTCACTCAATGCTGCAATAGAAGCGGCCCGGGCAGGTGATGCCGGAAGGGGATTTTCGGTTGTGGCGAAGGAGGTTAAAACACTGGCTGATCAAACCTTTGGTGAAGTAGACAAAATAAAACCTTATACGGAACGGTTGCAGGCTTTTTTTAACGAAGTTTCGACAAAAATGAAAACAGCCTCGAATGAGTTTTTTTCGAGCAAGGAATTGCTCAACGACATTTCAACCGATTTGGATGATTTATTGTCGATTGCCGAACAACTGAATGCGCAGACCGGGGTATTGGAGAATTAGCCTAAAATAGATTTTTTTTTTTGACATTGAAGATTATTAAAGGAAACTATATTCCAATAATTTTCACTATTATTTAGCATATAGCCTATAATAATATTACATCAATCCGATAAGAAAATTCTTCACGCAATCACCAAGAAAATCAATATTGTACCCACCTTCCTGGCAAACTAAAGTTGGCAAATTTAACGACTTAAACTGTTTGCCAATCGAGATATAATCTTCAGTACGAAGTTTAAACCCACCAATTGGGTCGGATATATGCGTATCAAAGCCTGCCGAAATGATTAAATAGGCCGGTTTAAACGCCCGTATTTTATCAAGAATTCTGTCAACGGCACCAGCGTATTGCTCCAGTTGGGTGTTTTTGGGTAAAGGTTCGTTATGATTTGTCCCGGCTGCCTGCCCCTTTCCTTTTTCGTCAGTGTATCCCCAAAAGTAGGGATATTCGTTAGAAGGGTCACAATGAATAGATGCCGTGAAAACAGATTTTATTTCATCAAAAAACTCCTGGGTTCCATTTCCATGGTGATAATCGATATCTACAACAGCAACTTTTCCTGCAGGCAACAAATATTCGGCGGCAGTAGCCGCATTGTTAAAATAACAATACCCCCCATAAACACGTGGGCCGGCATGATGTCCCGAGGGTCTGCATAAGGCATATACTGTTTTTTCCTGGCCTTCCCGAAGCAATTCGGCACCCGTTAAAGCTGTTTCAGCAGAAGCACGGGCAACTTCATACGTCTTTTTTTTAATTGGGGTTACAGCATCGGTGCACCATATTCCACCCCAAAGCGGCGAATCATTTTTTTTCAAAAGATTTGCACCTTCGCCGGGGAAAAGATCCGGATAAAACTCCTCTTCATCGTTTTTTAAACTTAATCCGGTTTTAAGAATATAATCGTGGTAGGGGTGAATACGTGAAATTAACCGTTCAGGGAATTGTTTTGCCGTAATAAATTCGAACCGTTCATCGGAACGAAGAGCTTTCTTAATGGATTCAACACGAAGAGGTGTATCCTTTACTTCATAAGATTCGGGCCCCAGTTGATACTTCCAATAGGGGTTATGCAAACTATCGTTATATTTTTCAATTACTTTCATTCGTTGATTTGTTTTCCAATATTTAATAATTCAATAATACGCTGATGTGGGACTGCCGGACTCAAGCGTTTTTCGCGTCCATCCATTCCATTAGAGCAAAATATGGCGTTCATGACTGCCTCTTCGGTTGCTTCTACAACGGCTTCGTAAACCATATTTATATAATTATCCGAAATGCATTTAAAATTTATGAAGTTGCTTTTGGAAATATTAACCCTTGGTTTACGATTACCGGTACTAAATGCAATAATAATTTCACCACTCGTTGATGCTGCATAAGAACCTGTACGCCCAATTCCAAGGGCGGCCCGTTTTGCCACCCGGTTTAGCTGACTGTTGATAAGCGGAATATCGGTAGCAACAACAACAATAATTGATCCTTCGCATTCTTCGCGACGTCCGGCTTTATCAAATTCATCATCCAGATTTCTCCCGATTACACCTCCATCAATAGTAAGGTTTCGCATTTTCCCAAAATTTGAAAGAACAAGTACGCCCACTGTATGTGTTTGGTCTTCAGATAAATTTAGAACACGGGAAGAAGTTCCTATACCACCGGCAAAATCAAAACTTGTCATGCCGGTACCGGCACCTACAGAGCCCTGTTCCACAGGACCCGAAGATGCTGTTTCAATAGCTTTAATAGTATCCTGGGCCGAACAAACACCCACCCTGACATCATTTAAAAAAGAATCGTCAGCTTCTCCAACAACCGGTAAAACAACATCGGTTTCGGTACCCAGTTTTGGGTGTTTTTTTATCATGTGATTAACAACACCAGCATGAACCCGACCTACTGAATGTGAGTTTGTTAATAGGATGGGTGTTTCAAGCCAACCTGTTTCAATAACCTGTGTTAAACCAGCCATTTCTCCAACTCCGTTCAATATAAAACCACCTGCTGCAATGCGGTTTGCATAAGCTTGTCCGGCAGGCATAATTGCAGTAACCCCGGTACGTATTTTGCTTGTTTCTGTGCTGCCGGGAATTTGTACATTATCTTCAACACGCGAGAAATGGCCAACCCGCACACCCTTAACATCAGTGATTGTATTATTTATTCCGGGACGCATGCGGCCAATTTGAATACCAAGTTCACGTGGAGTAGGGCGTGAGATTCCCGATGAAAAATCATCTTTTTTTGGCTGTTTTGCAGGTTTAACAGCAAGGCCATAACGGCGGGCAGCCGAACGGATAATTAACCGCAGGACATCACGAAATTCGATGCCACGTAACCTGGCCGCAGTCATAAGAGAAGCATTTGGATGAAGGCTGGGGAGTGGGTTCAGTTCAATAAAATAGGGTTTCCCATTGGAATGTAACCGAATATCGACCCTGCCAACATCAGGACACGACATGATATCAAAAACCTCACGGGCCAATTGCATCACTGCTTTTTTTTCTTTGACATTTATTTGTGCAGGGCAGACAATGTTTACCGATTTTGCAGCTTCACCACCCTGTTTCATGTCATAATCGTAAATGTTATATTTTCCACCAATTTTGGTGAGATCAAAGGTATGCTCTACAATGTCAAGTAACTTTCCCGGAAAACTCTCCAGAAAGGGGATGCTGAGTTCGCGGCCAACTATATATTCTTCAACCACAAGGCCTGCAGGATAAAGGCCTATAAGTTTATTTATTCTGGCCTGGGCTTGTTCCTTTGTTTCAACAACAGAATCTTGTGTAATGCCTTTGCTTGATCCTTCCGAGTTAGGTTTGATTATTAAAGGATATTGTAAGTCGTCGGACAAATTGCGCTCCTTCTCTGTTATTAGAACGCCCTTGGGAACACTAATTCCATAAGAAGATAAAAGTGTTTTGGCTAGATGTTTATCGAGATTGAGGTGAAGAAGGGAAGCATTTCCGCCTGTAAACGGAATACCCATTTGCTCGTACAAGCCGGGATAAAAAGCTTCCCGTGAACTACCAATTGTGCCTTCTGCCAAATTGAAAACAAGATCAGGTTCGCTATCAACCAGGCGTTCAATTACTTCATTTGGTTTCCCCGAAACCTCAACTACCGTTACGGTGTGCTGAAGACTGTTAATCGCATCATATATCCTTGAGATATCAGCTTCTGATAGAAGCTCGGCTGAAGCCTCAGTTTCATCGGTGCGAAGGTTGTATGCAATTGTTATTCTCATAATAATTTCTTTTTAGGGTAAAAAGCGAATTGAAATTGGTAGTAGAAACATTCATGCTTTCATTACTTGTAAAATTCTTTTATATGTCCTGTAAAATGTTCCATCGTATTGTAAATCCCGAATACTTTTCCGGTAAACCAATCGAACATGCCAATGGTTAAAAGCCCCTGGCTTAGCCGGGTAATGTTGTAAATGTACCGTGGTAAGGTTATCATTTTTTTGTTTTTCTTGATTGCTTTTACAATGGCACGTGCAGCATTTTCAGCTTCAAGTATTGGAATTTTTGATTTCACACCATTGAACATTCCGGTATTTATGTAGTAGGGCATTATAGTCGTAACCCGTACCTTTTTTTTGAGCTTTTGCATTTCGATCCGTAAACTATCTGACCAACCGATTACAGCCCATTTGCTGGCTGCATAAACCGACATTTTTGGGTTCGATACAATACCTGCCGATGAGGCTATGTTGCATATGTGCCCGGAGTCCTGTTTCATCATATCCCCTAAAAATTCCCCGGTTACAATCATTGGGGCAAGGGTGTTAACATCAAATGTTTTTATTATGTCATCCGTTTTGTGTTCATGAAAATATTTTCCTACAACAATGCCTGCATTATTTATAAGAATATCCACCTTGCCGTTTTCATCTTTAACCTTTTGGGCCATTTCTTTCACCATTGTTGTATCCGAAACATCTATCCGGTATCCTGAAATAGCCCCCTTGCCTAAAAACTCTTTAATGGTTTCGTCAATTTTTTCCTGGTTAATGTCCCAAATAATGACCCTGGAATTTTGTTCCAGCAGCAAACGGACCATTATTTTTCCTATACCGGAAGCACCGCCGGTTATCAATGTTGTTTTGTTGGTGAAATCTTTCATGTGTAATATTTTTTAAGTTGCAAGGATAAAGTTACTTAATTTTCAAGAGCATTCAGGGTTCTTGCAGTATCAGAAATTTTTTCAGGGAAAAGAATGTTATATAGACTAGATGTTTTCGGTTTCTTTATAGTAGTACGTTTTCTTCTTCTCACGGTCGTCCCAGGTATAAATTTCAGTGCCTTTAAAACCTGCACGGAAAGATACCAGTGCCATGTCGCCGGCACAAAAAAACAGGTGGATGAGCGTGATAAAAAGTGAAAAATCACCCCAAAGGGAATTCCTGTTGAAAAACCACAAAAGCAACCCGCCGATGGTTACCGCTACAAAAGGAGCCAAAGCAACAAAAACAAGCTCTTTTCCGCTCATTACCTGCCGGTGGACTTCGGTATAAAAAATGAATTTTTTCAGTTGCATGCCAAAGCCGATGTTTTTTTTGCCAAGAATGAAAAAGGCAGCAGCATGCATAAGTTCGTGTACAATAATTAAAACGGTGAACGAGAAAAGAAATGCCAGTCCGGCAACCAGTAATTCCTGTTTGAAAATGCCATCGGAAATGAGGCCGATAGCATAAAATGACAGTTTAAACACGATGAAGGCAAGCGCCAGAATTTGCAGGATGGAATAGGCAATAATCAGCATTCGTTTTTTGCCAATTTCTTCAAGAATAAACGGTTTGATGTTATGATATTCAAGTTCCCTGATTAAGGTGTAGCGTTCATTATTAACCAAATCATCGGGCGATAACGTATTGTTGTTACGGCTCATTATTCCCGGTTTAAAATGATGTTTATTAATGATTTAAGATCAATTAGCCCAATAATAAAAGCAGCGAGTACCGATGCAGCCAACAGCGAAAGGTATCCGGGCAGTGGGTTGGGTATAAGCCTGCTGAGGAGCCCCAGGCCAACAACAATAATTGTAAAAGCAAAAACCCGTATCAACAATTTCCAGTTGGCATGAAAGTTAAACACTTTTATTGCTATAAATACCTGAGCAAGTGCCGTAACTATTTGGGTAAAAAGGCTGACGTATGCAGCGCCAAGAGCCTGATGTTTGGGTATTAACAAAAGGTTGAGTGTAATGTTCAGGGTCATGCCAATGGCTGCCATAATGTTTAACGGGCGTATGCTGCCGTTTGCCGTTAACAGCGTGCCGAATATGTATGTTGTTGTAATGGGTATAAACCCAAACATTAGGGTGGCAAATATGGGGGCCGATTCGGCAATGTGATCGGTGTATAACCAGCCCATAATGTCGGTTTGATAAAATAACGATGAGATGGCGATTGTAACAGAAATAAAAATGATGAGCGAAAATGAGAAATTAACCATCTCCCCAATTTTTTGATTCATTTTTATCATTCGGGAAAAGATGGGGAGCAGCATGCCGGCAAACAAAACACCGAACATCGATACGGCATCGAGTAACCGGAACCCGTGCATGTACAAACCTACCTGGCGGGCGCCCTCGGTGTTTGGCAAAAGGCGCTCAATGAGCACGGTGTCGAAACGGTTGTAAAAGGCCATTAGTAAAATGAGGATGGCATACGGATAGGTCTTTTTCAAAAAAACCAGCATAAAGCCCAGGTTGAAACGCAGCTTTATTTTTCCGGCTTTTTTTAGCACGATAAGCAAAATTATCAGGGTTGCAAGCACATACGAAACGGTTTGAACGTAAACAAACCATTCAATTTTAAAAACGCCGCCGGTTATGTTTGTGTACAGCAAAATGCCGCACAAAAAGATCATAAAAACACGGTCGAGGACCGATACCAGGCTGTCGGTAGTAAACAGGTGCAGCGCCTGCAAATTGGAGCGTAAATATAATATGAGCTGCAGCAGGAACTGGTTTATAATTAAAAACGAAAGAATGTGAAATTGCAACTTGTTATAGCCCACAATAAATCCCCAGCTTAATACAACAACGGCGTACACTACCGCAAGTAAAAGTTTAATGCCGAGAATATTTCCGAGGTGCTTGGGCAGCAGGTGGTTGTGGCGCGAAATGTTCCGGTTGTTGTAATTGGTTATGCCCATGTCGAGCAAAATATTCAGCGTAGCGGTTAAAGCCAGCAATGAATAGTATAGCCCGTAATCGACAACGCCGGTTACATTCTGCACAGTACGGTCTATACCGAACAACCAGAACGGTTTAACCAGCACGTTAATCGTTAGTAACAGTATCAGGTTTGTAAAAAACTTCCGCTTCAAAGCCCGTTGTATAAGGTTTAAAGGCTGTAAAGTAACAATCTTTATTGGTTATTTGCAATCATATTTTGGAAATTAAAAAACGTTGCAGTTTAAGACGGAATGCAGAATTTCCGATTTACGAAATGTTTTCCCGATTATTTTTTCTTATTTTGAACTAAAGTGAGATTTAAACCGGTTTACCTTCCGGTTTTTTTTAGAAAAACCTGATCTTTTAAAGTGAGAATAGCAGTTAACACGCAGCATTTGTTAAAAGACAAGCTCGAGGGCATAGGCTGGTTTGCGCACGAAACACTGAGCCGCATTACCCGCAACCATCCCGAACACGAGTTTCTTTTTATATTCGACCGCCCCTGGGATAAATCGTTTATTTATGCTGATAACATTGTGCCTGTTGCAACAAAAATCCCATCGAGGCACCCCTTTTTATGGTATTGGCATTACGAAAATGATATTCCCAAAATACTTGACATTTACAAACCCGATGTTTTTTTCTCGCCCGATGGGTGGATGTCGCTGAAAACCGCAGTGCCCACGGTTGATGTGATACACGACATTAACTTCATGCACCGCCCCAAGGATTTTCCGTGGCTGTACCTGAAATATTACCGGAAATTTTTCCCGCAATATGCCCAAAAAGCAAAGCGCATTGTTACGGTTTCAGAATTCAGCAAGGCTGACATTATATACACCTTTGCGCTAAATCCCGGTAAAATCGATGTGGCTTATAACGGTTGTAACGAATTGTTTACCGGTGTTTCGAAAGAAGTGAAAGCCACCATTCAGCACAAATTTTCCGGCGGCATGCCTTATTTTATTTATGTGGGATCGCTTAACCCGCGCAAAAACATTATTGGCATGCTCGATGCATTTGAGCTATTCAAAAAGCAAACCAAAAGCGGACATAAGTTATTGCTGGTAGGGCAGCCCATGTGGTCGGCATCCGATATAAAGAATAAAATGGCAGATATGCAGTTTAGGGGCGATGTGGTTTTTACCAACCGCTTATCGTCCGAAGTGCTGCAAATGGTCATGGCAAGTGCCGAGGCCCTTGTGTTGGTTTCGTTTCTCGAAGGGTTTGGCATACCCGTTATCGAAGCCATGTATTGCGATATACCTGTAATTTGTTCAAATGTTACCTCGTTGCCCGAAATTGCCGGCGATGCGGCCCTGTTGGTCAACCCTGCTAACCCGTTATCGATTGCCCGGGCTTTTAAGGAAATTGCGTTAGATCCCGATGTGCGGGAGGGGCTCATCGAAAAAGGACGTGTTCAGCGCCAAAAATTCAGTTGGGACAAAACAGCCGAAACGGTTTGGAAAGCCATTGAAAAAGCAGCAAAGAAATGACAGCAGGATTACAGGCATATTACAAAGCTGGTGTTGTTGAAGCCGGTTGCGATGAAGCAGGCCGTGGCTGCCTTGCCGGACCGGTTTATGCGGCAGCCGTAATATTGCCTCCCGGTTTTAGCAACCCCCTTTTAAACGATTCAAAACAGTTGTCGGAAAAACAACGTTATGGGTTGAGGCCTGTGATTGAAAAAGAAGCCCTTGCCTGGGCAATTGGCATTGTTTCTAACCACGAGGTTGATGAGATAAACGTGTTAAACGCATCGTACCTCGCCATGCACCGGGCCATTGAAAAACTCACGGTTAAGCCCGGTTTTTTGATTATTGACGGAAACCGTTTTAAACCTTATGCGGGCATACCTCATACCTGCATCGTAAAAGGAGACGGTAAATATTTTTCCATTGCCGCGGCATCGGTGCTGGCAAAAACCTGCCGCGATGAATATATGATGAAAATCGACAGGGAATATCCGCAATACGGTTGGGGCAAAAACAAAGGGTATCCAACGCTTAAACACCGCAAGGCATTAATGCTTTACGGCCAAACACCTTATCACCGCAAAAGTTTCAGGTTGTTCGAAAACCAGTTAAAAATTGAATTCCCCGGCACCGATAACGAGATGACACTAATTGGTAATAATGAACAAATTGTTGCGGGTAAATACCAAACCGTTTTACCCGGTAATGAAGAATTTAAACAACTGATAAACGATAAAAAAAATTAAATCATGGCAAAGCAATCCCTTTTTCGTTCAGCATGGTTCTGGTCAGCTTTGGTAATACTGGCCATAATAAGCACCGTATTTTTATATTTTAATTTTGAAAAGGCCAATCCGTTGGTAAACATTTCGGTTGAAATGGACCGCGAGGAGGCGCTTGGAGTATCATCGGAACGGGCACAAAAATATGGGCTTGGTTCCGAAAAATACCGGCAGGCAGCGGGTTTTATCAACGATACCAAATTTCAAAATTATACCGAGCTCGAGGGTGGTGGCCTTGATACATTTAACGATGTTGTCAGTAAAGGCATTTACCATTCCTACCAATGGCATATTCGGCATTTTAAAGAAAATGAAATAAACGAGGTCACCTTCTTTTTCACCCCCGATGGTGCTCCGTATGGTTTTTCCGAAACAATAAGCGAAGACCTGCTTCTGCCTTCGGTTTCAGCCGACTCGGCTCGGGCTATGGCAAAGCAGGCGGCATCGGAATGGGGCGTTGATATGAGCGCGTATGAATTGGTTGAAAAATCGACCAACGAAACCCCTGCGGGGCGTACCGACCATACATTTACTTTTGAACGTGAAGATAACCCCGTTGGCGAGAGCAGGTTCAGGGTAACGTTCGAAATCAGCGGCAATAAACTCACCAGGGTAGCGCATCATGTTAAAATACCCGAAGATTTTGAGCGTCGCTATTCCGAAATGCGTTCGCAAAATTCGCTAGTCAGTTCTATTGGCCAGGTTTTCCTGTTTGTTGTTTACGGCCTGGTTGGTATTGGCTTGTTTTTGTTTTTCCTCACAAAAAAACGGTTTTTGTTATGGCGAAAAGCTTTGTGGTGGGCCGTTGCTATCGGGCTGGCTACCGGTGTGTTTTACGTATTGAATTCGCTGCCCCTCTTGTGGCTCGATTACGATACAACAACATCGGCGGCCAATTTTGTAACCCGGCAACTGTTTAACGGTTTGTTAAACACCATGCTTATGGGCAGCATTATCTTTTTGTCGGCCATGGCAGCCGAAGGTATGGGCCGTTATCTTTTTGGCAACCACGTGCAGTTTTGGAAAGTGTGGGGCAAAGAGGCCGGGGCATCCAAACAAGTGCTTGCCCAAACAGTAGGCGCTTATCTTTTTGTACCGGCGTTCCTGGCTTTGGATGTGCTTTACTATTTATTGACAACTAAATACCTTGGTTGGTGGAATCCGGCCGGAACACTTTCGGATCCCAACGTGCTGGCCGAAAACATGCCCTGGTATACATCCATTGCCATATCGTTGCAGGCCGGTTTCTGGGAAGAGATCATGTGCCGGGCAATACCCCTGGCAGGGGTGTATTTTTTGGTGCGGAAGCGCAAGTCGAAAAATTTCTGGATGCTACTGACCCTTTTGGCCCAGGCCATCATTTTCGGAATGCTTCATGCCAACTACCCACAATCGCCATCGTATGCACGGGTGTTCGAAATGGTTATTCCGTTTACCATTTTTGGTTTAATTTATTTGCGCTTTGGCCTTTTGCCGGTTATCATCACCCATTATGCCGTTGATGTTTTCTGGATATCGTTGCCCATATTTGTGGCAAAAGGCTCCGGTATATGGTTCAACCAACTCATTATAATTTTGTTGTTGTTTGTTCCGGTTTGGATAATTTTATATTGGCGCTTTAAAAACAGAAAGTGGAGCGAAGCGCCCGATAGCGTTTTAAACAAAAGCTTCAAACCAAAACCCCTCCCTCCAAAAACCGAAAACAACAATGTAGAAGAAGCGCCCGAAAACCAACCGGTAAGAAATTCCGTTTTAAAGCTGAAATGGCTTGTGCCCGCTGCTGTTTTAGGCTTGCTCGCCTGGCTGTTTCTTTCTTTCCCTAATAAAGTTGATGCGCCCAAAGTTGAAATAACCAAACAGGAAGCACAGCAAAAGGCTGAACAGGTGTTAGCCGAGAAATTTGGCTTCAATCCCGAAGGTTGGGAAACTCTCATTGACATACGATCGACACCTTCGAAGCAACACAAATATGTTTGGTTAACTGCGCCCGATGATTACAGCAGGCTGCAATCGGGCTTTTTAAACCCGCCATACTGGATTGTCCGCTATGTTCAAACCACTGCCGGTCCCGAAGAACGTATTGAAGAATACACCGTGAAAATCGGGGTCGATGGCCGTTTGTTGTCATACAAGCACGTGTGGCCCGAAAAGCGCGAAGGGGCTTCCCTTTCCGAAGATGAGGCTGCCGAATTGGCCATTGAGGCTTTGCAAAATTTTACAAGCCCGGGGGCCGAAGGGCTCGACACGGTAAAAGTAACCCCGTCAAAACTCACAGCACGAACCGACTGGGAGTTCGAATTTTCCGATACCATTAACTATAAGCTCGAAAAAGGGCAGGGGCGTTATCGTGTGAGCATTGCCGGAGATGAGGTTAACGGCATTAGCCGGTTTGTTTTTATTCCCGAAGCGTGGGAGCGGGATTATGACAAATCGCAATCGCAACTTGGCATTTTTAAATTGATATCGAACCTTGCATTTTACCTGATACTTATTCTGGGCATTGTGTTGGGGTTTGTAAATTGGTCGAAAAACCGGTTTTCGTCAAAGCTCTTTTTCTTTTTTGCTTTTGGCTATTTTATCATTTCGGCCCTGGGTATCCTTAATTCGTGGGATTCATTATTGGCTGGTTACGTAACAGTTTTGCCGTTCAAGAACTTTTTAATAATGGCCCTGATCGGTGCGTTTGTGGGGTTGTTGTTCCTTGGTATGGGGGCTGGTGTTATTGGCGGTTACTCCTGCCAGCTTGCAGCGTTCGACCAGCGTGAAACCCGGCCTGTGTTAAAAGCCTTTCTCGGTGGGGTTGTGCTTACCGGGTTGCTTGCCGTTATTGAAAAAATCAGCCCTAAAACCGCACCCAACTGGGTTGGGCTGGACAGTTTGAATGCCTGGTTGCCGTTTTTCAACCCCATGGCAAATAACTTTGTGGCCCTTATTTACATGCCTGCTTTTGCAATGATCATCTTTTTCCTGGCAAACCAACTTTCGAAGCATTTTGCCAAACGTAAGGCCCTGGCTTTATTGTTCGTTTTTGTGCTGGGCTTTTTGGCATTCGGGCGGCATGCCGTTTCGGTAAACGAATGGCTGCTTTCAGGGGCGGTTTATGCCGTAATAATTACATTGTATTATCTGTTATTCCGCGGCTCGATCCGTTTACTCCCGGTCGTATTCATCGTTCCGTTTTTGTTTTATAATTTGAAAGTATCGCTCACGGGCATTTACCCCAATGTATTTATCAATTTGTTGCCCTTGTTAATTTTTGGTTGTATTATTGCATTTTTTTGGTACAGGGGTATCACGAAATGTGCAATGCGAAGCCGTGTAAGTAGTTGATAATTAAAATAAATATTACATGGCATATTTGTAAATAAATTTTGAATGAAGTTAAGAGTATTGTTGTTTGCGGCCACGCTGTTTGTAATTGGAAAAGCATTGGCCGATGAAGGGATGTGGTTGCCTTCGCTTTTAAGCGAAATCAACGTGAATAAAATGAGGGAGATGGGTTTTGAGTTGACTGAACAAGATATTTACAACATCAACCACTCCAGTATAAAAGATGCGGTAGTAGTAATTGACGGGGGATCGTGTACCGGCGAGCTGGTTTCGCACAACGGGCTTTTCTTTACAAACCACCACTGCGGGTTTGGCGAAATACAGAAACATTCTACCGAAGAAAACAACATTCTGAAGAACGGTTTCTGGGCCGAAACATACGAACAGGAACTGGTGAATCCCGGGAAAACAGTAACATTTTTGGTGCGGGTTGAAGATGTGTCCGATTCAATCAACATGCATTTGAACAAGCAGATGAGCGAAGCCGAACGGGAAAACATCATCGATTCACTGTCGCTGGGTTTTGAAACCCGTGCAGTAAGCGGTACATATTATGAAGCCAATGTGAAATCATTTTATGCAGGAAACCGGTTTTACCTTTTCGTAACCGAAACCTATCGTGATGTTCGCCTGGTTGGAACCCCGCCAAACTTTATCGGGAAATTTGGGGGCGATACCGACAACTGGGTTTGGCCCAGGCACACCGGCGACTTTTCACTTTTCAGGGTTTATACCGGCCCCGACGGCGAACCGGCCGAATATTCCGAAGCGAACATTCCCCTGAAACCGAAACACTTTTTTCCCATTTCGCTTAACGGGTACAACGAGGGCGATTTTACAATGATTTTGGGCTACCCCGGTTCAACCAGCCGTTATCAAACATCGGGCGAGGTACTTTTTGCCATGGAAAACGTAAACGACGTACGCGTTAATGTGCGTGAAAAAAAGCTCGAAATTATTCGCGATTACATGGCGAAAGGCGAAAAAGCAACTATTCAATACGCTTTGAAACATAACCGTAGCTCCAATTATTACAAGTACAGCATTGGCCAAAACCGAGGCATAAAACGGTTAAATGTGATTGAAAAGAAAAAAGCTACAGAAAATGATTTCATGCAATGGGTGTCGGAAAGCAGCGAACGCCGCCAGGAATATGGCCGGGCACTTGAACTGATTAACGAAGCCCTGCTTGATGATGACGACGATAAAGCTTACCGTTACCTTGTTGAAACGTTCGTTCGGGGTGCCGAAATTTTTTACTTTGCCAACCGGTTTACCAATTTGAAAAACAGCCTTCATTCAAAGCGGGATAAGGAGAATATCGAATTCCAGGTTGATTTGCTGCGCGATCTCGTTGAAAAATATTTCAGGGATTACAATGCCCAAACCGATATGAAATTACTTGCTGCCCTGGCACGTATTTATGTGCAGAATGTCGATGAGCAATATCACCCCTCATTCATTAAAGAAATTCAAAACCGTTACAGGGGCAATTATGAAAAGTGGGCTGAACGGGTTTTTAAACGTACAATGTTTGATAACCTCCATGACGTGAACAAATTTCTTGAAAGGCCCGATAAATGGGCTATTGAGCACGACCTTGCTTACAAATACAGCCTTCAGGTGTTCAAAATGCTTTCGGTATTGCGAAAAGAGATCGTTGATGGAAATGAAAAATTATACAACGGTAAGCGTTTGTTTATGAAGGGCCTGATGGAAATGTATGCCGACAGGGAGTTTTACCCCAACGCCAATTCAACCATGCGCCTTACCTACGGGCAAATTGGCAGCTATGAACCCGCCGACGCGGTTTCGTACAATTATTATACAACACACACCGGATACCTCGAAAAAGCCATTCCCGGCGACAGGGAATTCGATGTGTGGCCTAAAATGGACAGTCTGTTGCTTGCCGAAGATTTTGGTATTTATGCCGATCGTGACCAAACCCTGCATACCTGTTTTATTTCGAATAATGACATTACCGGCGGAAACTCGGGAAGCCCCGTGCTTAACGGCCGCGGCGAGTTAATTGGTATCGCTTTCGATGGTAACTGGGAAGCAATGAGTGGCGACATTGCCTTTGAACCCGAGTTGCAAAAGTGCATCAATGTCGATATCCGCTTTGTACTTTGGGTAATGGACAAATTTGCAGGTGCCACCCATTTAATCGATGAAATGACCCTGTTGAATTAAATGCAATAACAATTTTTATTACTTTGGCAGTTTTACTGGCTGTTTTTAACCGAAAAACCATTCATGAGCCATAAAGTTACAATGTATACCGATGGAGCTGCGAGCGGAAACCCCGGACCCGGAGGCTACGGGGTAGTGCTTATTTCGGGGAAACACCGCAAAGAACTATCGGCCGGTTACAAACGTACAACCAACAACCGGATGGAATTACTGGCCGTAATTGCCGGGCTTGAGGCATTAAAAACCGATGGTTGCGATGTTACGGTTTATACCGATTCGAAATACGTATCGGATGCTGTTAATAAAGGTTGGCTTAAGCAGTGGCAGGCAAAACGGTTCAAGGGGAAAAAAAACCCCGACTTGTGGCAGCGCTACCTGCAGGTTAGCTTAAAACACAACATCCGGTTTGTTTGGGTAAAAGGCCATGCAAACATTGCCGGTAACGAGCGTTGCGACCAGCTTGCTGTTGAAGCATCAAAAAAGCCCGGGCTCCTGACCGACGAAGGATATGAAAATGCTGCCGGTTCGATGCCGGGCGGGTTTCAGCAGGGTAGTAAAGATGTTCAGGGTGAATTTGCCGATGAAAGACGAGACGGTAACTTAACCAGAACCACTCGGGCTAAATAAATGTAAACAAATAAAAAACGGATAAACAGAAGAATGCGGTTGATATATAATTTTGGAATACGGCTTCTTTACCTGGCCATTAAAATTGCCGCTGTAAAGAACAACAAAGCCAGGCTGTGGATCAACGGCAGGAAACAATTGTTTAAACAAATTAAACAGGGAAAAGACCCCGCTGAAAAAACAATCTGGTTTCACTGTGCATCGCTTGGCGAGTTTGAACAAGGGCGGCCACTGATTGAAGAAGTACGGTCGAAATTTCCTGAAAAGAAAATTGCCGTAACGTTTTTCTCGCCCTCGGGATACGAAGTGCGAAAAAATTACCAGGGAGCCGATTATGTATATTATTTGCCCCTCGATACGGTTCGTAATGCAAAAAAATTTATCAGAATATTGAACCCCGAAAAAGCATTCTTTATAAAATATGAATATTGGTATAATGTATTGTTTGAACTAAAAAAACAGCAAGTCCCGGTCTTTTTTGTATCGTCAATTTTCAGAAAGGATCAGATTTTTTTCAAAAAGCACGGGGCATTTTTTTGCCGTATGCTTGGCTTAGTTACCCACTTCTTTTTGCAAAACAAACAATCGGCTGCTTTGCTCGACAGTATCAATGTCCATCATTATTCGGTTACAGGAGATACCCGTTTCGACAGGGTTGCCCATGTGTTTGAAAACGGTCACCCGCTTAAAGTGGCAGAAAAATTTCTTAACGGCAGCAAGGCCATCATAGCCGGTAGCAGTTGGAAAGCCGAAGAGGCTTTATTGTTACAATTTCTAAGAAAATACCCCGGTAACAAACTGATCATTGTTCCGCATGAAGTATCTGAAGAAAACATTACCCGCCTCGAGAAACAGTTTGGACAGACATCCGTAAGGTACAGCAGGGCTGAAAACGAATCTTTGTCGAAAAAAACGGTGTTGATTATTGATTGTTACGGATTGCTCTCATCGCTATACCGGTACGGAAAACTGGCTGTTGTTGGAGGTGGTTTCGGAGTAGGTATCCATAATGTTTTAGAACCGGCAGCTTTTGGCCTTCCGGTAGTGTTTGGCTCCAATTATCAGCGCTTTAAAGAAGCCGTTGATTTGGTAGAACTGAAATGTGCTTACCCGGTTCAGAATATTGCTGAGTTTAACGAAGTACTCCATTATTTGCTCTCGAACGAAGACGAACTTCAGGCGCTTTCAAATACCGCTGCCAAATATGTACGCGATAACATTGGCGCTACCCGTAAAATAATCGCCCGGGTTTTTAACACCTGATTGTTGATTTCTCTTTTCATTTTCTTTCATCCTGCTCTTGACTTTTTGAATTTATTTCGATAAGGAAAAACCGGTCGTGCTTTTCAGAGCGTAAAAAAAATGTAAACTTTTTTCATTTATAAAATAGTCAATTGACTATTTATCAGTGGTGTGGCTTAGCAAAGTTGATAACTTATTAATAACTTAGGTGTAGAAAACTTAACGTTTTTGTAAACTCTGTGTTAATTTCGATTTCAGAAATTTTGTAAATACCCTAATAGTTGCAACAACCTAAAGTTAATGAGTATTAACCCCCTTTAAGTTAAATTATGGAGTTGAAAAATGTAGATGTAGTCACTGCCAAAAGAAAAAAAATTTATTCTACGGAAGAAGCGTTCAAAGCATCGCTGAAATATTTTAATGGCGATGAGTTGGCAGCACGGGTTTGGGTTAACAAGTATGCCCTGAAAGATTCGCACGGTAACATTTACGAGCTGACACCTGACGATATGCACAGGCGGCTGGCACGTGAAATTGCGCGGATTGAAAGCAAGTACGAAAACCCCGTGAGTGAAAATGAAATTTATGAAGTGCTTAAAGACTTCAGGTACATTGTGCCCCAGGGAGGGCCAATGACGGGTATTGGAAACGATTTTCAGATTGCTTCCCTGTCGAACTGTTTTGTGATTGGAAACGAGGGTAATTCCGATTCGTACGGGGGCATTATGAAAATTGACCAGGAACAGGTACAGTTAATGAAACGCCGCGGCGGTGTCGGACACGACCTGTCGCACATCAGGCCCAAAGGATCGCCGGTGAAAAACTCAGCATTAACATCAACAGGGCTTGTTCCTTTCATGGAGCGTTTCTCAAACTCAACCCGCGAAGTTGCCCAGGACGGCCGCCGCGGTGCGCTCATGCTTTCCGTTTTAATAAAACACCCCGATGCCGAACAGTTTATCGATGCCAAAATGGAACAGGGAAAGGTAACAGGGGCCAACATCTCGGTTAAAATCGACGATGATTTTATGAAAGCGGTTGAGCAGCAAACAAACTATGTTCAAAATTACCCGACATACGCCCAAAGCCCTTCGTACCAAAAAGAAGTGAAAGCCGCTGATATTTGGGGGAAAATTGTTCATAATGCCTGGCAATCGGCCGAGCCGGGAATCCTTTTCTGGGATACAATCATCCGCGAATCGGTACCCGATTGTTATGCCGATTTAGGTTACCGTACCGTTTCAACCAATCCCTGTGGCGAAATTCCCTTATGTCCTTACGACAGCTGCCGCTTGTTGGCTGTAAATCTTTATTCGTTTGTTGACCATCCTTTTACCGAAAAGGCAAAATTTAACTTCGACCTGTTTAAAAAACACGTCGGGTTAGCACAGCGAATAATGGATGACATTATTGACCTCGAACTCGAAAAAATTGAGGCCATTATTCAAAAAATTGAAAGCGACCCTGAAGCCTTAGAGCTAAAAGCCATTGAGTTAAACCTTTGGGAAAACATTCGTCAAAAAGCAAAAGAAGGCCGGCGCACGGGTGTTGGCATCACTGCCGAAGGCGATATGCTTGCTGCTTTGGGATTACAGTACGGCAGCGAAATTGCAATCGATTTTTCCGAAGAAGTACATAAAACAATTACCCTCGAAGCATACAGGTCGTCGGTTAAAATGGCCAGGGAGCGCGGAAGGTTTACAATTTACGATGCAAACCGCGAAAGCAGCAACCCCTTTATCGGACGGATAAAGGAAGCAGACCCCGGGCTTTACGAAGAAATGACAAAGTACGGAAGGCGTAACATTGCACTGCTTACCATTGCCCCAACCGGCACAACCAGCTTAATGACACAGACCACTTCGGGTATTGAGCCCGTGTTTATGCCCGTGTACCAACGCAGGCGAAAAGTTAATCCCAACGATAAAGATGTACATGTTGATTATATCGACGAATTAGGCGACAGTTGGGAAGAATACACCGTTTTCCACCATAAATTCAAAACATGGATGAAGGCAAACGGATACGACCCCGATAACCGTTATACCCAGGAGGAAATCGATCAAATGATTAAAGAATCGCCCTACCACCAGGCATCGTCGAACGATGTCGACTGGCTCAGCAAAGTACGCATGCAGGGCAGGATACAAAAATGGGTCGACCACTCAATCAGCGTTACCATTAACATGCCCGAAGATGTTTCAAAGGAACTGGTTAACAATGTTTATTTTGAAGCCTGGCGTTCGGGGTGCAAGGGAGTAACCGTTTACCGCGAAGGTTCACGCTCGGGCGTACTCATTTCAAACAAAAGAAAAAAACAAGACAACGGCGAAGGAAGCCCATTTCCGGTGAAAAGGCCCGAATGCCTCGAAGCCGATGTGGTACGGTTCCAGAACAACAAGGAAAAATGGATCGCCTTTATTGGCTTAATTGATGGCAAACCTTACGAAATTTTTACCGGCCTTGCCGACGACGAAGAGGGCTTGCTGATACCCCGCTCGGTAAACAAAGGGAAAATTATTAAGCGGAAAGAAGGTGAAGAGAACCGCTACGATTTTCAGTATACCAACAAACGTGGCTATAAAACCACCATGGAAGGATTATCATATAAATTCGATCCTGAGTACTGGAACTATGCAAAACTGATATCAGGTACACTGCGCCACGGTATGCCCATTCATAAAGTGGTTGAACTGATATCGAGCCTCATTCTTAACGACCAGTCGATCAATACCTGGAAAGCCGGTGTGGCAAGGGCACTTAAAAAGTACATCCCCGACGGGACCTTAGCCGAAGGCTCGGTATGCAGCAATTGCGGGTCGGAAAACGTGGTTTACCAGGAAGGATGTTTAACCTGTCCCGATTGCGGACATTCTAAATGCGGTTAATTCGGTATTATTAATAAAAGCGTCAGTAAATGGCGCTTTTTTTTTGCCGGGTTCTCAATGGTATACCGGTTAAACAGCAGTGATGCAACGTAAAGGAAAAAGGCAAAGCGAACGGAGAAACAGTTTTTTCCATTTTTGCCATAAGATAAGCCGGGTGCCGAACGTTATATTTTTATCCCGAATTCAACTATATTTGTGTTGTGTTACAAAACCGGGATTATAATACTCAATACTGATAATGAGAAAATTAATTATCCTATCTGTTGTTTTTTTCCTGCGCTTAAACGTAGCAATGCCCCAGCCCGCCAATAACAGTACACCCCATTTGTTGAAGAATGATTCAATTCTGTCATTGGTACAGCCCGAAGATTCCCTTGTGAAAGTTGTTGAAAAGCAGGTTAACGAACATTTAACAATTATTTCAGATTCCCGTATCGATTCATTGTTGAAAATTCATCGCCGGGAGAATATTCGTAAAGGCGGGATTGACGGTTACCGGGTGCAAATTTTTCAGGGGAATAAAGATAATGCCTATCAAATGAAATCGCGGTTTATTGCAAAATACGACAGCATAAAAGTGTACGTGTTGTTTCAATCGCCCGATTTTAAAGTACGTCTGGGGGATTTTCGAAACCGCAGTGAGGCCATTAAACTCAAATACCAGATTGAGGAAGATTTTCCCGATGCATATATTTTTATTGTCGACGACATCGTTAATCCCCTTTGTGAATGAAAGGGTATTTAAAGGTTTAAAAAGAAATGAGTGAGTTAATAAAGCACGAGTGTGGCGTAGCGATGATCAGGTTGTTAAAGCCCCTTGATTATTACAACAAGAAGTACGGTACCTGGATGTATGGCATGAACAAGCTGTACCTCCTGATGGAAAAACAGCATAACCGGGGGCAGGACGGAGCCGGCCTTGTATCGCTTAAGCTCGATTATACCCCGGGCGAAGAGTACCTCGACCGTATACGTTCAATTAAGTTTAACCCCATAAAGGACATATTCGACCACATTTTTAAGCAGTACCGGAAAGTTGAGAAAAAAGAACCGTTGCTTTTTCACGATGCAAACTGGGCAAAAAAAAACCTGCCCTTTTCAGGCGAAGCTTACCTTGGTCACTTGCGGTACGGCACCTTTGGCCGTAATTCAATCGAATTTGTTCACCCGGTTATGCGCCAAAACAACTGGCGATCGAGAAACCTTGTATTGGCCGGGAATTTTAACCTTACCAATACCGATGAACTGTTCGACCTGCTCGTAAATTTGGGGCAACACCCCAGCGCGTATACCGATACGGTTACCGTACTTGAAAAAATGGGGCACTTTTTAGATGAAGAAAACCAGTTGCTTTTCCGGAAATATAAAAACGAAGGCCTGTCAAACATCGAAATATCCCATGCCATTGAATCGAACATCGACATTCAAAAAATACTCGAAAGCGCAACTCGCGACTGGGATGGTGGCTATACCGTTGCTGGCATGATTGGGCATGGCGATGTTTTTGTAACCCGCGACCCCTGGGGAATACGGCCGGCTTTTTATTATCACGACGACGAAATTGTGGTGGTAGCCTCCGAAAGGCCCGTTATTCAAACGGTTATGAATGTTAACTACTCCCTGGTGAAAGAAGTTAACCCGGGCGAGGCTATAATTGTGAAGCGGGATGGGCGTATTTCGACCGAAATGGTGCGGGTACCTCATAAAAGGCAGGCCTGCTCGTTTGAACGGATCTATTTTTCACGCGGCAGCGATCGCGATATCTACAACGAACGGAAAGATCTCGGGCGTTTGCTGGCACCGGTTATTCTCGAAAAAACCGGCTACGATTTTGCCAATACCGTTTTTTCTTACATCCCCAATACCTCCGAAACTTCGTTTTATGGAATGATGGAAGGTGTTAGGGAACTTTTGCTCGACCTTAAAAAGAAACAGATAAAAAACCTGAATGGAAATCTCACTGAAGAGGCCATAGCTGAAATTATTTCGGTACAGCCACGTGTTGAGAAAATTGCCATTAAAGATGTAAAACTCCGTACATTTATTTCGCAAGACCAGGGACGAAACGATTTGGTAGCCCACGTGTACGATGTCACTTACGGGGTTGTTAAAAACCGGCAGGATACCCTGGTCATTATCGACGACTCGATTGTGCGGGGTACAACACTGAAACAGAGCATTATAAGAATACTCGACCGGCTTAAGCCCAAAAAAATCATCATCGTTTCGTCGGCACCGCAAATACGTTACCCCGATTGTTACGGGATTGATATGGCCGAAATTGGAAAGTTCGCCGCGTTTAATGCCGCAATTGAACTGCTAAGGGATACCGGTCAGTCGCACATTATTGATGAGGTGTACAAGAAATGTTGCGACCAGCAAAATTTGCCCAAGGAAGAAATTGTTAATTATGTTAACGAAATCTACAAGCCGTTTACCGATGAAGATATATCGCGTAAAATGAGCGAAATGTTAAAACCCGACGATTGTGAGGCTGAAGTTGAACTGGTATTTCAAACCGTTGAAAATCTGCACAAGGCCTGCCCCGCACACACGGGCGACTGGTACTTTACCGGGAATTACCCCACACCGGGCGGTAACAAAGTGGTAAATACTTCGTTCATTCATTTTTACGAAGGGAAAGGGGGCCGGGCCTATAATTAATTTTTTGGGCTGCCAAAAAAAAGGCGGGTTTAAAATCTTCCCGCCTTCGTTTATCTTTTTGTGAAAATAAGATCATCAGTGAATATCAACCAGCGAATCTTTCGAGGAGATGTATGTTTCGATGTGCCGGTCTTTTTTTGCTTTATAAATGTCGTCGATGGTTACAATGATGCCCGTTTCTTCTACATTCCCAAAGTGGTCGTTTACCGCAGTGCCAAACGAACGCATGGTTGGCGAGAGGCTCATGTAGGCATTGACCAGCGGGGGGATGTTCTCGCCGTATTCCCTTACGTTTTTCGACAAAGTTTTGTAATCATCCCGGAAATCGCTGCCCGTAAAATGTTCTTTGATGCCCGAAAAATCAATTTCTAGCCTGTTACGGCTTTTGGGATATACAAGTTCTTCATGGTCGCTAAAGTGTTTTTGCAGAAAGTAAAGAATAAAGTTGCGGGCTATGAGGTTGAAATGGGTATACATGGTCACTTTTCCGAAGAAGTATTTCATTTCCGGGTGGTCAACCGTAAGGGCACCAAGCCCGTCCCACAGGTTGTCGAGAGCAAAAAGTGCTTTTGCCCCGGCTTTGCTCGACTGGTATTCGGGTTGCACAAACGAACGGCCAAGTTCGATGGTAAGGGGCAGGTATTCTTTTTTGAATTTATCGGTAAAATGAAACAAGCGGGCTGTGGCCAGTTTGGGTTCATTGTTTTCATCGTAACACAAATCGTCGCATAAAATATAACGGTAACCGCCCAGTATTTCTTTGGCATCGGGATCCCATACAATGAGTTGTTTGTAAGGGATTTCGCAGGTGTCGTAATCGTCAATGTCAATCTCTTTCCCGGTGCCGCCACCGGCCTGCCTGAAGGTGATCTCCCTTAGCCGGCCAATTTCGTGCATGATATTGGGAGAGTCGTTAGCTGTTGTAATGAATATTTGATTACCGCCTTTGTTTGTATCCCGTAAGAATTTATCCTGGGTAAGTTCTTTCTCAATCGACTCTAAAGGTAGCCTGGAAACAATATCCTTCATAATTTTTGAATCTTTTGTAATACAAATATAACGTTATTATGCAGGGCGAAGAATAAAAAAGTTGTTAAACTGTCCCGTTTAAACCGTACGTTATCTTTTTTACTTCATCTGCCCATTCTATGGCCTTTTTGGAATGATCGAATGTTTGGTAAGGGATTGGTTTGCGAATTTTTATGTTGAAATTTTTGTCTCTTTGTTTAAATAGTTCATCAACTAAAAACATCATTTCAATGTTGAATTTTATACGCAAAAACTTTCGGAGATTTGCCAGGTTGTAAAAAAAATTTGAGTTTCGCCCCTCAAAAAAAATGGGTACAACATCCAATTTATGTTGTACGGCTTTTTGAATAAAATGTTTCTGCCATTGCAGGTCGGTAATTTTCCCGTTTATTTTCCGGGAACACAATCCGGCCGGGAAAATCAATACGTTTTTGTCCGAATTATACATTCTTTCAATCATGTTTATCGAACTGCGCGCCTGTCCGCCAAGTTTATTGATGGGCAAAAACCATTCCTTTAACGGGTAAACGGCCATTAGAAAATCGTTGACCAGTGTATTGGTTGGGCCGTATTTTTCATTCAGGTGTTTCATAATTATCACACCGTCGATTCCACCCATGGGATGGTTCGAAACAAAAATGTACCGTTTGTTTTTGGGGACATTTTCATCTCCCGTGACCGAATAGCTTATGTTGAAATATTTTTGGGCTTCAATAACAAAGGGTATGCCCTTAAAATGCCCGCTTCCCGACATAAGTTCATTAAGCTCTTCGATATGTAATATTCTTGAAAGCCATTTATAGATGAATCCCGGAATCCGTTTGGCTATTTTTGGGTTTTTGCCACGAATAACTTCCCTTATGTCGATTGGTTGAAAGCCTTGATTTTGGATTTCCCCTTCCATATAAAAATTTTAGCTGCGAAAAGTAATAATTTTTTCTGAAAAAACGGATTATTCATTCCGATTCAAGATTAAACAACCATTTGTGGCTTTTTATTTCGCATATAAACAGCAAGATAGAACTTTCGCTAAACTTTCTTTTTTCGTAACTGATGCTTTTCGAAAAGGCCTGTTCTTACGGGTTTTAAACAAAATGTTGATAAGTTCCCGGTTGTTTTAGTGAAAAATAGTGGAATAAAGTGGAATAATATTGTAATAAAGTGGAATAAATTATAATTTTGGAATTAATTTGACTTAATCTATATGCCTGATTTTTCGAGCCACTATAATGCCACAATCGACGACAAGGGGAGGGTTGTTTTACCCTCTGCCTATAAAAGGGATATGATTGAGGATGCCGATAGAATTGTATATGTAGAGAAAGATCCTTACGAAGCATGCCTGAATATCTATCCTTTATCGTCGTGGAGTGGCCGGATAAGCCTGATAAAATCGCGGTTAAACCCCAACGATCCGGAGCACAACAGCCTGCTCGACAAATTTTATCAAAATTTTGTAAAAATCAACATGGCTGAAAACGGGCGGTTGAATGTGCCCAATTCCTTTTATGAATGGGCCGGAATTGTAAAAGAAGTTGTTTTTTCGGGACAGGGCGACAGGGTACGGTTGTGGAATGCCGAAACATATAGAGGTGTTATTATGCCCGATGAAAAATACAGCCAGTTGTTCCGCAATATTTTGGGCGGAAACATTAATCATTAGCATGTTCTTAATGGCAAACAAATACCACATACCAGTTTTGCTCGGTGAAGCAGTTGACGGCCTCGCGATAAAACCCGGTGGCGTTTATGTTGATGCAACCTACGGCGGAGGGGGACATTCATCAAGAATTCTCGAATATCTTGATCAGGGCCACCTGATTGCTTTCGACCAGGATGTTGATGCAAAAGAAAACCTGCCCGTTGATAAGCGCTTGATTTTTGTACAACACAATTTCCGCTACATAAAAAATTTCCTGCATTATTATGGCTTCGAGAAAGTAGATGGCATACTGGCCGACCTGGGGGTTTCGTCACACGATTTCGACATGCCCCACCGGGGCTTCTCCTTTCGTTTCGACGGTGACCTTGACATGCGCATGAACCAAACAGGTAAGTTAACCGCGGCACATGTGATAAATGAATACGAAGAATTTCATTTAACCAGCATTTTAAGGGAATACGGCGAATTGCCGAACGCGAAAAAAACTGCTTCGGTAATTGTGAACGCCAGGCAGGACAAACCCATTGATACAACCGGCCGCCTTCATGAGGTGTTAACGCCCGTTATGCCAAAAAAAGCCGCTGCAAAATACATGGCAAAAGTTTTTCAGGCTATCAGAATTGAAGTTAACCGCGAACTCGAGGTGTTGAGGGATTTTTTAGCCGACTCGGCCGATGTGCTGAAAAAAGACGGAAGGCTGGTGGTAATAAGTTACCATTCGCTTGAAGACCGGCTGGTAAAAAATTTCATTCAACGCGGGGGTTTTGATAAAGAAATTGAGACCGATTTTTTCGGTAACCGTAATTTGATATTTAAACCCGTGGGAGAAAAACTCATTGTGCCTTCAGAAAATGAAATAATGGCCAATCCACGGGCAAGAAGTGCAAAACTCAGAATTGCAAAACGATTGTAATATGGCTGAAACAAGAACAAAACCGAAAAAGAAGGTAGGGGTAAGGGATGTGTTGCTTGGCAGTATTTTGTTGAATGAGAGCGTTTTGAAATGGATGCCGGTGGTTGGTTTGTTAACAGTAATTGGTTTGTTTATGATTTCGAACCGATTTAAAGGCGAAAAAATTTTGAGGGATATGGTTGAGGTGCAGGAGAAGGTTAAAGAACTGAAGTCGGAATCGGTAACCGTTGAGGCTGAACTCATGAACCGGAGCCGCTATTCTGAAATTTTGAAAGAGTCGCAGCTGATGGGGCTGAACCTCAAACAATCGGAAAAGCCCCCGGTGAAAATAAAAGTGGATAAGTGATAACATGAATTTACGAAACATCATATTGGCCCGTTACGGGGTGTTGCTCATTTTTGTATTGTTTTTTGCAGCAGCGCTGGTGGGGAAAATTGTACTTATCCAAATTACTGGCAACGAAAAATGGGAAGCAAAACTCAAGAACCTTGAAGACCGGACCGAAAAAATACAGGGAAGTCGCGGCAACATTTGCGCTTACGATGGAAGGGTGTTGGCAACGTCAATCCCGTTTTATGAAATCCGCTTCGATTTGGGGGCGCCCGGTGTGCGTAATGTTTTTTGGGACGAGGTTGATGCGCTTTGTGAAAACCTTGCCAAAATTTTCCCCGATAAATCGAAAGCGCAATTTAAAAGGGAACTTAAAGCTGCTTATAAAAACAGAAACGGTTACCACCTTGTACACCATCGTAAAGTAAATTTCGATGAATTGCAGCGCATAAAAACGTTCCCGATTTTCGAACGGGGAAAATTTGGCGGCGGGTTTATTCCCGTGCAGGAATATGTAAGGCTCACACCGCATGGCAAACTGGCTTTCCGTACCATCGGGTTGATGAATAAAGGCGCTTATGGAGGTGCTTACGGAAGTGTTGGGATATCGGGCGTTGAAGGGAAATTCGAAGGGTCGCTCAGGGGCGAGGATGGAATGCTGATGAAGCAAAACCTTTCGGGGCGATGGGTAAACATTACTTCGGTTGAACCCGAAAGTGGCAAAGATGTGATCACAACCATCGATATTTATTTGCAGGATGTGGTTGAAAACCTGTTGAAGGAACAATTGGTTGAAAGCCAGGCTGAATACGGTACGGCTGTGCTCATGGAAGTGGAAACCGGAAAAGTTAGGGCCATAGCAAACCTGGGGCGACAGGGCGATAATTACAACGAAATATACAATTATGCCATTGGCCACGAAGGGTGTATCGAACCCGGATCGACGTTTAAACTTGTTTCGCTAATGGTTGCCCTTGACGAGGGAGTGGTTGATACATCTGACGTGTTCGATACCGAAGACGGGAAATGGCAGGTGTACGATAAAATTGTGTACGACAGTGACTACGGTTACGGCACGCATGGCGAATTTACCGTGAAAGAGATTTTTGAACGGTCATCGAATGTGGGTGTGGCAAAAATTATCGAAAAGCATTATGGCAACCGCGAAAAAGAGTTTATCGACCGCATTTACAGTCTGGGGCTGAACAAACCCCTTGGGCTTGGGTTCAGGGGTGAAGCCGAACCTTACATCAAATATCCTACCGATAAAAACTGGTGGGGAACTTCCCTTGCCTGGATTTCCCATGGATACGAAATTGAACTCTCGCCGCTGCATATTCTTAGCGTTTATAATGCCATTGCCAACAACGGGAAAATGATGAAACCCATGTTTGTTGAGGCAATCAGCCAAAACGGGAAAACACTGAAAACCTATAAGCCCGAAGTTTTAAAAGGTTCAGTTTGTTCTAAGGAGACACTTGGTAAGTTACAAGACATGCTAAAAGGAGTAGTTGAAACCGGAACAGCCAGCAGGTTAAAATCGTCGGCTTACACCTTTGCCGGGAAAACCGGTACGGCAAAAATTTTCGACAGCGAGCACGGTTATACCCTGCGTAGCTACCGGGCTTCTTTCGTTGGGTATTTCCCTGCCGAAAACCCAAAATACTCCTGCATAGTGGTTATTTCGAAACCCAAAGGGGCCTATTACGGCGGATCGGTTGCCGGTCCGGTTTTCAGGCGGATTGCCGATTGCGTTTATGCAACCGATTTATCGCTTGAAATGGCCAGGGATGCTGAGCCAATAAACGCACACGGTGAAACACCAAACCTCTTAAACGGTGTTTTAAACGATACGAAAACCATTTGTGCAGAATTCAACATCACTTATACATCGCCCGAAAATGAGGCCGACTGGGTATATACACTTGAGAATGAAAAGTCTATTGAACTCAAACCCCGCAATGTAGTTCCTGAAACAATGCCCAATGTGTTGGGCATGGGGGCAACCGATGCCGTATACCTTATAGAAAAGGCAGGGTTAAAGGCCAAACTTAAGGGCGTTGGCCGGGTGTTGAAACAATTTCCCGAACCCAATGTTCGGTGCCGGAAGGGGCAGTTGGTTTATATCGATTTAAGTTAAAACCATTGCAACAGTTTAACGTGACGTGTATGATTAAATTAAGTGAAATAGTAGAAAAAGAAGAAGTTGTTAAAGTAATTGGAACAGAAGATTGCAGCATAAGCGGACTGGCTTTCGATTCACGGGAAGTTGAACCGGGCTTTGCTTTTATTGCTGTAAAGGGTACCCAAACCAACGGGCATAAATATATCGATAATGCTATAAACAAAGGTGCAATTGCTGTTGTTTGTGAAACCCTTCCCAAAAATATTTATCCCGAAATAACCTGGGTACAGGTAAACGATAGTGCTAAAATACTTGGCATTATGGCTTCGAAATTTTATGGCGAACCCTCAGCCAAAATGAGGCTGATTGGTGTAACCGGAACCAACGGTAAAACCACCATTGCAACATTGTTGTTCAGGCTTGCACGCGAGCTGGGGCACAAGGCCGGTTTAATATCAACCATTGTTTACCGCATCGACAATAAATCAAAACCTGCATCGCACACAACCCCCGATCCCATACAGTTAAACAGCCTGATGCAAAAAATGGTGCATAAAGGGTGTTCGTATTGTTTTATGGAGGTTAGCTCGCATGCCCTTGACCAGAAGCGTATTGCAGGGCTCGATTTCGATGGGGCTGTTTTTACTAACATCTCGCACGACCACCTCGATTACCACAAAACGTTCGACAATTACATAAAAACCAAAAAGAAATTTTTCGATGAATTAAAGTCCGGTGCGTTTGCTCTTTCGAACATCGACGATAAAAACGGCAATATAATGTTGCAAAATTCCGTAGCAACGCGACGCACCTATTCCTTATACACCATGGCCGACTTTATGGGGAAAATGCTCGAAAAGCATTTCGACGGTACACTGTTGCAGATTAATGGCCGTGAAGTATGGACCCATTTTGTGGGGCGTTTTAATGTCTACAACCTGTTGGCAGTATACGGGGCTGCTTTTTTGCTGGGTTTTAAGCCCGACGAAATTTTACTGGCCATTAGCAAAATGAAGCCCGTTGACGGTCGTTTCGAAGTATTCCGTTCAATTGAAGGTATTTATGCGGTTGTTGATTATGCACATACACCCGATGCCCTTAGCAATGTACTCTCGACAATTGATGAGGTAAGAACCCCCGATGAACAATTGATATGTGTTGTTGGGGCCGGTGGCGACCGCGACAAAACCAAACGTCCAAAAATGGCCTCAATTGCCTGCAGGTTCTGCAATAAAATAATTCTCACATCAGATAACCCGCGCACCGAAGACCCCTTGCAAATACTTGCCGATATGGAAAAAGGTATTGATAAACATAACGCCAAAAAAGTGGTAACCATTCCCGACAGGCGCGAGGCCATTAAAACGGCAAAACTCCTGGCATCGCCCGGCGATATTATTGTTATTGCCGGGAAAGGGCACGAAGATTATCAGGAAATAAACGGGGTAAAATACCATTTCGACGACAGGGAAGAGGTGAAAATATTATTTGGGATAACATAAAAGTTAAATATGCTGTACCACGTATATAAATGGATTGAACACTGGGACCTGCCCGGTATAGGCATTATGCAGTATATCTCGTTCAGAGCGGGATTGTCGGTAATTTTATCGCTCATTATTACCATGATTATTGGTAAACAGATTATAAGGCTGTTGCAAAAAAAACAAATAGGCGAAGAAGTGCGGAACCTTGGGCTTGAAGGACAAATGCAAAAAAAAGGAACGCCCACCATGGGTGGTTTAATAATACTTACCTCTATTTTAGTGCCAACTCTCTTGTTTGCCCGGTTGGACAATATCTACATCTGGTTAATGATCATTACAACTGTATGGTTGGGATTAATTGGCTTCATCGACGATTACATCAAGGTTTTTTTAAAAGATAAAAAAGGCCTTGCCGGAAAATTTAAAGTTTTGGGGCAGGTGTCTCTCGGTGTGATTATCACCTTTACGCTATACCTGAGTGATGACGTTGTGATACGCGAAAAAGTAAAAGATGCAGACGGAAACGCTGTATCACAAATCGTGGTCGACCAGGAAACCGGGCAACAAGAGGTTAGCTATAAAACCGAAGATGTTAAATCGATGGTTACAACCATTCCTTTCATGAAAAACCATGAACTGGACTATAAATGGTTTGTGAAATTCCTCCCCGATAAATGGGAGAAAGTGGCCGTTTGGATTTTTTACACCCTCGTGATCATTTTTATAATCACGCTCATATCCAATTCAACAAACCTTACCGACGGCCTCGACGGCTTGGCGGCCGGAACCTCGGCCATTAGCGGGGCTACATTAGGTATTCTGGCTTATGTTAGCGGCCATGTTTTTATTGCCGATTACCTGAACCTGATGTACATACCCAATATTGGTGAGCTCTCGGTTTTTATCGCAGCTTTTATTGGGAGTACCCTGGGCTTTCTTTGGTATAATTCATACCCTGCCCAGGTGTTTATGGGCGACACGGGAAGCCTTGCCCTTGGCGGCATACTGGCCGTTTTTTCAATCATTATTCGTAAAGAAATCATGCTTCCGTTGTTTTGCAGCATTTTCATAATAGAAAGCCTTTCGGTGGTAATTCAGGTCAGCTATTTCAAGCATACAAAACGAAAATATGGCGAGGGGCAAAGGGTTTTTCTCATGGCGCCCTTGCACCACCATTACCAGAAAAAGGGTTTTGCCGAAGCGAAAATTGTTGCACGTTTTTGGATCATAGCCCTTCTGTTAGCTGTGATTAGTATAGTAACATTGTTGAAAATCAGATAGTGAAGAAGCGATTAGTCATATTGGGGGCCGGTGAAAGCGGTACAGGCGCTGCGCTGTTGGGCAACGCTAACGGGTTCGATGTGTTTGTTTCAGATGCAGGTTCCATTAAGCCCGGTTTTCGCAATGAACTTGCGGCCGCGGGCATTGATTTTGAAGAAGGCGAACACACCGTTTCCCGCATACTGAATGCCGATGTGCTTGTTAAAAGTCCCGGCATACCCGATAATGCATCCATTGTTAAGCGCTTGCTCGATAAAGGCATCAGGTCAATCTCCGAAATTGAATTTGCTGCAGGGTTTGTTAAAAATGCAAAAACCATTTGCATAACAGGCAGTAACGGGAAAACCACCACCACCATGCTAACATACAGCTTGCTTAAAAAAGCGGGCATGAATGTAGCCATGGCAGGAAACGTGGGGAAAAGTTTTGCACGGGTGGTTGCCGAAACCCCCGCCGACTTCTACGTTATTGAACTCAGCAGTTTTCAGCTTGACGGCATGTTTAATTTTAAAGCCGACGTGGCTGTTCTGATGAACATCACACCCGACCATCTTGACCGTTACGATAATGATATGCAAAACTACATCAATTCGAAATTTCGGATTGTTCAAAATCAGGGCCCCGACGATGTATTCATCTATTTTAATGACGATGAAAGCATTAAAAAAGAATTAGGCAGCCGACATATACTTTCACAACTGATCCCTTTTTCCTTAAAAGGAAAGAGACCCGGAAACGGGGCCGGTTTGGTTGGTGACAGCCTTTTATTGGAGTTTAATAAAAAAACATACGAAATGTCGATTTACGATTTGGCCTTACAGGGCAAGCATAATGCATGCAACTCGATGGCTGCGGCCATCGTGGGCATGATTTCAGGTATTCGCAACGATTTTATCCGGGAATGCCTCTCCGATTTCAGGGGCGTGGAACACCGGTTGGAAAAATACCTGACCGTGCACGGAATCGAATTTATAAACGATTCTAAAGCAACAAACATCAATTCGGCATGGTACGCCCTTGAGTCGATGACAAAACCAACCGTGCTGATTCTGGGTGGTGTTGATAAGGGGAACGACTACAGTCATTTATACGAGCTGGTAAGGTCGAAGGTTAAAGCCATTGTTTGCCTGGGGAAAGACAATAGCCGTATTGTTAATGCTTTTAGCAGTATAGTGCCAAACATTGTTGAAACCCAAAGCATGGAGCACGCCGTGAAATCGGCATATTTCCTTGCCGAGACAGGTGATGCCGTTTTGCTTTCACCGGCTTGTGCCAGCTTCGACCTGTTTAATAATTATGAAGACCGTGGAAAACAATTTAAAGA
Source organism: Prolixibacteraceae bacterium (assembly GCA_021740385.1). Taxonomy (GTDB): domain Bacteria; phylum Bacteroidota; class Bacteroidia; order Bacteroidales; family Prolixibacteraceae; genus DAIMEA01. The sequence goes on along the minus strand of JAIOZY010000015.1, from coordinate 40,827 downwards.
AGCCGTAAGGAATTTATAAATGGGAAAATTTCTTTCAATATTAAAAGGCGACCGGGGCATTTGGCTGGTAATGATTATACTATCGTTGTTTTCATTGCTTATTGTTTACAGCTCAACGGGGTCGCTGGCACACCGCCAAATGGGTGGCAATACTTTTTTCTACCTGTTTAAGCAATTCATATTGCTGTTGGCAGGTTTCGGCATAATTGTGCTAATTGTTAATTACGTGCCGGTAAAATTCATGTCAATTTTTTCGCCCATAGTGTTGGCGGTTGCCTTTGTTTTACTGGTTGTGGCCCTGGTGCTTAAAGTAGACACTGAAGCAACAGGCCGCACGTTTAGGGTGGGCTTCATCTCTTTTCAGCCAGCCGAACTGGTGAAAATATCGCTGGTATTGTTTGTGGCCCGCTTGCTTGCAAATAACCAGGACAGTAAGCGGAAGCCAACACGAAAAACTTTCTTATGGATTTTGGGTGTTTCGGCGGTGGTTTGCCTCACCATATCTTTATCGAATTTTTCAACGGCAACTCTGTTATTTGCAACCATTATGCTGTTGATGTTTATTGGCCGGGTGCCGCTAAAATATTTGTTGCTGACCATTTTAGGCGGTGCAGCAATTGTAGTTGGACTCTATTTTTTATCACCTAAAGTTGATATTGGCCGGATAAATACGGTGCGGGGCCGAATTGACCGGTACATACACGGTGATCCCGAATCTGAAAAGGGAACAACGCAGGCCGATTATGCCGAAATGGCTATATACCGTGGCGGACAAACGGGGCAGGGACCCGGAGGCAGTAAGGTGCGCAACCACATGGCGGCTGCCTACAACGACTTCATTTTTGCCATTTTGGTTGAAGAGTACGGATGGATAAGTTTTATAGTTGTTCTCGCTTACATCATTTTTGCCGGCCGGGCAGGTATCATCATAAAGCAAAGCCGCCGAACCTTTCCGGCTTTTATGGTAGCCGGCCTTTCGCTTATGTTTGTTATGCAGGCACTCATCAACATGGGCGTGTCGGCAGGGTTACTGCCTGTTACCGGGCAACCACTCCCCTGGGTTAGCCTGGGAGGTACATCAACCTTGTTTACAGCCATTTCAATAGGGTGTATTTTGCGTGTTAGCTATCAAAATAAACTCGAAAAATATGATGAAGAAGTATCCGAAACGGAGAGCGAACTTCCGGATGAAGACCACGCTTTTGCCGAAGTAGGGGCAATTAACTGAATTAACTGAATTAACTGAATAGACTGAATGAATTGCTTGCCTGCACTAGTTAAAACGTAGGCAGGAATGAATTGAATAAACAGGGTTAACGAATAGTACTGAATGAACAGAAAAAGTGGACATTGAAAGCATTAAATATGGAGAATCGAGTATCGAAAATCCAGCATCGAACATCGAGCATCCAGTGACCAGAAACAAATGAAAGAAAAACTTAAAATAATAATCAGTGGTGGCGGTACCGGGGGACATATTTTCCCGGCTATTTCCATAGCAAATGAAATCGGTGAACTTGTGCCCGGTTCGGAGATTCTGTTTGTGGGGGCATTGGGCCGTATGGAAATGGAAAAAGTGCCGGCTGCCGGATACAATATTGTTGGTTTACCAGTTATGGGATTTCCCCGCAAGCCGGGGGTGAAAATGATTAAGTTCTTTTTCAACTTGGCTCGAAGTATGCGGAGTGCGCGCCGGGTGGTTAAGCAATTCAAACCCGGTGTTGTGGTAGGTGTGGGCGGTTACGCCAGCGGTCCGATTTTATGGGTAGCAGTTAACATGAAAATTCCAACACTTATTCAGGAGCAAAACTCGTATGCCGGAATAACCAATAGGTTATTGGCAAAACGGGTTGATAAAATTTGTGTCTCCTACGATAAAATGGAACGCTACTTTCCCGCTGAGAAAATCGTCCACACCGGAAATCCTGTAAGAAAAGACCTTCTTTTGGGGAAAACAAGAAAAGAAGAAGCAAACACCTTTTTCTCCATCGAAAAGGGGAAAAGGGTGTTGCTTATTGTTGGCGGAAGCCTGGGTGCACGCACCCTTAATGAAAGTGTTTTAGCCTCGGTTAGTGCTATTGAAAAAAGCGATACAGAAGTTATTTGGCAGACAGGGAGTTACTACTATAAATCGGTAATTGAAAGGATGAAGGACAGGGACATTCCCAATTTGCATATTTTTGAATTCCTTTCGCGCATGGACCTTGCCTATGCCCTGGCCGATGTGGTAATATCGCGGGCAGGGGCCGGGACCATTTCCGAATTGTGCCTGATGGAAAAACCATCGGTGTTGGTCCCATCGCCCAATGTGGCCGAAGACCATCAAAAACGAAATGCCCTGGCCCTGGCCGAAAAAGATGCGGCAATTATGGTGGCCGATAGCGAAGCTCATGCAAAACTGATACCCCTGGCCCTGGAGCTGGTTAACGATGGAGAAAGAAAACGGCGGCTCTCGGAAAATATTTCGACACTGGCAAAGCCGAATGCCGCAACGGATATTGCAAAACTGGTGTGTGACATTGTAAAAAGAAAATGATTGATTTTAACAACATATCGAATTTGTATTTTTTGGGTATAGGCGGAATTGGAATGAGTGCCCTGGCACGGTATGCCGTTCACGAAGGCAAAACAGTGGCAGGATACGACCTTACCGAAACACCCCTTACCCGTAAGCTTGAATCAGAAGGTATTACTATTCATTATACGGAAGACATCAATCAACTTCCGGGTCATTTTTTACGTGACAATACCCTGGTAGTCCTTACCCCGGCAGTGCCTGCTTCGCACAGCGAATTGCGGTACTTTGCCGAAAACGGCTACACAATTATGAAACGAAGTGAATTACTGGGGGTCCTTACCCGGGGGAAGGATTGCATTGCAGTTGCAGGGACCCACGGTAAAACTTCGGTATCGGCAATGGTTACTTTGCTGCTTTCACAGTCGGGCATTCCGGTAAGCGCTTTTTTGGGCGGGATAGCACGTAATTTCAATTCAAATTTGGTTGTTCCCGATAAACCCGGCTCAATGCTGGTGGTTGAAGCCGATGAATTCGACCGCTCATTTTTACAACTGTACCCTGCAATGGCTGTAATTACATCGGCCGATGCCGATCACCTCGATATTTATGATGGGCACGGAGCATTAATTGAAGCGTTTAACTGTTTTGCAGGCCAGGTTGAAAATAACGGTGTTTTGTTGCTGAAAAAAGGCGTTCAAGGTATAAGCCTGCAGGCCGGGCGACGCTGTTATTCCTATTCAATTAATGAAGAAGCCGACTTTTTTGCACGCCATATCGGGATAGAAAGCGGAAATTACCGGTTCGATTTTGTTGCTCCCGGTATGGTTATTACCAACGTGTGCATGCAATACCCCGGCCGTGTCAATATCGAAAACATGGTAGCTGCTATGGCTTTGGCGGTTTTGGCCGGGGCCGACCCGGTGCTTGTGAAAGAGGCTGTTAAGCATTATAAGGGGGTAGAACGACGGTTCGACATCCGTTTTAAAACCGACGAAGTGGTATACATCGATGATTATGCACACCACCCCAATGAGCTAAAGGCGGCAATTGAATCGGTTAAAGAACTTTATCCGGGTAAAAAAGTGTTGGGGGTTTTCCAGCCCCATCTTTACACTCGTACCAGGGATTTTGCCGATGGCTTTGCCCAAAACCTCGACAAACTTGATGAAATAATTTTACTCGACATTTATCCGGCAAGGGAAGAACCCATACCCGGGATTACGTCGGAGCTGATCATGAATAAGATGAACAACCACAATAAAACACTATGCCCGCTCGATAATGCATTAAATGAAATTGAAAAGCGTGAATTTGACGTGCTCATAACCATGGGGGCAGGAAATATCGACCGTTTGGCCTCGCCCTTATGCGAGTTTTTAACCAGTAGGTTTTTAAAATGATGAAGCGAAAACAATTATTACATATTGCCGGGCTTTTTCTACTCATCATATTTATGGTGGTGTCGCTCTCTTTTAGTATCCGGGAAATGAAAAATATCCGTTGCAATAACATTGTGGTTGATGTAAACAGCAGCGACCAGTTTGTTACGCCGGATGAAATTGAAGCCGAATTAAAGCAGCAGGTAAAAGGCCTTAATGGTTGTTTGCTTGATACCCTCAACACCGAAGCCATTGAAAAAAAATTGATCGAACACCCGTGGATCAAGCGTGTCGAGGTTTTTAAGGGAATGGATAAGGGTGAAGGCAATTTGTTTCATGGCCGTTTGCACGTGTTTGTCGATCAGCGGGAGCCGGTTATGAAAATTGTAAACGGAACCGATGTTTTTTACATCGACAACAACGGGGTGAAAATACCCTTTTCACAGTCGGCAACAAAACATGTGATTGTTGTGTCGGGCTATTATACCGATGAATTGCTGGCTAACGGGTTGATGGATTTTGTAAACCATATAAACAACCATAAAATATGGAAGTCGCAGTTACAGCAAATACATGTTTTGAAAAATGAAGAGTTATTGCTGGTGCCGCGTTTGGGGCGACAAACAATCGAATTTGGAAAAATTGACGGATATGAAACAAAACTCCGAAACCTGATGGTGCTTTACCGGCAGGAATTTTCGAAAAACGGTTGGGACAGGTACAGCAAAATATCGTTAAAGTACGACAGGCAAATAGTATGTACACGTAAATAGAATGAACAGTGAACTTTTAAATATACCCCTATGAGTGAACAGAACAAAATTGTAGCAGTAATCGATATCGGGACAAACACAACAATATGCCTGATTGGGGAAGAGGTACCCGGTGATAAGCCCGAAGTTCTGGGTTATTCAATGGTTGCCTCGGCCGGGGTGCGCCGGGGTGTGGTACTGAATATTGACGAAACAGCCCGGGCTGTAAAACAAGCCGTTGACGAAGCGTCGAAAATGGCCGGCCTCGATGTGGCAAAGGTTTATGTGAACCTTTCCTGCCAACAATTAAAAACGGTCGATAAAGTAATGACCCGAAAAATCGATGAAGGTAAAATCATTACGAAGGCCGACATAAAGCAACTTTACGATGAAGTGAAAGCTTCGGTACAACTTCCCGGCGAAAAGGTTTACCATGTTATCAACCAATCGTATTCAATAGACGACGAAGCCGGCATATTCAACCCGATTGGAATTACCGGCTCCCAACTTTTTGCCAATTACAAATTAATTGCTGCTCCCGAGAATTGCGAAAATAAACTGAGGTCGAGTCTGAAAAAAGCCGGCTATGAACTGGTAAGGTGCATTGCCGGACCCGTAGTTTCGGCCGAATCGGTATTAACCGAAGACGAAAAAGAGGCGGGTGTGGTTGTTGTCGATTTTGGAGGCGGTACAACTTCTGTTTCCGTTTTTTACGAAAATGTATTGCGTTACATGGCTGTTGTTCCTTTTGGTGGCAATGTGGTAACCTTCGACATAAAGGAGGGTTGCAATATTTTACTGCGCCACGCCGAGTTGCTGAAGGTGAAGTGGGGTCAGGCACTGGGCGACTTTGCCCCTGCCAACAAAGTGGTTACCATACCCGGACTAAACGGGTTCGAACCCAAGGAAATTTCATGTAAAAGCCTCGCTTACATTATACAGGCACGCCTCGAAGAGATATTTGAAAGTGTTTATTTTCAAATAGAGAAAAGCGGTTTTGCCGATAAGCTGGGTGCAGGTATTGTATTAACGGGAGGAGGTGCCAAACTTGAAAAAATAAACCAGTTGGTACGGTTTAAAACGGGCATGGATGTAAGGGTTGGATACCCCGTTTTCAGAATGAACAACGAACAGGAAAGTCTGCTCGAAAGCCCGCAGTTTTCGGCAGCTTTTGGTTTGCTGAAGAAGGCCCTTCGCGATGAAAACACGTTGAATGAAGATATGATTGTAAAAAAGCGAAAACGGCCAAAATTTAATTTCGGGGGAGCTGTAGTCGAAAAACTCACCCTGTTTTTTAACGAAGAAGATTCAGAAATGTAAAAACCGGTGTGTATGTCTGAAGAATTATTGAATTTTTGTTGTGAACCAAACCAGTCGGCCCAGATTAAGGTTATTGGTGTTGGTGGTGGTGGTGGCAATGCCGTCAATTATATGTTTGAACAAGGCATCGCCGGTGTTGGGTTTGTTATTTGCAATACCGATGCACAGGCGCTTCAAAACAGCCCTGTTCCAAAAACCATTCAGCTTGGCCAGTCGCTTACCATGGGACGGGGGGCAGGCAATATGCCCGAATTGGGCGAACAGGCAGCAATCGAGAGTGTTGAAGAAATAAAAGAATTCCTTGCCAACGATACCCACATGGTGTTTATTACAGCCTGCCTGGGTGGTGGAACGGGTACAGGTGCGGCACCAATTATTGCCGAAGCCTGCCGGGAACTGAAAATACTCACGATTGCTGTTGTTACAATCCCTTCGCAGTCGGAAGGAAAAAAACGCTACAACCAGGCACTCGAAGGCCTGGAAAAAATCAGGGAGCATGTCGATAGCCTGCTGGTTATAAATAACGAAAAAATAAGGGACATTTACGGTAACCTGCCGGCTTCTGAAGCCTTTTCAAAAGCCGATGAAATACTGGCCACGGCTGTTAAAGGGGTAGCCGAAATCATTACCCTGCACGGAAACATCAACATCGACTTTGCCGATGTGCACACGGTATTGTCCGGCAGTAAAGTGTTTATTATGGGGACCGGGCTGGCCGAAGGGTCGGGCAGGGCACTCGAGGCTGCAAAAAATGCACTTGTATCACCGTTACTCGACAGCAACAGCATCATGGGCGCTAAAGATATATTGCTCAACATCGTTTCGGGCGAAGATGAAATTACCATTGGCGAAATTGGTGAAATTATCGAATTCCTCCAGGATAAAGCCGGTTCAGAAGCCAATATAATATGGGGTAACGGTATCGACATGAAGCTGGGAAACACGGTAAGTGTTACGGTAACGGCAACCGGGTTTAAGGTGAATCCTTCTGAAATCATTCAGAAGCTCGATAAAGAACCTGAAGAAAAACACGAACTGGATGATGAAAGCGAACCGGTATTCATTCCTGAAAACGAAGACAGTCCCGAAAATGAAGAGCTTGTAATGGCAGTTACGGCTGAGGAGGAAGGGCCGGAAGATAAGGAAAATGAAAGTAGAAAAAAGCAAAAAGATGCAGTAAAAGCGCGGAATGTTTCAAAAGGAAAACAGAAATCAAAAAATAGCTGGCTGATGCGCCAACTCGACCTCTTTTTTGAAGAAAACAGCGCCGATATGTAGTAATGCAAAATTAAAATGACAACAACATGGAACCAGATATTATAACAAGTTTTGACATGCCCCTGAAAGAAGAGGCAATTATTAAAGTAGTTGGTGTTGGCGGCGGTGGTAGCAACGCTGTTAACCACATGTGCCGAAAGGGTATAAAAGATGTCGATTTTATTATTTGCAATACCGATGCCCAGGCTTTATCCAACAGTCCGGTTAAACGCAAAGTACAACTGGGTTCTTCGCTTACCGAAGGACGGGGAGCCGGCAACAAACCCGAAATTGGCAAACAGGCTGCCATCGAAAACATCGAGGATGTAAAACACGCCATTGGCGAACATGCCAAAATGGTATTCATTACTGCCGGGATGGGCGGTGGTACGGGAACCGGTGCCGGGCCTGTTATTGCAAAAGCCTGCCGCGACCTCGACCTGCTCACGGTGGCCATTGTAACCATCCCTTTCAGAAATGAGGGTAAACGCCGCATACAACAAGCTATTGACGGTATTAAAGAGCTCGAAGACCATGTCGATTCGCTCCTGATAATCAACAACGAGCGGATACGTGAAATGTACGGCGACTTCAAAATTTCAGAAGCTTTTTCGAAAGCCGATGATGTACTGGCAACTGCCGCTAAAGGCATTGCTGAAATCATTACCGTTCACGGTTACATAAATGTCGATTTTGCCGATGTTGAAACGGTTATGCGCCAAAGCGGTGTGGCCATTATGGGCTCGGCAATGGCAACGGGCGATAACCGGGCAATTGAAGCGGTAGAAAGCGCGTTGACATCACCCTTGTTAAACAACAACAACATAAAAGGTGCACGTAACATTTTGCTTAATGTAACATCGGGCGAAAATGAAATTACCATGGACGAAATTGGCCAGATTACCGACTACGTGCAGGCACGTGCCGGCTACGATGCCGATTTGATTTGGGGCAACGGCAAAGATGAAAGCCTGAACGATGATATTGCCCTAACAATTATTGCTACGGGTTTTAGCACCAGTTCAATCCCAGAAATACTGGCTACCCAAAAAGTTGAAAAAACCTACCATACGCTAACCGGAAACCCACAGCAAACAGAAAAAAAACCGGCCGCAAAACAAAGTGACGAACAACCCGCGCCCCGGCAGGAGTCGATCCATTTTGAGGTTGAAAGACCGGTTGATGATTTCGACAGTTTGTATACCTCGGTAAGCAAGGGGACAAATCCGCAGGATGACCCATCAATGAAAACAAGCTTTAACACCGACTTTAGCAATTCGCAAGAAGAAGATATTGAAAAGCTTGAGGTTGTACCCGCTTACAAACGCCGAAAAATGCTGTTTAAAGGAAACGATCAGAAAAAGGACAATAAAAAGGTTTCGCGTTTTTCACTGTCGACCGACGAAAACAATGAAATATACCTGAGTGACAAAAACAGTTATATACACGACAATGTTGATTGACGGGATATGTTCAATATCAATACTGAAATGTTTAACCTCGGATACAAATTTAAAAACAAAAATTATGGCACTATTTGACGATATCAACAACGGAATTAAGGAAGCAATGAAAGCCAAGGACAAAGTCAGGCTTGAAGCTTTACGGAACATAAAAAAAGTGATGCTTGAAGCCAAAACGGCTGCAGGCGCTTCGGGTGAGTTGAGTGACGATGTTGCTTTAAAGCTCATCACGAAACTAACCAAACAAGGTAAAGACTCGGCAACACTTTATGCCCAACAGGGCCGCCCCGACCTTGAAAAAGCCGAGCTGGACCAGGTTGCTGTTTATGAAGGTTTTTTGCCCGAACAACTCAGTGATGAAGAACTTACCCAAATGATAAAGGAAATTATTGAAAAAACCGGCGCCCAAACAATGAAAGACATGGGCCGGGTTATGGGAATTGCCACGAAGCAACTTGCAGGAAAAGCCGATGGCAAAGTCATTTCAGAAAAAGTACGTTCACTGTTGCAATAAAGTTAAGTTAAACATTTGGTCTGGCGTCTTCGGTTACCGGGGGCGCTTTTCCTGTATAAACAGTTGGTTTATTAAATTCTAACATGCTCAATAGAATGGGGTTATGTTTTTGTCTGCGTGTTTTTTATGACCGGTTTCGGAATGAGATTTGGAATTTGAATTCTTTTTTTACCGGACACTAATGATTTTTTTATTTGATTCCGACGAACGCCGTGATGGAATTTCACAATTTATTCCGTTACCCTTTTTACAATTAAAAAAAATGCCTATTTTTGCGGCGCTTTAAAAAGCAAGCGTAATCTCTTACCACTACAGACAAACAGGTAACATTGCGACTTAAACCATTAAATGTTAAGAAAATGGATGCTATTAAAATTGTACAGGATGCATTTGCAAAAGAGGAAGCAAAACAACATCCCGAATTCAGGGCAGGCGATACGGTAACGGTTCACTATAAGATTGTTGAAGGGAACAAAGAGCGTATCCAGAATTTCAGGGGCGTCGTCCTTCAGGTTAAAGGAACAGGAAAAGCAAAAACATTTACCGTCAGAAAAATGTCGGGAAGTGTTGGTGTTGAACGTATTTTCCCTGTAAACTCACCTTTTATCGAACAAATTGAGATCAACAAGACAGGAAAAGTTCGCCAGTCGCGTATTTATTATTTCCGTAAGTTAACCGGTAAAAAGGCGCGTATTAAAGAAAGAAAGATGAATTAAAAGGAATTCCAATTCATAGCGATCCCTTCATCATTCGATGAGGGGATTTTTTTTATCATAAAACTTTCAACGGTCATTGATTCTTTCAGTCTTTACTTATAATTTGCAAGTGCAAAATTGCACGTTACTTTTTTATGTACGCATGATTTTTCCGTTGAAAAAACAAACGTTTAAAGCCCGGTGGATTACCGACTATTTTTTTGTACTGGCAGGTGCTTTTATTCTCGCAGCCGGGTTTGTATTTTTCATTACCCCGCACAAAATTGTGCCCGGTGGTGTTTACGGTATTGCCATTGTTGTGCATTACCTTACAGCGGGTTTGTTTTCGTTTTGGCCCAATGGCATTCCAATAGGCCTGTTTGGTTTGGTATTGAACATACCCCTTACATGGGCCGGGATTAAAATCCTGGGGCCGCGGTTTGGAATCAAAACCATCCTGGGCTTTGTGCTTACCTCTGTTTTTATCGACGGCATCACATGGATGCGCGAAATTGGCGATGCGCCACTTGTCGACGATGTGCTGCTTTCGTGCGTATTTGGTGGTGTTTTAATTGGTTTCGGGCTGGGCCTCATATTCAAATCGAGGGCAACATCGGGCGGATCCGATATTATTGCCATGATCATTGCAAAATACACAAGCATCCAGGTGGGGCAACTGCTTATTTATGTCGACTCGGTCATTGTTCTTTTCGGGCTTGCCGTTTTCCAGGACTGGAAAATACCACTCTATTCCTGGGTAGTTATTTACATTACCGGTAAAGCCATAGACCTTACCCTCGAAGGGCGGAATTACAACAAAGCACTGTTCATAATTTCGAACCAACACGAAAAAATCAAGCAAAAAATACTTGAAGGCCTTGAACGTGGAGGCACCTGCCTTGCCGGGAAGGGCATGTACACCAATGACGAAAAAGAAATTATCTTTACCGTTGTAAGCCGGCGCGAAGTTGCCATATTGCAACATTACATACATTCAATCGACCCCGATGCATTTATTACCGTAATGGATACCCGGGAGATACTTGGAGAGGGTTTTCAATCGTTAAAAAGTAAAGTTGAATCATAATGTATAAAACGCGAACAATGCCAAGAATTTTATTTCTCATAATATTTATTGCTTTTTGCCTTTCTTCAGGGGCGCAAAGTGTTGGGCTCGTTTTAAGCGGTGGCGGCGCCAAAGGGATGGCGCATATTGGGGTAATAAAGGTGCTTGAAGAAAACGGTATTCCCATCGATTATGTTACCGGAACTTCAATAGGGGCCATTATTGGCGGACTCTACGCCTCGGGCTATTCAACCGATGATATGATTAAACTTTTTAAATCGGATGAATTCAAACTATGGTCGACAGGTAAACTCGACAAAGAGGACCTGTATTACTTTAAACGTAAAGATGAAGGCCCCGGTTGGGTTAAACTCGACATAACCCGGAAAGAGGATAAACTCAAGGTTATTTTCCCCATAAACCTGATACCCGAACGGCAAATGGACTTTGCTTTCATGCAGCTCATGGCACAAACAACGGCTGCCTGTAATGGCGATTTCAACAAACTGATGGTTCCTTTCCGGTGTGTCTCTACCGATATATACAGGAACAAAGCCATTATTCACAAAAGCGGAGATTTGAGCGAAGCCATCAGGGCTTCAATGACATTCCCCTTCGTTTTTAAGCCCATAGAAAAAGACGGTACACTTCTATTCGACGGGGGTATTGTAAACAACTTCCCCACCGATGTAATGAAGGATGAATTTAATCCCGATATTATCATCGGGCATAAAGTGACGCAATTGGGCGAAAAGTACGACACCGAGGATTTATTCAGCCAGATTGAAACCATGGTGACCCAAATAACCAATTACAATATTCCCGACAGTATTGGTGTACTTTTGGAAACAAAACTCGAAAATGTTGGTCTGCTCGATTTTCAAAAAGTAGATTATACCAACAAAAGAGGCGAGGAGACGGCACTGGCCAAAATCGATTCAATAAAGCAGATGATTGCCCGCAGGGTTGACAAGGAAGACGTCAAAACGAGCCGGGAAGCGTTTAACGGTCGTAAACCCCCGCTTGTGTTTAACAACATACAGGTTGAGGGCATCAGCAACGATATGCAGCGGAAATACATCATCCAGTCAATTAAGCTCAATGAACAGGTGATAAGTGTGAAACAGTTGCGCGACTCGTATTTTAAGCTGATATCCGATGAGCAGATAAAATCCATCAGGCCCATTGCGCACTACAACAAGCGTACAGGTTTTTTCGACCTTCACCTGAAAGTTGAACCCCGAAAACCTTTCGATTTTGAAGTTGGCGGCCTGCTTACAACGCAATCGAGTACTTTTGGCTATGTTGAAACAAATTTCAAGACATTTCAAACCATGTCGTACAACTTTAGTGCTAATGCATACTTTGGCCGATTCTATAATTCGTTTTCAATTGGCGGCCGTATGGATTCACCTACCCGCAAGCCGTTTTACATTTCAACGCGTTTCACCCTCAACTCGTGGGACTATACAGCTACGAACAGCGACATCATGTTTAAAGACATTAACCCTTCGTATATAATCAGGAACGAGAATAATGTCAATATTGAAGGGGGTATTCCCTTTGTTAAAACCGGGGTGATCGATTTTGGTGCTGCCTGGTCGAATGCGTCCGATAAATATTACCAAACCAACTTTTTCGATTGGGGTGATGAAATGGACGAAACCAAATTTTCGGCTTTCACGGCCCATATTAAAGTCGATCAAAAAAATTACGACTACAAACAATATCCAACCGAGGGCGGCCGAAAGTTCATGTCATTCAGATACATATACGGTACCGAAACATTTACGCCGGGCACAACAGCTCCTGTGATGAAAAATGCTGAAAGCGATCACAGTTATTTTCAGATAAAAGCTTTATACGATCAATATTTTAAACTGAACAACACTTTCACGGTGGGAGCAATGGGCGAAGCGGTTTTCAACAACAATACATTTTACAGCAATTATACTTCAACGTTAATTGCTGCGCCGGCGTTTATGCCAACACCCCTCAGCCGGTCGAAATACATCGGAAATTTCAGGGCTAACCAATACTTTGCCCTTGGCGGAAAGGCACTTGTTAAAATCAGCGACTACATGCATTTCAGGGCAGAGGCGTATGGTATGGCACCCATCATGCAATTTAAGGCCGACGATAACAACCTGGTAAGTTACGAAGACAAAATCTTTCAACATTTTTACTTTTCGGGTATGGCCGCCCTGGTTATACACACACAGGCAGGGCCTGTAAGTGCCGAGATCAATTATTTCGACAAACAGGGCCAAAAATGGTTCTTTTCATTAAGCCTGGGCTTCGTGTTATTTAACGAACGTGCTTTTTAAATAATCTGCAATGAAAATAACGATTTTATTTTTCCTGTTCTTATTTCCGGTATTATTACTTAATGCTTCGCAAAAACAGGCAGTTGGAAAGGTTTTTTGGGATAAAAACAATAACCGGGTTTTCGATGCCTCCGACCAGCCCCTGCAAGGCATTGCCGTTTCATCGCTCGATACCATCGTGCTTACCCAAAACAACGGCACTTTTTCCATACCTCTTCAAACAAACGACATCGTTTTTGTCATTCAGCCCGATGGTTTCCGTTCACACATGCAGGAAACGGGTATTCCCGGGTTTTATAAAATATGTTACAGCAACCCCCCCAAAACAAATTTCAGGTACAAGGGGATTGAAAAACCAACGTTTGATAACGACAGCCTGTACTTCCCGCTTGAAAAAATTGAAAGCAGGGAGCTGGTCAATGCTTTCATGATAGGTGATATTCAGGCCCCCACAAGCAAAGAGATTGAGTTTTTCCAGGAACTGATTATGCCCGAACTGTTTTCACATGAAGTTGATTTTAACGTATTCCTGGGTGATATTGCCGATAATTACCTCGATGTATACCCCGATATTATAGAAGTGCTTCAGCCACTAAAAACACCCGTTTACATGGTTTTCGGAAATCACGACATCAATTACCGGTCAAAAGGGTATGAACTGCAATCGGAAACATACCGGAAATACTTTGGCCCCGATTATTATTCCTTTAACCGGGGCAACACGCATTTTGTGGTGCTCAATACCGTTTGGTACCAGGGGTGGGACAAAAAAGAAAAGCGTCGGGGAGGGTATACCGGTGATATTTATCCTCAACAGCTAAAATGGCTGAAGCAAAACCTTCAGCTTGTGCCTCACGGCCGTCAAATTGTTTTAATGGCACACATTCCCCTTGTGCCACAATTTGCCGATTCAACTACCCTGAGAAGCGTTTTTTCAATTCTTGAACCGTTCGAAAGCATTTTAGGTATTTACGGTCACGCCCATTTGAACCTATCGTGGAATTACACCGACACCACTTACTGGTTTGGCCGTGGCACCTTTATAGGGCACATTGCCGGGGCGGCCTGCGGTGGCTGGTGGGTTGGTCCGTATGGCCTCGACAGTATCCCCGATGCCACCTGTATGGATGGGTCGCCACCGGGAATTTATCGTTATGAATTCGGGCAAAAAAACGCAAAAAAAACGTTTATCCCTGGCGGAAAGGATCCTGGTTATCAACTCAGGTTTAGTTCACCTCCGGCTTCAATTCAGCTCGATTCGCTCCCGCAAGAGGCCATTTACGTGAATGTTTTCGATGGTGATAATGAAACAACGGTTGAATGCAGCATTGATGACGGGCCCTGGCTGAAGATGGATTATACAATCGACTACGACCCCATTATTGTGCGGAACCACAAACGAAGGGCCAACCGCGACAACTGGATACCGGGATACCAGCCCTCGGGGCATTTGTGGAAAATCGGTTATTCTGAAAACCTCACGCCCGGCAGGCACGTTTTAAGAGCACGTTGCCAACTGAACGGCAGGGAATATTCAACAATAAAAATTGTGAAAGTAGTTCCGTAGTATCTTTTTATCGTTTCTATGCTTTTCCGGGAAGACAGAACTGATTAGAATTGCCTTTTCAGAAGTTTGATCCAATTTCTAAAGAATATCGCGTACCGCGTGTCGCCGTATCTATAGCGGATGTACAGCGATTAAGGAATTGTAGTAAAACGCTAATATTTATTATTCATGTAGTGGTTGTGGTGCTTCCCCCAGGCATCTATCGCACTTTGTTCTCCATATCGACCGGGATTTTGAACGAGAACTCGATAACACCCTTGTGCTCGGCGCCTTCCATCCAGGGAAACTGGTGAATCAGTTCTTTTTCGCCGTTTTTCACAATGGTGTAGGTATTGCTTTCGGGGTTTTGCAGCATTTCTTTAATTTTTGCAACCGAGTCGGGGTTATGGCAGTCGAAAATT
The DNA here is from genome assembly GCA_021740385.1 of Prolixibacteraceae bacterium. Lineage (GTDB taxonomy): Bacteria > Bacteroidota > Bacteroidia > Bacteroidales > Prolixibacteraceae > DAIMEA01. Next base: position 25,568 of record JAIOZY010000015.1, on the reverse strand, counting down.
GATTTCCCGATCAGGTTATTCCCGCCATATTTATGAAAACCCATAACAGCAGCCTTGTTCATGTAAACAATGGTCCCGTTCATGTCACACACGGTAATCATTACGTCCATGCTGTCGGCCCAGGCCCGGGCGTCAATAATATTCGTTCTGAAAACGGCCATAAGGGAAAATTGATTTACGAACGTGCTTTGAAACACCTGATCCAGTCAATATCGGTACGGTGGGGCAGGTTGGTTGTATCCTTCAATACTTCCGATTCAATTCTTAAACCAAGCTTTACAAGCGGGATTTTCTCGTAAATACTTCCCATATTTTTGCAGTTAACCTTCCACGATATGCGTTCGGATGACCAGTTTATCTGAACAATTACATACCCGCTCGAAGGTACTTTCAGCCGGATGGGCTTAAAAATTTTGCGGTCCTGTTCGGCATATACCAATCCGCCAAAAGTTTTTTGCCCGTCGCGCGTAAACAACCTGATGGCAAATTCTTCTTCTTCGTCGACCAATGAGACCGAACTCACAACCCCTTTCACTCTGGAAGCTTTAATCTTAAGCTCAAAATGCCCGTACATTTGTTTGAAACTTCCAAGGTTATGCATCACCCCCGAGGCATAAGCAAAATCCCTGACGATGAATCCATATTGGTTGTCCCAGTATATTCCTTCAATCTTTTCGGCCTGGGTTTGCAGTGTAAGAATGCTGTTTTCGATTGAAAAATTATCGGACAGGTTGTAGTACTGTAACTGTTTGCCAACCGAATAGTTTTTCCCGGGGCCTTTTTGGGCAAGCGGTGTTACAAACGACCAAGTTTTTTTATCAATCGGGTTATCAAACTCATCGGAAAAAGCGGGTTCCCATTTTCTGAAAAAGCGGAAAGCATCCGTATCGTTGTATTTAAGGTACAGTTTTATTTCAGGGTCGGCATCGAGCTCCCTGAAACGGCTTAAAAGTTTATAGTCATCGGTTTTTTCATACCGTTTTTCATCTTCAAGGTAGGCTTTTCTCTCCTTAAACTTATCGGTAGAAATTTCTTCATTGATGTCTTCGAATTGATTAAGCAATGACGAGCCGCTTACCTTTAAAAAATTTTTATATGCTGCCGATTTCAGGAAACGAAAATAAAACCGGACATCGGCCGAATCTTTCAATTTTTGATATTCTTCAAATTTTTTAAACTCCGGTGTATCTTCCCACTTTTGAGCATCGTTTTTGGTTCTCTTTTGTTCTTGTTTAAACACCTTGCGGTCGCTCTTAAACTCCCCGCCTTTCACATAGTGCTCCAATTCCTTAAAGCGGATGGGGATTTCTTTTGCTTCAATTTCCTTAAAGCGGGACAGCTCGGCCGAATCAAGCGTTTCGAGGTAGCGAGTCAGTTTTTTGTTTTTCTGAAGCTTCGCATACTTTTTCAGCAATTGTTCCTCGGGTGAACCTTTAAAACGCAACGATTCAATTTCCTTTTTTTTCTCGACAAAAGGGATGGATTCCACCCGTTCCTGAAGAGTAAAAAATTCCTTCAGTTTTTCGGAATTCTCAACCGAACAATAGATTTTATAATCGTCGCGGATCTTTTTTCGCTCTTTTTCAATTAAAGCCGTGGGCTTCATTCGTTTAAACAGGTTCATGTCAATGTATGTTTATTCTTGCAGGGTTTAAAAATAAGAAATAGTCTGCTTAGTTACTCAATTAGAACGAAGTTTATGCCCGAATAAATATTTACACCCATGAAAAAAGTTACTAATTTATGGGTTATCTTCCCAAAATATCTTTCACGGCATGCACCAGGTACATATAATTCACCGACATGGGTATTACATATTCGTTTTCGCCCCAAAGGAATGGCCAGTCTTCCTTGTTTTCGGGAAAATCGGGTGGAAGTATTATCACACCCGGCACTACGCCCCCGGCAATGAAGGAATAATCGGCCCGGTTATTCCCGTAAGCCACTTTTTTTGAAACGGTTCCAACACCCGAAACAAACGAAATATCGGAACCCGGGTGGCAGCCCAAAATGTAATTCAAGCCGTCAAAAACCGCATCAATAGGTACCAAATCGGGGAAGGCCTTATGGTAAAGGTAGTGCGAAATGCCGTGGTTCATGGCAGTGCCCCCTCCGGCCCAGCCACCGCGGGTTATGGGTACGCCAAAAGGGTTATCGGTACCAAATTGTTTCATGCGTTCCAACATTTCGGCAAGCTTTTCCTTTACCTTGCTTTTAAATCCCCCGGGCATGTTTGGTATGGCCCTTACAAACAGGGTCGACATGAACATGAAGCGCGTATCGGGGCTGTTAAATATCTCTTCAATTCTGTTGGCATATTTTGCTTCTCCGGTTGTTGCAAGCAATTCAACGGCTGCTGTAAGTTCTTCCGATAAAAGATTTCCGCCGGTGGTATTCCCCACCCTGAAAATATCGGGTTCTTTGGCATGTTCTTCGTCCCATACTTTTTGGGCTGTTTCTATGCATTCAGCCGCAAGCTCATCATTGTATCCTTTTAAAGCCCTTGCGGCCGCGGCCAATCCCGCTGCCGATCCGTAGTTCAAAGCTGTCGACCGGCTGGTAAACGCCCAGCGGTCGTCAAAAATGCCGCTTTCAAAACCGTTGTTATCCAGCTCGCTTAACGAAGGGTTGTACACCAGGTTGTCGGTTTTACTGCCTGCATCGCCCAGGTGGGTGTATTGCGAAATGTCGGGGGCAATAATTCCCGGTATGGCATGTCCGCAGGCACGGTGTTGGGCAATTAAACCCAGTGTGCCGTGTTCAATTTGCTGCAACAGGTCGGGTTTCCCGTCGGGATAATGAATATCCACATAGCGCCGTTCCTGGTCAATAAGGGTTTCATCGCTTTCGATGTTAAAGTCTTCCCAGGCATGAACCATTTGCATCACGGTGTGGTACTGGGTTTGGGTGCGAATGTCGAAATCGCCGGCATCGAACCAGCCGCCAATATTGAGGCCGGGAATGTGTTCGCCGGGTTCGTAAGGTGTGTCGGTTGTTGGCCCCTGTGCATACATATCGAAGTGGGTATGGTTTACCGGTGCCTGCAGGGCATCGTCCATGTGCGATTTGCCGTGCCAGATACGGTACGCCTCGTTTACGAGCATGTGGTCCATTTGCACGGCCATGAAAACATCGAGTGCCGGTTGCCATACATTATCGTATACGTCGGCAGCAATGCAGAAAGGGGCTGTTTGAACATCATTAACCCGAATGCAATATACCCCTTCCTCCTTCACTTCGGAAAAATTGAATGTTTTATAATGATAGCGTAAATAGCCGCCCCAGTTATCGAGTGGTGCCGATTTAACCACTTTTGTTTGGCCATTTTCCGAAATACGTATCAGTTGTGCTGTTTTATCCGCGGTATCGTTTTTATCGAGTTCAACGATGGCTTTTTTGGGCTGATCGGGGTGGTAGCCCAGTTGCGAATGGGCAATTACCGGTTTGCGTACCCAGTTTTCAACCGTATTGGCGGTAATTTTCCATTCTACTACTTTGCCTGTTTTGTTTTCGGGGATGAGTGTCCGAAGTACCAACCAGCCGTTTTGGGCTTTATTGCGGCCGTCGTACAACCACAATTTGCCCGACAGTGATTCAACCGTTACCCTGCGCAGGGTATCTTCAGGCGCCAAAACCAGTTTCATGCCGCTGGCAAGGGGAAGCGGATCGGGTTCGCCGGCATCGTTCAAGGTCATCGGGCCCGATGGGTAGAGGGGGAAAGTGCCGGGTTTTCCGTCCATCAGGTATGCCTTTTCGAAATAAGCTGCCGGTAAAAATTCAATATGAAAAGCCGCCTTACCAACCAGTTCTTCGGGCAGGGGTTTGTCAATGGTAACGCTTACCAGTAAACCGTCGTTTGCAGCGCGGGTTTTAACGGTGTAATCGAATTCGTAACCGGGATATGATAACCGGGCTTCAATAATCCCGTTTTCACGGTCCACTTCCCGCCCGTTGAATGTTGGTACCGGATCCCATTGCTCGGGTGTTGGTTCAAGCCGCACATCACCGTTTGTTGCTGTGCGCGTTTCGTGGTGGATTATTTCTATCCCGCTCATTTTTTCATCGCCGAAAGCCCCGTTGTACCAATTGGTGAAAACGATCACATTCAATCCCCGGGTTTCGTAATATTCCTTTTCGTTTATCGCCGGTTTTTGCGAATGTGTTGTTAACGACAATTGCATTAAAAAAACAATTGCTAAAAAACCAATAATCTGCTTTTCTCGTTTCATTTTCATTTTATTAGTAAAAAAAATACACATACTCTCCTCATTCATCGTTACAGGTTCTTTTGCAAAGTGGGGAAAAACTAAAAAAGGGGGGTGGAACAAAAAAAAAGCCGGGGGATGTTGTCTTAACTATTCCTGCTTACTTTCCGGTGGGCCAAGGTATGAATATTTCGGTTCACCGGTGCAAATGGTTATTCGTTCGAGTACCACGCCGGGATCGACCATCCATACCCGCAGTTTATGGTTCCCGAACTGTGTAAGCGTATGATCCGATTTTAACACGATGGAATTGGTACGCACAGCTTCTTCCCAGTCGTGAAACGAAAAATCACTATGCATGTTCAGGATTACCGGTTCTTCTTCGTCGACCGAAACGGCCACTTCGAGTCCTTCGTCGTTGTAAATGTTAAGGGTTGGTGAAAGTGTAAGGCTCACTGTGTAATCGCCGGTCTGGAAGGTGAAGAAGTCGTATTCAAGCACAGGGCAACCTTCACCGGGTGTTTGTGGTGCCGAATAAACCGGCACGGGGTGCATTGCGCTCATTGTGCGTCCAAGTCCCGGTATCAATTCCCATTTCGCCGAAGTGCCCTCAATATTGGTTGAAAAATTGGGTGCTTCAATGGCCACGCAACCCTGGTTTTCGACAAATCCTTTGGCATTTTTTACAACATCATCGCCGGGATTTAGTATTTCAACATAAACGGCAACCGTATCGTTTTCGGGGCCTGTGATGGTTAGCGGCACCCGTTGGTCTCCATCGGGGGCTTTGCGCCAGGTTATGTTTATGTTCACCCTTTCGATGTCTCGAATACGGCCTTTCGTGCTTGAGATATTAATCCAGTCGCACGGTGCCGATATTTCGTAAGAGCTGCGTTTATCTCCCCTGTTAAAAAGCTCGATGTAAAACGTTTGGTCGTTAACGGGGTCGAATACCGGAAGGCTGAGCTCAACATCGTCGGTTGGCCACGATTCACGGCACCCTTCAACCATAACACCAAGTGCTTCGCCCGACCGGACCTGGATGACTTCAACATCGGGCATTGAATTTTTAGGGGGTTGCTGCCAGTAGGTATAACCAATGTGTGTTTGGTTCATCATGTTGTTCCATTTGCCATCCGAAAGCTCGGTGTGGTAATATTTGGTAATTTCGGCATCTTTTTCGAAAAGTTCACGGGCATCGTCAGCAATTTCATTGGTAATGGCCCGTTCCTGTTCGGCATACAAGCGGTTTTGAGCAACGAGGTAATACAATTCGTTCAGGTTTGCACAGGCTTCAATGGGGTGTTGTATTAACTGGTAATAGGCATCGGCATAATCGGAATCGAACGTGAACCGGCGGGGAATTTTTTGTGCCTCATCGGCCAGTTCTTTGTAAGCGTTAACAACCCTTTCGGCTTCGTTGTAGTTTACCAGGCTGTAAGTGCCGGGCTCAAGGAGTTCGGGTTTGCGCCGGCTGTTGAATTTTGTATAGGTGTTAAGGAGTCGTGCAATGTCCTTGGTATACTGATCGTTAAATTGCTGTTTTACCCAGGCAAGTGTATAATCGGGCAGTTTTTCGGCCGGAATTGCCTCGGGGTTCCAGGCATAATCGAGGAAAAAGGAGATGGGGAACTCCATGGGTTTGAGGTCGCCAACATTCACCAGCCACAACTCTTTTACGCCGTGTTCGTATGCCAGGTTCATTTGTTCCCAAACGCGTGGTACCGAAACAGTGTTGACCCATTTGTAATTACGGGGCCCGCCCACGTAGTCGAAATGGTAATAAATGCCGTATCCGCCCGAACGGTAATCGGTTCCCGGTTTTGGTAATTTGCGTATGTTGCCCCAGTTGTCGTCACACAGCAACAGTGTAATATCGTCGGGCACGCGCATGCCTTTGTCGTAATAATCCTGTACTTCCTTATAAAGTGCCCACATCTGAGGAGTTTCTTCAACGGGTTTTCCGGTAACTTCGGCAATGGTTTTACGCTGGTCTTTCACAATTTTTTCCAGCAGGGCAATGTTGGTTTCCTCGCTCATGGCCATATCGCCATCGCCGCGCATGCCCATGTTCACGATTACTTCGCGGTTGCCAATGCGTTCGATGCCCTCGCGCCAGAATTCGCGCAGTTCTTCGGCGTTGGTTTCGTAATTCCACGCCCCTTTGTCCTTTTTGGCTTTCCATTCGGCATGGGCACGGTCCATGGGTTCGTGGTGCGAGGTTCCCATAACAATGCCCAGTTCGTGAGCAAGGGCAGTGTTTGCCGGATCGTCGGCATTGAAGCTTGCCCACCACATGGCCGGCCAAATGTAATTTCCTTTTAAGCGAAGTATTAGTTCAAAAACTTTTTCGTAAAACAGGTGGTTAAAACCCCCGTAGTTTTCAACGGCCCAGCGGCCCAGGCAGGGTTCTTCGTCGTTTAAAAATATTCCCCTGTATTTTACTTTCGGTCCGCCAAGGTTGTAGCGCCCTTTTTTTACATACAGGTTTTTTTCCTCTTCAATTGGTACATCGGCCCACCAGTACCAGGGCGATACACCCATTTTTTCCGACAAATCGAACAAACCGTATATGGTGCCGCGCTTATCGCTTCCGGCAATAACCAAGGCTTTTGCGATGTTTGGGGCCGGGTTTTCAATTACTTCGATCAGGGAATTTTCCCATTTCCCCTCAATTTCGGCCACATCAATCTTCCCGTCTTCAACCAGTTTATCAATAAGCGGGCTCTTGCCTATTGTACCTGCAATGATTACCTGTTGTGCCTGTGGCATGGCATCGAGTAAAAGTTTGGGTTCGGTACCTGAAACCTTTAGCAAGTCGGCTTGAAAATATTTTGCTACCCTTATAACGCCTGGGTAATCGAAAGCACTGATGACGATTGGTGCCGGTATGCCATCGGCAATTAAGAAGAAATCGGCGCTTTTACCCCGGTCAGAAATATAACTTTCTGCGAGCGGGTTTGCATTCCCGGGTTTCATTGCTGCAAAGCCCATGAGAAAAATGGCGGAAAAAACTACAATTCGTTTCATCATTAACTGATATAAGGTTAAACAATTACAATTAAAATAAGGCAAGCTCAATGAATTGCCTAAAGAACATGTTATTCGTGTTAGAACACTGAGAGGAACATAATCCAAGATACAAATTTTAGGTAAGAATCTGCTTCTGTTTATAAAAAAAAGAAGCGTAACCCGTTTACAAAAAAATTCACTTTTGCTGTTAAATGAAGAAGGCTGCCTTGCGGCAGCCCTCAACACTTCTAAAAACCTAACTACTTATTCGTTATAACCTTCGTTTTGCTCAACTCTGGTTAAATCGATAAACGTTCGTGGAATTGGCCAGCTTACATGGTATGGTTCCATGTATTCGGCCACATCGGGGCTATTTGCCTGAATTTGGCTGTGCAAAATACCCAGTCGTTTTAGCATATCGAAACGGTGGCCTTCGTGACCCAGTTCACGGGCATGTTCTTCCAGTAATATATTTTGATCGATTGATGTCAGATCGGCAACGCCGGCCCTTTTTCTCAGGGCGTTCAGGCGTTCGAGTGCTTTGCCGTTATTGTTCGAGCGCATGTAACCTTCGGCGGCAACCACGTATGTTTCTGCCAGGCGGTAAACTATGATGTTTCTGAAACCGCTCGATTCGTTCACGTCTTTACCGAGCAGATCGGAATTTTCGTCGTACTTGGCGGTTGTGGGCTGAATGGCCCTTCCGATTTCCATTTCAAGGGAAACGGTAAAACCATCTTCAACTTTTACCGTATCACCAATTTGTTTTCCTGAAGGAAGTTCATCGGTTTCCGAATCGTAGAACCACCACCGGTGGTGGTATGCCTCCAGCCTTTTATCGTTATTATTGAATAAGCTCCAGTAATATTCGTTGGGCTGAAAACGTGACCACGGGCGTGCGCCCTGTTCAAACGAGCGGTCTACACCCACTACACGATCGTAAAGCGGGTACCAGTGGTGCGATACACGTTGCGGGTGGCTGGCATCGTTTTGAGAAAACTGCCATGAAAAAATCAACTCGCTGTTTTCCTGGTTGTCAATAGCGAAAATTGCTGTAAGGTCGTCGAGCAGCTTGTAAGCAGGGTCGTTAATAACTGCATCGGCTGTTTCGGCAGCTTTTGCCCACTCTTCAACCTCGAGGTACATTTTTGCCAGCAAATGACGTGCAACACCTTTTGAAACACGGCCCACGCTGTTAACTTCAGCTGTTTCGGGAAGAAAATCAACCGCTGTTTCAAGGTCTTCAATAACAACCGGCATTACGTCATCTTTTGTAACCAGTTCAACCGGGTCGTTCGGGTTAACACTGGCAGCCGTAACAAGTGCTATGCGGTCGAAGCGGCTCAATAAACTGTAATGGTAATAAGCCCTGAAAAAGTAAGCCTGCCCCAGTACGTTGTTTTTCCTGGCCACATCTTTATCACTTGTGCCAATTTCTACATTTTCAACACCGTCAATAATCAGGTTGGCGCGGTTAATGCCAATGTAATAACCATCCCAAATGCCTGATACTATTGAATTTGTTCCATTAAACAAGGCATCGCAGAAAAAGGCTGCATTCAATACCTGCTGGTCGGCCAGGTGGGTGCCGGCCCTGATAATGTCGGTTTGCAGGCATTTGTAATTACCGATATCGTCGCTTTCGCACAGGTTACGTCCCCGTTCATACACACCGTATATTGCCCCTTCGAGCCCCTCGAGGGTTGAGAGGGCTACATCGGTGGTGAACTGATCTTTGGGTTCCAGATCGATTATGGCGTCACCGCAACCGGTTACCAGCCATAACCCCAAAACCGCTATTATAAAGAATTTTATACTTCTCATATTGATCAAATTTTTAAATGTTCATGCATTAAAATGTAATTCTGGTACTGATGTTCCATGTTTTGGTAATGGGGTATTCCCATGGATCGATTTCAGGAGAATACGAATCGGTATAATCGGTAAAATACATTAAGTTATTACCGCGTATGTAGAACGATAGCCCTTTAAAGGGAGTACGTTTCAGGATATTGGCCGGAAGGCTGTACCCGAATGAAATGTTCCGTAGAGAAACAAATGAGGCATCCCTAATCCGGGCAGCATCGAAGAACGAGCCAAAAGCATCGGATGAATTGGGCTGAGGCCATACATTTGTTGGGTTTTCGGGTGTCCAGTAGTCAACCACTATCTGGTTGTTCCGGCCGGTGAGGTTGCCGTAATAACCGTTCATTTTAGTAACGCCCTGAACGGCTTCGATCAGAATGGTAAGTTCGAAACCTTTCCATGAGAATGTATTGCGAATACCACCATACCATTCGGGTGTTGGGCTTCCGAGGAAGGTACGGTCGTCGGACGAAATTTCACCATCAGGTCCGCCCTCGGGATTCTCATCGGTTACCGGGCCGGAAAGGTCGGCAATTTTTGGTTTTCCTGCCCCCCATCTGCTTCCGTGCATCTGTTCGGCCAGTTCTTCTTCACCCAGCTGATAAACACCAATATATTTATAATCGTAAATCACATCTATATCCTGTCCTACAAACCATCCATTAGCCGGGTCGTTAATAACATTGCCTTCGGCATCGGTGCCAAAACGGCTGATACTCACAATTTCATTAACATCTTTGGCCCAGTTAATGGCCATGTCCCATTTAAAATCACCATCTAAAATACGTCCGTTTACGCTGGCTTCAATACCCCAGCTTTTGGTTTGCCCCACGTTGCTTATTACCTCGACAGCTCCCGTGTGAGAGGCCAGTTTTTCGGTCAGTAACAGGTCGCTGGTTTGCGTGTTGAAGTAATCAATTGTACCGTTCAGCCTGTTTTTAAAGAAACCAAAATCGAGACCGGTATTTAACTGTTTACTGGTTTCCCATTTCAGGTAGGGGTTACCGGGGTTATTCGGATCGGTGGTTTTACCGGTATACACATTGTCGTTGAATACATACGAAGCATTGTTTGTTGTGGCGAGGTACGCAAAATTTCGGATGTTGTCGTTACCCATCACACCGTAACTGACCCGTAATTTTAATACGTCCAACACCCCGATACCGCTCATAAAGCCTTCATTGTGCATGTTCCATGCGGCAGCCGCCGAGGGGAAATAACCGTAACGGTTATCGGGGCCAAATTTCGACGATCCGTCGCGGCGTATGGTCAGGGTAACGTTGTACCTTTCATCATAACCGTAACCAACACGACCAACATAATATTCTTTGCCCCATTGGTTTGGCGTAAGGCTTACCTGTGATTTTTCTGATGGTACACCGTTGAGGTCGTAAAATAATAGCAGGTCGGTTGATGAACCTTCGCCTTCGGCTCTGAGTGTATAGGCATCGAGTGACTGGATACCGTATACGAATGTAGCGTCAACAGAGTGGGCGCCAAATTCCTTCCGGTAATTCAGGATATTGTCCCACAGGTAAGTCATGGTTTTACCTGTTTCATAGGTCATTTGGTTGTTCGATGGCGGATTATCCAGTGCCGAAATGGTATAGAGTGACGAATAAAACAAGGAATATTCCTGTACGCGTTCTTCAGCAAAGGTATTCATCTTGTATGTGAGGCCGTCAAGTATTTTCAACTCAAGCCAGGGGTTAACATACACCCTAGAACGGTTGCGGTGAACATCCGATTCGTTATACCTCCATAAGTTATTGTACTGGAACTGGTCGCCGGTAACGGTAGGCATCATCTGGCCTTCATCGTTATAAAGGCTTCCTAGTGGCGAGTTCGACACGTAAGCGCCAAAGTCGGCTCCGCCCCAGTGTCCCAGGGTAAGGCTGGTCTCATCGGCCAGGCTTTTCGACAGTTGTACACGTGCACCTACAGTGAGGAAATCGTAAGGCGAATAATCGGTGTTTACGCGGAACGAAAACCGGTCGTATGTCGATTTTGGTGCAATCCCTTTTTCCATGTAAACATCGCCGTTCATGTAGTAATGGAATTTATCGGTACCGCCCGAGAGCGATAGGCTCACGTTTTTGGTATTCCCCTGTTCCAGAAGCATGTCGTGCCAGTCGATGGAGTTACCTTCCCGCAGGTTTTTCGCTTCAATGGGATCGAGCAACTGGGCTGTATCGAGTTTTGAGCTTCCGCGCCCAACAGCGGCATCGTATACCAGTTGGAAGTATCCCGGTCCGTCGTACATTTCGGGTTTCATGGAAAGGTCTACGGTTCCGTAGCTGGCTTCAACGCTAAAGGTTGGTTTTCCGCTAAGGCCATTTTTGGTGGTGATAAGCACAACCCCGTTGGCACCACTGGCCCCGTAAATTGATGCTGCAGCAGCATCTTTGAGGATGTTTATGGTAGCAATGTCGGCTGTGTTGATCTCGGCCAGGTTACCGCCGGTATTTGGTACACCGTCGATTACAATCAACGGGTCGTTCCCGGAAGTCAGCGAGTTTTTACCACGAATGAGGAATTCAACACCCGAACCGGGCTGGCCACTTGTACGCGATACTTTCACACCGGCTACCTGTCCCCTGAGTGCTTCAACAACATTCGGAACAGGAGCTTTAATGATTTCTTCGGCCTTGATTGATGAGATGGCACCCGTTACGTTATTTCTCTCCATGGAACCGTAACCGATTGCAACCACTTCTTCAAGGTTAATGATGCCCTGTTCCATGGTAACGTTAATTTGCGTATTTGTACCAATTTCAACTTCTTTGGGCAACATCCCGATAAATGAAAATTCAAGTTTCCGGGCCGAAGCCGGTACATTTAAAGAATACATACCGTCGGTATCGGTAATTGTTCCTATGGTAGAACCTTTAACAATTACAGATACCCCGGGGAGTGAGATACCGTCTTCATCAACTACCTTACCTGTAATGGTCTTTTGCTGAGGAAGCGCTTCATTAAGGTTGTCTGTTAGCTCACTTTCCTGCCTTTTCGTATCGTTATTATCGGCAAAAGCTGAGGAGCTTATGCAGAAAATAAAAAACAACGATAGGGCAAATGAAATAAAAGGCAAACTGAATGTAGCTTTCATGGAAGCATTTTTCTTCCTGATTTTTAATTCATTTTTCATAGATTGTATAGTTAGATAATGTTCAAATTTGAAATTAGCGGTAACAAATATGAAAAATAATTCAATTTTACGCAACCGATTGCATATTATTTTTAATTTTCTTCTGTATTTTTACATGAGCATTTCTCTTTTTTGTTGGATTATTAGATACCAATAATGGATATGCAGCCCGAAATTTTGAAGAATAATTTCATGAAACAGGTATTTTTTATATGTTTAACCTCCTGTTGGCCAATTTTGTTTGCTGACTGTAACAACTACATATTTAACACGTAAGAAAAAATCAAAAGCCTCATGAAAGAAGTAACCATATACGATATCGCTTCAGAATTGAAAGTATCGCCTGCAACCGTGAGCCGGGGGTTGAAAAACCACCCGTCGATAAGCGAAAAAATGAAAAAGAAAATAAGGCAGAAAGCTGAAGAGATGGGTTACCGCACCAACACGTTTGCAAGCAACCTACGGACCAAACGCACTTCAACCCTGGGTGTTATTGTGCCACGCCTCGACAGTAATTTTATGTCGACCGTATTGGCCGGTATCGAAAAAATTGCAAGTGAAAACGGGTATAACCTTATTATTACACAGTCGTTTGAGTCGGCAAAAAAGGAGAAAACAAATGCACTTACCCTTTACAACAGCCGTGTTGACGGGTTAATTGTTTCGCTTGCCTCCGACACGGTAAGCATGGATCACTTCTCGCCATTCTTCAGGAAAAAAATACCCTTGTTGTTTTTCGATCGTGTAAGCGATTGCATGGATTGTGTAAACGTTGTGATCGATAACCTGCAAATGGCTTATGAAACCACAAACCACATGATCGGGCAGAGATGTAAGCGTATTATGCACATCGGGGGCAATCGAAACCGTAATGTATATGCAGACCGCTTTAACGGTTACAAGATGGCGCTTTCGGAAAACAACATTCCCGTTGATCCTGAATTGATTATTGAAACCGATTTGAGCATTGAAAGCGGGATTGAAGTGGCAAAAAAAATACTGAAAATGAAGAATAAACCCGATGGTTTGTTTGTTGCCAACGATGCATGTGCTGCCGGCTGTATGAAACATTTAAAAATGAATGGCGTTAAAATACCCGAACAAATTGCTTTTGCCGGCTTTAACAACGACCCCATTTCACAGCTGGTTGAACCAAACTTAACAACCGTTAATTACCAGGGCTACGAAATGGGCGAACTGGTTTCAAAATTAATGATTAACCATTTAAACGGGAATTCGCCGCTCACCATTACGAATAAAGTTGTTTTAAGGGCCGAACTGATTGTGCGGGGGTCAACACTGAAAAAATAAAAATATTTTTTGCAACCGGTTGATGAATTCAAATGAACTCACCATCAGAAAGCGAACGGGTTGGGGGAATCTTCAAAACCATACCCGTTTTTGAACAATTATAATATTGTATAGCCAGCTACATTGCCGGAAGAAATATTCTGTTAATTTTGCCGGCCAAAACAATCAAATTATGCAAACCTGGTTCGAATGTAAAGTGCGTTACCTGAAAATTGATCAGGGCGGGCAAGAAAGAAAAGTGAACGACAATTACTTGCTGGATGCTGTTTCGTATACCGATGCCGAAAGCCGCATTATTAAACAAATGAATGAAATAACCCGCGGCGAGTTTGAGGTAATGAACATTAAAAAATCGAACATTACCGAAGTGCTATCGGTTGATGGTGAATGGTATTTCAAAGCAAAAATCAGTCTAATAACCATTGACGAAGAGGCGGGAAAAGAGAAAAAGGTGTCGAATTATATTCTGATTTTAGCCAACGACATAAACGATGCCCTTAAAAAACTCGACGAGGGTTTGTCGTACATGGTTATCCCTTACGTGGTTGAAAGCATACAACTCAGTACCATTGCCGATGTTTTTCCTTACTTTGAAGAAAAGGCAAAAATAGAGCCCGATTTCAGTAACGGGGAAGAATAAGACCACTTCATAACCCGGGTGTGCAAAAAAGAAAAAGGGACTGCCTGCCGACAGCCCCTTCTTAATTTTGAAGCAAATGATATTGGCTTCAATGCACGGTTAACTCAGATTAAAGCCTCCACAAATCATCATCGGTCATCCAATCCTCTATAACCAATTCTTCTTCTTCTACGACGTTGGATTCAAACTTGAATTCCTTTTCAGGGGCAATACCCCATAAAGCATCGTTTGTCATCCAATCTTCAATGACTAATTGTTCTTCGACTTCGACATTAAAACTGACGTTAGCTGCGTGATTTTCGTTGCTCAAAAACTGTGTTGCAAAAAACAAGGTTGCTGCGATAAGAAAGATTTGTGTTTTCATGACTATAATTTTTAAATTTTTTTCAATTATTATTTTTTTGTTTTCACCCAATATGACAGTTTGTAACACGAAAAGTTACACTTCAATCTGCTAATAATCGTTAACATGGGATAAACATGGGTGAGTAGTAGAATACAATCGGTAAATGGAGATTCTTTTTTTCTGAAAATAATATTAAAACAATTAACACAATCTTCACGCATGAACAATTGGAAGTAGCAAAGTCACAAAAAATAAAGTACCAACATTTCTTTTATCTTTGCACCCCAGATTCAATATAAATGGTATCAGCAGAACAGGTTTTTCTGAATTTTGGCGGTTTCGAACTTTTCAAAGGGATCACGTTTAAAGTGAACCCGCGCGACCGTATTGGCCTTACAGGGAAAAACGGTGCAGGGAAAACCACGTTGCTGAAAATGCTTGCCGGCTTGCAATCCCCATCTGAGGGGACTGTTGTTGTGCCAAAAGATACCAGGCTGGGCTATCTGCCACAAACCATGAATCTTTCAAACAGCCGCACGGTAATTAAAGAAACCGAAAAGGCATTTGACCACCTCCTTGCCATTGAGAAAAAGATAGAAAAGCTGAACCAGCAAATGGCCACGCGTACCGATTACGACTCGGAGGGATACCATGAACTGATACAAAAAGCAACCGACCTGACCGATCATTTTAACCTGATGGGCGGCCATACTTTTCATGCCGATATTGAACAAACCCTGTTAGGGCTGGGCTTTTCACGCTCAGATTTTCAGCGTCCCACTTCCGAATTCAGCGGTGGCTGGCGCATGCGCATCGAGCTGGCCAAGCTGTTGCTTCAAAAACCCGACCTGCTGTTGCTCGACGAACCCACCAACCATCTTGACATTGAATCGATCCAATGGATCGAGGAATTCCTGAAAAATTATGCAGGTGCCATTATCCTGGTCTCGCACGATAAAGCTTTTCTCGATAACGTAACCATCCGTACTATTGAGATATCGCTGGGAAAAATTTACGATTACAAAACCAATTATACCGGTTTTGTGAAACTCAGAAACGAACAACGCGAACAACAACTGGCTGCCTTCCGCAACCAGCAAAAAATGATTCAGGATACCGAAACATTCATTGAACGGTTCCGTTACAAGGCAACAAAAGCCGTGCAGGTGCAGTCGCGAATCAAACAGCTTGAAAAAGTCGACCGCATTGAAATTGAAGAAGAAGACACCCGCCACCTGAACATCCGCTTCCCCGATGCACCCCGGTCGGGAAAACTTGTTGCCGAAATCAGAAACCTGGGCAAGTCATACGGAAAGTTAGAAGTACTAAAAAACATTGATCTGACCATTGAGCAGGGTGAGAAAATTGCTTTCGTTGGTAAAAACGGCGAAGGAAAAACAACCCTGGCAAGGGTTATTATGAACGAACTGGACTACACGGGGCAAATGAAAATTGGCCACAATGTTAAAATCGGGTACTTTGCACAAAACCAGGCCGACTTGCTCGACGGTGAAGTTACCGTGCTCGAAACCATCGACAAAGTGGCGGTTGGCGATGTGCGTACAAAAATTCGGGACATACTGGGTGCCTTTATGTTCTCGGGCGATGAGGTGGACAAGAAAGTGAAAGTGCTCTCGGGAGGCGAACGTACCCGGCTTGCCATGGTGAGGCTTATGCTTGAACCATTCAACTTTTTGGTACTTGACGAACCGACTAACCACCTCGACATGCGCTCGAAAGAAATACTGAAGCAGGCCCTGGTGAATTTCACCGGTACGGTGTTGGTTGTTTCTCACGACCGGGAATTCCTCGATGGGTTGGTTGATTGCGTGTATGAATTCCGGGACAAAAAAATAAAACAGCACCTGGGTGGTATTTACGATTTTATCCGGAAAAGGAAAATTGAATCGCTGAGTGAACTTGAACGGAAAAACAAAACGGCAAACATAACCGGGATAAATTCAACTCAAAAAAAGGATGTTGACGAAGTGGGTTTTGAAGAAAAAAAGGAAATAAACCGGCAAATTAAACGGGCAGAAAAACAAATAAAGGAACGTGAAGAAAAAATTGCCGGGCTTGAAACAGCAATTGCACAAATGGAAGAAAAAATGAGCAAACCGGATGGTGCCGATGAAAAGCTCTTTTCCGATTATGAAAAAGCCAAACACCAGCACGAACAAATTTTATATGAATGGGAAATATCGGTTGAAGAACTCGATGAATGGAAATCGAAAAAAACATGGTAAATTAGGGTATGGAAAAAAGTGATTTTATCTTTGGCACACGGCCGGTTATCGAGGCCATCAAATCGGGTAAAACTATCGATAAACTTTTGCTGAAGAAAGGCTTGAAAGAGGGAACGGTGCAGGAGCTTTACGAGCTGGTAAGCCTGCACAATATTAATACACGGAAAGTGCCCGAGGAAAAACTGAACCGGATAACCCGGAAAAACCACCAGGGGGTGATCGCTTTTTTATCGCCGGTGCCTTTTTTCGATCTTGAAGAGATTGTAACCCGGACATACGAAAAGGGTGAAACGCCTTTTTTTCTCTACCTCGACCAGCTTACCGATGTTCGAAATTTTGGTGCCATTGTACGTACGGCCGAATGCGCGGGTGTTCATGCGGTAATTATTCCGGAAACCCGTTCGGCACAAATTGGTTCCGACGCGGTAAAAACATCGGCAGGCGCACTGCATTTTGTGCCGGTATGCAAGGTAAAAAATCCGTTACAGGCGCTCCAAACCTTAAAGGAAAACGGTATTAAGCTTATTGCAGCAACCGAAAAAACCGCTGCGCTCTATTGCGAAACCAATTACAACTTGCCCTGTACGTTGATAATGGGGGCTGAAGATAAAGGTATCTCAGATGATTTGTTAAAAATTGCCGATGAATTGGTGACAATACCCTTGCATGGACGTATCGGATCATTAAACGTTTCGGTGGCAGCGGGAATTATGATGTTTGAAGCGGTTAAGCAGCGACAAAACACAAATTCTTCCCGCGGGGAAAATCAATCAGCAATCTAATTTCAGCAGAAAATAGCAGGTCTCCTGATATCGTTTTTTAATTCAAGATAGAATTTGAAATTCAATATTGTTTAAAAAAAAGCAGTATCCGTTTATGCGATAGGCACTTCGCGTTTGAACGTTTCCTCAAGCGAAATAAACGTTTCGGTGCTGGTGACGCCGGGGATTTTCTGCATGTTTTCACTCAGTATTTGTTTCAGGTGCTCATTGTTTCGGGCATAAACTTTCGCAAAAATGGCATATTGGCCGGTAGTATAGTGGCACTCGACTACCTCGGGTATTTGCCGTAATTTTTCGGCAACCGTTTCGTAAATACCGCCCTTGTCAAGAAAAATCCCAATGTATGTGCAGGTGTGAAAATCAACTTTTTTCGGGTCGATTTGATAGCCTGAGCCAATAATCACTTCCATTTCAATCATCCGGTTAACACGCTGATGAACAGCCGCACGTGATATTCCGCATTCGGCAGCTACATCTTTAAAAGGCATACGGGCATTACGGGTTATGATGTCCAGAATTTTTAAATCGGTATCGTCTAACTGGTGTTTTACTGACATTTTATTTGTTTATAGGTGTTTGTCGTGCATTTTATTGGAATACGTATCAAAAATAAGCAATTCGTTCAATTAATTCAAAAAACTGCGAACAATTTAAATGAAGTGCCTTTGGAAATCAAAAAATGACATATATCTATATTTGCATAGGTATATTAAGAATGGGGGTAGGGTTTCAAAAAAACCATAAAATGAATTAATAAGACCCAATAAAGACACAAGAATAAAAAAAGAAGTATAAAAAAACACAATAACCCCTTTATTAAACTGCCATTAATTTTATAAAAATATTATAAAAAAATATTGCATAAATGATATAAAATCATATATTCGCACCAAAAAGTAATAAAAAGTAACTTAAAACAGAATAAAAAAAGAAAAAAGTCATTTAAAGGAGTGAATTATGAAACGTAAAGGTAACTGGCTTTTAATTTTAGGCTTAATTGTTGTTTCTGCCTTGTTAGGGATTATTTTCCCAGGAAGCGGAAACTTTCTCGAAGACCCGAACATAAACACGGGAGACACGGCATGGATGCTGGCAGCAACAGCTTTGGTTTTATTAATGACACCCGGTTTGGGTTTCTTTTACGGGGGAATGATCCATAACCGGCATATTATTTCAACCATTCTGCAAAGTTTTATTGCCATGGGTATTGTAAGTGTTTTGTGGATTGTTGTTGGCTTTAGTGTTGCATTTGGCGACAGTATTGGTGGCGAAGGAACCGGGATATTTGGTAACCCGGCCACATTTTTCATGTTCCAGGGGGTACACGGTCATACCGATCCCGATCTTTCCCCAACAATTCCACTGGCATTGTTTGCCATGTTCCAGTTAAAATTTGCCATTATTACACCGGCCCTAATAACGGGTTCTTTTGCCGGAAGGGTGAGGTTTCGGGCTTACATGTTTTTTATTTGCCTGTTTACCCTCTTCATATATGCCCCGTTGGCCCACATGACCTGGCACCCAAACGGGTTGTTCAGAAACTGGGGCGTACTCGATTTTGCCGGAGGTACTGTGGTACACATGTCGGCCGGATTTGCAGCTCTGGCTGGTGCCATTTTCCTGGGCAAACGTAAAGATTATACAAAACAGATTCAACCGGCAAACATATCATTTGTATTATTGGGCGCCGGTTTATTGTGGTTTGGCTGGTTTGGATTCAATGCCGGATCGGCGCTTGGTGCCAACGGAGCAGCTACGCTGGCGCTTTTGAATACCAACACGGCATCGGCAGCAGCCATGCTTGCCTACATCTTTTTCGATGCGGCTAAAGGCAGAAAACCCTCGGCAATGGGTGCTTCTATCGGGCTGGTTGTCGGGCTGGTTGCCATTACACCCGCTGCCGGTTTTGTAAATGTTGGTTCAAGTATTTTTATTGGTGTTGTAGCTTCAATTATCAGTAATATTGCCATAAATTACTTTGGCCGAAAAGGGAACATCGACGACACACTTGATGTATTCCCGGCACACGGACTGGGTGGTATTACCGGTATGATTCTCACTTCGGTTTTTGCCAAAGATGTTGGTTTAATTTTCGGTGAAACCAGAACATTCCTTTTCCACATGCTTGCCCTTGTAATTGTTACTTTGTTTGCTCTTGGTGGTTCATTTCTGCTTTACTGGCTAACCAATAAAGTTATTGGCATGCGGGTATCGCCAAAGTCGGAAAAAATCGGGCTCGATTTAAGCCAGCACGACGAGTCGTACGGTTTCGAATATAAAAAAGAATAGGGCAGATACAGACAGGAAAGGGACGTGTAGCCCGAAAACGTAACGCTATTAACGTCCCTTTCTTGTTGTATTAGTTCCTTTTTGAAACACGACGAATCCAAACATCCCTCATTCTAATTTATTTTCTTAATATTGGTGATGCCGTGTTTAATGCCCTGAACCCCCTATCACTTTCAGTTTATTCCCGGTCTCTTTTACCACGCGGCGTTTCCATTTTTCGGGATATCCCGGTTGGTCAGGAAATTCGGGCATGCCGGTTGCTGTGCGTTGAAACTGCCCGTTGGTTTCTTTCATGATGTTGCCGTCTTTGTATTTCACAAGCAGGAAGTGGGACAGTTCTTTCCAGCGGGCAACCGTACTGTTGGCGGTGTTGCAGGAATAATCGGTAAGGAATTGTCTGGCAGCAACGGGTCCCCGGCTGTTTAACAGGTTTGTGGCTGCTTCGTCAATAGCGGGTTGGTTCAGCAGAAATTTATCTTCCAGTTCGTTTTGTACTTTCAGTATGTCTTTAATCATTACGTTGTAGCGCAGGTAGGCCAGGTTCGAAACCAGGTTGAAAGTCCAGAATGCCGATGTTTCGGAGTAGGTGAGCATGTCGCCATTACCTACGGCAAAGGTTTCGGGTGCGCGGGTTATGCCGCAGTACATAGGTACGTAGCAGGTGCTGTAGCTGTCGTCGACCCCAAACCATAGCACGCCGCCAATGGGATCGGGGAGCCACGAGCGGCTTTGGCTTACAAACGAAAAACCGGTTTGCTGGGTCGAAATGGCCCGTTCGTTGCAGTATTCAACCGAATCGACACTCCATGTCAACGGTCTCCAGCGGTAAGGTAAATCAAAGGGACCGGCACCGGCATCGGTGGTCATATCGAGGGGTGTGCCTTCAAAATGGTCGCGCATCAGTCCCATTACATCTTTAACCGATAATTTGTTGTTGGGTTTGACCCACAAGGGCATCCGGTTGGTGGCAAACCCGTTTTCGTCGCGTGTAATTTTTCCTTCGGAATATGCAGTATACGAATCCATGCCATCGGCCACTTTTTTGAAACCGGCCCATACGCGGGCTTCACAAAACCGGGCTCCGCCAAAATCTACGGGGGCATATACATCGGAAAAGCTGAAATCCTTGTTCAGTCCTTCAAACCAGCCCCTTTCGTGTGCAAATGAAATTACGTCTTTTGAGTAAAGGCAATTCTGTGGGTCGTTCAATGGGAACGTTGTTATACGGGCCTGGTTGGCATGGCCGCATATATAGCCATCGGGCACACGCAAGGCAACCCAAACGGCTCCTTTTTCAAAACTCCCTTTTCCAATCATTTCCATGATCCACACTTCGTTTGGGTCGGAAATCGAAAACGATTCTCCCGAGCTATAGTAACCGTATTGTTCAACAAGGCTGGTTATTACTTCAATGGCTTCACGTGCCGTTTTTGCCCGCTGCAGGGCAATGTACATCAGGCTGCCGTAGTCCATAATGGCACCGGGCTGGCTGCCCAGTTCACTCCGTCCGCCATAGGTTGTTTCGCCAATGGCAACCTGGTGTTCGTTCATGTTGCTAACCACGCTGTAGGTGTGTTCAACCTGTTCAATTTTGCCCAAAAATTCTCCGGTGTCCCACTCGTACACATCGAGCATGGAGCCCTTTTCGTGATCGGCAGCGGGTGTATAATAAAGTTCGCCGTAAAGTGTATGCGAGTCGGCTGCATAGGTAATCATTGTTGATCCATCGGTCGAAGCCCCCCGTGTAACCAAAAAGTTGGTGCAGGCCATTGCCTGAAAAGCAGTGATAAATAGAACCGAAATAATAATTAAAACCTTTTTTTTCATCTGTTTCTGTTTTAAAAGTCGTGTATTGTTATGCAAAAAAGCAAAAATATAAAAAGCACGATAAGCGGGTATGGGATTTGTCATAATTTCTGAAAAGATGAGCATTTGCTTTATTTTGCAACTTTGGTTTTTTTATCTTGCACCAAAATTTGAGGGATATTTAATGAACGATAAAATTCAACGAAAACCCGATTGGTTAAAAATAAAGCTTCCGTTAGGGACAAATTATACAAAGGTAAAAAGCATTGTAAAGCGGTATAAACTGCACACCATTTGTACAAGCGGTAAGTGCCCCAATATGGGTGAATGCTGGGCAGCCGGAACAGCCACGCTGATGATACTGGGTGATATTTGCACACGCAGTTGCAAATTTTGTGCAACCCAAACAGGTAAGCCTTTACCACCCGATGCCGACGAACCAAAAAATGTAGCTGAATCAATAAAACTGATGGGGCTGAAACATGCCGTGATCACTTCGGTGGACCGTGACGACCTGCCCGATAAGGGGGCCGGGCATTGGGCCGATACCATTTCTGAAATTAAGCTGGTAAACCCCGAAACCACCATGGAGGTGTTAATCCCCGATTTTGACGGTGATCCTGGCCTGATAAAAAAGATTGTCGATGCCGGGCCTGATATTATTTCGCACAACCTTGAAACCGTGAGGCGATTAACACCGCTTGTGCGTAGCCGGGCAAAATACGAAACTAGCCTTGGTGTAATAAAAACCATTGCCGGTTTTTGTAAACGTCCGAAAAGTGGCATCATGGTGGGTTTGGGCGAAACACGCGATGAAATACTCGCGACCATGGACGATCTGCTGGGTGTTGGTTGCGAGGTGTTTACCATTGGTCAGTATTTGCAGCCAACGCGGGCAAACCTGCCTGTTGAGGAATATGTGCACCCCGATGTTTTTGAGGAATACCGCAAAATTGGCCTCGAAAAAGGGTTCCGCTTTGTAGAAAGTGCCCCGCTGGTACGGTCGAGTTACCACGCCGAGCGGCACGTATAATTATGGTTTCTGGCTATTGACAGTCGGCTAATAGCCATCAGCTAACAGTTAAATTAAAATAAAATGAACCGTAAAATAATTTTTGAAGACCTGGGGGTATCGGAATACAAGAAAACCTGGCAGTATCAGGAAAAACTGATGCAGCGGGTTATTGAGCAGAAACAACAGAAAAAGGAACACCCGGAACAGCAAAGCGACAATTACCTGTTGTTTGTGGAACATCCCCATGTTTATACCCTTGGTAAAAGCGGAAACGACCAGAATCTTTTGCTGAATTACATCCAGTTACAGGCTGCCAAAGCCGCATTTTTTCATACCGACAGGGGGGGCGACATTACTTACCATGGCCCGGGGCAGCTGGTAGGTTACCCCATTTTCGACCTCGAAAACTTCGATATCGGGCTACGGAAATACATTTACTTGATGGAAGAAGCCATTATCAAAACACTTACCGATTATGACCTTACCGCGATGCGCGATGAAAAAGCAACGGGCGTATGGCTCGATGCCGGCACGCCGAATGCACGCAAAATTTGCGCCATTGGGGTAAAAAGTTCACGTTTTGTAACCATGCACGGTTTCGCGTTAAACGTGAATACCGACCTGACCTATTTTCAGCACATCAACCCATGTGGATTTACCGACAGGGGCGTAACTTCACTCGAGAAAGAGTTAGGTGAAAAACAGGGTTTTGAAAGAGTAAAAGCGCAGGTTTTAGAGTATTTAGTAAACATCTATCAGGGGACACTGGCAGAATACTGATTCTTCCCATACGATTCTTTTAGTCCTAAACTCAAAAAGAAGTTAATGCTGTTAAGTGCCAGGAATACGATCATGGCAATGGCAGCACCTGTAATGTTTAGCCCGAAAACAAACAAAATACCTGAAATTTGTCCAATAAGTAGTAGCATTCCCTGTACCATCGACTCCGTTGCAGGATAGCAAATTTCGGCCCCGTACTGAAAAGCAATTGGCCCGGCACTCATGATGAAAAAACCAAATATAAAGGATGAAACAAGCATTGGCTGGAAAGCATCAAAAAAAGTTAAACCTGCCAGTCCGGGCAGCATCAATATCATACAAAGGACAATGAACGGTTTACGTTTTTTATATTTATCGGAAAGTATCGGAAGGATAAGCGCACCGGCAATTCCCCCGATGAGCATAGCGCCACCAACAATCCCGGTTTGTTCCATGTTGAGATTATCACATATTTGATCGATGCATGTACTTACCGCGTTAAAAATTCCCAAACCGATAAAAAACAAAACAAGTAGTAATTTCATTTCCCTGATTTTGAAAATATATTTCAGGGAATTTGTTGGGGAAATCCGCATGGTTTTACTTGCTTTCTCAGGTTCAGGCTCATCTTTAATAAAAAGAATGACAAAGAAGGCACTTACAGCCGTTAGCAATCCGTAAATCCACAACATTTTTGAAATATTAAACCCGGCGGCAGCATTTTCGTTCACCATGAACGGTGTTATTGCCAGTGCAATTACAATTCCCAAATACTGGGCAAGGGTCCCAATACCGGCTACAGTGGCCCGTTCGTTGGGCGGAAACCAAAGTGCACCCAGTTTGGTGAGCGAGTTAAGTATGAAGGGTTGTGCGATGGCAAGACCGGTTTGTCCAATAATAAGCAGGGTGAAATTGGTTCCGCCAAAGGCTTTTACAATACTGAAAATACCTGTAAGCCAGGCTCCAAGTATCAGTCCTTTTTTGAGTCCATAAGAGTCGATAAAATAGGAAGCCGGAATACTCAGTGCAATGAAAACGATCATGTACAACAACGATAAAAGATCAATCTGAAGTGCATTTACGTTATAATGCTGTTGAGCAACTTCTGAGATTGATGCAAAGGATAACCAGTGGATTTCAACCATTACGGTGATTAAAAAATAGAAGGTAAGCATGACCCAACGGTAACGTGTAAGTTTAAAATTGGTTGCTTTCATGAGAAAGGTTTATTATGAAAGGTGAAGATATGAATAATATTAAGCAATTTCAGGGTAACCCGAATCTTGTGATTAATATGTTTTGCCCTTTTTGTTAATCATTGGAACAAACCGCACGGGCATTACTTTTTGTTTTTTAATTTCTCCCGCCATTTTTGTTGCCAGCACCAGGTATTGAATGCTGTGGGTTTCTCCAACAGGTATAATCATTCGTCCGCCATCGGCCAGTTGGCTTACAAGGGGTGGCGGAATCTCTTCGGGCGAGCAGGTTACAATTATTGCATCGAATGGGGCTTTTTCGGGCCAGCCCTTGTATCCGTCGCCGATTTTAAAGTGAACCGACTTGTAACCAAGTCTTTCGATTGTTTTTTGGGCTCTTTCTGATAAGCTTTTAAAAATTTCAATCGTAAAAACTTCCGCATCCATTTCGGCAAGTATGGCTGCCTGGTAACCCGACCCGGTCCCTATCTCGAGGATTTTTTCTCCGGGTTTTAAATTGAGCACATCGGTCATGTAGGCCACGATGTATGGTTGTGAAATTGTCTGGCCTTCGCCAATAGCCAGCGGGCCATCGTGGTAAGCGTAAGGAATTGAATTTTTTGGCACGAACATGTGCCGGGGCACTTTTCTGAAAGCGCTCAAAATTTCCTGATTGTTAATACCACGGGCTTCAATTTGAGACCGCACCATGTTGTCCCGCTCTTTGTTGAAAGCGTTGGGATTTGCCTGCGGAAAACCAATAAAAACAAGTAACATAACAAAACCGTACATTTCTATCTTTTTATCCCGGATTATTCACGAATAATCCCTATCTCTGATAGCGACTAAGATTCAGTAAAACTTTTTAAAAAAAGTTAAACTTCATCTAAGTCGGGATTAACCTGAACTTTATTCATATTTTTCTAATTTATGAATAGTTCAGGTTA
>JAIOZY010000014.1 GCA_021740385.1 Prolixibacteraceae bacterium | reverse complement strand
AAGTCTAAACTTTTATTATAATCTAAATCCTCGTACTCTAATCCAAGTTTTCTAATATTTGAATAATAGTCATTAAGTCTAATGTAATAGTTTTTTTCTAATTGCACAGAAGTTGCTTTTTCTCCTATTTTCTCAATTAAAAACCATTTCTCTAACAATCGGGCAGTTCTTCCATTTCCATCTTGAAAGGGATGAATCTTGACAAATACTAAATGAATCATTGCGGCATAATAAAAAATCTCAAAATCATTTAAATCCGTGTTTAACAATAAATCAACGTCAATAAATAATTTCTCTAATTCTCCTTTTACTAGCTCTGGAGGTGCAGCAACATATTCAATCCTATCATCGCTGTTGATTACAAACATTGGGTTGGTCCGAATCAATCCTTGCTGACTTTTAGGTAAAAGCTTTGAACTTAAAATCCCGTGTGCTTTTTGTGCGTTTTTTAAGTTTAGTTTTTGTTTATCAATAAAGTCATAGGCTGCATATAAATCATCTGCTTTTCGGGTATAATCAGGTTTGAATTTAACATTTAAAAATCTGTGTTTGAAATAACTATCAAAATCGATATCCTCTCCTTCAATTTTAGAAGAATATACAGAAGAAACAGATTTATAGAATTGAAAATAATCGACAGGAAAATCTAATTTCTCAGCTTTGTCCAATTTCCCGAGCGGAGAATGTTTCACTATAGCTGTGAATTCATTTAGAAGTTTTGATGTCAATATTTCTAATATCATAAAATGTCTTTTTACAAAGATAGCTTTTAAATTATTTTGCATTGAACCGTATGGAATGTTTCAATCAGCAGTGGCGTTTTTTTGCATTACGGCAGGTAACGGTGGCGGTATGAAACGTTGCGCATTTCGAAGCACAAACCTATCAACCCGATAAGTCGTTGATTAAATGTTATTTCGTTCAAATATAGCACTATCCGCGCAATGTTTTATGACCGCGTATTGGCAGCTGGCATTAGTTCATTTATACCTATCGTATTTATAATCAATTCAGGGATTTTATCTAAACCCACACTATCAATATTTATCTGAAAATCTGCTCGTTTGTATGAATCTTTGAAAAAATTATAATCCGCTCGAATCTCTTTTAAAAATCTCTTGTTTTTCGATTCATCTAATTTTTCTATTATTGGATTAGAGTCTTTATCATAGAAGGTTAACCTATCCAAAACGTTCTCAAAAGAATCATTTAAACATATAGAAATCAATTCTTTGCCTTTATGTCGTTTATACACTTGAAGATATGAAAATTTCAATCCAGATGGTGTTCCTGAAATAACGGAATCAATGTTTTTTGAGAATAGCTTATCCAATACAACGCTGGCTTTTTCTCTATATCCGTTCATTGTTAAACATTCATCCTGAATCCGTTCGATTGGTTTTTTATAATAATCCTGTATTTCTTCATCTAAATCATAGAAAGAATAATCAATCTTATCAGCTAGGAGTTTTCCAATGGTTGTTTTACCAATACAGCTTATTCCAACTAAATATATAATCATAAAGTCTCCGTGATGATTAAAAATCAAATTTACGTTTCTCTATCGGAATAGATTTAACTTTCTGAATATTCACCAATATTTTTTTGCACGTAAATTCCAGTTCCTCTTTTTTTGGAGGATTACCCCAAAATAAATCGTCAATCTCCCAATCTTCCGCTTTCATTATTTCTCGGGTCAATTTTTCAGCTTTATCAAGATATTCGGTCTCGTTTTTACAATCACCCGACAAAACTCCAAAATGCAAAGTCAAATCATGTGTCAATTTTTCTGCCTCGATTAAAATCCCTTCGTAAGATTCTCTTGATAAATCATCTGTATCCATCTGTTGTATCTGTTAGTTTTGCTTGCTGCCAACTTGTTTATATATGTTCATATTTTTCGAATCTACCGAACGTTATTTGTTGGATATGTTCAGGTTTTGTTTGATATATCAAAAGCATTTCATACGCCCCCGGCCCTTTCCCAACTTGTCTTCCCTGATTTTTTACGGGGTGTGCAGCTACGTGTTTTTCTTCAAAAAATTTACGCCATCTAAATTAGTGATTATTATGATTGTTACAAGTTTTTTTATTGCTGTAATTTTTACCGGACACTACTGATTTAGTTTTCTCACAACCTGTAAAGATTGCCGATGAAAATCGGCTGGGCGGAAGGGAAGCCCAACATTGTTATTCCCGGTGCGTATCGGGTTGGGGGATCAAAATCCGGCCGATATTTTCAGGTTGAAAAGCCGCCCGGTGAGCCGGTTGGGCACAGCGTGGTAATTTTTTTCGTAATCGGCAATAAAGGTGTACGAAGAGACATTCTGCACATCGAGTATATTGAAAACCTCGATGCTTACACTGCACTCGTTGAATTTATTGAGAAAGGCCCAGTTGGTGAGGTTTTTCCCGTTGCTTACCAGCGAGCGCATAAAACCAATATCGACACGTTTGTACGATTCAATACGGCCCGTGTGCGTATAGCGTGGTGTGCGGGGCATTCCAAAAGGCATGCCGGTAATGAAATGGCCGGTAAGGTGCATTTGATAGGCGGGCAGGCCGGGCAGGTAATCCTGGAAAAACATGCTGAATTTAAAACGCTGGTCCGAGGGCCGGGGTATGTACCCATGGCCATCGCCAACAATGTCTTCCTTCGTGTCCATCAGCGAAAGGCTCATCCACGACTGTGTGCCGCTTACAAATTCACCGTTCAGTTTCAGGTCAATCCCGTAGGCATACCCGTCCGATATTTCGTTCGAAAGGTACCGCACGCGCACGTTTTCGTACTGGTACGGGATCAGGTCTTTCAGCGATTTATAGTAAGCATCGGCGGTTAACCGGAACGGGCGCCCCCAGCTCATGAATGAATAGTCGGCGCCGGCCACCACCTGAATCGACCGTGGTGTTTGAATATCGGGGTTTATGTTGCCGTACAGGTCTTTTATTTCGCGGTAAAACGGCGGCTGGTGGTACCACCCGAACGACATGCGCGCGATGATGTTGTTTTTAAGCCCCGTGCGCAACGATGCCGAAAAACGCGGGCTGATGGTCAGATGATCGGTATAGGTCCAGTAATGCGAGCGAACGCCGGCATTAAACACGAGAAACCCGATTCCGGTAGGCACCGACCAGGTATCCTGTAAAAATGCCGTGTAGCGTTGTTGTTCGTGGTCATAATCGGTTTTCGCGAGGTAATAAACAGCTGTTTCGGTATCGGAATAAGGCAACGAGTACCCGGCCGAGTCGCGCATTTCCCACTCTTTCATCTGGTCGTGTACCATTTCATATTTAAAATTTACACCCCACTGCAAAAAATGGTTGCCCGCTTTAACATTCCCCCGGTGTTCAAATCCGGCAACTGTAGCCGTCATGTAATTGCGCCCGTGTTCGTGATACGTGCCAATGCCGAGGTTCATAATGCTGTCGGTTTGATCTTCGGTGCCTTCGTTGCCAACCTCGTTAAAAAGGTAGTAGCCAATAATGTCATACGTTTCGGCTTCGGACGTTGAATATGCCGAAGCGGTAAAGCGCAGCTGGGCATATTTCGATGGCTTAAAATCGACGAACAAAGCGCCGGTGTAGGTCTGGTAACGGTCAATTTCCTGCCCATCGTAATACACTTCCAGGCTTTGCTGATCGTTAAAAATACCGCTTTTCGACCTCCGCGATTCGGGGACAAACTGGTAATTGTTATACGAACCCGTACCCAAAAAGCCCAGGTCCCATTTATCGGAAAGGGCGTATGTGAAATAGCCCTGCAAATCGACAAATGTGGGGCTGTATTCCCCCTTTTCTTCAAGGGTTCCCAGCAGGTAGCTAAAGGTTTTATAGCGGGCGCCAACGTTGTAGGTAAAGCGTTTGTTTTTGCTGATGTTCTCAACGTGTGCCCGGGCCCCCAGCAGGCTTACATCGGCCGAGGCGCTGAACGCGGAAGGCCGGTTGTATTTAATATCGAGTACCGACGACATTTTATCGCCGTATTTAGCTTCAAAACCACCGGCTGAAAACTCGATGGACGAGACCATGTCGGAATTGACGAAGCTGAGGCCTTCCTGTT
This sequence comes from Prolixibacteraceae bacterium, assembly GCA_021740385.1. Classification (GTDB taxonomy): domain Bacteria; phylum Bacteroidota; class Bacteroidia; order Bacteroidales; family Prolixibacteraceae; genus DAIMEA01. The sequence goes on along the minus strand of JAIOZY010000014.1, from coordinate 77,946 downwards.
GCCCCGAGCGGATCAGGTAAGGGCGGTAAACTTCGATGCCGTTCACGTACACCAGGTTTTCGTCGAAACTCCCGCCCCGTACGGAGTACTGGCTGCTCAGCTCGTTGCTGGCATTTACACCGGGCAGGGTTTTAATAATGCCTTCAACACTGCCCATGCCCACATCGGGCATCACACTGGTTGAGCGGGGATTAATGCGCACAATGTTTCCCGATGATTGCCGCTGTTGCGAAATGACCACTTCGTCAATTTGCTCCGATTTGGGTGTTAGTTGCACGTTCAGTTCAATCGATGCCTCCGATTCAACATTCATGGGCTTTTCAACCATCTCGTAACCGATACTCGAAAAAACAACGGTAATGTCCCTTCCCGAGGGGATGCGCAGTAAATATTCCCCGTCGGGATTGGTCGATGTTCCAAACGGGTAGTTCTTGAGCGAAACGTTTATCATATCAATCACCTTCCCCTTATCGTCGGTAACAACACCAAACAACGTAGCGTTGGAATTTTGGGCTACCGCGCTAAACGAAAAGGCAATACCGATAAATAACAGGAAAAATTGAAAAACTTTTTTCATGCGCTGCAAAAGTAATACTTCATCGAAAATAAACGAATTGAATGGACAGGAATTGTTGAGGGATGAAAAAAAGTATAAATTTTGGCACCATTAATGTTTTTTAATTTTTTTCATTTCACACAAAAGAAACGAAAACTTATCTTTGGCCAAAAATGGTGTGATGGTTTTTGATCTTTTCTTAAAAGGCTTTTTAACAGGGTTTTTGGTTTCGTTGCCCGTAGGCCCGTTAGGCATACTGGTTATTCAGCGTACTGCCAACCGCAATTTTAAGTCGGGGTTCTATTCGGGGCTTGGCGTTGCCCTTACCGATACTTTTTGGGCTTTAATTGCAGCCTTTAGTTTATCGTTCATCATCACATTCCTGCGCCAGCACCAATCGGTAATCCAGTTCATCGGTGCTTTTATCCTGTTATTACTGGGGTTAAGTATTTTTCTGTCACACCCGGCCAATGCCCTGCGCAGGTACAAACAACGCGGTTCAAATCCTTTGCAGTGTTTTGTTACCGCTGTTTTGGTTGCTTTATCGAACCCCTTGGTGGTGCTTGGTTACATAGGCATATTTGCCGGTACCAAACTGGTGCTCGATATTCACGATCCGGCACAGCCTTTGTCATTCCTGCCGGCATTCTTCCTGGGAGCCTCTACATGGTGGCTTATCCTTACAACAACCCTTAATTTTTTCAGGCACAAATTTAACCTGCGGATTTTGTGGTGGATCAACAAAATATCGGGATCGTTGATCATGCTGCTGGTGATTATTTCAATAATTGTTGTGTTGATTACGGGCAATCCAACTATTTAAAATTTTTACCGGACAACAATGAAAATTTATGAATAGTTCAGGTTAAAAAACAACCGCCTTCTATTGCAATTAACTGCATTCATCTTTAAACAATTGTTCATTATCGGCACCGGATCAGCCACCATTTCGGAACAATTCATCTTTCCATCTCAACCTTCTGCGACGAAGGAGAACTCCCGCGAAGCGGGAAACCTCAACCTCAACCTCAACCTCAACCTCAACCTCAACCTCAACCTCAACCTTAGCCTTAGCCTCCTGCGATGAAAATCTCTCGATGGAAAAAATACGTCCCACCAGAAAGTTCACTTGATCCATCATTTTCCCAGGGGGTTCCCGGGTTCTTTTTTCATCATCTTGTAATTTTCCTTTTCAACCAGGCGGGGAAGCCATTTATTGAGAAAAACCGCAAGTTTTCCTTCATAAAAAGTTAAAACGATTTCCCGTTTGCGTTTTTTCACCGCTTTGTAAATGATTGCAGCGCATTTTTCAGCCGTCATCATTTTGTCTTCGTTACGCGGGGTTTTGCCCTGTGCTTTGCCCGAGGCTGTTAAGGCGTTCTCCCTCACGTTAGAAGCCACAAAACCGGGTGCAGCAACCAACACGTGCAATTTTTGGCCGAGGTATTCGGTACGCAAAGCATCGAGGAAACCGCGCATGGCATATTTTGAGGCCGAGTAGCCTGTGCGGCCCGGCAGGCCAATGTGCCCGGCAATGGATATAATACCAACTACCGATCCGTTGCTTTTAAGTATGTGTGGCAGGGCATACCGGGTACAATACACCGTTCCCCAGAAGTTAACATCCATCAGGCGTTTTAACACGGGAATTTCGCATTGGTCGAATGCAGCCCGCATGGAAATGCCGGCATTGTTTACCAGCACATCAACCTGCCCGAAGCGTTCTATGGCAGCATCAATTATCCGTTTGCAATCCGCTTCAACCGATACGTCGGCTTTAACGCTCAGCACATCTTCACCCAACTCGTTTTCAAGTGCATGTAATTTATCAAGCGAGCGGGCAGCCAAAACCAGCTTCGAACCCTCTTGGTGAAATTTCCGGGCCAGTGCTTCGCCAATACCCGATGATGCGCCGGTTATGATTACGACTTTGTTGTTCATGGTTGTCAAATTTGTACAAAGATAACGTATCTGTTTTATCTGTGGACCTTTCTTTTTTTTGCCTTCGGCAAAGTTTTTTTGTCCACGGATGCACACGGATCCGCCGGTTGTCTGACAAGTTACACAGATGTTTTTTTTAATGATCACCACACAAACCACATGTTGCCTGAGGCTTTAATAGTGGCGCAAGCACGTTTTTTGGGATCAAATTTAAAAGTTGGGGGAATTAAACTAAATTGATATGATTAGAATTTTAACAATCAGAAGTGAATACCCGAAGGGTTAAACAACAATAGCCGTAAGTGCAACTTGCGGAAACAATGTGAAATAGCTTACAAATGAACCCTGAACAGGGTTCAACTATTTAAACATATTTAAATCAGATACCGTTCATCAAATTCAATTCCATGTTCGTTAAGGAGTTCTATAAATTCCTCCCGAAATGATTGAACCCCTAATCGGGGTTCTTTTTGGGTATTCAATTCCATCGTCCACCGGGTTAGCACCCGGAGCTATTGTTGTTTAATTCCTTCGGAATAATTTTCCCTATACATTTTAAATTGATCTCTGAAATTTGTTGTCTCCCCTATGAAGTTAATTTGATTCGTTTTTTGTGAGTGCGTTACAATAACAAGTTTTTAAAAAAAAGGGACTGTCTTTCAACAGTCCCCGAAATATTTTGTTATATGAAAAACTACTTCGCGTAACTTACCGCGCGTGTTTCACGGATAACGGTAATTTTTACCTGTCCTGGATAAGTCATTTCATCCTGAATTTTCTTGGCAATATCGTACGAAAGTTGTTCCGAATCAGAGTCGGAAATTTTTTCGCTGCCAACAATAACCCGCAATTCACGTCCTGCCTGGATGGCATAGGTTTTTGTCACGCCAGGGTACGAAAGGGCGAGGTTTTCAAGCTCTTTCAACCGTTTGATATACGATTCGACGGCTTCGCGGCGTGCGCCCGGTCTTGCGCCCGAAATGGCATCGCAAACCTGCACGATGGGTGCCAGCAACGTTTGCATTTCCACCTCTTCGTGGTGCGAACCAATGGCGTTGCAAATGTCGGGTTTTTCCTTGTATTTTTCGGCCAGTTTCATGCCTAGTACAGCGTGCGGCAATTCCGGCTCGTCATCGGGCACCTTGCCAATGTCGTGCAGTAATCCGGCACGGCGGGCTTTTTTCGAATTGAGGCCCAGTTCGGAAGCCATAATGGCGCAAAGGTTGGCTGTTTCGCGTGAGTGTTGCAGCAGGTTTTGACCGTACGATGAGCGGTACTTCATTTTACCGACCAGCCTCACCAACTCGGGGTGCATGCCGTGAATACCCAGGTCGATACAGGTGCGCTTACCGGTTTCAATCACCTCTTCCTCAATTTGTTTACTCACCTTGTTCACCACCTCTTCAATGCGTGCCGGGTGAATACGCCCGTCGGTTACAAGCTGGTGCAGTGCAAGTCGTGCAATTTCGCGGCGTACCGGGTCGAATGCTGAAAGGACGATGGCTTCCGGGGTATCGTCAACAATGATCTCAACGCCGGTGGCTGCTTCGAGTGCACGTATGTTGCGGCCCTCGCGCCCGATAATGCGGCCTTTGATTTCATCGTTTTCAATATTGAAAATGGTCACGGCGTTTTCGATGGCCGTTTCGGATGATACACGTTGTATCGATTTAACAATGATCTTTTTGGCCTCTTTGTTGGCATTCAGTTTGGCTTCATCCATGATTTCCTGAATGTAGGCCATGGCTTCAGTTTTCGCTTCATTCTTAAGCGATTCCACCATTTGTGCTTTGGCCTCTTCGGCTGAATAGCCCGAAATGGTTTCAAGTTGCTCAACCTGTTGGCGGTGCATTTTTTCCACCTCTTCGGTACGTTGCTCCACAAGCTCGAGCTGGTGTCCGAGGTTTTCGCGGATTACTTCAACCTCTTTCCGCTCAATTTCGAAGTTTTTTACCTGCCTGTTTAGCTCTTCTTTTCGCTGGTTAATAGCAGTTTCGCGTTGTTTGTGCCTGCTTTCGGCTTCGCCCAGCCTTTTGGTTTTTTCAGCAATGTACTTTTCGTGTTCCGATTTTAGCTGGAGAAATTTTTCTTTGGCCTGAAGGATCTTGTCCTTTTTTATCACCTCTGATTCAATCTCAGCCTCCTTCATCATCTTGTTTTTCTTGCGCTTTAGTGCTTTGTCCCATATAAAATAGGAGACCGGGAAACCCAAGGCAAATGCAATAATATATAGCAAATATTCCATTGTGTAACGTTTAAATGATTAATTAAAAAAATACCGCATTCCGGTATGCTTCCTTTACAAAAAAAATGATGCAAACCAGAATACGGCGATTATATATTTTGTATTTCTTAGAACGCTATTTTTCCGACAGGTAAAGGTTAATTTCGTTGTTGATGTTTTCCAGTTGTTTTAATACCGGCTCAACATCCGATTTTTCAATGGTTTCGAGCGTTTGCAGAACAAACTGCAACGATGCCATGGCCAAAAAATCCTGAACGTCTTTTCCTGAATACCTATCCTGATATTGTAAAATCCGCTCGTTAATTATTTTAGCGGCCTTACGTATCTTTTCTTCTTCACTACGTTTTATCCTCATCGGATATCGCCTGTCGGCGATCGTAATATTTATCGATAAAAATTCATCCATCTTAAACAGGTTATCGATTTAAAAGTGCAATGCATTTATCAACTTCACGAATAATTTTGTTAACTTTTTGCTTTGCCGCCTGATTACCAGGATCGCCTCCGGCCAAAGCCTTTGCAACTTTTAATGTCTCGTACCGTTTTTTTAATGACTCATATTCCTCCCTGTAAGCATCGAACTCCATCTCCAGGTTCTTGTATTTATCCTGCGATTTTTCAAGTTCCTGCTTAACTTCTTCAAGGTTTTTAAATAAACGCCTGATGTTGACTTTTAGTTCATCAATCAGGAGTTGATCTTTTTCTGTCATTTCAGGACGATTTCTGCACAAAAATAACATTTTTAACAAATTGAAAAACATTTTGTAAGTTGGATTTGGAAAAAGAAATATTATTTTCGCTGTCCTCAAAGTTAAGCTTAGCGGATGAAACGGTTTTTTATCATTATATTACCGGTAATTTTACCCCTTTTTTCATGGGCACAAAGTATCGAATTTGTTTCGCCCGTGAACATCCCGATTGTATTGAACGGGAATTTTGGTGAACTCAGGGGAGGCCATTTTCACGCGGGCATCGATATTAAAACCTTCAGCAAAAAAGGACTGCCTGTTTCGGTAATTGAAGCGGGCTTTGTTTCACGTGTTGCCGTTTCCCCGGGAGGTTACGGAAAGGCATTGTATGTAAACCACCCCAACGGTTATACCTCGGTGTATGCCCACCTCGATGCTTTTACGCCCGAAATTGAAAAATGGGTACGTGATGCACAATACAGACATAAAAGCTTTAAAGTGAACCTCTTTCCTCAGAAAGAACAATTCAGGCTTAAGAAGGGCGAACGCGTTGGTTTTTCGGGTAACAGCGGCAGCTCGGCCGGCCCGCATTTGCATTTCGAAATACGAAAAACCGAAACCGAACACCCGGTAAATCCCCTTCTTCTCAACTACCGCATTACCGACACCCGCAAACCTGTAACCGAAAATTTGTTTGTTTACCCCCTGTCGGACGAGGGCCATGTTGAGGGTGAATTTTCGAAAAAACGTTTCAACCTGGTTTTTTACGATGGCGCTTACAGGCTAAAAGGCAAAAATTGCATTGAAGGCTATGGAAGGCTTGGTTTTGGAGTCGATGCCATTGATTACTTAGACGGCAGCTGGAGCAAATGCGGCATTTACAAACTCGAATTGATCATTGACGGAGAAACAGCCTTTTCGTTCGTTCTCGATGAGCTCGATTATTCAACCATGCGCAGCATGAACAGCCACATTGATTACGAAGCCTACAAACGAAACGATATTCAGGTACACAAAACGTTTGTTGAGCCCGGCAACAAGCTGGCCATATACAACAACCGCAGGTTCGCCCGGGGCTACGATTTTTCTGATAACAAATTGCACGAAGTGAAAATTGTAATGTGGGATGTGTCGGGAAATGCTTCTGAGGTAATTTTTAATGTACAGGGAAAAAAGCGGCCGTCACCTGAAAATGAAATTAAAAACACGTTTAGGTTCGATGAAAACAACCGGTTCGAGAACGACGAAGTAAAACTTTTCATTCAACAGGGGGCTTTGTTCTCCAACATCGATTTTGTTTATGATAAAGAACCGGGCAACATGAATACCTTTTCGCCCCTTTATACAATCCATAATGAATACACACCGCTGAACAAACCGCTTTCCATTTCGCTGAAAGCAACCCATGTGCCCAAAACACTGCTGCCAAAAGCACTCATTGCCCGGTTCGATGCCACCGACAGTACTTATTCGCCGGCAGGCGGTAAACATGAAGATGGCTGGATTACGGCACGTTCACTCAATTTTGGTGTTTTTTGCATTGTGGCCGATACCGTTCCACCTGCAATAAAACCGCTTAGCATCAAAAGGAAAACGGAACTTATAGAAAAAGACCGCATACGCTTCCGCATCAAAGACGATTTGTCGGGCATCAAATCATACACCGGTAGCATTGATAACGAGTGGGTCCTTTTTGAATACGATCCCAAAAACGACATGGTAACCTATCGCTTTGATGAAATTTTACGAAAAGGGAAAAAACATTTATTGCATTTTGAAGTTTCAGACAACAAGGGGAATATTAGTGACTACAATGCCCGCTTCTATTATTGATCACCTTCACCAGTATTTTACCGGCCAGCCTTCACGGGCAGCCAGTTTTTGAAGTTTTTTATCGGGCGATACGCATACCGGATGGCCCACCTGGTAAAAAACCGGGGAATCGTCTATCGAATCGGCATAATAATAAACATCTTTGAGCGGGTAGTTCTTTTCAAGGCACCATGCCTTTAACCTTTTCAGTTTTTCTTCTCTGAAACAAAACTTTCCAACCGGGCGGCCCGTGAAAACACCGTTTGCTTCTTCAAGCACCGTGCAAATTACATGATCGAAACCCAGGCGCCGGGCAATGGGATTACATATATACGACACGGCTGATGAAAGCATTACAATTTCAGCATTTTTTGATTTGTGGTGCTTCACGGCCTCAACAATTTGGGGCCTGATGGCCGGTATAAGGTCGCTTTCGATAATTTCGGCAATGATTTTCTTAAACGGTTCAACCTTAATGCCCGCTGCCCAATCGCCCATTTTATGGATGATTTTCAGGGTGTCTTTCAGGTTGTATTTATACAGGAATACCTGGTAAACAGCCCGTAGCAAGTCGCGGTTACCCAGTAGTCCCGTTTTATGTGACCTCTTTACCAGCGATTTGCTGCTGTTGATGCTGATGATTGTATCATCGAGGTCGAAAAAAGCAGCGTAATTAAAATGATTCAAACCGTTGTTTTTTTCGAAATATAAACAATGAAATTGCTATTTACATGATTCAGAAATTAATTTTCTGTAAAAAAATGTGTGCCGTTTGCATTGTAAATAATATTTACAGCCGAGGGCAAAATATTAACCTTAAACTTGTTCGAAAAAAACAGTTCGCCGTCAAGGTGGTACGGAACCCGTTTATCGAACTCGAGATCGATTTCTTTTGTCCTGAAATAGTTAACACGTTTGTCGTGTATGTGCTTGCCTTTAGGCACTTTAAGCAATATACGAAAACGATGAAGCAACGAAAGTTTTTTAATGGAGCAAACATCCAGCTCGCCATCGTTTGCTATTGCCTCTGGTGTAAGAAAAAAACCACCGGCAAACCTTCGCCCTATTGAAACGGTATTGATAAAACATTTTGTTTCGTGCGTGTGCGAATTGTTCAAAACCTTCATGTTCCTTTCCCTGAAAAACAAGAGGGTTGAAACAATGTGCCAGATGTATTTATCTTTTCCGCCCTTTTTCACCTGGCCTTCGTCCCTGTAATTTTGGGAGGCCACTTCGGCATCGAAGCCAAGTCCCATCCCGTTAAAAAAATAGTTGTTGTTACAAACACCTACGTCCATGCAGGTTGTCGTTTTTTCGAAAAAAACATCCCAGTGTTCTTCCGAAAAACGGTTTGGAAAACCCAGTATTTGCACAAAATCGTTTCCGGTGCCTGCCGGAACAATGCCTAAAGTCACTTTGCTGCTACCTACCAGCGCTTTAGCTACTTCGTTAAAGGTGCCATCGCCCCCTACGGCCACTACATAACGGTGTCCGGTTTTAACGGCTTCTTCGGCCAGGACAGTGGCATGGCCTTTACGTTCGGTGAGTACAATATCCGCGTCGATTTTATGTTTTTCGATCTCCTGTCGTATTTTGGGAACAATGCTTTCGGCATAATTATTCCCGGCAATTGGATTGACAATAAATACCCATTTTTCGTTTTTCCCTTTTTCCATATCGATTAAGTTAATGTGTAAGCCGATTGAATAATGTTTTTTATTTCAGTCAATATCTCTTTGTCGTTTTTTTCCAGTAAGGTTTGTGCCTTCACCGGTTCGTGAATAAACATTTTCGGTTTGGCAAAAAAATCAATCGAAAGCCTGGTTTTGGGTTTGAGGCTGAAAAAACCATTCAGTGTTACGGGCAAAACATCTTTGCCGGTGGCCCTTATCACGCTTACAAACCCCCGGTGGAAATGGTTCAGTTCCCCGTTTTTGGTACGCGTTCCCTCGGGAAACATAACGAGGGTCGATTGTCCCGACTGGCTAATGATTCCCTCGAGCATGGTACGGGTATTTCGGTAACCGGAACTGGTTCGGGGTATGTAGTTTAGTATTTTCAGCAGCTTTCTGAAAAACGGGATCCGCGTTAACCTTACATGGCCAAACCACGTGACCTTTGGGAAACGGGTCATTAAAGCAGGGATGTCGAATAAGCTGGCATGATTGGCTAAAACCAGGTATTCTCCATTTTTATCAACTTTATTTTGGCCATAAGCTTTAACCCGCTTACCCATTAATAAAAAAAGCGAAACAGCCCAAAAACGCAAAACGGGCCCCACGTTTTTCATTCCCAAATAATACAGGGATATTGTAACAAGTACCATAATAAAGGTATACAGGTAGAGCAAAGCAAAAACGGGGATGGAAAGTAAATAGTTTAAAAATGCCTTCATGTGTTTTTCCTGCAATGAGGGCACAATGTAATAATTTTTTCACTTTATGCAATTGCCGGTATTAATACCCATACCTGCCAATGAATACAAAATGCCCCCCTTTTTCTTATTATTTCATGAATATGCACCCCTTTCTTTTGACCTGTACAAAATAATTTCGCAGTAACATTTTTAAACGAATAATGAAAAGAATGAGAATGATTGTTGTTTTAGCTGTTCTTATGGGATTTTGTTCAGGGGGTTTTTCCCAGGAGCAGTCTGGCATGAAGGTAATCGGACGGCATTTGTACGATAAGTGTGGAGAAAAAGTCATAATTCGCGGGGTAAGCAACCCGAACATCTGGTTCGAGCATGATGGGTTAATACGATATCGGGAGATAGAAAAAACCGGGGCAAACGTTGTGCGCATTGTTTGGCAAACATGGGGTTCACCTTCAGCATTGGATGAAGCCATTCAAAATTGCATCAACCTGCACATGATACCAATGATTGAACTGCACGATGCTACAGGCGAATGGGACAAACTTCAGGACTGTGTCGACTACTGGATACGCCCCGATGTTGTTGATGTTATTGTGAAACACGAGGAGTATTTGCTGGTTAACATTGCAAACGAAGTGGGAGATTACAATGTGACAAAAAATACCTTCCGTAATGGTTACATCAATGCCGTACAATCGATGCGCGATGCCGGCATTCATGTTCCACTGATAATTGACGGAAGCGATTGGGGAAAGAATGTGAACATCATGCAATCGGAAGGGCCTGCCATTATTGAGGCCGACCCCGACCACAACATCATTTTCTCGGTACACATGTGGTGGCCAAAAATGTATGGCTTTTCCGAAAACGACATAGTAACTGAAATAGCCCAATCGGTTGAAATGGAGCTGCCACTTATTGTGGGCGAATTTTCGCAAATGCACGGCAGTTGCGACGAAAGCGAAATAACAAGTAACAATTCAATCGCGTACAAAACCATACTTAGGGAATGTCAGGAAAATGAAATTGGCTACATTGCCTGGTCGTGGTTTGGCAATTGCAACCCGTTATGGGACATGTCGTCCGATGGTACCTTTGAAAACCTTTACAGTTGGGGGCTTGAAGTAGCTGTTACCGATGAAAACAGTATTAAAAACACATCGGTGAGGCCATATTCCATTGTCAACGACACGTGCAACACTTCAAATATTTCACTTTTTTTGAAGGAAGAACAACTGCTTTTTAAACAAAATTTCCCCAACCCGGCTGTTGGTTTTACCACCATTGATTATGAGCTGCCTGCAGCCTGCCATGTGAATTTATCGGTGATTACAGTTGACGGGAAAAGTATTAAAACACTGGTTAAATCGAAGAAAAAAGCTGGCCGGCACTCCGTAATGTTTGATGCTTCGCAGCTAAAACCCGGAATGTATTTATACACCATCGACATTGAAGGGAAAAAACAAACCATGCGGATGGCTGTTGTTGATAAATAACAAAACGGGCTGTCATTAATGGCAGCCCGTCGTTAATATAATCACCGGTAATACCGAATGATTGATTTTCTTTTAATAACCGAACAATTCCTCAAGGCTTAGCTCTTCAACGTTGCCCAGTTTTTTCAATGCTTTTTTATCAAGCTTGTCTTTTTTACCCAGCACCATGTAGGTAAAGTCCTGGCCTTTAATATTTTCGTCAAAGAATGTCTCAAATTCACCAATGGTCATGGTTTTAGCGGCTTCGTAAACATCTTTGCGGATATCGTAATCAATGCCGCGGTCCATATTGGTTTGCCATGTCCAGAATATTTGTTCTTTGGTAATGCGTTCGGTGTTTATCTTTTTCATAATCGATTCACGTGCCAGGTTATACTGATCTTCGGCCCGTGGCATTTCGCTGAGCAGATCAACCAGCGTAGCGGTTGCAATGGGTAATTTGTCGGCCTGTGTACCTACATACCCGATCAGGGTATTTAAGCGTTCGGGCTTTTCGGCAATGCGGTACGATGAGAATGCGGAGTAGGCGAGTGCTTTCGATTCCCTTATTTCCTGGAAAACAACCGAAGAAAGGCCGCTGCCGTAATATTCGTTGTAAATACGTCCGGCCGGGATCAATTCTTTCTCGAATTTTTTGCCGTTCGAAACCAGCAGTATATTTGCCTGGTTTATGTCGAAATCGATGATGTAAACGATACTTTCTTCGGGTTTAATTTGCTTAAACGCTTTTGCTTCGGGTACCTCGGCCAGGGTTTCGGGCATCAGGTGTTTTTCTTTTAAAACAGCTTTAACATCATCTGCTTCAGATGGGCCGTAGTAAAATACATCGTGCTTGTAATTGGGGATTTCCCGTATCAGCGAAGCAAGCTTTTCGGGATCGACAGCCCTGAGCTGTTCCTTGCTCAGGATGTACTTTTTGGGGTTATCGGCGCCCCAAATGCCGTAATTGACCATCCCTTCGTTCAGGATTGTACGTTGTTCCGATTTCTGATCCTGGCGGTCTTTCAATATGCGCGCTATGTAATCGTTGTATGCCTGCGGGTCGGCTTTTGCTTCGGCCAGCACGTGTTCAAGCAGTTCAACGGCTTTATCAAACGAAGAATTCAATCCCCTGATTGTTACATATGACCGTTCATCTTCGGTTGAAACATTTAAATCGAGACCGTATTTATAAAGCTCCTTTTGCAGGTCGGCAGCGCTGTATTTTTCGGTACCAATAAATTTCAGGTATCCCACGGCCAGTTCGAACATCAGGTCGTTCCAGCTTCCCATTTCCACAATATACCTGAGTGAAAAAAGTTCGTTCGATTCGTTTTTAATGGTGTAAAAATTGCATCCGTCCTGGAGTTCATCTTTCCCGATTTTTTCTTCATAATTGACAAAAACCGGTTCAATATCGGTTGAAGGAATTTGTGCCACTTCTTTTGCAAAATCGGATTGCAGGTCGCGGTTTACCGGTACGGCAGTAATTTCTGGCTTTTCAACTTTCACCAGTTCGGCATTGTCGCCCTTTACCTTGTACACAACCACGTAATTTTTGTCATACATTTGGTTGGCAAAACGTACAACATCTTCTTTTGTAATGGTTTCGAGTGTGTCGATATAGGCCAGTGCCTGTTCGCGTGAAATGCCGTCGATAAAATCGCCGATCAGTTCAAATGCCCGGCCCATGTTTTGCTCCTGGCTTCTGATTTTTGAAAGTTTAATGTCGTTTATCACAGCCTGAATAAGCCATTCGTCAAATTTACCTTCTTTAATGCTGTCGAGCTGGCTGGTTAAAAGTTCAGCCACTTCTTCGAGCGACTGGCTCTGAAGCGGGGCGCCCTGCATAACCTGGATGCCGTAGTCTTTTAATGCGTAGTAAAACGAACCGGCATAAAGCACTTTTTGTTTCTGCACCAGGTTCAGGTCGATAAGTCCTGCCTGACTGTTATTCAGCAACATGTCGATAATTTCGCAATAAGGCTGGTCGTACGAACCAATTCCGCCCATACGGTAAGCCACCATCACATTTTCGGGTTCGGGGCCTACCACTTTCTTTTCAACAACTTCGGCAATAGGCACCTCAACCGGTTGCACTATTTCGGGCAACTCTTTGTACTCAAGGTCGCCAAAATATTCATCGATCAGTTGGATGGTTTCTTCATAGTTAATGTCGCCCGAAAGCGCTACAGCCATGTTGTTGGGAACATAAAAGGTTTTAAAAAATTCCTGGATGTTGATCATCGAAGGGTTTTTGATGTCTTCGGGAAACCCGATGATCGATCTTCCGTATGGATGGTTTGGGAAAAGTGTGTTCATCATGGTTTGAAACTGGCGTTCGGAATCGCGGTCCTGATACATGTTGAACTCTTCGTAAACGGTTTCGAGTTCGGTGTGGAACAACCTGAGAACAATGCCGTGGAAACGTTCGCTCTCGATTTTTGCCCACTTTTCGAGTTCGTTCACGGGCACATCGTTTATGTAAACCGTTGATTCGTATGAAGTACCGGCATTGGTGTTTTTTGCCCCGATTGACGACATCAGCTTGTCGTACTCGTTGGTGGCAACGTATTTTGCTGCTTCCTGCGACAAGCGGTCAATTTCTTTGTATATGGCTTTTTTTCCTTTAGGATCATTGGTTGCCAGGTGTTTCTCGTACAGTTCTTCAATCTGTTTTATGATTTTGCTCTCTTCTTCCCAGTTGATGGTGCCCATCTCTTCCGTGCCTTTAAACATCATGTGTTCAAAGTAGTGGGCCAGTCCGGTGGTTTCAACCGGGTCCGAGGTTGAGCCGGCACGTACGCCCACCAGGCAGGTTACCCGGGGTTCATCGGCATTGGGCGATAAAAACACTTTCAACCCGTTGTCGAGGGTATAAATACGTGTTTTAAGCGGGTCGTTGGTTACTTCAGTATAGTTGTATCCGTTACTGTCGGTTTTTTTTATGGTTTCGTACTTGTCAGAGGAAGTAATACAGGCACCAAATGCGAAAACCGCAAACAGGCCCAAAAGGAGAAGTCGTGTCATGATAAATTAAGTTTAAATAATTTTTCCGGAAAAATTTTCAATAAGTTAGACGAAATTTTTATTGATTTATTACATTTTTTGTTAATAAAATTGAATTTCAAGTGTTTTTTACAATTATCTTAATATATCTTTCAAAAAGGGAACTGGAACTTAAAACATTTAGCTCCAGAAAATGCAAACTATATATTTCTGTTATTACTTATATGGAAGCTTTGGGTTTTCCTTTTAAAAATGCCTACGAGAAAACAATAATTAGACAACTTTGCAACCATCTTGAAATAATTCCTGAAACGTTATTAGGTCTTCGCCCCCAAGGAGGAGTGAAAGTGCCCGAAGGTTGAAGCGGATTCAATTTATCACTATCGCATCTACAACCTCATCAATCGCCAGGTCACGGTCAAAATCCAGTATCACATCGGCCTGCATGTACCATTTTTCGCGCTTTGCAAGTGTTTCATGGATGAAGGTTATCAGTTCTTCTTCCGATTTGCCTTTAATTAGTGGTCGTTCGGTCTTCGACTGGAGCAAACGTTCGGCCAGTATGCGGGGAGTGCCCCTGAGGTATACCGATTTGCCGGTACGTTTTATCAAATCCATGTTGTCGAAAAAGCAGGGTGCTCCGCCGCCGGTGGCAATTACAATGTCTTCATATTCCGACACTTCGTGCAGGGCTTTTTGTTCGGCTTTGCGAAAGCCTTCTTCGCCCAAATTGGCAAAAAGTTCAGGTATGGTTTTAAAGTTGCGTTTTTCAATGTAAGCATCGAGGTCGAGAAACTGAAGGCTATATGCCGCTGCAAGTTTTTTGCCTACGGTTGATTTTCCACTACCCATGTATCCAATTAAATAGATGCGCATAACGGTTTTGGTTTAAAAAAGCAACATTTGATCAGGGTTATCGTCCTCTTTGTCTTTCCCCCGGTCGATTTCAAAAGGTATATCGTCAACGGGTTTCGATTGTTCTTCATCGGTATCTTCCTCGTCGTCAAGAGGCGGCTTTTGGTCGGTTTCGTCTTTTACAACCGGCTCAATTTCCTTGATGTTATCAACCTGGTAATTGGTAAGCCTTTTGCCTTTTGCCTTAAACGATTTTACCCCGATGAATTCGGCCACTTCGATAATTTCATTGTCGCGGTCGCTGTTTTTTCCGCCAAATTCAATTTCAAAGCGGGGATAATGCACCCAGGTAATGCTGATCAGTTTGTTATCGGGATTCTCGCCAATAAAATTCTGTGGTTTGTGAAGGGGAATATCATCGTCAATCCCGAAACGTTTTACGTAATATAGTTCAACCTCATTATCCCAATAAACAACACTGAGTGTTTTGGCGGGGTTGAATTTTTCAATAATCAGCAGGTCATCGGGAAAGTGGTTCGATAAATCGAAACTGTAAAGCTCAAATTCACCGCTTTTGGTAACGGTCAGTATTTTGTCTTCGCCCAGGAATTCGCCCAGGAATTTTCCGCGTTTGTCGGCGTTGAGTCTTTTCACATCAGGATCGAACCATATTTTACGGCCACCTAGGGTTGATGCACCTTTTTCTTTTAATGAAATTTTATGCACTTCGTTTTTGGTCACCAGATTGCCCATCGACGAGCGTCCTTTAATGGCCAGTTCGGCCATATCGATATCGAAGAAAAGTTTTTTCAGGCGGGGCCGTGGTTTAAGGGTTACTTTCAGCACTTCGGCCTCGCCGTTGGGGTTTGCGCTGAAATAGAGCACACGCGAGCCCGGGGTTCCTTTGGTCAGGTTATACTCTTTATCGCGGGTAACACTGTTCACGAAAAAGCGTTTCATGTAGGTTGCGCCTGCCTTGCCATCGCGGTATACTACATTGTAAATGGTGCGTTTGTCGTTTTTCTTGAAAACCGCTATGTGTTGAATATTTTTTCCAATAAAAGCTTTGTCAGGAACCCGTGTAACAAAATATGTCCCGTCTTTTCTGAAAACAATGATGTCGTCGATATCGGAACAGTCGCATACATACTCGGCTTTTTTGAGGCTTGTGCCCATAAAGCCTTCGTTGTAATCGGCATAAAGTTTTTCGTTAGCTACGACTACTTTTGAAGCAACAATGTTTTCAAAGCTGCGTATCTCGGTTTTGCGTTCGCGGTTTGTTCCGTATTTGCTTTTAATGCGTTTAAACCAGGCTATTGTGTAGGCAATGATGTTTTCAATATTACTTACAATTTCAGCAATTTCGTCTTCTATTGACAGGATGTTTTCGTTGGCCTTGTCGGTATTAAACTTGAGGATACGCGCCATTTTGATTTCCATCAGTTTCAGGATATCGTCGCGCGTGATGTCCCTTTTGAAATTTGGTTTGAAAGGCGTAAGCCGCTTATCGACATGTGCAACGGCCTCGTTCATGTTTTTGCTGTTTTCGAACGCTTTATCTTTGTAAATCCGTTCTTCAATAAATATTTTTTCGAGCGAAGCGAAATGCCACATCTCTTCCAGCTCCGATTTGCGGATTTCCAACTCGAGTTTCAGCAATTGCACCGTTTGATCGGTGTTTTTTCTCAGAATGTCGCTTACCCCGATAAAGTGTGGTTTATCGTCTTCTATAATGCAGGTATTGGGCGATATGGGTATTTCGCATTCGGTAAAGGCATACAGTGCGTCGATGGTTTTATCGCTCGAAACCCCCGGGGCGAGGTGGATTAAAATTTCAACTTTTTCGGCTGTATTGTCGTCAATTTTTTTGACTTTGATTTTCCCTTTGTCGTTGGCTTTTATTATCGATTCGATAACGCCCGAAGTTGTTTTGCCAAAAGGTATTTCTGTAACAACCAGGGTTTTGTTGTCGAGTTTTTCAATTTTCGCCCGTACCCTTACATTTCCGCCACGTTGGCCGTCGTTATATCTTGAAACATCGATGTACCCGCCGGTTGGAAAATCGGGGTACAGTTCGAACGGTTTTCCTTTCAGGTGGTTGATTGAAGCATCAATCAATTCGTTAAAGTTATGTGGAAGTATTTTTGATGAGAGTCCCACGGCAATGCCTTCGACACCCTGTGCAAGCAAAAGCGGGAATTTCACGGGTAGCGTAACGGGTTCTTTTTTTCGCCCGTCGTACGAGAGCTGCCATTTTGTTGTTTTGGGATTGAAAACAACCTCGAGGCCAAATTTCGAGAGTCTTGCTTCAATATACCGGGGTGCTGCTGCGCCATCGCCGGTAAGTATATTTCCCCAGTTTCCCTGGGTTTCAACCAACAGGTTTTTTTGCCCCAGTTGTACCAGTGCATCGCCAATTGAAGCATCGCCATGGGGGTGGTACTGCATGGTTTGCCCGATGATGTTGGCCACTTTGTTGAAACGCCCGTCATCCATTTCTTTCATGGCATGCATGATACGGCGTTGCACGGGTTTCAATCCATCGTTAACATACGGTACAGCCCGCTCAAGAATAACATACGATGCATAATCGAGAAACCACGATTGGAACATCCCCGGCAGGTGTTTCAATTCAAAACGGTTGTCGGTGAATTGTTCTTCTTCCGGGTTGTTTTCCGGGCTTATATTTTGTTCTTCGCTGCTCATTGTCAGTTTTTTTTGAAAAATTACGGCATCAAATGGGGCGCTTATCCAATTTCGTCCTTTTCAACCACCAGGTTTTCAATAATAAATTCCTGTCGATCGGGTGTGTTTTTTCCCATATAAAATTCAAGGATTTGTTTTATCGAATCGCCTTTTTGCATCATAACAGGCTCAAGGCGCATATCTTCGCCAATAAATACGCTAAACTCATCGGGTGATATTTCGCCCAGTCCTTTAAACCGGGTGATTTCGGGCTTGGCCCCAATTTTTTTAATGGCATCGAGCCGCTCTTCATAGGAATAACAGTAATATGTTTTGCGCTTGTTCCTTACCCTGAATAGCGGTGTTTGCAATATGTAAAGGTGTCCCTTTTTTACCAGTTCGGGGAAAAACTGCAAAAAGAAGGTCAACAGCAACAGCCTGATGTGCATGCCGTCAACATCGGCATCGGTTGCGACAATTATTTTGTTATAACGCAGGTCATCAAGCCCTTCCTCTATATTGAGGGCAGCCTGCAGCAGGTTAAATTCCTCGTTTTCGTAAACCACTTTTTTGGTCAGACCGTATGAGTTGAGGGGCTTACCCCGCAAACTGAAAACCGCCTGCGTGTTTACATTACGGCTTTTGGTAATGGAACCGCTTGCCGAATCGCCCTCGGTAATGAATATGCAGGTTTCGTTTTTCTTGTCGTTGTTTGAATTGTAGTGAATGCGGCAATCGCGTAACTTTTTGTTGTGAAGGTTTACTTTTTTTGCACGCTGTTTTGCCATTTTTTTTATGCCCGAAATGGCCCGGCGCTCCCGTTCCGATTCCTGGATGCGGCGCAATAAAACCTCGGCTGTGTCGGGATTTTTGTGGAGGTAGTTATCGAGTTCTTTTTGAACAAAATTCACTACAAAATTACGCACCGACGGGCCGTTGGGGCCGATGTCTTTCGAGCCGAGTTTGGTTTTGGTCTGTGATTCGAAAACCGGTTCTTCCACTTTAATGCTCAATGCCGCTATGATGGATGCACGGATGTCGGAAGCATCGAAATCTTTTTTATAAAATTCGCGGATGGTTTTTACCAGCGCTTCCCTGAAAGCCGTTAAGTGCGTTCCCCCTTGTGTCGTATGCTGTCCGTTTACAAAAGAATAATAATCTTCGCCGTATTGGTTTCCATGGGTTAAGGCCACTTCAATATCTTCGCCTTTTAAATGGATAACGGGGTAAATGGGGTCGCTGTCGATGTTTTCGTTCAGCAGGTCGAGCAAACCGTTACGAGAGATGTACTTTTCTCCGTTGTAAACGATTGTAAGGCCTGCATTCAGAAAGGTGTAGTTTTTCATCATCGACGAAATGTATTCGCTGATGTAGTGGTAGCTTTTAAAAATTCCGTTGTCGGGCCTGAATACTACCAGGGTGCCGTTTGGTTCGTCGGTGTTGGTAACTTTTTTGTCGTTTACAATTACGCCCTTGCTGAATTCAACTTCTTTGACTTCCCCTTCGCGTATCGATTTTATCACAAAATTGGACGAAAGGGCATTCACCGCTTTAATACCCACACCGTTAAGCCCAACCGATTTTTTAAAAACCTTCGAATCGTATTTGGCGCCGGTGTTCATTCTTGAAGCCACGTCAACCAGTTTACCGAGGGGAATACCGCGGCCAAAGTCACGAATAACAACTTCTTCATCGGAAACGGCCACTTCAATTTTCCGCCCGTTACCCATCATGAATTCATCGATGGAGTTGTCGATAACTTCTTTTAACAGCACGTAAATACCATCGTCGGCCTGCGAGCCGTCACCAAGTTTGCCAATATACATGCCGGGGCGACGACGTATATGCTCCTGCCAGTCGAGCGTTTTGATGGTATCTTCGTTATATTTTTCCTGATTTTGCATACTTCAAATCAAATTTTCACAAAGATAACGAAAAGCCCATTTTGCCGCTAAAACAGTTATCAACAGGCTTAAGTGTTTTATGTCAATGAGATAGTATTGTGAAATTAACAAAATTTCGAACCTGTTGATGGGATTGAAAAGGGCGGATTCGAACCTGTGCATATCGAAATTCTACCTTCAATGAAATACACTTTTTGTTTAATAAAATGATGTTTAAAACCACGCCTTTCGGCTTTCATGTGAGACCAATTTCACCGGTTTTACTGGCATTTTTCTGTTTTATTCTCTACATTTGGTTAGATTAAACCTAAACTCCATTGTCATGATAAAAATTATTAATGTTATCCTGTTTGCATTTATGGTAGTAATGAACTACCTGGCCAATGCCCTTCCCCTCAACAATAAAACAACAGGTCAGCTCTCTGCCGAATATCCTAACCTCTTTGTTCCGGCAGGTTTGACTTTTTCAATATGGGGTGTTATTTATCTGCTTTTACTGGTGTTTTGCATTATCCAGTTTTTCAGTGGCAACAAAGAAATTGTAAACAAAATCGGGTGGTTGTTTGCTGTAAGTTGCCTGCTAAACGGCCTCTGGATTTTTGCCTGGCACTATCAGAATTTGCCGCTGTCGCTCATCATAATGGCCGGGCTGCTTATTACCCTCATTTTTATAAACATTCAATTAAAACCTTTTCAGCAGGGAATAATTAAAGCTGCATTTGGCATTTACCTTGGCTGGATATGCATTGCAACCATTGCCAATACAACGGCCTTGCTCGTGAACTTTAACTGGGGTGGTTGGGGCATTTCCGAGCAAGTATGGACGGTGCTGCTCATTGCCATTGGTCTGGTCATCACATCGGTGAGCATTATCAGGCTCAATAACCCGTTTTTGGGCTTATCGGTTGTTTGGGCATTCTTGGGTATAGCATTCCGAAGAAGCGGCGACTACAGGATCATTTTCATAACCGCCATTATTGCAATGCTATTGTCAGCCGTTGTTGTGGTTTATGCTTTTTTCCGTAAACTTGCCTGATATTTTTCCATATCCGGGCTGAATGAACATAGAAGAAGAAATAATTATTGAATTGAAAAAACACGGGGCCGGGTTTCATTATTTTATTGATGTTTCGCACATTGCGGAGACACAAAACAAGGGTTATCCGGCTGCTGTTCTTTTTGGCATGACCTTGTCTGCTGATTTTGTGAAAAAAGTTGTTGCTACCCCCAATTATGTACAAAACATGATCAGAAATGGCCTGATGAATGAAGATGAATTTAATTTAAAGGAGATCCGTGCAAACAACATGGCCGACCACCTGGCCTCTTTCATTACAAAGAAAGGCTACGGGGCCTATTCGCAATCGGAGGAAAACATTGAAAAAACCGGTTATTACGACAATAAAAATTTCATTACACCTTTGCCACATAAAACGATAGCCCGACTTGCCGGACTGGGCTGGATTGGGAAAAACGACCTGCTCATTAACCCTGAAATGGGTTGCGCATTTTGCATGTGTTCGGTGTTAACCGATGCCCCGTTAAACACCGAATCACACCAGTCATTGCCTTCTGAATGTGGCGATTGTGACGTTTGTGTGAAAATTTGCCCCGTTGATGCAATATGTGGAAAAAACTGGGATGAAGCTCAATCGCGCGACGAATTGGTTAATGTACACAAATGCATTACCTGTTTAAAATGCATGGTGTTTTGCCCGTATACGAAAACATACATGGAGAACAATTTGAAGCCAAAACATAATTGAATAAACGAACCCCGAAATTTCGGGGCCAAAACCAAGCAATTGAAAATAAAAGTTTTAGACGAATGAAACGAGCATGGACCGCCAGCTGGCGGATCACAACCGAGAATGACTAAATGCGAGTTCCATGAGTCGCAATTGAAAATAAAAGTTTTAGACGAATGAAATTAAAATACGGAATGAACCCTTACCAGGATTTTGCCGAGGTTATTGACCCGCAAAATGCCCTGGAACTTGTAAACGGAACCCCAAGTGTAATCAATGTACTGGATGCCCTTAATGCATGGCAACTGGTAAAAGAAGCAAGCGAAACCCTGGGGAAAGAAGCGGCAACGTCGTTTAAACACGTTACACCGTCGGGTGTTGCTGTTGCCGGCACGTTAAGCGATGCTGAAAAGCAGGCGTTCCTGATAAAAACAGAAATGTCGCCGCTGGCAACGGCCTATGCCCGTGCCCGTGGCGCCGACCGTCTGGCTTCGTTTGGCGATTTTATTGCATTGAGCCATGAAGTTGATGAATCAACAGCCCGCCTGATTAAAGCCGAGGTATCGGATGGATTGATTGCCCCCGGCTTTTCGGATGAAGCCCTCGAAATACTTAAATCGAAAAAGAAAGGGAAGTACGTTATTTTCAAAATCGACAAAGATTATCAACCCGGAGAAACCGAATCGCGTGAATTATTTGGC
Source organism: Prolixibacteraceae bacterium (assembly GCA_021740385.1). Lineage (GTDB taxonomy): Bacteria > Bacteroidota > Bacteroidia > Bacteroidales > Prolixibacteraceae > DAIMEA01. The sequence continues at coordinate 55,949 of JAIOZY010000014.1, read as the reverse complement.
ATAAACATCAAACAAAAGCGTAACCTGCTCCACATTTCAGAAGAACTTCTCAAGGATATTGTTACAACAAACAAAACGGTTCCGGCTACAGTAAAATCCGATTTGCTCCTGGGCATGATCACGCTGAAATACACACAGTCGAACTCCATTTGCGTAGCACAAGGTGGCAGGATACTTGGCATTGGATCGGGCCAGCAGTCAAGGATTCTATGTTCGGGGCTTGCATTAACCAAAGCCAATGTAAGTTTTCAGAAATTACAACTCGATTACGGGTTCCTTAAAAGTCATGAGGGGCTTAAGCGTACCGAGCTCGACCAGTTAATTGAACAGGAGCGGCAACGTGTTTTTAACGACAAAATAACCCTGCACGAGCTTGAAGATACCTGCCTGCTTTCCGATGGCTTTTTCCCCCAGCCCGACAACATTGAACTGGCAAACCAATACGGGGTTAAATACATCGCCACACCCATGGGCTCAATCCGCGATGGCGAAATTATTGAAACCGCCAACAAGCATGGTATGGCTATAATTAACACCAGAGTGCGGTTGTTCCACCATTAAGTAAAATGTTGCAGGAAGGACTTGATGGTTACAAGGATTATACGCGTAAGGTTCGCTTTCGCATGGTTCCGTTTGTTTGGTAGTTTTTTTTAACCCAAATGTTTTGGGAAAGTAGTGAACGCGAAGTTGATATTAGCGATTGGCAGCAACTAAAACGCCTTTGTGACCCCAATTCATCAGAGCCAATTTTCAATAGCCGGCATTATTACGGTTTTTACACGTATACGCGCTTTTTGAAGGGATTTGCAACGTACTTAACTAATTAATTTCACTCACGATCATTTGCCCTGAAATGCACCTTCATGAAGCCAAATATGATCCGGGTCGTCTCCGTGTAAGCCTTCCTGCTTTCTGTCCCGGAGGAATTTTGCTGGGGTTCCACCAAACAGGTCACCATCGGGCACGTCTTTCATTTAATCACTTAATGACGAATAAGTGTTGTTTGATATGACTAAAAATACAATGTCGTTTTTTTTTTCTATTTTGTAGCCTTGCTTGTGCAAATAATTACCAAATTTCATCTATCTATTTTATTAAAAACATTTCAGACAGCATGCATGCTATTTTCAGACGATTTCAAAGGGGATTCATCTTTTTTATCATTTTATCAATTAATAACTTTGTTTCTGCTCAGAACGTTCGTATCAATGAATTTATGGCATTAAACCAAACGGTTTTAGCCGATGAAGACGGAGAATATTCTGACTGGATTGAATTATACAACCCCACCGGGATTGCTGTGGATTTGCAGGGCTGGAGTTTAACCGATGACTATGATCTTTCATCTAAATGGTTTTTTTCTGATATCACGATAAACCCGGGTGAATTTATTGTCCTTTTCGCTTCGGGTAAAGACCGGAATACGGCAGGAAGCGAAATGCATACCAATTTTAAACTAAGCGGATCAGGTGAATATTTGGCTTTATTCAATTCTGCTGGTATTGCAGTATCTGAATTTAGCCCTGCCTTTCCTGCGCAAATTGATGATTACTCCTACGGTTTTTTTGAAGATATTTATATTGAATTTAGCGACCCGACTCCTGGTGAGGACAATAGTCAATCGGGCGGAACTGTTTTACCTCCTCCCGAATTCAATGTCAGGCACGGGTTCTTTAATTCCCCTTTCAGCCTCACAATAACGTCAGGTATTGAAACAGCCAAAATTTATTACACAACCGACGGGAGTTTTCCAAACCAAATAAATGGATCATTATACAGTCATCAATTATACATTAACACGACTTCTGTAATAAGGGCCATCGCTATTTTGGAAGGTGCAGAACCAAGTGAAATAACTACGCAGACCTATATTTTCCCTAATGACGTTTTACGCCAAACCAATACCCCCGATGGTTATCCTGTCAGTTGGGGACCATATGCGGCGATTTCTGGCACTGCCATTGCCGATTATGAAATGGATCATGAATTGATGGGCGATGCAGGTTTTGCTAACACGGTAAAAGAGGCTTTGCAGGATATCCCAACCATATCTCTTGTGACAGACAAGGAGAACATATTTTCACATTCCCTTGATCCTGACGTTGGGGGAATTTATATCTATCCCGGAGCGCCCGGTGATGAAACCGGACGGGGATGGGAAAGACCGGTTTCCTTTGAATATTTCGATAATGATTCCATCTCTGTTCAGGCCAATTGTGGGATACGAATACAGGGGGGACATAGCCGAAGGCCTGAAAAATCACCAAAACACTCTTTTTTGCTGGCCTTTAGAAGTGAATATGGCCCATCGAAATTAAATTATTCAATGTTTGAAGAGGAGGCAGCTCCAAAATACGATAAGCTAATATTACGGGCCGGATTTGGCAATTCATGGATACACCATGCTCACGATGAACGGCAAAGAGCCCAATACCAAAGGGATATATGGACAAAAGATACCCAAAGGGACATGGGGCATCCTTCAGGTAATTCTTCTTATGTCCATCTTTATATCAATGGAATTTATTGGGGTTTATATGCTCCTTCGGAAAGAATGGACAGTGAATTTGCCGCAAAATATATGGGAGGAAACGAGGATAATTACGATGTAATAAAGGATTATGCTGAAGTTGCAGACGGAACCATCGATGCCTGGGAAGAAATGATGAAAATGGTCAATGCCGGACTCGAAAGCAACGAAGCTTATCAGGCCATCCAGGGCAATGACCCCGCTGGCATGCCTAACCCTGAAACAGAGGCCATGGTCGACGTTGTGAACCTTACCGATTACATGATAATTAATTTTTATGGCAGCAATACCGATTGGGACCACCACAACTGGGCTGCAGCACGAAACAGGGTTAACCCGGACAAAGGCTTCAAGTTTTTCTGTTGGGATGCCGAACACATGGTTAAAACCTTAAATGGAAATGTGCTGAATGAAAACAATGAAGATTGTCCAAGCAGCATATTTCAGCAGCTGATGAAAAACAAAACATTCAGGAGGCTTTTTGCCGACCGTGTTCAAAAACATTGTTTTAACAATGGCGCCCTTACACCTGAAGAAACCCTGGCCCGTTGGTTGAAAAGAAAAGCCCAGATTGAAACTGCCGTTTATGCCGAGTCGGCACGCTGGGGAGATTACCGCCGTGATGTTCATCGCTTTCAGTCAGTAGGCCCTTTCGACTTATATACCGTTGAAAAACATTATTTACCACAGCAGGAATTTATGCAAAACGAATATTTCCCGAACCGGACAGATATTTTTATCCGTCAGTTGCGAAGTGCTGATATGTTTCCCGATGTGGATGCACCGATTTTCTATTTAAATAATAATCAATACTTTACAGATATAATCTCCCGGGGTGACATTCTTTCAATGACCACAACAGAAGGGACTATTTATTATACTACCAACGGCACCGACCCGGTTAACTGGCCTGAACCAGTTGGAGGCAATGAAACAGTGCTGCTTTCAGAAGATGCAGACAAAAGTGTGCTGGTACCTACATCAAATATCGGAACAACATGGTATACTGCAAATGATTATTATGACTCAAATTGGCAGCTTTGCAGCGGATCGCCCGGAGGTGTCGGGTACGAAAGAAGCTCAGGTTATGCAAGCCTGATTTCGCTTAATGTAAGCAGCGAAATGTATAATGGAAACACTACCTGCTACATCCGTATCCCCTTTCAGGTATCGGAGGATGATTTATCAGCAATAACTAACCTCATTTTAAAGGTTCGTTACGATGATGGATTTGTGGCTTATTTAAACGGTCAGGAAGTGGCCAGAATGAATGCTCCCGGTTCGGTTGCATGGAATTCAGCCGCTTCGGGAAGCCACGAGGCTGACAACAACGAATCGTTCAATATCACGCAATTTATTAACAACTTACGGGCAGGGGAAAATGTATTGGCCCTGCAGGGTTTGAATCTAAGTAAAACCAGCTCCGATTTTATCATTAATGCCTCCATTGTTTCAAGTGATCAACCTGTTGACGGATTTATTTCTCCTAATGCAATATCTTATACCGGGCCGGTAACACTGGAGCAATCCGGGCACATTATTGCCCGGACTTTCCATAACGGTGAATGGAGTGCTTCCAGCAAAAGATTTTTTATTGTTCCTTCAGATTACCACGACTTGAAAATTACAGAAATTCATTATAATCCATTAGGAGAAGGGGGTTTGGATGGTGGTTCCTTTGAATTTATTGAAATAAAAAACACAGGTTCTTCGCGACTTGATATTGGTGGTATTCAGTTTGTCGATGGAATTCAATATGAGTTTTCACCTGAAACCGAGCTTGGGCCCGGTGAATTTATTGTTCTTGCATCGGATAACAACTCGTTTTATTCCCGCTATAGATTTATGGCTTTCGACGAATATAGTGGCAGGTTGAATAATGATGGGGAATGGTTGGTAATGATTTCCGAAAACAACGATACGATATGCAATTTTAGGTTTAACGATGGCTCAGACTGGCCACAGGCTGCCGATGGAACAGGATATTCATTAGTACCTGTGAACTTCAACCCCGGTAACGATCAAAAAAGCCCGTCTGATTGGCGTGCCTCACACTTAATTGCAGGTTCGCCAGGAAGGGATGATGATCCTGATTTATCCGATCCAATTATAAAAAACGATACTCCTGAAGTTTTGATGGTTTGCCACAATTATCCGAATCCATTTAGCGATGTTCTGTTTATCGACTATCGGATTTTCAAAGAAGCGTTTGTTAACTTATCAGTTTATAATATGATGGGCCAACGAATTACAACTTTGGTAAATGAAAAAAAGGCTCCAGGAATGTATCAGGTTGAATGGAACATCATTGAAAAGGTAAATTATAATTTGGCAGGGGGTATGTATTTCTACCGGTTGGAAGTGCAAGGAAAAAATCAGCGTAAAGTCCTGACAAAAAAGGTTATGATGCTGAGGAGGTAAACATTATTCGCTTTAACGGAACAATTCATCTTTCTGGTGTCGCGAATATTATGAGCTTTTAAATTAGCAATTGTCTATTCAATATTTGGATAATTTCGGCCGGGAGAGTCAACTACCTTTGGCGAAAAAAGACCGCGGCCGAAAATTAATCTTATCGCTATTGAATCTCCTGCCTTTTATCAAATTTCAAAAGCTGGCGGACATAACTGGCTTAATAACTATTTATTATATCAACCCAACACAATCCATCTTTCCATCTAAACCTTTTGCGACGAAGGAGCAGTCCCGCGAAGCGGGAAGAACTCCCGCGAAGCGGGAAACCTCAACCTCAACCTCAACCTTAGCCTTAGCCTTAACCTCCTGCGATGAAAATCTCTCGATAGAAATAGTACGTCCCACCAGAAAGTTCACTTGATCCCAGAATCCCGATATCGCTGCGCTCATCGGGACTCCGCTTCGCTTCGCAGGACTTGGCAACGGCAGTGCAAAAAAAAAGGCCAGCACGTTTATTGCTGACCTATCGGTGCCCAGAATCCCGATATCGCTATGCTCATCGGGACTCCGCTTCGCTTCGCAGGACTTGGCAACGGCAGTGCAAAAAAAAAGGCCAGCACATTTATTGCTGACCTATCGGTGCCCAGAATCCCGATATCGCTGCGCTCATCGGGACTCCGCTTCGCTTCGCAGGACCTGGCAACGGCAGTGCAAAAAAAAAGGCCAGCACGTTTATTGCTGACCTATCGGTGCCCAGAACAGGACTCGAACCTGCACGCCCGTATCGAGCACCAGCCCCTCAAGCTGGCGTGTCTACCGATTTCACCATCTGGGCATAAAACTTATGAACCTGCCGGTCTTTTCATTTCGGCCGGAACGGATGCAAAAATATAAAATTCCGATTCTCCGCCAAAATAAAATGTGCGTTTTGGATATTTTGTTTATTCGTACACTTTTTCGTAAACCGTATCGACTATAACTCCTTCGTTGTCAAGTACAAATTTATACGTCTCAATTTTCATAAATGACGGGCTAACGCGTTCATCGAGGGTACCCCGGCCGGTGCCAATGGTTGTTTCCCGCACAAGGGTCTCTTTTTTATATACAAAAATGCGGTTTCCGGTTTCTGTTTTTTGAACCTCAAGTGGCTCGCCAAAATCGCGAAAAAGCACTTCGGCACCTTTGCCTTCGTACTTGCCGGCCAACCGTTGCGATGCGGTACACGAAACCATGAATGCAATTACAATAAAAAATAAAACTCTTTTAGCCATATTTTATCAACATTAATCAAATAATCAAACCACTTATTTACTGCAAATTAATTCATTATTAACCTTCAGTGATTATTCCCGAAAGATAAGCCTTTTTCCGTTTAACCTGCCCTTTTTGCTATATTTGCAGTGTTAAACATTCTTAATATAAACCGGTTCAGATATGATCGTATTCTTTCAGGCGCCAGGCAACAGCATTATTGCTGTTAGCGCAGTCAACCCCCTCTCGGAACAAGACATTGAAAAACTTACCTGGCTTTTTGGCACAGCCCGTAAACTCGACGATGCAACCCTTGACGGGTGGTTTGTTGGCCCGCGTAAAGAGATGCTCACGCCATGGAGCACCAACGCGGTAGAGATAACCCAAAACATGGGCATAACCGGCATCGATCGCATGGAAGAGTACCATCAGGTTGAAAGCGAAAAGAGCCCGTACGACCCCATGCTCCAGCACATGTATCGCAACCTCAGCCAAACACTTTTTACCATTGATCGTGAACCGGAACCGATTATCGAAATTGAAGACATTGCTGCCTATAACCAGCAGGAAGGCCTGGCGCTGAGCCCCGGTGAAATCGAATACCTCAATTCGGTGTCGAAAACACTTGGGCGGCCACTTACCGATAGCGAAGTATTTGGTTTCTCTCAGGTTAACAGCGAACATTGCCGGCACAAAATCTTCAACGGAACATTTGTGATCGACGGTGTTGAAAAAGAACTTTCACTTTTTAAACTGATAAAAAAAACCACAGCAACCAACCCAAATAGAATCGTTTCGGCTTACAAGGACAACTGCTCGTTTGCCGAGGGGCCGGTGGTCGAACTTTTTGCACCCAAAACGCAGGATAAAGCCGATTTTTTCGAGCTGAAAGATGTGAAAACAGTCCTCTCGCTGAAAGCTGAAACCCACAATTTCCCCACTACTGTAGAACCGTTTAACGGTGCATCGACCGGCACAGGCGGCGAAATACGCGACCGTATTGCCGGTGGCAAAGGGGCATTCCCCATAGCCGGTACCGCCGTTTACATGACGGCCTATCCGCGTTCGGAAAGCAGCCGGCCCTGGGAACAACAAACCGAAGAACGGGAATGGCTGTACCAGACTCCCGAAGAAATTTTGATCAAAGCTTCGAACGGTGCCAGCGATTTTGGCAACAAGTTCGGGCAACCGCTTATTAACGGCAGCCTGCTAACTTTCGAGCATTTCGAAAACAACAAGAAATTTGCCTACGATAAAGTAATCATGCTGGCCGGTGGTATTGGCTATGGAAAAGAAGAAGACAGCCTGAAAGATGTGCCTGCCCCAGGGCAAAAAGTGGTTTTGCTGGGTGGCGATAATTACCGCATTGGCATGGGCGGTGGCGCAGTATCGTCGGTAGCTACCGGTGAATATGAAAATAAAATTGAGCTGAATGCCGTGCAGCGTGCAAACCCCGAAATGCAAAAACGGGTATACAATGCCATACGCGCTTTGGCCGAAACCGATAATAACCCCGTGGTATCCATTCACGACCACGGCGCCGGGGGCCATCTCAACTGCCTTTCGGAACTGGTTGAAGATACCGGCGGCAAAATTGAAATTGACAAGCTGCCCGTGGGCGACCCTACACTATCATTAAAAGAAATCATCGGTAACGAATCGCAGGAGCGCATGGGCCTGGTGATTAAAGAAGAAAACATTGAAACACTGAAAAAAATTGCCGAACGCGAACGCGCACCGCTTTACGTAATTGGTGAAACTACCGGCGACATGCAGTTCACGTTCGAAAAAACCGAAACCGGAGAAAAACCCATTAACTGGAAACTGGAGCACATGTTTGGCAACCCGCCAAAAACGCTGATGGAAGACCATACCGTTAAACCGGGATTTGCACCCGTTGCTTACAAAAAAGAAGAAATTACCGATTACCTCGAACAAGTGCTGCAAATTGAAAACGTGGCGTGTAAAGACTGGCTTACCAATAAGGTCGACCGATCGGTTACCGGGCGCATTGCCAAACAGCAATGTGCAGGTAAGCTACAACTCCCGCTAAACAATCTGGGGGTGATAGCACTCGATTACCGGGGGAAAAGCGGGCTTGCATCGGCCATTGGCCATGCCCCTGCCGCGGGTTTAATAAATGCAGCAAACGGATCGATACTAGCCATTGCCGAAGCCCTCACAAACATAATATGGGCTCCCATGCCCGATAAAATTCGCAGTGTAAGCCTTAGCGCCAACTGGATGTGGCCATGCAAAAACGAAGGCGAAGATGCCCGGATATATGAAGCCGTTAAAGCCGCCAGCGACTTTGCCTGCGGCCTGGGCATTAACATTCCCACCGGAAAGGATTCCTGCTCGATGACCCAGAAATACAAAAACGATGTGGTTTTTTCGCCCGGCACTGTTATCATATCTGCATCGGGCGAAGTGAACGATGTGAAAAAGGTGGTTGAGCCCGTTTTAAAACAAGGTAAACCATTGTATTATATCGATTTTTCGAAAGCCCCAAAAGAACTCGGCGGAAGTGCTTTAGCCCAAATTGTAAACAAGCTGGGCACTGCAACTACAACCGTTACCAATACACAATATTTTATAAATGCTTTTAATACCGTTCAGGAATTAATCGAAAAGGAATTGATTGTTAGCGGACACGATATTGGGGGAGGCGGACTTATCACCACCTTGCTTGAGCTTTGTTTTTCCGATAATCAAAGCGGACTGGACCTCGACCTGACTGTGCTTGAAGAACCAGACAGCGTAAAACTTCTTTTTGCCGAAAACCCGGGTATTGTTTTCCAGGCCGATGAAAAAGCCGAAGATTTACTTGCCTACAACGATATCGACTTCATTAAAATTGGTACACCAACAACTTCAGGAAAAGTAAAAATTCTGAACGGATCCGATATTTATGACTTTGATGTCAGTACTTTGCGCGACCTTTGGTTCAAAACCTCATATTTGTTCGACCGGAAACAAAGCGGCGAAAAGCTGGCCCTCGAACGCTTCAAAAATTATAAAAACAATGAACTGAATTTTGATTTTGGCAACTTCGACGGGAAAGCTTCCTCGATAGGTATTAACCCGAAAAGGAGAGAACCTTCCGGCGTAAAGGCTGCCATTATTCGTGAAAAGGGCGTAAACGGCGACCGCGAAATGGCCTACAGCTTGTATCTTGCCGGCTTCGACGTGAAAGATGTGCACATGACCGACCTTATCAGTGGCCGGGAAGATTTGAGCGATGTGAACATGATCGTGTTTGTTGGCGGTTTCTCAAATTCCGATGTGCTGGGTTCAGCAAAAGGCTGGGCCGGTGCTTTTAAATACAACGAAAAAGCACGTGTAGCGCTCGAGAACTTTTACAAGCGCCCCGATACGCTTAGCCTCGGCGTTTGCAACGGGTGCCAGCTAATGGCCGAGCTTAACTTGATTGATACCGGTGCTGCAACACCGCCCAAAATGTTGCATAACGAAAGCCATAAGTTCGAATCGTCGTTCCTGAATGTTACAATCCCAAAAAACCCGTCGGTAATGTTGGGCAACATGGCCGGGAAAACACTGGGAATATGGATTGCTCACGGCGAAGGCAAATTCAGTCTTGCTTCAAACGAAGATCAATACAACATCGCATTGAAATACACAAACGGTGGATACCCGGGCAATCCAAACGGATCGGATTATAACGTGGCCGGGATGTGTTCGGACGATGGCCGCCACCTGGCTATGATGCCTCATCTTGAGCGGGCAATATTGCCCTGGCAATGGGGTTATTATCCTTCGGAACGTTGTAGCGATGAGCTAAGCCCATGGATAGAAGCTTTTGTGAATGCAAAAAAATGGATTGCCGATAAAATGGAACATTAACGACAGGCAAATTCTGAAAAATTCAAAATAATAAACGGGTTCACAGCAAAAAGCAGTTTAAAAATTTTGCTCTGAACCCCGTTTTTTTGCAATTTCAACCCCAATAATTACCCATTACTTTTTAAGGTGCTTTTTTTGTATTAACAATTTTCTTAACTTTCATTCGTCTAAAAAGATTTTAAGGAGATTTTCCCGGTTTTTCGGGGGAACGTTTACCGGTAACGGGATACGTTCAAAATAAAAAAGGTATTAGTGTGAGTTTGGGGGAACTTTTTAATAAATCAGTACTTTTAAGTAAAACGTTATGAAACTTCTGTCACGATTTATCTGGTTGATTATCGCAATACTGGCTATTGTTTTTGCCGGAATCAGTATCTTTCATTTAAGGGCTGAAAAAAAATTCAGCGACATAAAAGCATCCATAAGCCAGGAATATGAAGTTTTGGTCGATAAGATGTTGTCGCCCGAACGGGTTGATATTGTATCAACGTACAATTATGAAATAAGCAATTCGGCCAGTACTGTACTATTTCTTACACAGGATGAACCGGTGCCCGAAATGATGCTTTACGACCTCGACACCATGGTGATGAACCACTTTAAGGTTGATGCAATTTGGTTTTACAATGCCATGGGTGAACCGTTTTATTTTACGTCACACCACAATGTCGAACAGGATATGCTCTCAATTTCACCTTTTGAAATTGTGCAGCTTTTTGAAAATAAACAAACCTGTGATTTTTATCTTAAAAGCGAAAAAGGTCTGTACCGTGTATTTGGCCAAAAAATTGCAGACACCAATTCTTCTGCGGGTTTTATATTTTCAGCATCACTTCAGGATAACCGTTGGATCGGTTTTTTTGAAAAAGAGATTAACCGCGCCGAAATATCATTCATCGATAAAGACCACCTGCTTCCGCCTGTACCTAAAGAAACCATAAGAATTGTGCGCCCGTTGATGTCATACAACAAGGCAACCGTAGAAAAAATGGTTATAACGCTCAACCCGCCGTTCCTTTCGCTTTGGAAAAGCACAACATCAATCGACAACTGGCTCATGTCGGGTGCTTTGGGGCTTATCGTTTTTTTCCTGATTGCTGCCCTGTTCTTTTGGGTCGTATTCCCGCTAAACCGCATTTCAAAATCCCTTGAGAAGGGCAATTCATACGACATTCAGCCTTTGATAAAAAACCGCACCGAAATGGGGAATGTAGCGCGTATGATCAACGATTTTCACATGAAAACCGAAGAGCTTGAAGCCAGCGAAAGTGTTAAGCGCCATATTATTGAACAAGCACAGGTTGGGATCATTATTTCGCAGCAACCTTCAGAAATAATTATTACAGCCAACCCGTATGCCTGCGACCTGATTAATGCCCCTGAAGATGCAATTTTGGGAAATGTGCGTACCAATTTCCTGCCCGAGTTTACCACCGAACAAATTGACCCCGCCGGGTCGAAACATGATAAACCACAAAGCCTCGAAAGTTTGCTCGTTAATTCAAAAGAAGAAGAAATACCCATATTGCGCACTATAACCAATATGTTCATGGACGGCAAACAGGTTACCATGGAAACCTTTGTTGATTTACGCGAAGTTAAAAACCTGCAGGACAAGCTCGAGGAAGAAAAGAAAAAACTCAGCCTGGCTGTTAAAAACTCGGGGCTGGCATTCTGCGAATACAATTTTGCTACCGATGATATTACCATTCCCGATGAGTGGCATTTCATGCTTAAAGGAAATGCTAAATCGAAGGGACAAAACATTCTCAATAATATTTATTCATCGGATATTAAAAAAGTTACCGAACAGTTCGATGCCCTGGGGAACGGGCTTCGCGATACCATGATGGCTGAATTCAGGGTAAAACATCCCGAACGCGGACTGATATGGTTGAACGTTTCGGTGCTGATAACCAAACGCGATAACGACAGGAAACCACACCAGCTAATTGGACTTTTGCAGGATATTACCGAACGGATCAATGTTCAGCAGGAACTGATCAGAGCCAAAGAAAAAGCCGAAGAATCGGACCGCATGAAATCGGCCTATCTTGGTAATATGAGTCACAAAATACGTACCCCGCTGAATGCAATAGTCGGATTCGCGAACCTCCTTACCGAGGATGATGTAACGAACGAAGAAAAAAGCAACTTCATTGACGTTATCCGTCGCGATACCGAACAGGTATTGCACCTGATCGACGATATTATAAACATTGCAAAAATCGATGCCAATCAGTTAAGTGTTAGCACACAAAAAGTTAACGTAAATGAAGTTGTCGACGAAGTAAGCGATTACTTTAAAGCCCATGAAAAAACCGATAAAGTTAAGTTTGCCGTTAAAACCATGCTGCCAAAGGGCAAAGATATTGTTGAAACCGATCCTGAAAAACTCAGGGAAGTTCTGACAAACCTGCTTAACAATGCCTTTAAGTTTACCGAAGAAGGAAAAGTAGAGCTCGGCTATTTTATTAACCCGGTCGATAAAAAGCTCATCCTTTATGTGAAAGACACCGGCATTGGCATTCCCGATGAAAGCAAGGAAAAAATATTTAACCGGTTCTACCAGGTTAACTTAATGACCGAAGGAACCGGGCTTGGGCTTACAATAAGCCGGGGCCTTGTAAACCTGATGAGAGGAAGACTCTATTTTGAATCGAAACTTTACGAAGGATCAACCTTCTTTGTTGAAGTCCCTTTTGAAGAGGTATAATCTGCCAGGAGGCAGACAAATGATGAATTACCCGCCGCTATAGTAATTTCCGTTTTACGGGATAGTTAATAATAGAATTTAGTGGCGAAGTCCTTAAGAAAGGAAATTGTGTTCGTGTTTGGATTTATTTTTTTTTCTTTTCCCGATCCATTGGTTATCAATCACGATGCATCTTTTTTGCAAAGTATGAGATGAAATATACTTCTATGAATAAATTCCTTCAATTAAAGCGTTTAAATTTTTCCAACTGAAAAAACGGACAAATCTGCAATTCAATTGCAGATTTGTCCGTTTTTTAGCGTTTATTCCTTGATGTTCATCCAATAAAAAAAGGAGTAAACAATAAGTTATACTCCTTTCAATCCAAATCCGGAAGATCCAGAAACTATTTTACTTCAACAATTTCTTTTTCACCAATTTCGAGGCCTTCAAGGTTGATGGGTATCAATTTATGGTGCCGTTCGGGCAGCGATTTTTCGAGCCCCCGTTTTACATTTCCCATTTTAACCAGCGGTCTTGCTTTAAGGAAAGCGCCCAGCACGATCATGTTAAAAATTTTTGGCTGGCCCTTTTCGGCAGCCAGTTGTGTTGCATCAATTTTGAATATTTTCAGGTCGGTGCGGCTTGGCGGGTTAACGATACCGTTGGGATCGTAGAGCAACATTCCGCCGGGTTTCACTTTGCTTTCAAACTTATCGAGCGATTGCTGGTTAAGCACAATGGCTGTATCGAATTGGTTCAGCACGGGCGATGAAATGCGTTCATCGCTCAATATGACGGTAACGTTAGCCGTGCCTCCCCGCATTTCGGGCCCGTATGAAGGGAACCACGAAACTTCCTGGTCCTGCATGATGCCTGAATATGCCAGTATTTTTCCCATCGAAAGGACACCTTGTCCGCCAAAGCCTGCTATGATTATTTCTTCTGTCATTGTTTTACTTTTTAAGTTTTTGAACCGAGTATTTTTCATCGCTGTCACGTTGGCCGTCTTTAATATCTCCCAGCGGGTAAAACGGGAACATGTTTTCTTCCATCCACTTATTGGCAGCAACCGGGTCGATTTTCCATCCCGAGTTACAAGTAGAAACCACTTCGATAAAAGAAGTCCCGATGTTCTTTTTAGAATTTTCAAAGGCTTTTTTAATTGCTTTCTTGCATTTTCTTACATTGGCTGGTGTATGCACGCTTTGGCGTGTTACATAAGCTGCTCCGGGCAAATGGGCAACCAGTTCGGTAATTTTTAGCGGGTAGCCGTTAATGTCAACGTTGCGGCCGTAAGGGCTTGTTGAGGTTGCTTGTCCAATCATGGTTGTGGGAGCCATTTGGCCTCCGGTCATTCCGTATATGGCATTGTTGATGAAAATCATAACGATGTTTTCGCCACGATTAACCGCATGCATTGTTTCGGCTGTACCAATTGCGGCGAGGTCGCCATCGCCCTGGTACGAAAAAACATATTTTTTGGGATTTACGCGTTTGTAGCCGGTAGCAACAGCCGGTGCCCGCCCGTGTGCGGCTTCCATCCAGTCAATGTCGAGGTAATTGTACATCATTACAGAGCATCCAACCGGGGCAACGCCAACGGTTTCTTCCTGAATGTCGAGTTCTTCAATTACTTCGGCAACCAATTTGTGCACCACACCATGGCTACAACCGTAACAATAGTGCAGTGGTGTGTCGGTCATGATTTTTGATTTCCCGTAAACCTTGTTTTCGGGTTTTATTATATCTTGTATTTGTAATTCAGCCATGTTAACCTCCAATAATTTTAGTGAGCATTGCATCAACCACTTCACCAGGTGTGGCAATTACGCCGCCCATGCGTCCAAAGTGGTCAACTTTTGTTTTTCCGTTTACCGCGAGCCTGATATCTTCGACCATTTGGCCCGCGTTCATTTCAACAGAAAGGAATCCTTTTACATGGTCGGCCATTTGATTGATGATTTCTGATGGGAAAGGGTAAAGGGTAATAGGCCGAAGCAGGCCGGCTTTGTGCCCTTGTTCCCTGAGCACGTCAACGGCTTTCTGACTTATGCGTGACGAAACGCCAAAGGCAACGATGATGTAGTCGGCATCTTCGCATTTTATGGTTTCGTAACGTACTTCTTCTTCCTGCATTTTTTTGTATTTGGCCTGGAATCCTTCGTTAATCTTCTCTTGTTTTTCGGCAACCAGTTCAAGCGATGTTTTTATGGCCCTTTCGCGGTTGGGTTTTTTTCCTGTTGCAGCCCACGAGCCGTTAAATTGTTCAACCTGTTCGTCGGTCCAGCGGGGTTTAAAATCGCTCAGTTCCACTTTTTCCATCATTTGGCCAATAACACCATCGGTAAGGATCATGGCCGGGTTGCTGTATTTGAACGAGAGTTCGAAAGCTAAATCGACAAAATCGTTCATTTCCTGTACCGACGAGGGCGCAAGTACTATTAGGTTATAATCGCCATGCCCGCCGCCTTTGGTTGCCTGAAAATAATCGGCCTGCGATGGCTGTATGGTGCCGAGACCTGGTCCTCCGCGCTGCACGTTAACAACCACTCCCGGCAATTCGGCACCGGCCATGTACGATATGCCTTCCGACATAAGACTTATGCCCGGGCTTGATGACGAGGTCATCACTTTACGACCGGCCGATGCCCCGCCGTACATCATGTTGATGGCCGCAACTTCGCTTTCGGCCTGCAACACCACCATGCCTGTTTCTTCCCAGGGCATGCGTGCCATTAATGTTTCCATCACTTCGGACTGAGGTGTAATCGGGTATCCGAAATATGCATCGCACCCGCAGCGGATGGCTGCTTCGGCAATGACCTCATTCCCTTTCATTAATCGTAATTCTCCCATTATATGGTATTTTTAATTTTATTACTAATGTATTTTTTAATCTTTTGCAACCGGAACTTTTACCCTGTATACGGTTATGCAGCTATCGGGACAAACCTGTCCGCAATTCATGCACCCAATACAGTTTTCCGGATTTACCATGTGTGAATAATGGTAGCCTTTGCTGTTTACCTCTTTATGGAGGGCCAGTACATCTTCTGGGCATGCAACCACGCAAAGGTTACATCCTTTGCAACATTCCTGATCTACTACCACTGCTCCTTTAACTTTCGCCATATTTATTTGTTTTTAATGTTTTCAAATTTATTTTATTGCTGAACCGGATGCTCTGCCCGGAATTGTTCCAGCCTTCTTTTTAAATCGCTGAATTGTTTTGGGTTAACAGGGGCAACGCAGGCTCTTAACCCTTCCATTTTGCTTCCCGTGCTTAACAGTGTAATGCCGCTTATGCCGTAATGAAGCAGTTTGTAAAGCAAATCGCCTGCTTTCATGCCCGGGTAGCTAAGGGTAAAATAAAACCCGTCGGCTATGTCGCGGTCAACATCTTTGTCGTACAATATTTTAAACCCGTTTTCCAAAAAGTGTTTTTTCATGATGTGGGCACGCCGGGCATACTCTTCAACTTCCGCAACAAAATTGAATTTCCCTTCGTTTGCTGCTTTTAAAATGGCCGCCATGGCATATTGTGTTGAATGGGTAACACCCGATGAAAGGGCGTACAGTGCCCGGTATATCACCGCGTTACCGAAACCTTTGATCATCATCCGGCTTTCAAGGTTGGGGTAGTTACGGTTATACAGTTTTTCCGACATAACAATCATTGAAATGCGTTGCCCGGCATACGAAAATATTTTCGATGCCGATATAAATAACACATAATTGTCGGTATAGTTTGCTACCGAAGCCTGAAATGGGGGGGTGCCTGGTTTTGAAATGTCTTTTCTGAAATCCATGCCGAAATAGGCCAGGTCTTCCATTACAATAACACCGTATTTATCGGCCGTTTCAGCAATTATTTTCAGTTCTTCTTCGGTGAAACAAATCCAGGTAGGGTTGTTGGGGTTTGAATAAATCACCGAGTGAATGTTGCCCTTTGAAAAATAAGATTCAAGTTTTTCCCTGAGTTTTATTCCGCGGTAGTTATACACATCGAACGAAACAAATTTACTTCCCATTACCATAAATTGCTGTTTCTGAACCGGAAAACCGGGGTCGATAAAAAGGGCGGTGTCCTTTTTCTTATCGCAGCACGAGGCTACCCTGAAAAGGGCGTAGGTGCCTTGCATCGATCCGGTAGAAGGGACGCAATGTTCGGGTTTAACATCAATGTTCATGAAGTTTTTAACAAAACGGGCGGTTTCATTTTTGATTTCGGGTATGCCGTTTATGTTGGGGTAGTTTTGGGCCACTCCTCTTTTAAGTGCTTCTATTTCTGCCTCGATGCCAATTTGTGCAGGGGGCAGGCCCGGCACGCCCATTTCCATCCGAACAAACCGGATGCCTGTTTCGGCTTCAAGCATATCTACAACCTGCACAAGCTCGCGTATCGATGCTTTGTTCAGATCGATCAAATTTAATTTTTTAAGGTTTGAATTTACTATCGTTGTTCTTATTGGTACTGTTTTGTCCATTTTAATTTATAGTTATCAAACAATTATAATATTACGTTGCCAAATAAAGAATGATTGTTGGCATCTTGTGGGCCGGTGCATCAGGATTTTTGTCATGTTTATACTTCATAAATTTTTCTTTCGCCCCTTATGTATTCCCCGAGAATGGTTAAACTGGTAACATTTTTTAGCACTGTGTGAATTGCATGTTCGTAATTTTCGAGCTTTTCCCATTCCAAATCAACATGAAAAGAGTATTCGTCGGGTTTGCCAATAATGGGCACCGATTGGATTTTTGTCAGGTTAATCTCGTTGTCGGCAAAAATATTCAGCACTTTTGCCAGGGCACCATGAAAATGGCCGACTTCAAAGCATATCGAAGCTTTGTTGGCATCTTTGAAAACCTGGTTATGTTTCGATAAAATGAGAAAACGTGTATAATTCCGTTTGTTGGTTTCGATACCTTTATCGAGGATTTCGAGACCGAAAAGTTTGGCCGAACGGGTATTGCCAATGGCTGCCACGTTTCGCAAATTATTTTTAGCAACGTTGCGTGCTGCGCCTGCTGTATCGAACGTGTCGTCGAGCGGGATTTCGCCAAATTCGGCATCGATGTATTCGGCACACTGTTTAAGCGCAATGGGGTGGGAGTGAATTTCTTTAATATCCTCTTTTTTCACTCCGGGCAGTACCATCAGGTTCATTTGTATGTGGAGGTAAATTTCGCCAATAATTCTAAGGTGATAATCGCGCATAAGGCTGTAATTTTCCAGCAGGCTTCCGGCAATGGCGTTTTCAATGGCCATAACGGCATGGTCAACCTGATCGGTGTCGACAAGCTGGCATACCTTTCGGAATGTACGGCATTCGATTATTTCAATTTTTTCTTTCGCGAAGTACCTTTGGGCGGCATCTTCGTGAAATGAACCAACGATTCCTTGAATTGCAATTTTCTTCATTTTTTTCATTTTCGGGTAATTTATTTTGGGCTGCAGGCCCGGGAACAAAAAACCCGGGTCTGTACCCGGGTTCAGATAATATAATTTGGTTATCACTCCGCCGGGAACAATTTAAGCCTAAAAGCAAAAAACAAAAAACCCAATAACTGAGCCATAACCAAATCACTTCGTGTTAATATTCTTTCCGAAAGTAAACCAAGGTTTATTCCGGTCCTTTAGATTTTCCGGAGCGCAAAATAAACAAAATCAGCACAACTGAAAAAAAAATTAAAATATTTCATTTAGCTGGTTTGTGTTTTTTGCTTATTATCGGTCGCTATATTTTATATAAATCACTGGATTTCACCAGTTCGAGTTTGTGTTTTTGAAGCACTTCGATGCATTTTTGAACATTTGCCGGTCTGATTACAATATTCGCCGAATTGCCGGTTGAGAAGGCGTACATGTATTCAATCGGGATGTTTTCGACATCGAGTATTTCCAATGCTTTTGACAATGCACCCGGTTTGTTTGGGCACAGCAGGCAAACCACATCGGTGAGTTGCACTGAAAAATGGTTTTCTTTCAGGATTTTCAGCGCTTCTTCGGGATTTGAAACCACAACCCGTAGTATGCCAAAATCGCTTGTATCGGCTATGCTGAATGCCGTCATGTTGATGTTAGCATCGCCCAATAACCGGGCAACTTCGTTTAAGCGGCCCGATTTGTTTTCGAGAAAAACCGAAAGTTGTTTTATGATCATGATTGTCAGGTTTTAACTATTAATGGATGCTGATTTCAGTAATAGTGTTGTTTATTATTATATATTGTATAAATGTAAATAGCGGTTTAATACTGTGCCTTTTTTTACAGTTCCCTGTTGTCGATAACGCGTTTGGCTTTACCCGCTGTGCGTTCAATTGTTCTCGGTTCAACCAGTTGTACGGTTACCGAAATACCCAGTGTACTTTCAATGTTCGCTTTTATTTTTTTCGTCAGGTTTTGTAATTCCTTTATTTCGTCGGAGAAAAATTGCTCCTGAACTTCAACCTGAATTTTCAAGGTGTCGAGGTTATCGTCACGTTCTACTATTAATAAATAGTGTGGTTCGGTTTCGCTCATTTCGAGCAGTACACTTTCGATTTGAGACGGGAACACATTTACACCCCTGATGATGAGCATGTCGTCGGAACGGCCTTTGCATTTTTCCATTCGCACAAGTGTGCGGCCGCATTCACATTTGTCGTATATGAGGCGTGTCAAGTCGCGTGTGCGGTAGCGGAGCAATGGGATACCTTCTTTCGAGATGGTTGAAAACACCAGTTCCCCAACTTCTCCGGGGGGCATTGGTTTAAGTGTTTCAGGGTCGATAATTTCGGGGTAAAAGTGGTCTTCGTTAACATGCATGCCTGCCTGTTGGGTACACTCGCACGATACACCCGGGCCAACAATTTCGCTTAACCCGTATATGTCAATGGCTTTAATCTTCAGTTTCTGTTCAATCTCTTTCCGCATGTTTTCCGACCAGGGTTCAGCCCCCAGAATGCCTGTTCGTAATTTTAAACTGTCCGGATCGATGCCCATTTCCGTTAAAACTTCGGCAATGTAAAGTGCGTACGATGGCGTACAGCAAATTACCGTGCTGCCAAAATCGCGCATAAGCTGTATTTGTTTTTTTGTATTTCCTCCCGAAATGGGGATGGTTGTGGCCCCCAGGTATTCAGTTCCGTAATGCAGCCCCAGTCCGCCGGTAAACAGCCCGTAGCCATAAGCCACCTGTACCATGTCGTTTGGGTTAACACCGGCCATGCAAAGGCAGCGGGCAACATTTTCCGACCACATTTCAATGTCGTTTTTCGAATATCCCACTACGGTAGGTCTGCCGGTTGTACCCGATGAGGCATGAACCCTTACTATTTCGTTCATCGGCACGGCAAAAGCACCAAAGGGGTAATTGTCCCTCAGGTCGGTTTTTGTGGTGAAAGGTAATTTTGAAATGTCGTCAATCGACTTGATTTTGGCAGGGGTAATGCCTGTATTATCCATTTTTTCCCGGTAATATGGGATGTTTTCGTAAACCCTTTTAACGGTTTTTACTAAACGCTCCGATTGAATTTCTGTCAGGGCCTGGCGCGATGCGCATTCGATTTTTTTATTCCAATACATTCGTCAATAAATTTAGCCTGCAATATTACATAATGATTTTAAGACATCCTTTTTTTATAAATATTTTTTTGAATCGTGCCATAATGCTTACTAAAAGATATTATCACAGACATTAAGAAAGAGAAAAGACATTAAATAAATGTTAAGAAGGAAAAAAATAAATAAATAATTTAAATAAAGTGACAAAAAGAAATAAAAGACAAATAATATTGAATTAAAAGCAAAAAAATAAGTAAAAAAGCAATTGTAGGTTAAAAAAAGATATTTATTAGAGAAAAAACGTGTAAAAAAATAGACAACCCCCTAAAAAAAGTTATTATAAAATTGAAAAAAACAAACAAAAAGGAATGTACCCCCTAAAATATATTTGTTTTGCTGGAAAAATGAAATACTTTTGAACCGTGTTTTAAATGCGACTTTAGTTTTAAATTGTTCAACAGGAAAAAAGTAATTTAAAATAAATGATGTATAACCAAAAATTTATTGTTATGAAAAAAATGAATGTTTTACCGGGGATTTTGCTTTTGATTTTTGCTTTTAGCGGTGCAAATGCCCAGGTTACAACAGGTGTCGATCTTTACAGTAGTTATGTATGGAGGGGTGCTAAATTTGGTACCGGCCCAGCTGTTCAGCCCTGGATGGATTTTACTGCAGGTGGTTTCTCGGTTGGTGCATGGGGCTCGGTTAATACCGGGGGCTGGGATGGCGCCTTTGAAGTGGATGAAGAAACGTCGGAAATTACGTATGTTGGTTCTGAGGCTTTGGAGATGGACTTGTATGTTGGCTACAGTTTCGATTTTGGACTGGGAATTACTGTAACCGATTATTACTTCGGTGGTGAATGGTTCGATTTTGGCGGGAATCATTTTATTGAACCTTCGTTAAGCTTTGAAGCGGGCAATTTCTCAATTCTGGGCGCTTATATGTTTGGCCCCGATACGGGCGATGCTTATGTCGAAGCCGGGTATTCGCTTGGCGATGTAGACCTCTTTGTTGGTGCCGGAAACGGCCAGTACACTTCCGATGGCGGATTCATGTTGTGTAATGTAGGTGTTGGTACTTCGAAAGAAATACCCATAACTGAAAAATTCTCGTTACCTGTATCGGGATCGGTTATTCTCAATCCTTCCACTCAAGGTTTCTTTGTTGTGGTGGGGATTTCTTTGTAATTCAAATTTAACTACAACTTGTTCCTGAAATGGATTGGTGCTTAATGAATGAAAACCGAAGCATTATCCATTAGATAATCAGTTAGAAATAATGGAATTAGCGAAACCGGAATTTTTTCCGGGAAGGAATCTTATTGTTTAATTTAAAGCAGCTTGTTTGCTGTAAGTAAAAGTAAAACAGATAAATAATTAACCTATGAAAAAAATTGAAGCAATAATCCGGAAATCAAAGTTTGACGATGTTAAAGAAGCTTTGGGAAAAGCCGGTATCGATTTCTTTTCCTTCTGGGACGTTAGGGGCATAGGAAAAGCCCGGCAGGGAAGGGTGTATCGTGGTGTGATGTACGATACAAGTACAATTGAGCGTGCAAAATTATCAATCATTGTACGCGATAAGAATGTGGAAAAAACCGTTTTGGCCATCATGCAGGCCGCCCGGACGGGCGAAATTGGCGATGGCAAAATATTCATTTCAAATATTGAAGAGTCTTACCGGATCAGGACCGGCGAGTATGGCGAAGAATCGCTTTACATTAAAGAAGAGGAAGATTAACAATTGCTGTTTGAAATTTCCTGATTAGCGAAATGAAAAGAATTAGAGATTACTTAAAAATTTAACAACATGGAAGATACTTTACTTGGATTACAGATAGGATTAGATAACATGTGGTTGTTAATTGCCGGTTTTTTGGTAATGTTTATGCAACCCGGATTTGCCATGGTAGAGGCAGGTTTTACCCGTTCGAAAAACACGGCAAATATCCTGATGAAGAATTTAATGGACTTTGCAATCGGTTCATTGCTGTATTGGATTATCGGGTTTACCATCATGTATGGCGACTCAATTGCCGGTTTAATTGGTATGCCCGACCTGTTTTTTATGAGCGACGGGTACGGTGAGAATTATTCCGATTATGCCGACCTGTTTTTCCAGACAGTTTTTTGTGCCACTGCTGCTACCATTGTGTCGGGAGCCATGGCCGAACGTACCGAATTTAAAGCATATTTGATATTTACAATTGTCATATCGGTAGTGATTTATCCCATTTCGGGGCATTGGACCTGGGGTGGTGGCTGGTTAAGCCAACTGGGCTTCCACGATTTTGCTGGTTCATCAATTGTGCACTCGGTAGGTGCGTGGGTTGGTTTGGCCGGAGCATCAATTATTGGACCGCGTATCGGGAAATATTCGAAAGCGGGAAAACCCAATGCCATTCCGGGTCATAACCTGTTATTGGGCGCTTTGGGGGTATTCATCCTTTGGTTTGGGTGGTTTGGTTTTAACCCCGGCTCGCAATTGGCGGCTGCCGGAACCGATAACGCCGTTGCCATTGGTCATATTGCCGTTACAACAAACCTTGCAGCAGCAGCAGGGGCCGTTACCGCCATGTTGGTTGCCTGGTCCCGTTACAAGCGTCCTTCGCTTTCGCTCTCGTTAAACGGTGCACTGGCCGGGTTGGTTGCCATTACTGCCGGTTGTGATGCCGTTGATCCCGTTGGAGCTGCAATTATCGGCACAATAGCGGGTTTCGTTTTAGTGTTTGCCGTTGAGTTCTTCGATAAAATTTTGAAAGTTGACGACCCCGTTGGGGCCATATCGGTACACGGTGTTTGTGGTGCACTGGGTACACTCGCTGTTGGTTTGTTTTCAACATCCGAAGGTTTATTCTACGGCCATGGTGCAAAATTGTTAGGGATACAGGCCATCGGTGTATTGGCATTCTTTGCATGGGCATTTGGCATGGGCTTCATACTTTTCACAATACTTAAAAAAGTGAAAGTCCTTCGGGTTAACCGTACGGTTGAAGAAGAAGGCCTTGATGTTTATGAACACGGTGAAAATGCTTTTAATTAAGCAGATGGCCCGTATGTATAATAAATTTTCAGTGATTAAAAATTACCTTTATTTTTCATAACCTTTTTAATGCTATCCGGGCTGGTGAAAAAGTACCGGCCCCGGGTAGTGTTAATGTAACGGACAAAGGATTTTAGTTAAAATATTTCTCCATCCCATTTACCAATTTTGTCATAGAGCCTGTTTTTTGCAGGCTCTATTTTTTGTTAAATTTTTAACATAGAATTTTTATTTATCGATGAAAATTCATACATTAACACCCCAATACTGGTTTCTGTTCAATAATTATTTGTAATGGATGCAATTTTTATATTGATAATAAGCCATTTATTATTACAAGTTAAGCTTTCAGTAAATTACAGCACCATTTTGCTTGATGTGCTTTTTTTTGGTGTGCTTTTTTTCCTGTTTTGGTACTTTTTTTTCAGAAGTGAAATTCGGCTTTTAAAAAAACGGAATGGTGAATTAAAGAAAGATATTACTAAACTTAAAAATGAAATTGTTAACAACACTGAAAAATTGCAGGCAGCACTCGATAAAGCTGAAGAGGCAAACCGCTTAAAAAGTTTATTCCTTGCAAACATGAGCCATGAAATAAGGACTCCGTTGAACGGTATCGTGGGTTTTTCTGAATTGATCGCAGATCAGGATTCTGGTCCTGAAATGAAAAATCAATTTGCCTCACAGATAATCCAGGGCAGCGAACAATTGCTTAAAATCATCGATCAGATTTTTCACCTCTCCATTATTGAGGCGGGGAAGGTTTCGCTTTACAGGGAACGGTTTGAACGAAAACTTTTTTTTCAGTCAATTGAAAAGAATTTCAGGAGGAAAATCAAACATTCCGGAAGAAAAATTAATTTTATTTTATCAATGTACGAAGAACAATCTTCGCTATACACCGATAAAGATAAGCTGCGACTGATAATTGAGAACTTGCTTGAAAACGCGTTAAAATTTACCGAAAGGGGCAGCATTGAGCTTGGTTTTATCAAAGACAACAACGATTTTCTTTTTTCAATATCGGATACCGGTTGCGGGATAGATGAAGATGAATACGATATTATCTTCGACCCTTTTATACAGGGACGAGAAACCCTCAAAAAGATAAAAGGTGGAAGCGGTTTAAGCTTGTCAAATGTAAAAAACTACATCATGTTACTGGGGGGTAAAATATGGTGTACCAAAAATTACCCAAAGGGATTAATTTTCTATTTTACCATACCCGATACGAGTAAAAAATATCAATCGGGAATGGCTGGTTTTAGCATGGCCAGAAATTAATTGCTCAAAATAGTTTAAATTTACAGGCAAAAGTGTTTGTCATATTTACAGCAATATGTTTTGCTGTGTGTATTTTCTGAATGGTTTTAAAAATTTGTGATAGGAAAATATTTAGCCTGAGCTATTTGGGTTAGGTTTTATGTAAATAATTTTTAACAACTAAACCCTGTTTTGTGAACGATCGAGTAAAAAAAGCGCAAAAGGTTACGTGGATAGGTTTTTTTGTCAACATTCTTCTGATGTTGATTAAATTACTTGCAGGGATTTTTGGCCGAAGTGCGGCAATGATTGCCGATGCAGTTCACTCACTTTCCGATTTTGCTACCGATTTGGTTGTGGTTTTTTTTGTAAAAATTGCCGGAAAAGACAGCGACCAAAATCACCGTTACGGGCATGGTAAATTTGAGACTTTTGCCACGTTAATCATTAGTTTTTCGCTTTTGTTGGCAGCAGCCGGAATTTGTTACAGTGGTATAAAGAAAATTATAAATGTAATATCGGGAGAAATTTTACAACCCCCAACTTACATCGCCCTTGTAGTAGCCGTTCTTTCTATTGCTGTAAAGGAGTATTTATTCAGGTATACATTAAAAATTGGTAAGGCAATTAATAGCCAGGCTGTTATTGCTAATGGTTGGCACCACCGCTCCGATGCACTATCGAGTATTGGCACCCTGTTGGGTATTGGCGGGGCAATATTTATTGGCGGAAGCTGGACTGTACTCGATCCCCTGGCAGGTGTAATCGTTGGGGTTTTCATTGTTCGGGTGGCATTTAAAATGGGCTTGCCCAGTATAAACGAGTTGCTTGAAACAGCGCTATCGCCCGAAACCGAGAGCAAAATTTCGGATATACTTACCAATACGCCGGGCGTGCTGACTTATCACAATTTGAAAACCCGAAAAATTGGAAATGATTATGCCATTGACGTTCATATTAAACTCGACCAAAACATATCTTTTATCGAATCGCACGATATTGCAACCAATGTTGAAAAAAACCTGTGTGATTGTTTTGGAGGGAATACACAGATAAATATACATACCGAACCGATAAACCCCGGGGCGGTTCCCTAACCGTGAAGGGGTATGTTCAATAAAACTGGCTAAAGTACATTTAACATGTTCGTTAAGGATTAAAAAACAAGATGCAATGTTATGGATTAAACTTGGAATAATAATTACGGGTTTTTTGTATGCCGGATTATTGCCCCATACGGTAAAAAAAGCATTACAGCACATCGATTTTGACCCGAAAAGGGAAACCCTCAGTTTTTTGAGTAACAAATGGCTTTACGGAAAAGAAGCTCAAAAGGGTTATCGAAATTTGTTGTTTGCCTCGGCGGTGTTAACATACATCTTTTTTTGGTTGTTGTCGAAGTTTTACGACCTGGGTGAACACGAACAGTTTATGCGCCAAATCGATTACACGGTTGCCGTGTTTGCCATTCTTGCTTTTTCGCCACATAATATTTTGCCCTATAGTTTGTTTAAACGCCCGAAGACTACGTTGCAACGCTTGTTGCACAATATCTTAGGGGGTGTTGTTTTTGTGACATTGCCGTTATTGATAATCTTATTTCAGGTCAGCATATTGCATCAGTACAAATTTATGGGCATTACAGGGCTTGTTCTGATTGTAATTCTTGTAATTATGGTGGGGTATTCGTTTCTGAAAAACGGTCTTACAGGCACTTCTGAAATTTTGTTTATAAATGGCATCAGTATTTGGACCATATTTGTAACCATTGTAACACTTTTAATTTAATACGATATTACCCATACCTTTAAAAGAGTTTCACCGACACGGTTTAATTACGGCGTTTATTGCCTTTTGTTTTGTATTTAATAAGCGTAAATTTCAATAATTTGAGCGAAAAATAGTGAAAATTGTACAATCGATTGCACAATTTTTATTATTTTTGTGCTATGCAACCTCGCAAAACAACAATCCACGATATTGCAATTCGTTTAAGCCTTTCAGCATCAACAGTTTCGAGGGCTTTAAACAATTCGCCCCGTATTAGTCTTAAAACACGCGAAAAGGTACGTAACGCGGCTGCCGAGCTAAACTACAAACCCAATCATTTGGCCATGAACCTTCGCAAAGGGAAGGGTACAACCATTGGGGTTATTGTTCCCCGTTTGAATCGGCACTTTTTTTCACATGCCATTTCGGGGATAGAATCGGTAATCAATCCAACCAATTATAACCTGATGATTTGCCAGACTAACGAAGATTATGAAACCGAGGTTAAAGGGTTACAGTCGTTCGTTAACCACCGTCTCGACGGAATAATCATGTCGATAGCAACCGGAACAAAAAAAACGGGGCATATCGAATATGTTGTAAAAGAAGGCATTCCCCTTGTTTTGTTCGACAGGATGATGGGGAAAATTAGCGTCGATCAGGTTTTTAACGATAATTTTGCCGGTTCGTACGATATGACAAAGCACCTGATTGAACAGGGATACCGAAAAATTATTTATTTCTCGGGGCCTTTGCATCTCGAGCTTTATACCGACCGGTACAACGGGTATCGCAAAGCACTTGCCGATTCATCGATCGGGTTTGAAAATGAATGGCTTTTTACCGATGTTTTGACACAGTCCCGTGGAGAAGAAGTTGCAAAAATATTGATTAAAAGCGATAATATTCCCGATGCGATATTTGCCGCAAGCGATTTTTCGGCTTTGGGCGCTTTGCTGGTATTTAAAAATGCCGGTTACGCAATTCCGGGTCAAATCGGCATAGCGGGTTTTGCCAACGAACCCTTTACCGGGCTTATCAGCCCCGCGATGACAACACTTGAGCAATACAGCGAGGAACTTGGCCGGAGTGCAGCCCGTATGTTAATTGAACGCATGGAGTTCACTACGGGGCTTGGCGCACCCAATTTTGTTGTGGTAAAGCCAAAGCTCATCGTGCGCGGTTCAACCCTGCGTGTTCCGGCCGGCAAAGAAAGAAATGAAGAATTAATAAGTGAAACCGTTTAAATAGAATCTTATGACAATAAAAAGTAATTCACGGTATGCAGTCCATCCTGAGGACTTTAAAAGATATGATACGGAACGTATCCGTAAAGAATTTTTAGTTGAAGAGGTTATGGTTGACGATCAAATTTCGTTAACATACTCGAAGTACGACCGGTATATTGTTGGCGGTGCCGTGCCCAAAACAAAGGCTTTGGAACTGGATCCCATCGATTCGTTGAAAGCCGATTATTTTCTCCAGCGCCGCGAAATGGGTATCATCAATGTAGGTGGCCCGGGTAAAGTTGAAACCGAAAAAGAAACCTTTGAACTTGGGTATAAAGACGCTTTGTACCTCGGGCGGGGAACCAAAAAAGTAGTTTTCAAATCGGATGACAAGAATGACCCAGCTCGTTTCTACATCAATTCCGCACCGGCACATAAGGAGTATCAATGCAAACGGGTTACCCTGGGCGATGCCAATATTCTTGAGAAGGGCTCATTGCAAACGTCGAACGAGCGGAAAATTAATCAGTTGCTCATTAACCAGTTGGTCGACACATGCCAGCTTCAGATGGGCATGACTGAACTTGAGGAAGGCAGTGTTTGGAATACCATGCCCGTGCATACGCATGACCGCCGAATGGAAGCGTACTTCTATTTTGAAGTGCCCAAGGGACAGGCAGTTTGTCATTTTATGGGGCAGACCGATGAAACCCGTCATATCTGGATGAAGAACGAACAGGCGGTGCTTTCGCCATCGTGGAGCATACACAGTGCAGCAGGGACTTCAAACTACATTTTTATTTGGGGAATGGCCGGTGAAAACCTCGACTATGGCGATATGGATGTTTGCCAACCCGATGAATTGAGGTAATTTATAAGGAAAGCATGGAATTTGCTGGAAAATACGATCAATTAAAAGCAACTAAAGTTTCCGAGGGAATTGAGCGCAGGATTGTAAAAACGGAAAACCTGCTGCTGGCCAATGTGGAATTTTCTGACGGACCTACTTCTGAACCCGATCCTTTTCATTCGCATTACCACGAACAGGTTTCGTACATTGCCGACGGCGAGGTGTTCCTTTTTGTTGGAAATGAAGAAAAAGTGCATTTGAAAGCCGGCGATCATTTTGCCATTCCTTCGGGTATACCGCACACAATTCAGCGTTTAACAAAATTTGTTCGTATCATTGATTGTTTCACGCCTATACGGGAAGATTTCTTGTAAAAAACACTAAAAACTTATGCAATATGAATCAGTTTATCGACAATTTATTTGATCTTAACGGGAAAGTAGCCCTTGTTACCGGTGGTACACACGGCATTGGTATGGCTGTTGGTAAAGCCCTTGCAAAAGCCGGGGCAAAACTTTGCGTTAACGATCTTTCGGCAGAAAAGCTCGAAGCTTGTAAAAAAGAATATGCCAACGACGGCATAGATGTATATACCCTGGTTTTTGATGTGACCGACCAATTGCAGGTTGATAAAGGCATTAGCCAGATTGAGAATGAAGTGGGGCCCATTGATATCCTGGTCAACAACGCGGGTATTATTAAGCGAATACCCATACTTGACATGCCCGTTGAGGACTTTGTTCAGGTGCTTGATGTTGACCTTGTTGCGCCGCTAATTGTGGCGAAACGTGTTGCCCCGGGAATGATCAAACGCCGCAGCGGTAAAATCATCAACATGTGCTCGATGATGAGTGTATACGGTCGCAATTCAGTGTCGGCTTATGCTTCGGCCAAAGGCGGCTTAAAACTCCTGACCGAAAACATGACCTGCGAATGGGCAAAATACAACATCCAGATAAACGGCATTGGCCCGGGTTATATAGCCACGGCTCAAACTGCACCGATAAGGGAAGGCGGACACCCGTTTAATGACCTGGTAATGACCCGTACGCCGGCAGGCCGTTGGGGCGAGCCCGACGATGTGGGTAATGCAGCGCTTTTCCTCGCTTCAAAAGCCGCCGATTTTATCAATGGCCACATCCTTTATGTCGATGGCGGTATTTTGGCCAATTTTGGCTACGTAAAAGGCGAAAACGATTTGCCTGATTAAAAGAATAATACAATTTTATTTAAGTGAAAAAGTTTTGCTGGTTTTCCCAAAGAGGACCAGCTCTGCTTTTTTATCCGATACCAACACCTTTTTCTCGAGATGTGCATTTTTGTAAATTTCGTAGCCAGTGTTGGTGATGTATAAAAAGTAGGACAGGTCTTCTGATCGTTTTAATTCCAACCCGTTAGAATACCATAAGGCGGTAAGCGAATCGCCAAGGTTAATGGTTTTCCAGTTGCTTTGAAAAATGTTTTTGGTGCCATTTTCTTGCGGAACGAGGTAGTCCGTTTCCGTTTTAATGATGCGGTCCGATTTATCTTTTTGAAGAAGGCCTTTTGCAGAAAAAATCAACTCCTCGGGCGTTATATTGATACTTTTTTTCGAAAACTGCCCGTTGTCAAATTCAATCATATCATCCGAAAGGTAGGCATAATCGTAATCCTTCAACAAGCCGCTTTTGAGAAATGTAAGGGTATCGTTTTGCAGTGTTATCCTGAAAAAACCGTCATTTTCATTCTCGTAAACCGTCATTTCAAATTTTTCCAGGCTATCGGCTACCAGTATTTCAGGTACAACCAGCGACAGGTTGCCGTTTATGTCGAAAAAAAGAATTTCATTTAACCAAAATCCCAGGGGGTGGTAATCTTGTTCCACCTCCCCGGTTTTGTTGTTGCCCAATATATCAATCGATTCTTCCGTTTTCGTGTTTCTGAAAATGTCAATTCTCAGGTTTGTAAGTTCGGTCCCCATTTTTAAATCAAATTTTGCGGGACGCGAGAGTTCTTTGAACCCTGCGGTGGGTTGTTTTTCCCGGGGTAATACCGAACAACCGGACACGAGAACGATTAAAAGTATTGAAATGACCAGGTTTTTCATGGCAGTAAGAATTAAAATCCAAAGTAATTTTTGGCATTGTTGTAGCAAATATCCTGCACAATTCCACCAACGAGGTCGAAGTCGCCCGGAATTTCACCATTTTCCATGTCCTGGCCAAATAAGTTGCACATGATACGGCGGAAATATTCATGGCGTGGAAACGACAGGAAGCTGCGCGAATCGGTTAGCATACCAACAAATTTGCTGATAAGCCCCAGTGCCGACAAGGCATTCATTTGGTTGGTCATGCCGTGTTTTTGATCGAGGAACCACCATCCCGAACCAAGTTGGATTTTTCCGGCTACAGGCCCTTCGTTAAAATTCCCCAGCATGGTTGCAAGCATTTCGTTATCGCCGGGATTGATGTTATAAAGGATGGTTTTGGCCAGTTTGTTTTCGCCGGCAAGTGTGTCAAAAAACTTAACAAGGTTTGCTGCAACCCTGAAATCACCAATGGAGTCATAGCCGGTGTCGGGTCCGAGTTTTTCAAACATGCGGCTGTTGTTGTTGCGCATTACACCGTAGTGGAATTGCTGAACCCAGTTTTTCGAGTGGTCGAGACGTGCTAATTCAAGCAGCATGAACGACTTAAATTTCAACAGTTCGGTTAAATCCAGGTTTTTTCCACCCCGTACTTTTTTGAATATTTTTTCAATTTCAGATTGCGTAAAGTCTTCGGCATAAAATTCTTCAATGCCGTGGTCCGAAATGCAACAGCCCATCGAATCAAAAAAGTCGTGCCTTTTTTTCAGGGCATCCATCAAATCGTCTATGGTTTTTATTTCATTTTCTGCAACTTGTGCGAGTTTATCAATGTATTGGTTATATGTAACCGTGTCGTCGGCATTCATGGCTTTGTCGGGGCGCCATGCCGGGAATACTTTGATTTCGAGTCCGCTGTTGGCAATTTTTTTGTGTTCGGTCAGGTCATCGGCCGGGTCGTCGGTTGTGCACAATACTTTAACGTTCATTTTCCGAAGCAGGTTATGAACAGAACAGTCGGGCAAATGGAGCATTTCCTGCGTTTTGTCGAAAATGGTGTGTGCCGTGCCCGGGTTGAGCAAATCGTTTATGTTGAAATACCGTTGCAGTTCGAGATGTGTCCAGTGATACAGCGGGTTACGCAGTGTAAACGGAACTGTGGCTGCCCATTTGTCGAACTTTTCAATGTCGGTGGCATTGCCGGTTATGTATTTTTCATCGATGCCAAAAGCCCTCATGGCCCTCCATTTATAATGGTCGCCTTTAAGCCATATTTGTGTCAGGTTTTGAAAATTAATGTTGCCCGATATTTCTTCGGGCGGGAGATGGTTGTGGTAGTCGATAATGGGCATGTTGGCCGCGTAATCATGATATAAACGCTCTGCTGCTGGTGAATTCAGCATAAAATTCTCATCCATGAATTGTTTCATAACTCCTGTTTATTTTTTATAAACTTATTATTTTTTTTTCTTTTCTGCGTAGTTTCCCTCACGATTAATTTTGGTTTAATGATAATTTTTCGTGGTACCGGTTCATCCGATTCGGAAAGTAACTGGTCGAGAAGCAGTCTCGCTGTGGCCCGCCCCATTTCTTCGCTAAATTGTTCAACTGTTGTGAGTTTTGGGCTGATGAGCCCGGCAAAGGGTTCGTTCGAGTATCCGGTCACGGCCACGTCGTTGGGTACATTCAATCCTTTTTCATAGAGTGCCTGTATGGTACCCATGGCCATGTAATCGGATGTACAAAAAATGGCCTTTGGGCACTTCCCGCTTTTCAGGAATTCGCGCATGTAGTTTAAAGCGCTGTCGAGTGTTGGGCTTCCTTCAAAGCAGGGCATTTCCTCCGCGAAAATATTGTGCTCTTCAAGTGCCCGTTTATAACCGTTATACCTGTTTCGGTAGATGCTTGAAGAACGTGGTCCGCCCATCCACATAATATCCTTAATGCCTTGTCCGAGCAAGTGAATGGCCATTTCGTATGAACCGGCCTCGTCATCGTTAATAACCTGGCTGATATTTAGTTTTTCGTTAACACGGTCGAACATAACCAGTGGAATGTGGCTTTTTATAATTTTTTGAAGATGTTTTATGTTTTGGGTTTCTATCGATAATGAAATCAAAATTCCACTAACCCTGTTCGATATAAGGGTTTTAACATTTTCAACTTCCTTTTCGTAATTTTCTTCCGACTGGCAAATTATCAGGTTGTAACCTGCCGGGTTCAATACGCTTTCAACGCCTGTAATCACGTTCGAAAAAAAATGCCGGTTTATGCGCGGCACAATCATGCCAACGGTGTTGCCTTTCCCTTTCCGGAGGTTGGAGGCAATGGTATTGGGCTGGTAATTTAATTCCCTGGCTGTATTCCAGACCAGGGCCTTTGTTTTTTTGCTGATTTTCGGGTGATCGTTCATCGCCCTTGATACCGTCGAGGCTGTGATGTTGAGTTTTTTGGCTATGTCTTGTATTGTGGTTTGTTTCTTCGACATTTTTTCAATAACGATGATTATTTTATGCTTTTTTGTTTCGAGGGACAAAGATAAAAAAAATAAATGCAAACGTTTGCATTGTAGAACTCTTTTTTTAATTTTGCTATTCCAAATTCAATTGTTTTTTATTTAATCAAAATGTTCATTGAATTTGTTTGAATAAAAATGGCATTGTGTACGGATTGTTTTAAATTGTATACAATCTTATAAATAAGGATCTCGGGTTTTTAAACCTGAAATATGTAAATTTAAAAAAAGGATAAACTGTGAACAAAATTATCACATTTGGAGAGGTGATGCTTCGGTTGGCAACTCCCGGCTTTAAACGTTTCGACCAGGTTGATCAGCTTTCAGCAACTTTTGGCGGCGGAGAGGCTAATGTTGCTGTTTCGCTGGCTAATTACGGGCTGGATGTTGATTTTATTACACGCCTGCCTGAAAACGATATTGGGTTAGCCTGCATGAAAGACCTTCGTAAAAACGGGGTCGGTACCGATAAAATATTATGGGGCGGCGAACGCCTGGGAATCTATTTTCTCGAATCGGGCGCTGTAAGCCGTGGAAGCAAGGTGGTATACGACCGTGCCCATTCGGCGGTTTCTGAAGTGAAAACAGGCATGTTCGACTGGGATGCGATATTCAGCGGAGCTACCTGGTTTCACTGGACCGGTATAACACCGGCAATATCAGCAGGTGCTGCAGAGGTGTGTCGCGAGGCCATCAAAAAAGCGAATGAAAAAGGCATAACTGTTTCATGTGATCTCAATTACCGCAAAAACCTTTGGAAATGGGGTAAAACTGCCGGGGAGATAATGCCCGGGCTGGTTGCAGGTTGTGATATCGTTCTCGGAAATGAAGAAGATGCTGAAAAAGCCCTCGGAATAAAGCCCGAAGGGGTAGACGTTACTTCAGGACACGTAGAAGCAGCAGCCTATGAATCGGTTTCAAAACAAATAATGAAGCAATTCCCGCGCTGCAAAAAGGTTATTACAACCTTGCGCGGGTCAATCAGCGCCAGCCACAATAGCTGGTCGGGGGTACTGTGGGACGGGAAAACCCTATACGAGGCGCCCACTTATCAAATCACACATATTGTCGATCGCGTAGGTGGCGGCGATTCATTCATGGGCGGACTCATTTATGGATTGTTGCAATGGCCCGGAGACGACCAAAAGGCGTTGAACTTTGCTGTGGCCGCATCGTGTTTGAAACATACCATTTACGGTGATTTTAACAGGGTAAGTGTCGATGAGGTAATGAAACTCATGGGAGGCGATGCTTCCGGGCGCGTTGCGCGATAACGTTCTTTTTATCTCAATTAATTGAGCAGAAATTTGCTTTGCGGAGGAACAGCGTAGGCGCCCGTTCCCGATTTAATCGGGATCAACTAAGACGGAGCATTTGATTTGCCCGCCGTAGTCCCGAAATTTCCGGGCGAAGGAGGGGAATTTGCTTTGTCCGCCATAGCTTCAGCGGAGGCGGAGAATCTATGATTTGTGATTTGGAATTTTATACATTATGGCAAAATATTCAAGAATAGAAGTTTTTCTTAAAATGAAAGAGACCGGAATGGTACCGTTGTATTACAATTCCGATGTTGAACTCTGTAAAAAAGTTATAAAAGCCTGTTTCGATGGTGGCGCACGTGTTTTCGAGTTTACAAACCGGGGCGACTTTGCGCACGAGGTTTTTTCCGAATTATCGAAATATGTAAAAGTACACCTTCCGGAAATGGCTATTGGTGTTGGCTCGGTAATCGATGCTGGAACAGCTGCGTTGTACATGCAATTGGGCGCTGATTTTATTGTGTCGCCCCTGCTTAACCCCGAAATGGCTAAAGTTTGCAACCGCCGCAAAGTAATGTGGTCGCCCGGTTGCGGCTCGGTTTCGGAAATAAACCAGGCCGAAGAGCTGGGTGCGGAATTGATAAAAATATTCCCGGGTACGCAGGTAGGAGGCCCTGCTTTTGTGAAGGCCGTAAAAGGGCCCTGCCCGTGGTCCGATATCATGCCGTCGGGCGGTGTTACAACCGAATACGATA
This sequence comes from Prolixibacteraceae bacterium, assembly GCA_021740385.1. Lineage (GTDB taxonomy): Bacteria > Bacteroidota > Bacteroidia > Bacteroidales > Prolixibacteraceae > DAIMEA01. The sequence goes on along the minus strand of JAIOZY010000014.1, from coordinate 20,888 downwards.
ATCTTAAACCATGGTTTGATGCAGGGGCTACCTGTGTGGGAATGGGCAGCAAGCTGATGAAGAAAGAGTATATTGAAAATGAGGATTTTGAAGGTCTTGCACGTAAAGTGAAAGATACCATTGAATTGATAAAATCAATTAAAAAAGATAAATAATGATACAAACCAATAAATTATTAGGTTTAGAAGGAAAAACAGTTGTTGTTACCGGTGCCGGGGGCGTTATTTGCAGCCGCATTGCCGAAGGGTTGTGCGAAGTGGGCATGAACGTGATGCTGCTCGATATTGACGAAGTGCGTGCAATTGAAACGGCAAACGAACTTAAAGAAAAATTCCCCGATGTTATTGTCGAAGGATTTTTTGCCAACGTGCTGGACAAGCGTTCTCTTGAAAGTGCAAAAAAACGAATTTTAACTTTTGTCAGTGCAATCGATTTCCTTATTAACGGGGCCGGCGGTAATTCACCCAAGGCAACAACCCAGGCCGAACAAATTATCCCGGGCGAGGATGAAGGACTAACCGATTTCTTCGGGCTCGAAATGGAGGGGTTCGACCATGTTTTTAACCTTAATTTCAAAGGAACGGTTTTGCCCTCGATGGTTTTTGGTAAGGATCTGATCGATAAAGGCGAAGGCGGTATTTTAAATGTTTCTTCGATGAATGCTTTCAGGCCATTGACGAAAATACCTGCTTATTCAGCCGCTAAATCATCAATCAATAACTTTACACAATGGCTTGCCGTACATTTTGCAAAAGCCGGCGTTCGTGTAAATGCCATTGCCCCGGGGTTTTTCTTAACCACTCAAAACAAATTTTTGTTGGTCGATGATAATGGGAACCCAACCGAACGGGGACAAAAAATCATTAACGGAACCCCCATGGGACGTTACGGCGAAATTGAAGAACTTGTGGGTACTTCGGTGTACCTGTTGAGCAACATGTCGAAATTTGTAACCGGCATTGTTATCCCTGTCGATGGAGGTTTCAGCGCCTACAGCGGGGTGTGATAAATTATATCGTTTGACTAATAGTACATTAACTCGAACAATTAATGACCAATTGACCATTGACGAATGACGAATGACAAATTATTATTAATATGGAACTCAAAAAAAATTATAAATATTCATTGGTAGTACCAACAAGTATGGGGGTTCGCATTACACCTGTAAATGGCCAGCCCGTGTATGCTACCGATACGTTTAAAATGCAGGCCACAAGTGCCGAAACCAACGTGGCAAGTATTTCATCATTTTTAGGTTTGCCGGTAAAAGTGCTGACAACATTTGTAAAAGGCAGCCCGGTTGCCAAATTCATCAAAAGCAACTTACGAAGCCGTTTTATGGAGTATGAAGGTCCCGAAGTTGAACAAGGCGACCCGTGGGGTTACCGTCATCAATTTAATATTGCCGATAGCGGATACGGTTCGCGGGGGCCAAGGGTACAAAACGACCGTGCCGGTGAAGTTGGCCGTACGCTTAATGTGAAGGATTTCGATATTGAACGCATTTTCGGAAAAGAGGGCGTACAAATTGTTCACCTGTCGGGATTAATTGGAGCGCTTTCGCCCGATACCAGCAAGTTCTGTCTCGAATTGGCACGTGCCGCAAAAAAACACGGTACAAAAATTTCGTTCGACCTGAATTACCGTGCATCATTCTGGAAAGGGCGTGAAACGGAATTGCGCGAAATGTTTACCGAAATTGCTTCAGTATCGGATATTCTTATTGGTAACGAAGAAGATTTTCAGCTTTGCCTTGGAATAGAAGGCCCTGAGGCTGGGGGAAAAGGCATTCAGGATAAAATAGATGGGTTTAAAGAAATGATTAAACGCGTAAAAAAAACATTCCCGAATGCTTCGGTATTTGCAACCACATTGCGTGAAGTAAAAAGTGCCAACGAACATTTGTGGGGGGCAATTATGCTGGCCGGAGACGAATGGCAGGTTGTTGAGCCCCGCAAAATTACCGTACTCGACCGCATTGGAGGGGGCGATGGTTTTGTTGGCGGACTGCTTTACGGTATACTGAAAGGATGGCCTTCGGAAAAATGGATACAGTTTGGATGGGCTACAGGCGCCATGGCTGCAACCTTTTTAACCGATTATGCCCAACCCGCCGATGAAGATATGGTTTGGAGCATTTGGAGCGGAAACGCACGGGTTAAAAGGTAAACGCAACTTATTTTGCCTCCTGTGGTTCGGTTTTTTGAAAATAACTAACTTAAATATTACTGAATATGAAGCAATTTATAAAACAGGGAGTGGCAGCGTTTATCCTGCTCGCTCTTTTTTCTTGCAACTACAAATCAGGAGGTGATGTGAAAATCGGGTTTTTGATTCATTCTACAACGAGTTCGCGTTGGCTTATGGACATTGATTATATTAATGAACATGCAGCCGAAGTTGGCGCCGAGATTATTCTTAAAGATGCCAGGGGGGACGAAAACCAACAGTTAAAACAAGCATCCGAATTGCTGGAAGAAGGAGTTGATGCAATTATTGTTGTGGCTGCAAATCAGAATACAGCCGCCGGTATTGTTCGCGAGGCCCACGAGTATAACGTTCCGGTAATAGGTTACGACCGGCTCATCAAAAATTCCGATCTCGACTATCTTGTTTCTTTTGAATATGAGAAAGTTGGGGAGTTGATGGTTGAGTATGTTGTAGATAAGATTGATGACGGTAACTGCATTATTTTGTGGGGCGATGCTTCCGATGCCAATGCCATTTTTGTGAAAAGGGGGCACGAGAAAGCCATTGAAGCCATGGGTGCCGAAAATAACATTAATTTTGTATACAAAGCTTTTGTTGAAGACTGGACGTACGAAAATGCCAATCATATAACAAATTATGTGCTCGATTTTTACCCCGAAAAAATCGATGCCATAATTGCCTGCAACGACCCGCTCGGTTTGGGTGCATACGATGCATTGAAAGCGCATGGATATGAACCCGGCGAAGTGATAATTACCGGCCAGGATGCCACTTTGGAGTTTGTACACTCAATGCTTGTAGATGGAATGACCATGTCGGTTTCGAAACCCATTAAAGAACTGGCTTACGGATCGGTCGATTTGATTGTTGAACTGGTTAAAACAGGCAAGGTTACCGGGCTTCAGCAAACCGTATACAACGGGCGAAAAGATGTTCCGGCAAAACTATTCTCGCCTTATGTGGTTGACAAAACAAATTTTGAATCGGTTTTGATTGATGAAGGCGTTTTTACACGCGAGGAAGTATTTGGTAATGAATAACAGGAAAATGAATTATGATCTATTTTGAAACCGGTGCACCCGATGCAATTTTGACTCATGACGATCTTGCAAAAGGACTATTTACTGCATTGGACAAATTGGGCGATAAGTCGAAAGTGCTGGCAATACCGCCCGACTATACTCGCCTTCCGTCAAATGCAGGTATGCTTACGGCCTTTGCACATAAATACTACGGGACAAAACTAACCGATATTCTTCCCGCATTGGGTACCCATTCGCCTATGACTCCCGGACAAATTGGGCACATGTTCCCCGGTGTACCTCCTTCGTTGTTCAGGGTGCACGACTGGCGCAACGATGTAGTTACCCTGGGCGAAGTGCCGGCAGCTTTTGTTGAAAAAGTTTCCGGGGGAAAGGTAAATTTTAATTGGCCGGCACAGGTAAACAAAATGCTTGTTGATGGCGGTTTTGATCTGATTTTGTCGCTTGGGCAGGTTGTGCCGCACGAGGTGGTAGGCATGGCCAATTACAATAAAAATATTTTTGTGGGAACCGGCGGATCCGAAGGAATTAACAAAAGCCATTTTATTGGTGCGGCTTATGGCATGGAACGAATGATGGGCCGTGCCGATACGCCTGTACGAAAAGTGTTTAATTATGCTACTGAAAACTTTGCACGTAACCTGCCAATCGTATATGTTCAAACGGTTGTGGGTGTCGACGATAGTGGTGAACTGGTAACCCGCGGGCTTTATGTTGGTGACGATTTTGACGTGTTTGCCAAAGCAGCAGAACTTTCGCTACAGGTTAATTTCGACATGGTTGAAAAACCGCTGAAAAAAGTGGTTGTTTGGCTTGATCCAACCGAGTTTAAAAGCACCTGGCTGGGGAATAAAAGTATTTACCGCACGCGCATGGCCATGGCCGATGGTGGCGAACTCATTGTGCTGGCCCCGGCGTTGAAAGAATTTGGCGAGGATGTACAAATCGACAAGCTCATAAGGAAATACGGGTACAGGGGAACACCCTATACTTTGAAAATGGTTGCTGAAAATGCCGATTTGCAGGAAAACCTGGGGGCTGCTGCCCACCTTATTCATGGCTCTTCCGAAGGCCGTTTCAGCATTACATATTGTCCGGGCAATCAGCCCGAAAACCTTACCCGGGACGAGATAGAAAACGTTGGGTTTCATTCGGCCGATTATAATGAAATGACGAAAAAATACAATCCCGAAAAATTAAAGAACGGGTTTAATGAAATGCCCGATGGGGAAGTGGTTTTTTTTATACACAATCCGGCATTAGGCTTGTGGGCACACAGCGATCGTTTTAAAGATTAAGGCATTATGAATAATGTACAATGGGGCATAATAGGGTGTGGCGATGTGACCGAGATGAAAAGCGGGCCTGCTTTTCAAAAGGTTCCGCATTCGAAGCTTGTTGCCGTTATGAGGCGCGATGCTTCCAAGTCTGCCGATTATGCACAGCGGCATAATGTGCCCCGTTGGTATTCCGATGCCGCAAAACTTATTAACGATCCCGAAGTGAATGCCGTTTACGTGGCAACACCGCCATCGACACATGCCTTGTATGCAAAAATGGCCATTGAGGCAGGTAAGCCCGTTTACATTGAAAAACCCATGTGCCGCACTTACCGCGAATGCGAATCGGTAAACCAGCTGGCAAGCGAAAAAAATGTTAAGGTGTTTGTTGCTTACTACCGGCGTTACCTGTCCGGTTTCCTGAAAGTGAAGGAGATTATTGATAATGAAGAAATTGGAAGTGTTCGGATGGTAAATGTCCGGTTAATGAAACATGCCATAGAAACTGACGGCAAAGAATTGCCCTGGCGTGTTAAGCCCGAGATAGCCGGTGGTGGCCATTTTTACGACCTGGCATCGCATCAGTTTGATTACCTCGATTACCTGTTCGGACCGGTTTCTGAAATAAAACCGTTTGCAGGGAATCAACTCGGGGTTTATCCTGCCGAAGATATTTTAACGGCAACTTGGAAACATGGTTCCGGTGTTTTTGGCTCAGGCGCATGGTGTTTCAATGCAGCCCCTGAGAACGACACCGATGTAGTTGAAATTATTGGCAGCGAAGGAAGAATTGAATTTTCGACTTTCGATTTTACCCCGGTGAAACTGATCAAAAACCGGAAGGAGTTTCTTTTCGACTATCCCAAACCTGAGCATGTACAATACAACCTGATTGAAAAAGTAGTGCAAGAGCTTAAGGGGCAGGGTACTGCTCAAAGTACCGGTATTAGTGCTGCACGAACGAATAAAGTGCTCGAAGAAGCCGTTAAAAATTATTATGAGAATTGATAAACAGAATAATAAATAATCAAAATAACATTACCATGAAGAAAATAGCAGATATTGGTTTGATCGGGTTGGCCGTGATGGGCGAAAACCTGGTTCTTAATATGGAAAGTAAAGGCTTTACGGTGGCTGTATTTAACCGTACTGTTGAAAAAGTTGACAAATTCATGAACGGACGCGGAGCCGGAAAGAATTTTATTGGGGCACATTCCATTGAAGAACTGTGTGCTTCGCTTGAGAGGCCCCGCAAAGTAATGATGCTGGTTAAAGCCGGAAAACCGGTCGATGCGTTTATCGACATGATCATTCCCCACCTTGAACCCGGCGATATCATCATCGATGGTGGAAATTCGCACTTCCCTGATACCATCAGACGAACAAAATATGTCGAAAGCAAAGGTTTGCTGTACATCGGTACGGGTGTATCGGGTGGTGAAGAGGGCGCGCTGAAAGGCCCCTCGATGATGCCGGGTGGTTCGAATGAAGCATGGCCTCATGTGAAAGATATTTTTCAGGCTGTAGCCGCCAAGGTTGAAGATGGAAGCCCTTGTTGCGACTGGGTTGGGGAAGATGGCGCCGGCCACTTCGTGAAAATGGTGCATAATGGCATCGAATACGGCGACATGCAAATCATTACCGAGGCATATCAGGTAATGCACGAACTCCTCGGGCTCAGCCACGACGAAATGCACAACGTGTTTTCAAAATGGAACGAGGGAGTGCTCGATTCGTATTTAATTGAAATTACCCGCGATATTCTGGGCTACAAAGATGAAGATGGTGGCCCGCTGGTGGAAAAAATCCTCGATACCGCCGGGCAAAAAGGTACCGGTAAATGGACGGGCATTGCCGCCCTCGACGTGGGCGCACCTTTAACCCTGATAGGCGAAGCCGTTTTTTCACGCATCCTATCTTCTCAGAAGGATTTACGGGTTAAAGCTTCGAAAGTATTGAATGGCCCCGAACCCAAATTTAAAGGCAATAAAGAGCAATTCATTAATGACCTCGAAAATGCATTGCTTGGGGCAAAAATTGTTTCGTATGCCCAGGGCTACAACCTAATGAGCGAGGCGGCCAAAGAGTACGGCTGGGAACTCAATTATGGTGGTATTGCCCTGATGTGGCGTGGCGGATGCATTATCCGTTCGGTTTTTCTGGGCGACATTAAGAAAGCTTTCGATAAAAATCCGGCTTTGGAAAACCTGTTGCTGGATGATTATTTCAAAGAAAAAATTGAAGCTGCACAGGAGGGCTGGCGCCGGGTTGTTCAGGCTGCGGTTGCTAATGGTATTCCCGTTCCGGCATTATCGTCGGCTTTGGCCTATTTCGACGGTTTCCGCAGCGAACGTTTGCCCGCCAATTTGTTGCAGGCACAGCGCGACTACTTTGGTGCACACACCTACGAAAGGGTTGACAAACCCCGTGGCGAGTTTTTCCATACCAACTGGACAGGAAGGGGAGGCGATACGGCTTCTTCAACCTATAATGCATAATAATAAATTATGTACTTTTGGAAATTGCATATCAGGGAAGGGATATTTTGACCCTTCCCTGATCATCTAATTTTTAATACACATTATAAATGTTTGAAAAAAATAATCTTTTTAAATGCCTTCTTATATTGCCGGTAATGGTAGCCCTTCTTTCAGGCTGTGCACTTAAAAATGAAAAAACCATACTGAAATTATCACATGGGCTGGAGCCCAGCCACCCCGTTCATAAAGGAATGGTTGAAATGGCTAACCGGCTTGACGAAATTTCAGAAGGTAAAATGGCCATTGAAATCTATCCGAGCGGACAGCTGGGGTCGGAACAACAGAATGTTGAATTACTGCAAATTGGCAGTTTGGCGATCACGAAAGTATCGGCAGCCGTGCTCGAAAGTTTTACCGATAATTTTCAGGTGCTGGGTTTGCCGTACATTTTTCGTTCAAAACAACATTCATTCAATGTTTTGGATGGGGAAATCGGTGAGGAATTATTATTGAGTACGGAACAATTCAATGTGCGCGGCTTGTGTTTTTACGATGCGGGTTCGCGAAGTTTCTATACACTCGATACACCCATTGAAACCCCCGATGACCTTATTGGTTTGAAGTTGCGGGTTATGAAAAGCCAGACAGCCATGGAGCTGGTAAAAGCCATGGGCGGATCACCCACACCCATTTCGTGGGGCGAACTGTATACCGCTTTACAAAGCGGCGTGGTTGACGGCGCAGAAAACAACCCGCCCAGTTTTTACACATCGCACCATTACGAGGTTTGCAGGTATTATTCCTTAAATGAACACACAATGGTGCCCGACGTGCTTATTATCAGTACGGTAGTGTGGGATAAGCTTTCCGGTCAGGAGAAAGAATGGCTCCAGCAGGCAGCCGACGAATCGGTTATCAGGCAGCGTGAATTATGGGCTGAGAGTGAAAAGGAATCGTTAAAAAAGGTGCAGGAAGCAGGCGTGAAAATCAATTACCCCGATAAAGAACCTTTTGCCAAAAAAGTAGAACCAATGATTGAATCGTACCGTTCGAAACCCGAATTGTACGATTTGATTCAACGTATTAAAGCAGTAGAGGACTAAATTATGACAATAAGAGAAAAAATAGACAAAGTACTGGAGTACGCTGTTGTAATTTTACTTAGCGTTCTGGTAGTTGATGTGTTGTGGCAGGTAATTAGCCGTTACCTGTTGTCGTCTCCCAGTTCGTTTACCGATGAGCTGGCCGGTTTTTTGCTTATTTGGGTTGGCGTGCTCGGGGCTGCTTATGTTCATGGAAAGCAAGAGCACCTGGCTATCGATTTGTTGTTGCAACGTTCGAAGCCTGAAAGGCAACGCAAACTGATCATCATTATAAATGTGCTGATTTTATTATTTGCCCTTTCCGTAATGGTTATTGGGGGCACCTGGCTGGTTGTTACACGGTTTCAACTGAATGTTGTTTCGTCGGCATTGCGTTTACCTCTTGGGTACGTTTACCTCGTATTGCCCATAAGCGGACTGCTAATGGCGTATTATTCAAACGAGGTTATTCGGAAAAACATCAAAAAAAAGTAGTAATATCTGCATGACAGATTTAATCATAAAAATATGGATTTCATTGGAATTTTAATATTGATAGTGAGTTTTGTGGTTTTACTCGTCCTGGGTGTTCCAATTGCATTCAGTATTGGTATTTCCGGAATATTGACCATGCTGGTAAGTATTGACGCATTGCCGGCTTTTACAACATTTGCACACCGTATGGGTACCGGGCTCGATAGTTTTACCCTTCTGGCCATCCCGTTTTTTATATTGGCCGGAAATATCATGAACAGTGGCGGTATTGCCATGAGGCTGATTAACCTGGCCCGTGTTGTTGTGGGCAAATGGCCGGCAGGATTGGCTTTCGTTAATGTATTTGCCAATATGCTTTTTGGTGCAATATCGGGTTCGGCTGCTGCTTCGGCTTCGGCAATCGGTGCCATCATGAAAGGCGAGATGAAGCGCGAGGGCTACAACGAAAACTTTAGTGCAGCGGTAAACATTACTTCGGCAACTACCGGGTTGTCAATCCCGCCCAGCAACATCCTTATCGTGTATTCACTGGCCAGCGGGGGCGCATCCATTACGGCGCTTTTCCTTGCCGGTTACCTGCCCGGTATTTTAACCGGTGTGTCCATCATGCTTATGGCCATGAGTATGATGATATACAGGCAAAAAGGGTTAAGGGCAGCATCGAAAACGTTATTGAAGATTTTTGTGGTTACCGCTATTGTAATTCTTTTAGGCATCGGGCTAAAAAGTTTAAACGGGGTTTCAACAATCGCTTTTAAGTTTACAATTGCAGCAATTTCCGGTTTTTTATTATACCTGTTTGGTCGAAAAATAAAACGCAGCCCGAAAGGTGCAAGGCGTGCTTTTAAGATATTGTGGGACGCTATTCCCAGCCTCTTTTTGCTCATTATTGTTATTGGTGGAATTGTTGCCGGTTACTTTACAGCAACCGAAGCTTCGGCCATAGCGGTTTTGTATGCTTTTGTACTGGCACTTCTTTACAAGGAAGTTACCATTAAGGATATGCCACGAATTATTCTTAATTCGGTGCGTACCACTTCCATTGTGCTGTTGCTGGTTGCTGCCAGTATTGGCTTATCGTGGATAATGGCCTATGAAAACATACCCCAAAATGTGAGTGAAGCATTACTTGGATTAAGTAACAGTAAATTTGTTATACTGCTTATAATTAATCTCATACTTCTTATTGTTGGGGTGTTTATGGATATGACCCCGGCGGTACTCATTTTTACGCCTATATTCCTTCCCATTGTTACAAGTTTGGGGCTCGACCCGGTTCATTTCGGAATTATTATGGTGCTTAACCTTAGCGTGGGCCTTTGTACACCACCGGTTGGCTCGGTTTTGTTTATCGGGTGCAGTGTGGCCAATGTCCGTATCGAGAAAGTCATTAAGCCCTTAATACCCATGTTCATCGTTATGGTCATTTCGTTGTTGCTGGTAACCTATATTCCTGAAATAAGCCTTTGGTTGCCGGGATTGTTTGGAGTTTAATCTTTTAAATCAGAAAAAATGAAGAAAATTGGAAAATATTCCTTTGGTGTAGGCGACAGGTTTGGTCACCAGGGAAAAGCACAGCTTAAGGCATTTATTGCAGCTAAGGAAGAACTTGGCATGGAATTTACTCCGGTTTGGAACAAATCGTTCCGCGAACATTCCATTATTGGCACGGTCCCATCCGAAGTGCGGAAAGAAGCCGATGAAGCCGTAAAAGCCCTTGGCTGGAAAGGCGATTATTTTGTGGACGCCGATCATATCAATTTTAAAAATGTCGATTCGTTTGTTGAACCCAGCGACTTTTTCACCATCGATGTGGCCGATTTTATTGGCGAAGCAGTACCTGACGACAAAGTATCTGCTTTTGTTGAAGACAATAAACCCTATTTGGGGGAACTGTCAATTCCGGGTATCGATGAACCGTTACAGGTAACTGAAGACTGGCTTGAAAGATTTGCCAATAATTACCTTACAGCCATTGAAGAGGCTTCGAAAGTATACCGCTTTCTGGCCAAAAAGAAGGGCATAGGAAATTTTGTTCCCGAGGTGTCGTGCGACGAAACCGACACACCACAGTCGCCACTCGATTTATTTTTCATACTTAAGCTTTTGGCCGACAATGAAGTGCCTGCTCAAACCATTGCCCCCCGTTTTTCGGGCCGCTTTAACAAAGGGGTTGATTACGTGGGCGATGTAGCCCGGTTTGAAAAAGAGTTCGAACAGGATTTGCTGGTAATTGACTTCGCTGTAAAACAATTCGGGTTGCCCGATAACCTGAAGCTTAGCGTTCATTCAGGAAGCGACAAATTTTCGATTTACCCGATTATTGCTAAACTGATTTACAAGCATCGTAAAGGCATTCATATTAAAACCGCCGGAACAACCTGGCTTGAAGAAATCGCCGGACTGGCCCTTTCCGACGGCGAGGGGCTTGCACTTGCCAAAGAGGTGTATTCTACGGCATATGCAAAAATGGACGAGCTTACAACTCCCTATGCTTCGGTTATCGATATTCAAAAAGATAAATTGCCTGATCCGGAAGAAGTAGCAAAATGGTCGGGCCGACAGCTTGCCGATGCCCTGATCCACGATCAGGGCAATCCCGCTTTTAACCCTTCGTTAAGGCAGTTGATTCATGTTGGTTATAAAGTGGCAGCCCAAAAAGGCGATGTGTTTTATAAAGCCCTTGAGAAGTTTGAACCGAATATTGAAAAACAGGTATTCGAAAATATTTTCAACCGGCACATGAAATTATTGAAAGTATAGTGACAATCGAATGATTTAAAAAAAAGCGTTGCACGGCAGCGCTTTTTTGTTTAGTGTATTGTTGTCTTTTTTGTACTCCGGGTTATTGGTTTTTATAATCACCCAATGTTTTGTTTGATTATAATGTCAATAGTGATTATCTTCACGTTTAGAAAGCAAATTGCTGAAAAGGAATACAATGAACAATCAATCCGGAAAAACGGTCGAAGAGCTATTGGAACGCATCAAGTCGCTTGAAAACGATCTGAATGCGTGTAAGGACGTGCAATATACCGTTTTATCAAACATGATGCACGAGGTAAGGACACCTCTGAACGGCATTATGGGTTTTTCAGAAATTATTGACGACCCTTCTTTATCCGATGAAGAAAGGAAAAATTATTCCGGGCTAATAATCGAAAGCAGTTACATTTTGCTCAACATCATAAACGATGTTGTTGATATTACAAAGCTTCAAACAGGAAAATACCGTACTTATTTTGAGTATTTCGACATTAACGAATTAATGGCCAAATTGTACGCCCACTATAAATCCACTGCCGAAAAAAAGAACCTGCAGTTTTTTCTCGAAAATGTTATTGGTCAACCCACTGCCGTTTGGTCCGACAAAGAAGCCATTGAGCGTGTAATGAAAAAACTGATCGACAATGCTATAAAATTTACTAAAGATGGCTGGGTAAAGATACGCTACGTTGAAGAAGTTGATGATACATTAAGCATCTTTGTTGAAGATACAGGTTTGGGAATGGGGGAAGATATACAAGACAAACTTTTTAACCGATTCACCTGCCAGCAGGTATCCCAGTCGAGAAATCTTGGTGGCACAGGTATCGATTTGTCCCTTGCTTCCGGTATTATAAAGGCATTGAAGGGCAAAATAACTATGGAATCGATAAAAGGGAAAGGCTCATCTTTCAAAATAACTTTATTCGATTACAAATAATTTTTTCATCAAATTGTTTAAACACTTATCAAAGAAAGCTGTTTTACAAATGGTTGCTTTGTTTGTATTGCTTGATTCAAGTATAGTCCAACCTGTTTTTTTTATGTTGCTATAATTTTCAAATTGGGTGTAAAATCTTAAATTTGCAGGTTACAAAAAGAAAGGGAAAAGCCAATGAAAGACCGTCATTTTAATTACTGTAAAACCCTTACAGAATACCGCAGGGAAAAAACAAGCGAAGTAATTATTGGCGGTGTGCCAATGGGCGGCGAAAACCCCATCAGGTTGCAATCGATGACCGATACCGATACCCTCGACACGCAAACTACCGTAGATCAATTTGTGCGGATTGTTAAAGCGGGTGCCGATTATGTAAGAGTAGCTGTTAAAAACACAAAAGACGCCGAAAACCTAAAGGTTATAAAATCAAAAATCAGGTCGATGGGATTTAGTACGCCCATTATTGCCGATGTGCATTTTACGCCCAAAGTTGCCGAAATGACTGCTAAAGTTGTATCGAAGGTTCGAATTAACCCCGGCAATTTTTACGACAGGCGTGCAAAGTTTCAGAAGCTCGTTTATACCGATGAAGATTACCGCAAGGAACTTGAAAGACTTGAAGAAACGCTCGTTCCTCTAATCAATATTTGTAAAGAGCACGATACCGCGCTTCGTATCGGGGCCAACCAGGGTTCCCTTTCCGACCGCATTATGAGCCGCTATGGCGATACACCCGCCGGTATTGTTGAATCGGTTATGGAGTTTTTGCGGATTTGCAGTAAGCACGATTTTCATAAAATTGTCATTTCCATTAAATCGTGGAATACCCGTATATTGGTGTACACGGTGAGGCTGATGAATTACAAAATGCGGCTCGAGGACATGAACTATCCTTTCCACGTTGGTGTAACCGAAGCCGGCGAAGGCGAAGATGGCCGCATACGCTCGGCCGTTGGTATTGGTACTTTGCTGATTGACGGAATTGGAGACACCATAAGGGTTTCGCTCACCGAAAAGCCCGAAAACGAAATTCCCTTTGCACGTAAGCTGGTTGAAGTGGTTACAGGGCTTAAAGGACACGATAAAATATCGGCACCCGGGTTTGCCCAAATAAACCCCTTTGAGTATGAACGGCGCTACGGGCGGCCGGTACGGAAAATTGGCAACCGCAGGCATCCCGCGGTCATTGCTTCGCTAATGGGCAATGAAATACTTGAAATAACCAACCTGAACGGTAAACTTGAGCCCGATTACTATTACAACGGGCGTTACATTATGAACCGGCAGGGTAAACGCTTCCCAATCCTTTCGCTTGAAGATTACCTCTTTAACGACATTTACCAAAGCACACACCGGTTTATAAAAATGACACGGAAAGAGTTTGTTGAATTCCGGAACGAAAATCCGGAAATCGTTCAAAAGCTTAAAGCCGAACGAAAGGCTGTAATTTTACTGGGGTCGGAAAATAAAAACCGGTATGCCGATATGCGGGCTTTTTTCATGATTATGGAATCGATCGTGTGCCGTTTGTCGGTTGTGCTTTGCGGAATGTACCGCGAAAATTCACTTACCGATTTGCAAATAAAAGCTTCGCTCGATTTTGGCGGTTTGTTCATTGACGGTTATGGCGACGGCTTATTGCTCGACAACGAAGGCCATGATATTTTCTATTCCGACCTTAAAAATACCAGTTTTTCGCTTTTGCAGGCTACGCGAATGCGCATTACAAAATCGGAATTTATATCGTGTCCCGGTTGTGGCCGCACCCAGTTCGACCTGCACAAAACAACACTCGATATTAAAAGCCATTTTTCACATCTCAAGCACCTCAAAATTGGTATTATGGGGTGTGTGGTGAACGGTCCCGGCGAAATGGGCGATGCCGATTACGGCTTTGTTGGTGCAGGTAACGGAAAAGTAAATCTCTACAAGGGCCAAAAAGTGGTAAAAAAACACATTCCTTACGAAGAAGCCGTTCACGAACTCGAAATCATCATTAAGGAAAACAACGATTGGGTTGAAGATTAAAACAATTTCTTTTTAATACTTGTTCTTATTCTTATATAATTAATTTTATTCAGTTATGGAATACATTAAATGGAATGAAGGGTTGAGTGTTGACAATGAAATGATTGATAATCAGCACAAAGAATTATTCAGGCTAATCAACGATTTTTATCACGGCATTGTCTCAAAAAAGGGGAAAAAGGCCATGGTTGAAGTTATCGACCGGCTTGAAAAATACATGCACGAACATTTTAATTTTGAAGAGTTTAAAATGAAAATGGCCAATTACCCCGAATTGGATGCCCACATGAAAGAACACAAAGAGTTTATTGATAAAGTGAGCGATTTTCGAACCCGGTTTGAAGAAGGACGTCTGCTGCTTTCTCTTGAAATTACTTCGTTTGTGAAAGAGTGGATAACAAACCATATCCGAATTTCGGATAAGAAGTATATCGAATACATTTAATATTAAGAACATTGTAGCACCAGGAATAGTCGATGCTGAAGCTATACATAAACAATAAAAAGGGCAATGGATTGCGCTATGCAATGCAAAAAGCCGATTAGCAAAACGTATATTTCAGTTGTTTAAAAATGATCTGGTTTTCCTGAATAACAAAAAGCCGTAAATATATCTTTCCATGAAAAAGGTATTTTTATTATCGCTGCTCCTACTGGCCGGACTGATCTTTTCACAGGTGATTCCACCCTTTATTGATGGATATGGTAACCTGAGCCACGTTATTAAACTCGCTACGGTAGTTTGCCTGGCTTTTATTATGATCCATGTTGGTTATGAATTTGAAATACGCAAGGACAGAATTAAAGAATACGGCTATGATTATCTAATCGCTTTTTCTGCAGCAACCCTGCCCTGGATTTTTGTTACCTTTTATTTCGTGTTTGTATTAACACCGGAAACAAGCCGCACGGGCGATACCTGGGTTGAATCACTGCTTGCTGCACGCTTTGCCGCCCCTACTTCGGCAGGGGTTCTGTTTTCCATGCTCGCTGCTGCCGGACTGGCTTCCACCTGGATGTTCAAAAAAACAAGGATACTGGCCATCTTCGACGACCTGGACACGGTTATACTCATGATCCCGCTGCAAATGCTGATCATTGGGTTCAAAATACAGTTGCTCATTGCAATAATTATCATGTTTATACTCATTTGGCTTGCATGGCGGTATATGAATTTTCTTCGGCTATCAATACGCTGGAAAAATGTACTGTTATATGCGGTTTTAATTGCCGGGGCCGCCGAGTTTATTTACCTGACCAGCAAAATTATTGATGAAACGGTAGGGGTACATATTGAAGTTTTAATGCCGGCATTTGTGCTGGGTACGATGATATCGAAAAACCATAACCGTGTTAAGCTTAGGGGGGCAAAACATAAAGGGGACGCCCTTGAACTGAAAAGTGAAAAAAAAGTTTCATTTATTATTTCAGCAGTTTTCATGTTATTGGTTGGTTTGTCGATGCCCGTGTTGGATGGAATATCACCTTTTGCACAGCAAATTGACAAGGAAATTTCCGGCGCCTATGTTAAAGGCAAAGAAGCTGCGAATATGGTTGTTCAGGCCGAACAAACATTTAACTGGGGACTGATTTTTTTACATGTGCTTATTGTTACGATTTTAAGCAATATTGGGAAAATTGTACCTGCATTTGTTTATCGCAAAGAGGCATCGTGGCGTGAACGGCTCGCGGTTGCTGTTGCCATGTTCCCGCGTGGAGAAGTGGGAGCCGGGGTGCTGATCATTTCTATATCGTACGGTATTGGTGGCATCATTGTAACGGTATCGCTGCTTTCACTTGCATTAAACCTGCTTTTGACCGGTTTGTTCATTGTAATTGTAAATAAGTTGCTTGGACGTGTTCCGAATGTACAAGTTAAAACTACGTAAAGCAGTTTAAAAAAAACCGAAAATTGGCTTTTTTTATACATCTTGCGATTTACGTTCTCATTATTTTGAATCTCTATCATTTGTTTTTGATGAGTTATATAATGGTTTTATGAAATACATAAAAATACGTGATAATATAAAAATAAGGGCTGCCTATCCGGATGACAAGAAGAGAGTATTTGATTGGTTAACAAAATCCAATCTGACCAAAGAGATGATGGGGCCACCAAATTATCCTGACTCTAAGATCCCTTCATGGAAGGAATTTTTCATTGATTATCCTGATTGTTACTTTAACGGAAAAAATCCATTGAAGGGGCAATCTTTTATTATTGAGGCTTATGGTGAAGATGTCGGACACCTGAATCACAATGAAATTAACGGTAAAAACAGGGAAACTTATCTTGATATTTGGTTGTGCGATAAGAAGTATACAGGAAAGGGGATTGGAACAGTAGCATTAATACTGATGTGTGAATATCTTGGAGAAAAATATGGATGTAAACGGGTATTGATTTCGCCATCAAAAAGAAATAAAAATGCTATCAGGGCATATGAGAAGGCAGGATTTGTGATGACTGATATACAACTTGATAAATCTGAAATGGATTACGATGACAATGTTGTATTCGTAAAAATATTGAAAACAATGTAGTTTTTTAAATTTTCCATAGACTAATTGATAAAATGAAAAAATTTAAATGAGTTGAAAATGGAAAATTCAGAACATTATTATCAAAAAGTCTTTAACGGAGCAGGCTATTTAATAGGGTTTGCAATTTCAGTAGTATCTGCAATTATCTTATTTTCAATATCAAAGAATGTTGTTATTGCAATTTCATCATCTGTTCCAATTGGAACTACCATGGGAATAATTCTTGAAAAAAGGTTTCAGGGAGAGCAAAAAAGAATTAGTCCACGAAGATCAAAAATATTGATTGGTCTATTAAGCTTTGCGAATAAATTGCCTTTTATTATACTTATTTTTTCAGTTCAATATTTGTAGGTGCATTATCGGCTTCACTTGTATTTCTTATTGGTTCTCTTTTTTATTTCCTTAATAAATATGAAGGAATCCCGCCACTAAAAACGGATGATTTTATTGTTTTGAGTGCAGGAATTGCGTTAAGTTATTTTATAAGCCTTTTGGCTCAGTTGAAATTGAATGGTTCACGAATTAGCCAATTGAAAAAAAGGATTCAGGAAATAGAAGAAAACACTTTTACCCAAAGAAGCATCGTAATAAACAGAAGGGATAAAATAAGGTTTATTCTGATAATGAGCGTGTTATTTCTTGTCGGATTATTCGTACTGATATTTGTTTTCAGCAAGGTCAACTGGTAAAAACTAATTTAGGCCATCGCCAGGATTATTAACGAGAAGTAAAAATGAACCGTAAAATAAAATCCATCGTGTTTAAATTTTTGGCAGTAATAATTCCGTTTTATGTGGTTTATTACAGTCAGTTGCACGATAATCAGGAAAAGCCCGAAATAAAAATCCTTTGGAGATATGTCTTCTTTGGATTTTTACTATACTTTTTATTGGCTATAATTGTTTGTGATTTTTAAGCACTCATGCAACAACTCATTAATTACATAGAGAAATTTGTTAAGCTTGATCAACAAGCCATTGACGCACTGGAAAAACTGGCCGGAATTGAAACCTATAAAAAGAATCAGCATATTCTTGAGCAGGGCTGGCGTTGTTCCAAAATCTGGTTCCTGAAAAAAGGAATGGTGCGGAAATACCATTACAGCGATGGAAAAGAAGTAACGACCTGGATACACACCGAAAATGACACGTTTACATCGTTGGAAAGTTATGCAAAAAATACCCCGTCCGAAGAATGCCTGCAGGCATGTGAATACACAGAAGTGATTAGCATTACAAAAGCAAACAGTGCAAAACTGGCCCGGTTCCCGCAAATAATGATGTTTACAAATGCCCTGATGGAACAGCAGTTTGTAAACATCGATAAGCATACAAAAGCACTGAACCAACGCGATGCCAAAGGCAAATATGAATACCTTGGCAAGATAGCCCCTGAAATAATTAAAAGGGCTAAACTGGGACACATTGCTTCCATTCTCGGAATATCGCAGGAGACATTAAGCCGCATCCGCAAAGGATAAATCAAATTGAATGCATCATGCCTGAACCGTTAAAAGATTTCATCAACAACGAAATTGCAAGAATGAAAATCAATGAGTTGTACCGCGATTTGACCGAGGCGTATTCCCTGGAAAACTTAAACCGGATTTCGGGCAAACTGATTTTGCTTTACAAGAGCAGGAACTACTCAAAAATCAGGGCTCTTGCCAATAAGGTCTCTCAATACGTGGCCATTAACGAAGAAAAAGATGCCCGCTGTTTTTCTAAGCTGATTGTGCTTTATCACCCCGACAAAGGGGAATACATCAAAAAACAGATGAAGCAGCTTTACGGGCAAAACGACCACGAAGGCCTGCAACGATATGCCCATATTTTGTTGTTGTCTGATATTGATGCGGTTTCGGTTGATGTTATTGACGAAAGTATCGGTTACAGTCCCGAATATGCCTGGGACATTGACGGTATGGAAGGTTTTGGTTTTGCAGCCTCCGACGAGGAAGGTGGGGATGATGATTGTACAGATGTTTACGATTTTGAGAAATCGTTTTTCAATGCAATAAAAATCAGGGAATACGGAAGGATCGATGTTGAGTTTCCAACATATTACCTCGAAGATTTTGAAGAGTATGAAATGGCCGGCTCCGGGCTGGAATCGTTGGACGGTGTTGAATATTGTACGCATGTGAAAATCCTCGATGTTTCGGATAATTCCATTTCTGATATCGGCAATTTGTGGAACCTGCGGAATTTGGAAGAATTGTACCTGTCCGGAAACCAAATTGGATATATCGATGTATTAAGCAACCTGACGAACCTGAGAATCGTCGATTTGTCGGGTAACCGGGTTGATGACATCAGCCCTTTGTTTGAACTTGAAAATCTGGAATATGTCAATTTGCTTGGGAATCCCGTTCCGCAAGTGCAAATTCAATTGCTTGGAAAAAAAAGGGTACTTGTTATGAAGTAATCGTTTTTTTTGATCTGCATCAAAAGAAAAGTAAACCGGCTTTAGGTTCTTTGCAAAAAAGAAATGAAAATGGCAAAGAAATCAATTTACAAATCGGAACAGGGCAAAAAAGCGATCATTGTTTTTTATGAAAATTTGCTTGCCGAATGGCATCAGCCCTCGAAGCAATACTACCTTAACACAAGCTTCGGCAAAACCTTCATTGTTGAAAGTGGCGACAAAAATGCGCCTGCTATTCTGTTGCTGCATGGTTCGGGTTCCAACTCGGCCATGTGGGTTTCCGATGCAAAAGCTCTTTCGGAAAAATACCGGGTTTTTGCCATCGATATTATTGGTGAATGCGGTAAGAGTGCGCAAATCCGGCCTGAATTTAAAGATAGCAACCATGCCAACTGGTTGATGGAAATTGTTGAAAGCCTCGGGCTAAGCCGGGTTTCCCTGATTGCTTGTTCGTTGGGTGGATGGATAGCCCTGGATTTTACAACAAAATATCCAGCCCGGGTCGAACATTTAGTGCTAACGGCAACAGCAGGCATTACACCAATTAAAACCAAAGCAGTATTGTTGGTAATCCTTACCTCGTTAGCGGGAAAGTGGGGGATGCAAAAACTGGACAAACTGATTTACGGGGGTCTCGAAATTGATGAGCGGGTACTTGAGTTTGCCGCAATGATAAAGGAATACTACAACCCACGAACCGTTGTTATGCCGGTTTTCACCGATGAGCAATTGAAACAAATTGAAGCGCCCGTTTTGTTCATTGGCGGTGAAAACGATTGTTTTTACAATTCGCAAAAAACAGCAAGCCGGTTAGATGAAAACGTTGAAAATGCCCGGTGCGTGGTATTGGAAAATACCGGACATGTGTTGGTCAATCAAACAGAACATTTTTTGCAATTTTTAAAGGAATAAGGACATGAAATACCGGTATACAGGACTGTTGAAAGAATTGACCGATAAGGCAAAAAACGGAAATCCCGCCGATGTTGATTACATCATGCAAAAGCTGACCCTTGATGCAACACTGCCAATGACGAGGTATGTCGATTTTGCATTGAGTTTGGTTAATAAGCCCGAGGGGATTGGGCGGATCAAGTTCTATCTGTTTAACGGTACGTTGATACAACGAAATTATGCCAGTTTATTCCTCAACCGACTGGGAGAATGGAAACCGGTAAAGCAGGCATACGACCAGGGATTGATTGACGAAATACAGGCCTATTCACGGTAAAGGTAAGGAATTTGGTTGCTGGAAACGCCCTGCTGTTTATTTGCTGCCGTTTCGTTCGATGACAAGCCTTTCCGCAAGGTAAAGTTGTATGATCGAACGATTTTCTCTCTGACTGTTTCATCCACCCCCCCAAAGAGAATTGACCATGCCTTGTTCCCCAGGGGCTGATCGAAGGTGGAAAATTTGGAATCTGGAATCCTGTTTTGTGCAATGCATGACCCACAATTAAATTTCAATATTTTATTAATTCTTCTCATATATAACTTATCTGGCAACGAAGAGCCAAAGCAAAGCCATTATTGCCTTTAATACAATTTTAAAATGCTGCTATTTAAACCACTTTTTAAGCGATTACTAG
>JAIOZY010000013.1 GCA_021740385.1 Prolixibacteraceae bacterium | reverse complement strand
ATTTCGGGCCTTTTGTCCATGAAGGGACAGATGGTAGTTCAAGTTCATTGAAATATATTATAACACCCGAAGGTAGGATACTCAACAAGGGTACCGACACTTCACCAATATGGGACTGGGAGTATTATTTAAAAGACCACCTCGGCAATGTACGTGTTGTTATTGCCCCCACCGAAGATGCGGGATATTCCGCCGTACAACAGGAAACACATTACTACCCTTACGGGATGAGGATGTCGCAGTTGAGTAACTCGGCTAACAGTACTAATGATTGGTTGTTTAGCAGCAAACAGTTGGAGAGTAACTTTGAACTTGGGTGGTACAGCTTTGGGGCAAGGAACAACTATGACCCGGCATTAATCATTTGGAGGTCTGTTGATCCCAGAGCTGAAAAATATTACTCGTTATCACCATTTTCTTACTGTGCGAATAATCCAATTTTATTGGTTGACCCAGAAGGAGACACAATCAGGGTTGCAGAGTCTTTATTGGATAATGAAATGGCGTATCGTGCATATCAAACATTTATTAATTCGGAAGAAGGAGCCTCATTTGTGAAACTGTTTGAAACTAGCGGAAAATATGGTGATATTGTTGTTACTTTCGGAGCAGATACAGAAAAGACAGAAGGAGCTAGTGGTGATACTCGTATGTATGTTGATGAGGAGGAAGCTGCTTTTAACGGTGAGATGGAGAATAATCAGAACCTTAGTTTTGAGGTCAATATAAATCCTGGAACTATGACAAAAGAAGGTAATGACGGATTTGTTAATGGTAAATATGGCACTCATACAAAGAAAAGTGCAGCAAGAAGTAATTATCAAAGAACTTTGAATAAGGCTAAATCATTACTCCATGAAAGCCAACATGTTGAGATCATGACTAGAGACATGAAAGATGATGGAAAATACGATATTCATCCTTATTATCAGCATCAATATATGAAAGATACTAAACTTAAATATTGCTGGGATAGGTTACGCTTTTATCAAAAACGAAATATTTATAATGTGCCATATGATCCGAACTCTTTTGAAGATTAAAACAATCGTTTTAGCTATTTGTGTCGTTTTATTTATTGGTTGTAGATCAGTTGAACAAAGTATGTTTAATGATAATTTTAAGCAATTGATAAGTGATACTAATGCAGTCGCTATAGAAATAATGAAAGACGATACCTTTGAAAAAATTAAATCAGAGGTGTGTATGAAAAAATGCTCTAATGGGAATAGGTTTACTGGTAAATATGCGTTAATGTATTCTTTGGAAGAAAGAAAATTTATTAACGATACAAATTCGGTATATATTCCGTTTAATGGATTTAAATGTTTGCCTATCAATCGTAATTATGCATACACTATCCTAATCCTAACAGAGGATATTAATGGCAAGATAGCCCTGAAAGATGGTGAAATAATTAGTCTTGATGAAGTCGCAGGTAAAGTAAAAAATCATTTTGCAATTACCCTATCAAATTATCTTGAACCTTCTTTGGTGAAAGTTGTAATTGAAGACAATCAAAAATTGGTTTCTATCGATAGCTTACTTTTTGAAATTGTAAAGGGATATTATTTGTTTATTGAACGTATTTCAATGGATATGTACAATTCTAAAATAGTAAACCTAAAACAAGAAGAATTAATTGAATTGAAGAAAGTTCAACCATTAGAGTTAAAAATAACTTCTGTAAACGGCAACGAATATTGTTCGTTTTAAATTGGAGGCCCGACATTAATCGGACTATTTCTATTAAACCTATATTATGTAATAACAAGATTCTCTACTTTTATAACTCAACCGGCGAAAAAATGCTCAGGGCAATAGACAGCGACAGCGTGGCAGATATGAACACATACTATTTCGGGCCTTTTGTACATGAAGGACCAGACGGCGGCTCAACCTCGTTAAAGTATATTTTGACCCCCGAAGGCAGGATACTGAACAAGGGTACCGATACCTCACCAATATGGGACTGGGAGTATTATTTAAAGGATCATTTGGGAAACGTGAGGGTTGTTATTGCCCCAACCGAAAATGCAGGTTATTCCGCCGTACAACAGGAAACACATTATTACCCTTACGGGATGAGGATGTCGCAGTTGAGCAATTCGGCAAACAGTACCAATGATTGGTTATTTAGCAGCAAACAGTTGGAGAGTAATTTTGATTTGGGCTGGTATAGTTTCGGGGCAAGGAACAATTATGACCCGGCGTTGATTATCTGGAGGTCGATGGATCCCATGGCTGAAAAATATTATTCACTTTCACCCTTTTCTTATTGTGCGAATAATCCAATAATTTACATTGATCTTGAGGGAAAAGATATTTTCTATACAAATGGATTAGAAATTGTTGATGTAAAACGAACGAGTGATAACTTTCATACTGTTGTCCAAGATGGTACTGGTGAAATCTGGTTTAAGACAAGTGATTTAAAAGTAAGTCTGAAAATAAAAGATCAAACCACATTTCAACTTGGGCTTGTTTTTGCTGGAATGTTAAAAGGTTCACCATATGAATCAATCTGGCGAGAGAAATATAACGTTGAGGGATTTGATTGGGGAGAAATTGATATAGAAGCTGAGTATTTAAATCGAGAATTCAGACAAAATACCTCGGATGATAATGCTCGTTTAAGGTTATTTAAGCTTATTTCCGAATATATTGAAAAACTTTGGAAATTATATCAGAAAGAGAATGATAATGACCAGAATCAACAACAAAATGAAAATAATAATACAACGGAACAAGATGAAGATAATATACCTGATCAAGAACCAGAAGAAGAAGATAAAGATGCTAATTAGCAATATTCTAAAATATACTCATTTATTAAATGCAGTTAATATGAAAATACACCTACTAATTCTATCTATATTGATATTGTCATGTTCGCATAAGAAGGATTTTAAAAATGGTGAATATGTTTACAAGTTTCCTAATGGTGATATTAAGAAAGTTTTAAACTATAAAAATGACACACTGGATGGTGCATATATTGAGTATTTCGAAAATGGAAAGGTTAAGTGGAAAACAAATTATAATATGGGAAAGATTGATGGAGAATACTTGCTATATTATGATAATGGTTCTTTACATATAAAACAATATTATAAAAATGGAATGACAGATAGTTCCTATGAATCATATTGGGAAAATGGAAAACTTCATCAAAAGGGAGCATTTAATAATAGCCTAATGATAGGGAAATGGGTAGACTATTATGATAATGGAGCACCACAATTAATACATTTTTATGATAGTAATCAGGTGAAAGTAGATTGTTGGATTTACTTTAATGAAACTGGAGATACATTAAAAGTTGAAAATTATTAATTATTGAATTGCATATCTGTTTGGCTAACTTAACCTTTGATAGTCGGAATTTGAAATTCCGATTTTGCATATCAGGCTGCTAAATAACGAATATGCCGTGTACGGGTATTAAAGCCAAAATGAACCCCGCACCATTATTTCGGCCAACGAGTACAACGAGGCCGGGCTGTTATACCATTTTGGATTCTTAATGAGCTTTTTAAAATTTATGACTGTGGTATAATGCCGATGTATATTTGGTAGGCTTAAAAAAGCGAATCGCATTTTAAGGCTCACACCAAATAACAATCGGTACTGAAAACAAAGTACCTGCACTCGCAGGGCGGGCTGGCGTTTATGCAGAAGATCGATTACAAATACAACATACGGGGCTGGCTAACGGCCATTAACGACAACAGCACGGAGTTCAGCGAGGGCGACCGTTTCGGGATGCGCCTGTGGTACAACAAAAAGCCCGACGATTCTGAAGGTTTGTACAATGGCAACATAGCAGCCACGGCATGGAGCACGCCCAATTATAAAAACCTGCAATATGTTTATACGTACAACAGTTTGAACCGCCTTACAGTGGCCGAATTTACCGGTGCAGGTTTTAACGAAAACAGCTTTAAGGTAAACTACAGTTACGACTACAACGGAAATATAAAATCCCTGCGTCGTTATGGTATGGCCAATTCACCGGCCATCGATGATATAGACTTCGGTTATATTACCGATTCAAACGTGCTCGACTATTCCAATGACGGATGGGGTGATGCGCCCGGCGTTGAAGACTTTTCGGGCAGCATAACAGGAACAGGCCTTTATACTTATGATGCCAACGGAAACATGGAACACGACTATTACAAGGGACTGAACGTAACTTATAATTTCTTGAACCTGCCCGAAGAACTTGATTTTGGAGATGGTAACCGTATTCATTATTTTTACAACTCCACAGGCGAAAAAATATTACGAACTGTTGACATAAATAGTGTAGCAAATAAGAATACATACTATTTCGCAGTTGAGCAATTCGGCAAACAGTATCAATGACTATTTGCAGCATTCGTAAACGCAGGTGCGAGCAAGTGAAACAGGAGCGGCTACAAACTTAAAGTATATCCCTACCAGTATGGATTACTGTTTAATGATATAAAAAACTTAGAAAATAGAAGGTGCAATTTCAATAATTGTTATTTATCTTTGTTAGAAAAATATTCTATACTTATAATTCAATTGGGTTATTATTATATTATTTTTGAAATAGTTATGGAAACAATTAATATCAAAGCATACACTTCTAATTCCCAACAAATTGATGCAATTAAGGCATTTATGAAAGCATTAAACATCAAATTCGAAGTGGCCAATGATTCTCCTTACGATCCTGATTTTGTAAAAAAAATTAAAAATAGCCAAAAACAAGCCAATGAAGGAAAAACAGTCAAAATTGACTTGGACGACATAAGGAAATAGAATACACTTTTCAGGCCAGTGAAGATTTGTTTTTTTTGGAAAAAGACGAACAACATACCTGTCCTTAAGAAAATAGGGAAGTTAATTGAATCTATTTCTCAAACACCTTTCGAAGGAATTGGCAAACCAGAACCTTTAAAATATGACCTTAATGGCTGTTGGTCGCGCCGCATTAATCAAGAACACCGAATTGTTTATGAAGTACGCGACGACAAAATATTTATACTTTCTTTGAAAGAACATTACTTCTGAACTTCTGAACCTGTTAGCCATAGTCACAAAACACTTGCTGATCAGGTTTTAAAAATTGGCAATTGCTTGTGCGTCCGGAACTGTCGGTTGCAATCTTTGCTGGTCGGAATTTAAAATCCAACTAATTAACAGATGCTCCCGTCTGCCTTACCAGTCCCAGCATAATCAAAAACTGGGCAGCCATGTATGTCGACATGATCATAATTCCCGAGGCAGGTATTGAATACCAAAATTTATTGACTGCCAGCAAACTGTCGGAAATAAAAAACAAAACCGCCCCGATAAACAGCAGTAAAAAACTCATGTAACCTACCCTGCCCTTTCGGTTAAGTGCCGTAAATACCATGCCTGTAATTGCTATTGCATAGCCCAATACCGCAATTTTCATTACCAAATCGAGATGCGGAAACAGCAACAGGTATAGGACAATTCCCGTTAGAATAACCGGCAAAAAAACAACGGGTTTTCGGGTTATTAACTGTGATTCGCGGCTGTTTGTACGGGTAAATGTGAGGATAAAGAAAAGGTGTGAAACGAAAAAAGCCCCCATGCCTGCAAGAAAAAAAATTCCGCTTTGGGAGGGCAGCATAAGTAAAACGTCGCCAATAAGCGATAAAGCAAAGGCTGCAATTGCCGTTTTAAAAACCGGATGGCCGGCACGGGCATTTCGTATAAAAACCACCATTATCCAAATCAAGATTAACGGTTTCACAATTTGCTCCATTACATGTAAGTGTAATGCAATGGCCACAAGGTCAGCCACAAAAATCAACAGAAAAATTTTGTAATCGATTTTTTTTATCATTATTGTAAACAATATTTAATTCTTAAAACGTTTATCGGAGATAGGGATTATTTGTGAATAATCCGGATTAAAAAAGGTTATAACAATTTAAGAACTTAAATCGACATTGAAACATAAATTAACATTCCGTTTTATAAAAAAGGAATATATTTGAATCCTAAACCTGAAAGCACGAATATGAAACATTTATTCTTATCCCTGATTTTCACACTTGCTTGTGTTTATACATTTTCTCAAAAGGCCACTTTTAGCGGTTACGTATTCGACAATGCCACGGGCGAGCGTTTAATAAATGCCAACATTTACAACCCCGAGACGTATAAAGGTACAACCACCAACACTTACGGTTTTTTCAGCCTAACCCTGCCAAAGGGTACGTTTAAATTTACCGTTTCGTTTGTAGGATATAACAGTGAAGATTTAATAATAAACCTTCAGCAAGACACGCTTTTATCAATCGGGCTCGATTTAAAAGGGGCACTTGACGAAATTACCGTTTACGGCGAAGGGGCCGATAAGGTCGACAATTCCGAAATGAGTGTTGTTAGCCTGCCTGTTAAACAAATACAAAAAATTCCGGTTATTTTGGGCGAACCCGACGTGCTGAAAGTGATACAGCTTTTACCGGGCGTTCAATCGGGAACCGAGGGCACCAGCGGCATATACGTGCGCGGTGGCGGCCCCGACCAAAACCTGTTTATGCTCGACGGGGTACCCATTTACAATGCAAATCACCTTTTTGGTTTCTTTTCGGTCTTTAACCCCGCTTCTATAAAAACAGTGAAGCTCTATAAAGGAGGTTTCCCTGCCCGTTTTGGCGGACGGCTTTCATCGGTAATTGATATCAGCATGAAAGAGGGCAACATGAAAAAAATCAGCGGCGAAGCTTCAATCGGGTTAATCTCTTCACGCATTTCACTTGAAGGGCCCATTGTTAAAGACAAAACCTCGTTTATTGTTTCGGGCAGGCGAACGTATGGCGATTTATTGTTGCAGCCTTTTTTAAAATTAGCCACCATACAGGAACAAGACATGAACCTGAGTGCCGGGTACTATTTTTACGATTTGAACGCGAAAATCAACCATATTTTTTCCGAACGAAGCCGCCTTTATTTAAGCGGCTATTTCGGAAAAGACATGTTTTACATGAACCTGAAAAGCCACTACAATGACGATGATGTCCGTTACGACGAAAAAATGGGTGCCAACATTGGATGGGGCAACGGAATTGGGGCATTGCGATGGAATTATCTTATATCGTCAAAACTTTTCAGCAACCTCACGCTAACATACAGTAATTATAATTTTGATGTGAGCCAGGACTTTACAATGGAGAACTCCGGAAATGACAAAATTCAGAGCAACATGTTTGAATACCTTTCAGGAATTGAAGACATGTCGGCAAAAATTGAATTTGATTATTATCCTGCACCACAACACGATATAAAGTTTGGGGCTAATTATACCTATCATTTTTTCAAGCCCGGGGTAAATCACATGGAATCGATTGATGAAGATTTTAAAGATTTTAACATCGACACCATTTTTGGCAACGATTCAATTTATGCTCACGAAATTTATGGTTTTATAGAAGACAACTTCGACATCGGCCCGCTTTTCAAATTAAACCTGGGGCTTCATTTTTCGGGATTCGACGTGCAGGATGTGTTTTATCCTTCTTTACAACCCCGGGCAAGCATTCGTTTCAGGGGTGGGGAAAACTGGTCGGTAAAAGCTTCGTATGCCATGATGTCGCAAAACGTACACCTGCTAAGCAGCTCAACCATCAGCCTGCCAACCGATTTATGGCTTCCAACAACTAAAAAAATAAAACCCCAGGTTTCGCAGCAATACGCCCTGGGCGGATTTTTTAAATTACCCTGGAACCTCGACCTTTCGGTTGAAGGTTTTTATAAAAACATGACCAACCTGATTGAATACAAGCCCGGTGCCTCGTTTGCCAGTTCAACAACAGGCTGGGAAGAACAAATTGAACTGGGAAAAGGCTGGTCGTACGGAGGCGAATTGTTACTTGAAAAGAAAGTGGGAAAATTAACCGGCTGGGTTGGGTATACCTTGTCGTGGAGCAAGCGCCGGTTTAAAAACCTCAATTTTGACGAACCTTTTTTTGCACGTTACGACCGCCGCCACGATGTAAGCGTTACCCTCACGTACGAATTTTATGAAGACATGGACATGGGCATAACCTGGGTATATGGAACAGGTAATGCGGTAACTTTAGGCAAACAAAAGTTTAAAGAATTGTCCGATCCGTCAACATACTGGAACAACACACTAACGTATTATGAAAGCCGGAATAATTACAGAATGCCTGCTTATCACCGGCTCGACTGGGGCATCAATTTCCATAAGGACCTGAAATACGGAAGGCGTACCATTAGTGTCTCGGTTTATAATTCATACAACCGGCAAAACCCGTTTTTCCTTTACTGGGGCTACGATTATGAAATGAAAACCGATCCCGAGACAGGAAACACGTATGAAGAATCGGAACCCGCCCTTAAACAAATAAGTATTTTCCCCATTATACCCTCAATATCATACACCTATAAATTTTAATGCCATGAGCGTACGTAATGTTTTCACAAAACTCATTCTTCTTTTACCGGTGTTTTTTGCAGCCTGCGAGAAGACAATAGAATTTACCGATGAAGAGGTTGCAACTTTGCTTGTTGTGAATTGCAAACTGATACCTGGTGAAAATATCGAAGTTGATTTGACCCATACAATTCATGCACTCGACGAAAGTGAATATTTTGAACCGGTTAAAGATGCCACCATCACAATTAGCGATGGAACAGCTGAATCTTCAGAATTTTCGTACGTTCCAAAATACGATTCCATTATGCGCTGGGACAATTCAAGGCAGGTTGACTATTATGATGTAATTGAAAAAGGGACACACATAAACAAAGTGTATGAAATTAAGGAAGGACACACCTATACATTGGAAATTGATGCTGCGGGTTATGAAAAAGTATTTGCAGAAGCAAGCATTCCGGACAAACCTGTCATTTTAAGTACCGATACTACATCTGAAATTGAAAGTAACGAGTATTCAAAACTGATAAACCGGATTGTAAAATTAAAGTTTTCAGACACCCCTTCAAAAAAGAACTTTTACGAAATTAAAGCGCAAAAAGCCGAGTTAATGGTTTATTTCGATCCGTATACAGGTGAAACCAATATTTCACCTTCGGTCTATAATCAATTCCTCGATATTCAAGACCCCATTTTCGAACCCGATGAATCGGATATAATCGATGATCTTATATCATCATATACAGGCACATATTTGTTTGATGATGCACTTATTGACGGGAAGACCTATACGATGACCTTTCAGTACGATTACCAATATCTTTCCCAATATGAAGTTGAAGATCCGTATGCTACCTCATCATATAATTTCAGTATAAATAAAATCATGCTCATAAGCATGGATGAGACGATGTACAAATACATGCAAACGTCGAGTGCACAAGGTTACACCAACTTCTTTTCGGAACCGGTTTTGGTTTACACGAATATACTTAATGGAGCAGGCGTTTTTGGCGGATATAATGAAAATGCGGTATATATTGTAACCCATAATTTCAGTGAAGAAATGCTTGATTTATTGCCCGAAGGTGATGCTGAAGACTTGTTCAACTATATTGTTGATCTCACCTCGGAATATTCGTATTACTACTATTAGTTCTTTTATTCAACCAGCGACCTGAAATCGAGCAATTCGCCATCCGGGCCCTTTTCGGCAATGGTACACTTGTTACAAACCAACATACGGGCAGGAAACTTATCAACAACGAGTTTATCATGCGTGGCCATTAAAATGGTTTTGCCTTCGCCATGAATTTTTCGGAACAATTCCATGATCTCAACCGATGTTTCGGGGTCGAGGTTACCGGTGGGTTCGTCGGCCAGAATAATTTCGGGGTTATTCAATAATGCACGGGCAATAACAACGCGTTGCTGTTCGCCGCCTGAAAGCTGGTGAGGCATTTTTTTCAGCACACCGCTCATGCCCACTTCTTCAATCATCAGGTTTATGCGCTCTTTCATCGCGTTTTCGTCTGTCCACCCGGTAGCCTTTAAAACAAAATGCAGGTTCTTGAAAACGTTCCTGTCGGTTAGCAACCTGAAATCCTGGAAAACCACCCCGATTTTACGCCTTAAAAAAGGGATATCCCGGGTTTTAATCGTTTCAAGCCGGTAACCGGCCACAAAAGCCTCGCCTTTATAAAGGGGCAATTCGGCATTCAGTGTACGTATAAGGCTCGATTTTCCGCTGCCCACTTTTCCCACAAGGTAAACAAATTCACCTGTATTGATGTCGAAATTAACTTCCGAAAGGATTAACTGTTCGCGCTGATGTATGTTCGCATTTTTTATCGAAATTGAAAGATCGGGTTCCATGGTTGCATTATTTTTAACAAAACAAAACTAAATTTTTTAAACGAATGAAATACTACATTGGGGAAATAAACAGTTTAATGTTAAGAACTCAAACAAAATTTGACCATGGTATTGGAATTTAATTTCTATTTTTACGCATAAATTTTGAGCAGGCATTATGACACGTAAATATTTGTATCTAAATTACATAACATTATTGTTTTTTATACTCTTCCTTTTAATTCCAGGCGCAAAAGGCCAGGTGGGCAAAACAACAGTATCATTTGATAAAGTAATTGAACTTTACAATACTGAAAATTACATTGCTGCCGCCGAAATGTGCGAAGAACTCATTCAACAGTCGGCTGAAAATCAACCTTTTTTATTCGACCTGGATTATTACAGGCTCATGAGCCTGATAAAGCAGGATAACAAACTTGCAGAGCGTGAACTGTCGGAATACTTAGACAATAACCAGGATTCTCCGTGGAAAAACCAGTTGACTTTTGAACTGGCAAGGTTGCAATTTACAAACAGGCGATACCGTTCGGCCATAAAGAATTTTTCTGACTCCGATCCGTCAAAGCTATCGGAAGCCGACCGCAACGATTATTATTTCTACAAAGCATACAGCCACTTTGAATCGGGCGATATCGAAGAGGCATCGAACTATTTTTTTGATGTAAAGCGCAGCAACTCGCCTTATGCCCGGTCAGCATCGTATTATTGGGGTTACATCAATTACCTTGAAGGCAATTACGAAACGGCGTTGAAAGAATTCAGCACACTGGAAAACGACCGAAAATTCTCTGGTTTTATCTCATACTACACCACACAAATTTATTACCTGCAGGAAAAATATGACCGGGTTATTGAAACCGGCGAAAAACTCATAGGCGGTGCTCCGCCCGAGCAACAAAACGAATTATACAAAATTGTTGGCGATGCGCTTTTTGAAACCGGCCGCTACATAAGTGCCATTAAATACCTCGATGCCTACAAAGGGGTATCGGGCCGAAAATCGCGCGAAGACTACTACCGCCTGGCCATCTGCTATGAAGAGATGAACGACTGTGAAAAAGCCATTGAGTCGTTCAATAAAGTTACTGTGAAACACGATCTGTTGGCCCAAAATGCACTGTATCACATGGCCAGGTGTTACCTGTCAGTTAACGACAAACAAAATGCCCGTGCCGCTTTCGAACAGGCTTCAAAACTGAGTTTCGACCCCGAAATAGAAGAAGATGCACTTTTCAACTATGCAAAACTTTCGTACGAGCTCTCTTATTCGCCTTTTAACGAAACCATCAGGGCATTTGACCAGTACATTACCAAATACCCCGATTCGAAACGCAACGATTCGGCTTTCGATTACCTTGTTAAAGTATACATGACTACCCGCAATTACCGCGATGCCATCAATTCAATTGAAAAAATAAAGGTTAAATCACCATCGGTAAAAGAAGCTTACCAGCGTGTTACATATTTCAGGGGGCTCGAACTGTTTAACGACGGGCATTATGACAATTCCATCGGGTTTTTCGAAAAAGCGATTGAAAACGGGTCGTACAACCGCACGTACAAAGCCGAAGCGCTTTATTGGAAAGCCGAAGCTAATTACCGGATGGAACGTTACCAGGATGCCCTGGAAAGTTTCATGGATTTTCAGAAAACCCCGGGCGCCTATACAACCCCGTATTTCGGAACCTCGTTTTACAACATCGGTTACTGTTATTTTAACCTGAAACGTTACGACAAATCACTGGAATGGTACCGTAAATACTTAGACCAGAGCAAAACAGAGCCACAACTTGTTGCCGATGCCTGTAACCGTCTGGGCGACTGTTATTACCTTGAAAGGGATTTCCCGGAAGCAATTAATTATTACACCCGGGCTTATACCCAAAAGAAATTCGATCCCGATTATGCGCTTTTTCAACGGGCTGTTTGTCAAGGCTTAATGCGAAATTACAACGAGAAATCAGATGACCTGAACACGCTTATTTCTGAATTCAACACATCATCATTTGTCGACGATGCCATTTTCGAAAAAGCCCGCACGTATGAACGCATGGATGATGCCAACAGCGCAATAAACCAGTTTAAAAAACTGGTGGCCGATTATCCCAAAAGTATACTAAACAAAAAAGCACTCCTGCAACTGGGGCTTATCTACTATAACCAAAGTGAGCTTGAATATTCACTTGAATATTATAAACAACTGGTTTCGAAATACCCCAATACAGAGGAGGCCCAGGCTGCATTGGTGGGGATAAAAAACAACTACATTGAAATGAACAATGTTGACGGTTACTTTGCTTATGCCCAAACGCTTGGACGCGATGCCGAAGTTTCTACAACAGCACAGGATTCCATCTTCTACATTTCGGCCGAAAAGCAATACATGGCCGGCAAATCCGATGCAAACGTTCAACTCGAAGCATACCTCGACCGTTTTCCCGAAGGTAGTTTCCGCACCCATGCACATTATTACCTTGCAGAACATTACTATAAAAACGGCGAGTATTCACAAGCACTTGAATACTACGAAAAGGTTATTGCCAGCCCGGGAAACATCTTTTCGGAACAGGCATTGCTCAAAGCCGGCGAGTTAACTTTTAATGCCGGCGATTATAAAACCTCGTTAAACCATTTTGAACAACTTGGCAACCTGGCAAGCACCAAATGGAACACCCTTAAAGCACGTGCAGGTATTATGCGGTGCCATTTTCAACTCAACAACCTGCGCGAAACAATCGAAGCCGCAAAGTTGCTCAAATCAACCGAGAATGTGACCGGACTAATGGTGCGTGAAGCCAATTTCAAACTGGGGAAATCGCATTTTTTGCTGGGCAATTCAAACGAGGCCCTTCCCTTCCTCGCTGAAATTGCCGGTGACACAAAAAATGCCTCGGGTGCCGAAGCCAAATACCTGAAGGCAAAAATATTCTTCGACCATAACGAATTAGAAAAATGCGAGAACGAGATCATGGATTTCATCAGTAAAAACACGCCGCATCAGTTCTGGCTAGCAAAATCGTTCATCTTATTATCCGATGTTTATCTTGCTAAAAACGACCTGTTTCAGGCACGGCACACATTGAAGAGCATCATCGACAATTATGCAAACGAGGATGACGGGATAAAAGAAACAGCCCGAAAAAAACTGACACCCATCGAGGCCAAAGAGCGTGAAACCATACTTGATGATACGGCCCCGTCTGATTCAATTTAAAACATTAAACCGATTATGATGAAGCGTTTCAACATACTTATAACAGCACTGTTTTCAATTTTTGCAGTACAATTACCTGCACAGACCGATTCAACCCTTGTTAAAGAGGTTGAAGTAATTAAGGCCTACCAGCCCAGCATTACCGAATCGTATAAAATTAGTTTTTCGCCACAAATAAACGATACCGTTAATTACACACCCGATTTCGAATACAACATCGAACCCGGGTTAATACCATCCGAAAAATCGATCCAGCATTTGCCGGTTGTAAAACTGGGGAACCCACCCGGCTACAGGCAAAACACGGGTTACGTTAAAGCGGGATTTGGTTACGAAATTACACCTTATGCCGAGGTGATAATCAACACACCGCCATCGCGAAACAGTGAATTTGGCGCCCATTTGTTCCATTACTCTTCGTTTCCGAAAATTACACTTTTTAACGGGTTAAAAACCGATGCACCATACAGTAAAAACATGGCCCGTATTTTCATGAAACATTATTTCAGGAAATCGATGCTCGACTGGAACATCCAATACAAACGCGACGGATTCAGTTATTACGGTTTCCCTCTGGCCGATACGCTGTTTTACCGAAACAGCGAAATAAACTCGAACACCCTAAACCAAAAACAGGCCATTAACCATGCACAGGCCGAATTTACTTTTTCAAATTTCAATTCACGGTCAAAAACCGACTATTCGGTCAACTTCGGGTACAATTATCTTTGGAACAAAACAGGGCAAACGGCCCATCATGGGAAATACAAAGGGCTTTATACCATCAAAAACCGAAATTACGATATACAGTTAGACACACGTGCAAATTACTTTTATCAGGACAGCACCATCAATTATTACACAGGCCAAACCGGTCACCAATTCATACATGCTTCAGTGCATCCGCAAGTTGTTTTAGAAAGGGATGCATGGAACCTGAAAGCAGGTTTCAATCTCGGTGCCCTCTTCGATGACGACACAACCGCTTTGATCCATATTTCGCCCAAAATTATTTTCAACTATACCCCCATTCAAGGTTGGCTCACTTTGTTTGCCGGTACCGACGGGGGCTTTTCAACAAACCACTATGCCAACATTGTTGAAAAAAACCCTTACATTAATTATTCCCTCGAGGTAAAACCATCGCAGGAAATAATCCGTTTTTTCGGGGGTTTCAAAGGAAAATTCAGCCGAAAGATAACCTATGCTTTTGATGTGAATTACAGCATAAACCAAAACCAGCCGCTCTACCGGCTCAAACAATTTTATTATCCTTCGGGGATAATTGAAACAGCTAATACGTTTGATGTAATATATGCCGATATCAACACGCTGAAATTTGGTGGCAAACTGCGCTACAGCAGTACGAATGTTAATATTTCGCTCGAAGGCAATTATTACCTTTACGACGAAGACAGCGGTATGGGATTAAATCACCTGCCCGATTGGGATGCATCGCTTTTTTCAACGTTCAGGATCGCCTCAAGGTGGAAAGCAACAATTGATGCTTCAATTATAGGGCAACGCAAAGCCCAGATGGACCTGTTTTCATACAATCTAAACAAAAACACAGGGCAGTGGGACGCGACAAAGTTTTCGGCAATTACACACACCTTCGAAACGGTAATTGATCTGAGTCTAAGCATTGAATATGACTTCACAAAACAACTATGCTTTTTCATTTCTGCAAACAATATCCTTAACCAAAATTACGAATTATGGCATGGCTATAATGCCCGCGGAATTATGGTAATGGCAGGTGCCCGTTACACCTTTTAAACACGCTTTTATTTCAACTTTAACTTGTTGAAAACTTTTGGTTTTAAGCACGCTTTTTCTTAGGCAGAAAGGGGATATTTCTGTATATTTGGAAGCTGTTTGAAAAAAGAGAAATTTATTTTATAACACATTGAATTTCAGTTGCAAATATATCACTTTCCGGTTCAGAAACTGTCGGCTTTTTTTTAAGCAGGCAGTATATATGTAAAACCCTTCCCATTTGCTATAATTTCAGGGAAATTCATCAGGAAAATGGTGATTTGCACAAAATTTATAAAACATAATAACAAACAATAATGAGCGAAATTGAAGATAAAGCGCTGAAAAACGGAAACGGCAATTATTCTGCCAAGAGTATCCAGGTTTTAGAAGGGCTTGAAGCCGTTAGAAAAAGACCGGCCATGTACATTGGCGATGTAAACGAAAAAGGCCTTCACCATTTGGTTTACGAAGTAGTGGACAACTCGATAGACGAAGCACTTGCCGGATATTGCAACAATATTGATGTTATCATTAACGAAGACAATTCGATAACCGTTGCCGATGATGGTCGTGGTATCCCAACTGACATAATGACGAAAGAAAAAAAATCGGCCCTTGAAGTGGTAATGACCATGCTTCACGCCGGTGGTAAATTCGATAAAGATTCGTATAAAGTATCGGGTGGCTTACACGGCGTAGGTGTATCTTGCGTAAATGCCCTTTCTTCGCAACTCAAAGCCGAAGTGCACCGAGAAGGAAAAATATATGAACAGGAATATGAAAAAGGAAAGCCACTTGGCCCCGTTTCTGAAGTTGGGGAAACAAACAAAACCGGTACAATCGTGTGGTTTAAACCCGATGATTCCATATTTTTAACAACCTCGTTTAAATATGAAATATTATCAGCCAGACTCAGGGAACTTGCATTTTTGAATGCAGGCATAAAACTATCGATTATTGACAAACGCGATGTTGACGAGGATGGAAACTACCGCTCTGAAAAGTTCTTTTCCGAAGAAGGATTAAAGGAATTTGTTGAATTCCTTGATGGCACAAGGGAAAAACTCATTGATGAAACCATCCATATTTCAACCGAGAAAAACAGCGTTCCGGTTGAAATTGCCTTGCATTACAATACCTCGTTTACCGAAAACATTCATTCGTACGTTAACAACATCAATACAATTGAAGGCGGCACACATCTTACCGGGTTTCGTCGTGGTTTAACACGCACATTAAAATCATATGCCGAAAAAACGGGCATGCTCGAAAAACTCAAATTTGAGATTAGCGGCGATGACTTTCGCGAGGGACTTACAGCCGTTGTTTCGGTTAAAGTTGCCGAACCACAGTTTGAAGGCCAGACTAAAACCAAACTGGGAAATTCAGAAATCAGTATCTCGGTCGATCAGGCAGTAAGCGAAATGCTTTCGTATTACCTCGAGGAACATCCTAAAGACGCAAAATCCATTGTATCGAAAGTAGTACTGGCAGCACAGGCACGGCATGCAGCCCGTAAAGCCCGCGAACTGGTGCAACGCAAAAACGTGATGACCGGCGGTGGATTGCCCGGCAAACTGGCCGACTGTTCAGATAAAGACCCCGAAAAATGTGAAATATTCCTCGTTGAGGGAGACTCGGCCGGTGGTACCGCAAAGCAGGGCCGCGACAGGAGATACCAGGCTATTTTGCCATTAAAAGGTAAAATTTTGAATGTTGAAAAAGCCATGCAGCATAAAGTTTTCGAAAGCGAAGAAATACGGAATATATTCACAGCCCTTGGCGTTAGCATTGGTACCGAAGAGGATGCGAAAGAACTGAACATGGTAAAACTACGGTACTACAAAATCATCATCATGACCGATGCCGATGTTGATGGAAGCCATATTGCCACACTTATAATGACGCTGTTTTTCCGGTACATGCGCGAGTTGATTAAAAGCGGCTACTTATACATTGCCACTCCCCCGCTCTACCTGCTGAAACGTGGCAAACGCGAAGAATATGCCTGGACTGAACAACAACGGCTTCAACTAATTGAAGAAATGGCCGGCGGAAAAGAATCGGGCATACATATTCAGCGCTACAAAGGTTTGGGCGAAATGAACAACGAACAGTTGTGGGACACAACCATGAATCCCGAAAACCGTACGCTCAGGCAGGTTACCATTGAAAATGCAGCCGAGGCCGATCACATTTTCTCTATGCTGATGGGCGATGAAGTCCCCCCACGCAGGCAATTTATCGAAGACCATGCAACCTATGCAAATATTGATGCATAGGGCAAAACAAAAGGCAAAAACGAGAAGCGTAAGGCATTACTAACAACTGGTTAGTGACCAATAAAAGTCAATAAATTTCCAGTTGCATGGAACGAATATAACAGCTATGAACATTTGTGTTTTTTGTTCATCAAGTTCAGCGGTTGATGATGTCTATTTTGCCGAGGCCGGAAAATTGGGCGAATTAATTGGCAAAGGTGGCCATGCGTTAATTTACGGCGGTGCAAATGTCGGGTTAATGGATCATTTGGCCAATACAGTACTCAAAAACGGAGGCCATGTAACGGGTATTATTCCACGTAAAATTCAGGAAAAACAACTGGCTTCGGTACACCTAAACGAGCTGATCGTTACCGAAACCATGGACGAGCGAAAAGCGCTTATGCGCGATAAAGCCGACGCGTTTATTGCACTCCCCGGCGGTTTTGGCACACTTGAGGAAACTTTGGAAGCCCTTACGCTAAAACAACTCGATTACCACCGCAAACCCATCGTTTTTGCAAATACAAACGGATTTTTTAACGACCTCTTTACGCAATTTGAAAAATCGTATACCGAAATGTTTGCCCGTGAAAATTACCGGAAATTGTATGCTGTTGCTAACACGGCCAGTGAAGCCCTGCAATACGTCCTCAATTATAAACACGAGGATTTGGGCACGAAGTGGTTTAATGTACCCGGCCACAGTTAGCCTAAGAATTTTGGGATAAATGATTCTGTGTGTATAAAATTTGCAAGGTTTAATAATTGCAGCGTGTTAGAATTGTTGCAAAGAGATGCTCCCCGAAAAAACCATTTCGGCCGGCCCTTTCAGCCAAACCTGCCTGAAGTGGCCATCGTGGCGTTCGAACCGTACGCTTAAACTGCCGCCCTTGGCCGTTATTTGAAATTCGCCCTTGTCAATCCCGTTCCGTACGGCAGCACTAATGGCCGATGCCGTAATACCGGTACCGCACGCGAGGGTTTCGCATTCAACGCCGCGCTCGTATGTATAAACGGTTAAATGGTTACCCTTTTGTTTCACAAAGTTAACATTAGCCCCCTCGGGCTGAAAACGCGCATCAAAGCGTAGCTGGCGGCCTTCTATATCAACATCAACTTGATTCAAATCGTCGACAAAATGTACAAGATGAGGCACCCCGGTATTTAAAAAGTAACCATCGGCAACGGTATCAACTTTTTTAACATCGGTCATGTGTAAATCAACCAGGCCATCATCGTCGATAAATGCGGTGTGAATACCATCGGAAGCCAGAAAGCGCGCCTGTTTGGCCACCAGTCCGAGGAAATTTGCAAAAGATACAATACAGCGCCCCCCGTTACCGCACATGCTGGCCTCGTACCCATCCGAGTTGTAATATTTCATTCTAAAATCGTACCCTTCAATTTTTTCGAGTAGCAACAACCCATCGGCCCCAATTCCAAAACGCCTGTGGCAAAGAAATTCAATTAATTCGTTATTCGACCCGTCAAAATGCATTTTGCGGTTATCGATAACAACAAAATCATTCCCGGCCCCCTGGTATTTAAAAAAATCTATCTGCATAACATTTGGTCTTATTGTATAATAACTTCATATTATTTAACGAAAATATTCCCCGCGGTTAAAGTATGTTAAACAAACACTGACACTATGGCACTTTCGAAACATCGGAATTATTTTTGCGTTACATGGTATTACCTGATCAAATTTTGTTTTTCAGGTAAACTAAAGATAAACAAATATAAATCCTTAAAATAATGATACCATGAAAAAAATTCAAAATGTATTATTGATTTTAATAATTGCAGTAGTTACCAGTTTTTCAGCTATATTCATTTACTCCAACTATATTGAAAAGCCAAAAGTTGTTACGGTTACCGAGCCCCGTGCTGTTCAGTATGCCCGGCAAGCAGCAAATATGGACATAAATGTCCCCGATTTAACGTTTGCTGCCGAAGCATCGGTAAAAACGGTTGTACATATCCGCACCGAATACCAACAAAGTACTTCATATCAGGGTAATAATCCTTTTTTCGAATTCTTTTTTGGCGACCGTTACCGTTTCGACGAACCACGCGTACAACAAGCATCGGGTTCGGGCGTAATCATCTCATCCGATGGTTTCATTGTAACCAACAACCACGTAATTGAAAACTCGGATGTTATTAAAGTAATTTTGAACGATAACCGCGAATTTGATGCAAAAGTTGTAGGTACCGACCCCTCAACCGATATTGCCTTGTTAAAGGTTGAAGAAACAAAACTTCCGGCAATTACCTGGGGCAATTCCGACGACTTG
Organism: Prolixibacteraceae bacterium; assembly: GCA_021740385.1. Lineage (GTDB taxonomy): Bacteria > Bacteroidota > Bacteroidia > Bacteroidales > Prolixibacteraceae > DAIMEA01. The sequence goes on along the minus strand of JAIOZY010000013.1, from coordinate 62,846 downwards.
AAGCTGGGGGAATGGGTGCTCGCTGTTGGCAACCCGTTTAATCTCACATCAACCGTAACAGCCGGTATTGTAAGTGCTAAAGCACGCGGTATTGGAATCATTGGCGGACAACTGCCCATCGAGTCGTTTATCCAGACCGATGCTGCCGTAAACCCCGGCAACAGTGGTGGTGCACTGGTGAACACACGCGGACAGCTTGTTGGCATAAACACGGCTATAGCCTCACGAACCGGTTCTTACAGTGGCTATTCTTTTGCCGTTCCGGTAAGCATTGTGAAAAAAGTGGTCGACGACCTGAAAGAATACGGCGAAGTGCAACGGGCTATACTTGGCGTGCGCATCCAAACCGTAAATGCCGAACTGGCCAAAGAATTCGACTTTGACGATATTGCGGGTGTATACGTGGCCGGTGTTGAAGAAGACGGAGCAGCTAAAGATGCAGGCATTAAAGAAGGCGATGTAATTATTTCTGTAGATGGCATAAAGGTAAATACTTCATCGGAATTGCAGGAACAAATTGGCAAACACAGTCCGGGAGACGAGGTTGAGGTGTTAATAAAAAGGAACAACAAAAAGAAACTTTTTAATGTAACCCTGCGTAACACAAGAGGCGGAACAGGAATTGTTAAAAACAACATGCTTGTTATGGGGGCCGAGCTTGATGAGATTGATGACCAGTTAAAATTCAAACTCAACATCAGGAACGGCCTGCAAATTACCAGCCTTGAAAATGGTAAATTGAAGGAAGCCGGCGTGAAAAAAGGTTTCATAATTGTTAAAGTGAATAAAACGCCCGTTAACAGTGTTTACGATTTTCAGCAGGTTATTAAACATTCAAGCGGAGGAGTTCTTATAGAGGGATTGTATCCCAATGGCGAAGAGGCGTATTACGTTTTTGGTATCGATTAAATGAAAGCAATAAATTTGCACATGATATTAAACAAAACGATTGTCTCATTGTCTTTATACAACAAGGTTTGAATAAGTGAACGATAAGTTATATATTTGCGCGTTTTTTAACAAAAATTCATGAGACAATTAAAAATCACAAAATCCATTACTAACCGGGAAAGTGCTTCACTCGACAAGTACTTGCAAGAGATTGGTAAGGAGGAACTTATTACGGTTGAGGAAGAGGTTGAACTGGCGCAGCGCATTAAAAAAGGCGACCATGCCGCGCTGGAAAAGCTTACCAGGGCAAACCTCCGTTTCGTAGTATCGGTGGCAAAACAATACCAAAACCAGGGCTTAAGCCTTCCAGACCTTATTAATGAAGGTAATTTAGGGTTAATTAAAGCTGCCGAAAAATTCGACGAAACCCGTGGTTTTAAGTTCATCTCGTATGCCGTGTGGTGGATCAGGCAATCAATTTTACAGGCCCTGGCCGAGCAATCGCGTATCGTGCGCCTGCCATTAAACCAGGTAGGTTCTTTGAACAAGATCAACAAAGCTTTTTCAAAATTTGAACAGGAACACGAGCGCAAACCATCGCCCGAAGAACTGGCCGATTCGCTTGAATTGCCTGCCGAGAAAGTTGCCGATACCCTTAAAGTATCGGGCCGGCATATTTCGGTTGATGCACCTTTTGTCGATGGTGAAGACAACAGCCTGCTTGATGTGCTGCCGAATTCCGATTCGCCCAATGCCGACAAAAAACTGATCATGGAATCACTTTCACGCGAAATCGACAGGGCCCTTGCAACCCTTACCGAGCGCGAAAGCGACATCATCCGACTGTTTTTTGGAATAGGCTGCCAGGAAATGACCCTGGAAGAAATTGGTGAGCGGTTTGGCCTTACACGCGAACGCGTGCGACAGATCAAAGAAAAAGCCATTCGCAGGTTGCGTCACACTACCCGTAGTAAAATGTTAAAAACGTATCTTGGATAATTATCAATCTGAAGATAAAACTGAAGGCTGTTTCGAAAGAGGCAGCCTTTTTTAATGTTTTTAAATTCAAAAATTGTGCAATTGCGACGATGAAGGTTGGTGGATATTTTAAAAGGCATTTAAAATGAACCAATTTTATAAACACTCCTGCCCCGCCCCGATTCGATTACCAATATAAAAGTGTTGGTTACCGGTAAACTGATTGAATTTTCCACACCCGGAAAGAGGGTTTGTTTATTCAATTGTTTTCCCGACAATGAATAGAAGTAAGCAACTGAATGATCCGTAAAATCTCCAACAGGCCGGACCACAATTTCATTTCGGGTTAACGAAATTTGAAAATCATCAGCAGCTTCCCGGTTAAAAAAAGGAACATTATCCGGTATGGTATCGGTTCCTATTACCAACCAAGCGGGCTGACTTTCGCCGTACCCGTCACGTTGGGCAAATACCCTTAGCGTATCCGTTTCGAAACCGGAATCGAAGCTCAGTTCAATTTCATTTCCATCTTCAATACCACTTGTATACGGTGGTAACTCCCATCTGTACACGGTTGCATTAAAAACCGGTGAAGTGGAATAGATGATACCCGAGTCGCCGGCATTAACCGTTACCGGACCAAAAATCGAATCGGGTGTTTCCGGCACAGCATAATATTCAATTGGTAAAAGCACTATGTCATCGTTCAAAGGAATAATATCTGCCATAACGGTATCGGTCATTACATCAATTTTCAGGTAATTTTCATCGGGCACCTCCCCCATACCCGATGCAATTAATGTAACATTTTCAATTTTGTCGTAAAACAATGAAATGGCATCGGTATTTCCACCCACATCGCCCGAAAAGCAATAAAATTCAATGGCCGGATAACGTGAGAATAATGGAAAAACTTCTGTCCAGAAATTGCTTTTCAAATGCATCTGATCGTAACGCGACCGGCTGTTGCTCCTAACTCCTTTATACTTTTCAAGGCTGTTCCATAATACTTCGTGAAAGAAAATGAATACCCGTCCATCATCCCCGTCATTATCTAAAAGCAAATTTTCAAGAAATTCAAGCTGATCCGATGAAACAGAACGATCGCTTATTGTACTGTTCAACACTACGAATAAATCGTTTTCTTTTGAGAAAGCATACCAGGTACTTCCATGTTTTTCTATAAAAACATTCGTCCCGGTTGCATTATCATCGTGGTTGCCCATAACGTAACAGGTTTGAAAAGGCAAAGGGGCAAGTTCTGCCTCTACCTGCTGCCAACTCGCTTCATTGCTGTGATTTACGATATCTCCCGTGAGAAAAAGGACAAAAATGTTTGTATCCCGAATTGTTTCGCCATAAAGTTTTTCCACAAAAGGCGGGTGCATTCCAACATTTTCGCCGCTATGTGAACCATACGCATGACCGGCTACCAGGAATGAGTACCCCTGCGGATAAACGAAACGGTTAATTCCGGTTAGTAAAATCAACAATACAAAAAAATATTTTTTAATCATCACTCCCGGTTTGTGAACAATATAAAAAGAAAACTCCTGACGATGCTGGTCAATTGCAAATATTTTATTCCATTGTTGTATATTGTATGGATTGAGTCACTAAAACACATTGAACAAAAATTGAAACCAGGTAAAACTTATGAAAGCCATTATTGTTTTGGGTTCGCCAAATTCTCCGGATGGCAGGCTGTATAATGTAGCCCTGGACCGATGTAATATGGCCTTGAAAACGTTCAAGTTATTAAGGAATGCAAAAGTTTTACTTACTGGAGGCTTTGGTGATCATTTCAACATTAGCGAAAAAAGCCATGCGCAATTACTCTTCAATTATCTTACATTTAAGGGAATACCCCCCGATGCATTCCTGCCTTTTTCATTAAGCCGCAATACCATTGAAGATGCAAAGTTATCGAAAGAAGTACTTCTGAAATACAAACTTTTTGAAAGTATTGTGGTAACAAGCGATTATCACCTTGACAGAGCAAAATTCATTTTTACCGAAGTGTATAAAAATACCGGTATCAAATTAACATATCAGGCTGTAAAAACATCAACTAAAGAATCTGAACTAAACATAGAAGAACTTATCAGGCATGAAAAAAGTGCTTTAAACAAGTTGTTAAATTATGGCATTGAGGATTATTATTAAAAATAAGATGGTGAAAAATTTATTAACTTCGCTAAAACTCAAATCAAAAAAAATGAAACCATTAAATTACCTCTTTGTACTGTTTTTGTCAGTCCTGCTTTTTAGCTGCAATCCAATCAAACTTAAAACTTTTGAAGCAAACAACAGCCTTTTACGTTATTCCGGCAGGGTTGAAAAACTAACCGGCGAAACCGTTCTTATTGGTGCCGCTTCATCGGTAAGCATGAAGTTTACCGGCGATACCTGTGTCGTTTCTTTAAAAAACCTAAACACCAACGGGTTACACAATTATATTTCGTTTGAACTTGACGGCGAAGACCTTGGACGTACACGTTTGGAAAGCGACTCGCTGCATGTGATCCCCATAGCTGTCGATTTTGAAAAAGAAACCCACGTGTTACGGGTTTTTAAATCGACCGAGTCACAAATCGGGCAAATTGCTTTTCGGGGTGTCAAGTGTGAAGCATTGGTTGAATTGCCCCCCATGCACGAAAAAAGCATTGAATTTATCGGGAATTCCATTACCTGTGGAATGGGGAACGACACAACCGATATACCCTGCAATACCAACCAATGGTACGACCAGCATAATGCATACTGGGCTTATGGCCCCATTATTGGCCGCACACTCGACGTGAACTATATGCTGAGTTCGGTTTCAGGAATTGGTATTTACCGCAACTGGAATGTGGAAGGTGGCCCCACCATGCCCATGGTTTACGAGAACATGTACCTCGATACAAACGATTCGAAAAAATGGGATTTCTCCGTTTTTACGCCCGATATTGTGAGCATTTGCCTGGGCACAAACGACTATTCCGATGGCGACGGCACCCATGAAAGGCAAGCATTCAAAGCTGATGAATTCATAAAAAACTACATTGAATTTATCGAAACCATTTTCGCACATTACCCCGAAACACAGGTTGCGCTTCTTTCAAGTCCAATGCTCAACGGCGAAAAAGATGTAGTTCTCCAAAAATGTTTGGTTGAAATAAAAGAACACTTTAACGCTTCGGAACATAAGCCCATTGCCCTGTTTAGCTTTGATGGCATTATTCCGCACGGTTGCGATTATCACCCGCTAATAGAAGACCACATGATGATGGCCGCACAGCTAATACCGTTCTATCAGGACTTATTGCTCGAAGAATGATTTTCAATTGGTTACCGGGATTTCAATGCCTAAATAGCGTTGACTGATTATTTGGCAATCTATTCCGTTGCGAAATTTGTAAAGGTTTCATGTCTACATGTTAGAAAGCAATGTAAAAAAAACAGTATAAAAAAAAAATAAATGAGAAAAATAAATTAATTTTGATTTCTTAAACGATTGAAAATTTAATTCTTATGAAAAAAGCAATCCTGCTCATATTAACTAAAACAATTGTTTTTAGCAATCTCTTTGCTCAGACAATTGAAAATCCTTTTTCAAAATTTGGTTACGATAAAAAAGTAATGTACACCTCTTCAAAAGGAGACTATGAAGAGTTTCACGATAATAAGGATGTGGTTGAAATTGGCACGGTTTATTTCAATACGAAAACAAAGAAAGTTGTAGGCTATGTTAACGAAGAAAAAGAAAAGGCGGAAGTTGCTTCCGCAACTTCTGCCATGTCGGTTGACCCACTTTGTGAAAAATATTATTGGATTAGTCCGTATGCATATTGCGCTAACAACCCAATAAAATATGTTGACCCCGATGGTAATGATTTAGTTATTTTTTATAATAATAATCAAGACTCCTATCGGTATACTGGAGGCAATGTGCAACATTCAAATAAATATGTTAATAATGTAATAAAAGCTTACAATTATAATATTTCAAATGGAGGTGGAAATGCTTTAAGAACTGCAGCCACAGACCATAGTATTAAAGTTGGAGTTACAGAAGCAGTAGAGACACAATCTGCGTCTCCTTATGTTTATTGGAATTCCGACATGGGACTTGAAACTAAAGAAGGGGATGTCCTATCTCCATCAACATGTTTAGAACATGAGGTAGACCATGTTGTTGATGCAATAAAAAATCCAGAAGGACACAACGATAGAAAAGAAGAGAGTGATGCAAATTATACGAACAAAGAAGAACGTAGAGTGATTACAGGCAATGAATCAAAAACAGCAAAAGCCAATGGAGAGATAGGTACTAAAAATATATCACGCAGTTCTCATGGGGGTAATAAAAAAGTAATAGTATCTGGCGGAGTAACTTCGACTACAATAGACCAACAAAAGACAGTGAAATTTCAAAAAGAATTAGAAGATGATAGAGGCAAGAGACTTATTTCCGAGTAAAATTATATTGTTGTTTATATTGTGTGTCTTTTTAGGATTTTCATGTGTAGACAAAAAAATAGAAGCTGTAAAAATAGTTTATTTACCAGAAGGGTTAAACGTTATTACTGCAATTGATTCTTGTGATAAAATTTATGACCATTCTACACTTCTTAGGGATACAATAATTGAAGATGAAATTTTTATAAGGCATTTATATAAAACAATTAATTCTTTAAACCGATTGGATACATCTTGTTCAAATTATGATTTTAGAATAAGATGCATTCTTAAAATGGAAGATGGAACTAAAAAGGTTCTGTGTATAGGCGAGTACTTTGGTACTGTTTATGATGGCAAACTTTATGAAGATAGTCCGGAACTTTTTAAATTAATTAAAGAGACCATATATAGAAAAATTGATAATTGAATGATGAAGGAAGTAATTATTATCTTAACACTATCTTTATACGTTCTTATTGCATGTAAAACACAAGAATCTGAATCTGAGAGGATCGTAAAAAAATTATTGTCTTTCAGTTTTGAAATGCCGCCAAGCCCACAATTAAGTTTTATTCCAATATTTATAAAACAATCGGATTCTATAGTTTATACTGCTACTACTTACGATTTAAAGAGATTATATGACAGTTTAGATCATTCACAATCAATCTCATTTAATGAATTCATTCTAAATTCATTTAATCAAGACATATCATTAAAAGATACTTATGGTTTGGTAGACTCATTTGAAATAGACTCAGAAATATTTAATGAGTATATTCAAAATGATTTCAAATATATATCTGACAAATATACTTCTGTTTCCGACAATAGATATACTTTATTAACATCAAGTCCTGATTTTGGAATAAACACGACAATCTCATATATTTTTTTCTTGAACAATTATTTCACAATTTTTGACGATGTGGATGGTGAAACCAACTATTTGACTTTTAGAGAATGTTTAAATATGCCTCCAAAAGAGAATTAGAACAACACAGTTAGTTAACAATATGAATCAATCTTAAATTAATCATGACCTGCTTACCAAAACTGCCAATTTCAATTTTACTTGTATTGCTGTTTCCTTTTAACGATTACAATAAATTATTATGAGAAAGATAATCTTACTTCTATTGACAGTAACAACTACTTTGAGTTGTCTATTTGCACAGACAAACAGAAACCCATTTTCAAAACTGGGTTATAAAAAACAAGTGATGTACACCTCCTCGAAAGGAGAATTTGAAGAATTTCACGATAATAGGGATGTCGTTGAAATTGGCTCGGTTTATTTCAATACGAAAACAAACAAAGTAGTAGGCTATGTAAACGAAGAAAAAGAAAAGGCTGAAGTTGCTTCCGCAACTTCTGCCATGTCGGTTGATCCACTTTGTGAAAAATATTATTGGATTAGTCCGTATGCTTTTTGTCTAAACAACCCTGTTAAATTTACTGACCCCAACTGGATTAGCTCCAATTTATGACCCCGATGGGAATCTTATAGGTACTGATGATAATGGATTACAAGGTGATGCAATAATCATGAATAAAGATAATTTCAAACAAGGAATGTCGAACAAAGATGCTTTGAAATTTGATTTAGGCATGAATGGTTTAGCTAATGAAGACGCAACAGAACGCTTTAATACTAGCTTTGATGGGTTAAAAGACAGACCCGACTATGATGGATATATAACTCTTGAAGAAGCTAATAACTGGTATCAAAATGGGAATGGACAGCCATTATTTGCGTCTTTAGAAAAAATAGACTTATCAGGTATTGTTTCACTAGGTAAACAATTTGTTGGAAAGGACTACAAAGTTAATCTTTTATTCGATAGTGGTTCGTTAAACGATGGTTTAGTGTATGGTCAAATCAAATTAAGACGCTATCCTAATCACCAAGTCAGGGCTTTCTCTGATTACTATGATTTTGAAATGCATAGTTGGATTAATCCTCTAAATTGGGGGCGAAACCTTGAAACAATAATAGGTGGAAACGTCGCAGGACAAGGTCAACGTTATGAAATTAATATATATGGTAGTCAAAAATTAAAACCGATATTACCATGGGTAAAATGAATTTTTTTATTAATCCCTTAAAATTAGGATGTGGAATTGCTTTTTTGTTCTGTCTTCTTTTGTTCTTTTCGCTTATGTTCGATAAAGATAGCAAAAATTTAGGTGCAAATTTTACGTATGATGCAGAACATAATCATATTTTAGGAGAAATTGATATACCCCCAACGGTAATCTCATATGATCATAACAAACATTTTATTATTGTAAAACAGAAGCCAACGGAATTTCAGAATATAATTTATGACAAAATTGAATATGTCTATCCATTAGGGAGAGATACCATTTATTATTGGATAATAATGAAAAAAGAAAAAAAAGTAATTGGACCTTTAGATGAAAAACAGTTCAATGATTTAAAGGAGAAATATAATGTACCATATTCTCTTGTTTTTAAATAATCAAATTTGAAGCCCATGTCAACAAAAATTATTTGCTTGATTTTAATTCTGAATTTAACAATTCAATTTTCATACACGCAAACAAATGAATCATTGTATTTCACGGCTTTCTCCAAAATAGATTCAATGCTCACAGGAAAAAATAGTCTTTGTTTTAAGAGTGCAGTCTTTCTGTCTGAAAACACATATTTTGACAATCATTATAGAGAGACTGATTTCAATGATGTTTTGGAGTATTACGCCTCAATTTGTAGGGGAATAATGCAATCAGGCAACATAATATATCCCGAAAAAGACAGCTCAAGTGCCGCTGCACAATGTGCCGTATTTATGTTTATTACAGATTCTATTCCCATTACCACGGACAAAGGAGTGATAATTCACACTCCATTTCAATACAATTTTGAGGACTTTGCAGGTCAAAAAGAGTGGTCAAATATGTTTGTTTCAACTTTAATGAAAACAAAAGTAGGAAACTGTCATTCATTGCCCTACCTGTACAAAATGATTATGGACGAGCTCGGTCAGAAAGCATATTTATCACTTGCACCAAACCACATTTATATCAAGGCACATAACAAACGTGTTGGATGGTACAACATCGAGTTGACATGTGGCGATTTCCCTACCGATGCTTGGTTGATGGCTTCGGGCTATATCCATATCGATGCATTACGTAACGGTATTTACATGGACACCCTTACGCAGGAACAATCCGTGGCACTTTGCCTTGTCGATTTGGCACAAGGTTATCAAACCAAGTTTGGTGTTTGTGATGGTAGTTTTATACTCAAATGTTGCGAAACTGCACTTGACCATTTCCCAAAGTGCATCAATGCCATGTTGTTAAAAGCAGAAACTTTGACAACTTTGTACAAACAATCTGAAAAAAATACAGAACAGGCACAGCACATGGAAGCAAAGATGAATGAGGTTTATGCAAAAATACATCAATTAGGTTATCGAAAAATGCCACGGGACATGTATGTCAACTGGTTAAATTCGTCGGCTATTGAGCCTACAAATTACAGGATGAACTCATTGATCATGAACAAAAACCACAAATAAAAACTCAAATGAGAAAACTTTTCTTTATATTATTATTGTTGTTTGCGGCTGTTTGTTCAGATGCCCAAACAGTAACGCCTTTTGCGCAGCCCCAATTACCCACATTTGAAACACCCCAACCACAATATCCTCCAATATTTGGCACACAACCGGAAATAAATTCCCCCATGCAGCAGCAAAGTAATATTATTGAGGAAACATATGCCAGGCAAGAAGCAATACGCCGGCAAAACCAGCAGATCATAAATGAATCTTATGAGTATGTCCAACAAATAATCCGTCAACAACAATTTGAAGAGTCAGTCCATAAGTTAATCACAGATGGTTTCCCATCGAAACGACATTTAAAAGGTGCTTCAATTTACTACGATGTTTTTGATGAAATAAGCAGTATGTTAGAAGGCAAACAACCAATTGACTTGGGGAAGACTGTTTTTTTGGTTGAGAATGCTTTTTATGAAAACTCGTTAAATTATGAAGACTACCAAAAATTCATCGATGAAAAGGTAAAATTGTGCTATGATAAAATTCGGGAAGACAAGCTAGACAAGAAAAACAACCTTGTCAAAAATATGATGCTGTTCCGTTTAATATCAGATACTTTAGAGGTTAAATCGAATATTTTTGAAAAAACGATAAAACATTACCCTGTCAAATACGACTTGTACGATTATAAATCAGAGCAGCATTACGATAGCCATTTTGTCACAAAATTGATGAAAAGCGGTTGCGGGCAGTGCTATTCAATGCCATTGTACTATTTAATTTTAGCAGAGAAAATGGAGGCAGAGGCTTATTTATCGTTATCGCCCAACCACTCGTTTGTTAAAATACAGGACAATGATGGGAGCTGGTTCAACCTTGAACTCACATGTAACGCAATCTTGAGCGATGCACATTATATGAACAACAGCTATATAAAGGCAGAAGCCATAAGGAACGGTATTTTTTTAGAACCTTTGGACAAAAAGGAAACGGTAGCTTTATTACTGGAGGAATTGGCAGGTGGGTATTACGAGAAATATGGATTGGACAATTTTTATTTAATGTGCGCCGATACTTCGTCAAAATATTTGACCTGTCAGTTAAGGCCGCTTATAATGAGGGCTTTTTATAAAACACGTCAAACCCTTTTATTGGCAAAACTTTTAGAAGCTCCAAACCCCGAGTCACTTAAACAAATTTCGTCCGAAACTTATAAACATTACGAAGAAATGCACGCACTATATGCACAAATTGACAACTTGGGATATGAAGAACTCCCCAACGGAATATATGAACGATGGCTTGTACACATTAACAAGTTAAAAAACGAAGAAGAAAAAAGCGGAGGTATAACAATTAACTTTCAGTAATAAAAACATTTAGTACAAACACCGGCCGCCTAATAGCCAACATAATTAAGTTCGGTTTCGGTGCTGATAATCCTCGTTTTCACACGCATCAGCCTTGGTGCTTTTCTATAAGAAGATGCACTAAAATCCGCAACTTATGTATGTGAATCGTTAATCATCAATTATCACCGTCTAACATGCTCAACCTCCTTATCCGTCGTAGTTTTAACGAAGGTGGAAACCTACTGCGACGAAGGAGAACTCCCGCGAAGGGGAAACCTCAACCTCCTTGTCCACCGTATCTTCAGCGTAGGTGGAAACCTTAACCTCAACCTTATTTTTAGCCTTAACCTTCTTTTTTTATATAAATGTGCTATTTTTAAGCATTATAAAGCCTTCCCTGAAACGTGTCGCGTTCGGCAAGGCGTTTTTCGACTTTTGCCACAAACTCGAAGTTTTTCAACCCCCAACGCGGGGCAACAAGCATACCGGGTGGCGACTGGCTGATAAAACGTTCAATCACGATTGATGGCCTGAGTAGTTCAAGGTAATCAACAACCAATTCAATATAGTCATCGGCCTTTTCATACAATTCAAACCATTCCGAATAACCGGCATATTGTTTTGCCATAACCGTTCCCTTATGAATTTGTAACTGATGCATTTTCAGGTTTTCAACCGGTAAACCCGATAAAAATACCGGCTGTTTTAGAATGGCCTCACGGGTTTCACCCGGTAAACCCAAAATCATGTGCACACAATTATGGATTCCCCTTGCCGCAAGATTTTCAATGGCATTTACCGAATCGTCAAAAGTGTGGCAGCGGTTAATACGCTTCAGTGTATCGTCGTCGCACGATTCTACACCGATTTCAACCATCACATACCATTTTTTCGAAAGTTGCTGCAAATAATCAAGCACTTCATCTCCAAGACAATCGGGACGCGTGGCAATGACCAAACCAATAATTTTCGGATTTTCGAGGGCTTCTTCATAAAGCCTTTTTAAGTCAGGCAAAGGTGCGTATGTGTTAGTATATGACTGAAAATAAGCCAGAAATCTCATTGAGTCGTACTTACGTGCAAAAAAATCAATGCCTTTTTGGACCTGCCACGAAATTGATTTTTCAAGTTCGCAATAGCCCGGTTTAAAAGTTTGGTTATTGCAGTATGTACAACCTCCCCGGCCTTTTTCCCCGTCGCGGTTTGGGCATGTAAAACCGGCATCGACCGATACTTTTTGCACCCTGCCTGAGAATTTTTTTCTGAAATAAGTTGGGAAATCGTTGTACCTTTTATGGTGTCCCCAGGGATATGTCGGTTGATTTTCAGCCATACCACAAAAGTAGAAAAACAATTGTTTATATGTTTTAAAATCTTCGTTGAAAGCCCGTTTTGTAATCCGGCGAAGTTTTATACTTTTATCCCGTTGGAAGAAACGTTAATATGTTTACAGAAAAAGACCTTGAACAAATAGAAAATCAGGGAATTACCCTCGATCAGATTGAAGCTCAGTTAAATCATTTCAGGCATGGAATCGATCCGGTTAAACTGGTTTCGCCCGCTACACCCGGAAACGGCATACGGATACTGAGCGATGAAGACGAAACCCGGTTAATTACCGTTTTCGAGAATTCGCTGGCCTCGGGTTTAAAAGCAACCAAGTTTGTTCCTGCATCGGGAGCAGCAAGCCGTATGTTTAAAAATTTGTACAGTTTTCTTCAAAAAACAGCCAACGGTGCCGATGCCGACCAACTTGCGAGTGAAGATGATTTTTTGAACACTTTCTTTGCCGGGATTGAAAAATTTGCATTTTGGGAACAATTGAAAACCTTGTTATCTGACACAAAGAACAAGCGGGAAATTGTTGAAAAAATACTATCGGAAGAGGGATTGGGCTATGGGTTAAAACCCAAAGGACAACTGGCGTTTCACAAATACAACGACACATCGCGCACGGCTTTCGAGGAACATCTTGTTGAAGCCGCTTCCTATTGTACCGGTTTCAGGGGCTATGCCCGCGCCCATTTTACAGTATCACCCGAGCATAACGAAGGCTTCGAAAAGCTATTTGAGGCGGTTAAAAACAGCTATCAGAAGCGACTGGGGGTTGAATTCGAGATTGAGTTTTCGCATCAGCATAAATCAACCGATACGCTGGCAGTAAACCCCGATAACACCCCTTTCAGGGATGAAAACAATAATTTGGTTTTCAGGCCCGGGGGGCATGGTGCATTGTTGAAAAACCTGAACGAAATTGATGCCGATATTATTTTCATTAAAAACATCGACAACGTGGTGCCCGACCAATTAAAAGCCGAAACAAAACGGTCGAAAAAATTACTGGCAGGATTGCTGGTGACGGTACGCAATAAAATATACACTTATCTCGAAAAACTCGAGTCGGCCCCACCCGAAAAATTGCCTGATTTACTAACGACCGTAGAGAATTTCCTCTCGAAGGAACTGAACATCAGCCTAAACCGTGATTTTAACACCGAAGCCGAAAAAACGGAATTCTTCAAAAAGTTGCTTAACCGCCCGTTAAGGGTATGCGGAATGGTTAAAAACGAGGGGGAACCCGGCGGGGGGCCTTTTATTGCTATAAACAACGATGGCACCGCATCTCTGCAAATAATTGAAAAGGCCCAGATTAATCTCGATGACCCGGAACAAGCCGTTCACTTTAACAATTCAACCCACTTTAACCCGGTTGACATAGTTTGCAGCATTAAAGATTTCAAAGGGAAAAAATTCGATCTGAACCAATTTGTCGATCCGGATACCTGCTTCATTTCATCCAAAACATACAACGGAAAAAAATTGAAAGCCCTCGAGCTGCCGGGCTTGTGGAATGGATCAATGTCGGACTGGAACACCCTTTTTGTTGAAGTGCCGGCCATTACCTTTAATCCGGTAAAAACCATTAACGATTTATTAAGGCCCGAACACCAGTAAAAGGTTTCTGATATATGAACACTGAAGCAAATAACTTTCACGAAGAAGATGAATTGATTGAAGCGGTTCAGCGTTGGGAAGAGATGCTCCGCACGGGTGAAATTGTTTATTTCGATGTCATTCAGTTTGAATACATCATTGATAATTTTCTTGATGAAGGCAGTATTACAACTGCCTACGAAGTAATGAAGGTGGCACTTATGCAACATCCTTCCTCGTTCAACATACTTCTGCGAAAGGCCGATATCCTTTTTAACATGGGCGAAATAAAAGATTCGCTTGAACTGATAAACCAGCTGCTTAAAATTGAAGCCGGCAACCCCGAACTTCATCTTTTAAAAGGGTCATGTCACCTCTTTTTCAACGAAAACGTAAAAGCTTCAAAAGCATTTAACCTTGCCGTTAGAAACACCTTCGACAATAAGGATGAAATACTGTACAACATTGGTTTTACTTACGAACAAAGCGGTCGGTACAAAAAAGCGCTACTCTATTTTAAGGAAGCCTGGGAGCTGAACCCGTTGAATGAAGCAAACCTTTACGAGCTTGCTTTTTGCTACGAAAAACTTGATGAAAACCTGAAAAGCGCCGAATTTTACAACAAGTACATCGACCTTGACACGTTTTCCTTTTCAGCATGGTACAATCTTGGAATAGTATACAGCAAGCTGAATAAAAACAAAAAAGCAGCCGAGGCTTACGAATACGCGCTAACCATTAACGAAAACTTTCCCAGCGGGCTGTACAACCTTGCGAACACCTACATGATGCTGAAAGAGTACAACAAGGCGATTGATGTTTGCAACAACTATATTGAATTGGTCGGGTCGGACGATGAAATGGTTTGTGCATTGGCCGAATGTTACCTGAAATTAAAAAGAACAGAAGAAGCCCTGAAATCGCTGAAACAAGCTCTTAAAATCAACAACAAAAGCCATACGGCATTATATCTGCTGGCCGGAATTGAATTAAAAAAGGGAAATTTCACATCAGCATATAACAAAATAAAAAGGGCCATTGATGTTGAATCAAAAATTGAAGATTACTGGCTCCTTTTAATCAAAATATCCGAAAAACAATATCGCATGGCCGATGCGCTTGAAGCCTTTGGCATGTTGTGCCGCCTTGATCCGCAAAATTTCAAATACTGGCATAACTACGCCCGCTTTTTAAACCGCAAAGGCTTTACAAAGCAAGCCATCGAAGTGCTGGAAAAGGCGCTTGAACACCATCCCGATAATTCGGAACTCAGCTACCAGCTTGTGACATATTGCCTTGAATCGGGGGATGAAAATAAAGCCATGTTGCATCTTCGAAAAGCGCTTTCAATTGATTTTAAAAGCCATAAAAAATTATTCAGGGATAAACCCGGGGCTGAAAGCAACAAATCGATCCAAAAAATAATCGGTCAATTCAAAAACCTGAACCTCTCGTAGGTTTTACCTCGTAAAAAATGCAAATGAAGAAATATATCGTATTGTTTATAAAGGGAATTGGCATGGGTGCAGCCAATGTTGTACCCGGTGTTTCGGGCGGAACAATAGCCCTTATTACCGGCATTTTCGAAAAACTTATCCGTTCAATAAAAGCATTCAACATTACTGCCCTTAAACTGTTTTTCAGCGGGAAATTCAGGCAATTTGCCCTGCATGTCAACCTGGGATTCCTGATTGCCGTTTTTGCAGGCATCTTTTTTAGTATCGTTTCGGTTGCCCGGCTTTTTGGTTTCCTGTTCGACAATTACCCGGTTTACATCTGGTCGTTCTTTTTCGGGCTCATTTTGGCATCTGTTTATTATGTTGGGAAAACCGTTGGAAAATGGAACCTGCCGGTAATCATCAGCCTGGTAGTTGGTGCAACGTCTGCTTTACTCATATCGTTCCTCACACCTGCCAGCGAAAACAGTTCATTGCTGTACCTCTTTGTTTGCGGAATTGTTGCAACATGCAGTATGATACTGCCGGGGCTTTCGGGTTCGTTTGTACTCATTCTTATGGGCAACTATCGCTTGGTTATGATCGACTCGGTTAACAACCTCGATGTTGCCATTCTTTTGCCGGTTGTGGCCGGCGCCGTTTTCGGGCTGATTGCCTTCTCGCATTTGCTCACCTGGGTTTTCAATAAATTTAAAAACCAAACCATCGGGTTACTTACCGGTTTTATCGTTGGTTCGTTGGGTCTTTTATGGCCCTGGAAAGAATCGGTTTATGTTACAAACCCGGCGGGAGATCTTTTGTTAAAAGATAATGAACCCGTTGTTGAAGGTTATAATTGGTTATTCCCCGCCAATTTTTCGCAAGAAGTGATTTGGGCCTTTGTTTTTATTATTGCAGGAATAGCCGTAATTTGGGCTACTGAAACGCTTGCAAAAGCCTCCCCTAACCTCCCGAATCGGGAGGAATAAAGGGAAAAACACCAAGGAACATTTAACCCTTGAATTTTTAAATACCAAAACATAAAAAGCGTTTGGGTTTTATAAGTTTGTAAAAAAAAGATGCATAATTAACAGAACCATGAAAACTTTTGGATTAATTGGCTACCCGCTTGGACATTCATTTTCAAAAAAATTTTTCACCGATAAATTTCAGCATGAAGGTTTAACCGATCATGAATACCTGAACTTTGAAATTGATTCCATTGAAAAACTCCCTTCCCTGTTTGATAAGCACCCCTCAATTTCCGGTTTGAATTGCACAATCCCATACAAACAACAGGTAATGAATTATCTCGATGAAATTGATGGTGAAGCCCAAAAAGTTGGCGCAGTTAACACCATTAAAATAATCAGGGATAAAAACGGTTTAAAATTGAAAGGTTTCAATACCGATGTAACCGGATTTGAACGGTCGCTTAAACCCATGCTGAATGAAAGCCACACCAAAGCACTTATATTGGGTACCGGTGGCGCTTCTAAAGCCATAAAATTCATCTTGTCGAAAATGGGGATATCATACATTTCGGCATCAATTGAAGACCCGTTGTATGAGAACGAAATAAGGTATAAGCAAATTGATGAAAAACTCATGGCCGAAAGGCTTTTGATTATAAACGCCACGCCGCTGGGAACATTTCCCAATGTAAACTCCTGCCCCGAAATTCCTTACGGGGCTATCACGCCCAACCATGTTTTATTCGATTTGGTTTACAACCCGGCTGAAACCCTTTTTATGAAAAAGGGCAAAGAACAGGGAGCACAGGTTAAAAATGGACTTGAAATGCTTCACGGGCAAGCCGTTGCCGCATGGGAAATATGGAATGCATAATAACTACTTTTAATTAGTGCTGGCAAAAAAAACTACCCAAAATTGATGAAAGCCATCGCGCCCCCCTTTGTCCCCCAAGGGGGATATGCCCACGCAATCAGCGCGTTGGAGTTCTCCCACCTGGGGGAGTTAGAGGGGTAAGCGTTGGAAAGAAAGAGTTTTCTTGCTAACACTAATTAGGAATCATTTCACTTTTATAAAAAAAACACCTAAATTTATTCTGTTTTTTATAAACGATTTGTAAAAACAACGGGGACATTAAGAGGATTAAGCATACGGGGACACCCTGTTGGGTTTAGTAAAATAATTGTAGGTTAAATACTTACGGAAATGAGAAATTTGTTTATTAACTGGTTTGCACTATTGTTGCTGCTCTTATTTGCATCGAATAACGCATTTTCAATTTCCTTTGGCAATTTTAAAAGTTACCGTCAGGTTACCGATAAACAAATAGTTATCGAGTCGACCAGTGGCATCAAGGTGCTTTTTAACGCACTTGACAATAATGAGTTAAGCATAACAATTTACGAGCCCGATGAAAAAGTGCAGTTACTTTCCCCTGCCGTAATTATGGAAAATGAATTGTTGAAAGGGTCCATCTATGTTGAAGAATTGGATGACCTGATGCAAATTACCACAACTACAGATGACGGGCTGATAGTTAAAATACAGAAATACCCCCTTGGATTTTCTTATTGTAATAAACTCACCCATGAACCATTCACCAGTATCAGCAATAAATTTTTGCTGCGCGGTAAAAGTTGCAAACTAAGCATAGTACCCCCCAGCGATGAAGACATTGATATTGTTATGCAAAACAATGATGAGACCAGTTGCATAAAACTCGACAAAGGCGGATCGATAAATGCATCATGCAACAATTCGGCCTGTTACCTGTTTTCTTCAAAAGGGTATGCCCTACGCTTCGAAAATCAGGCATTGCTGGCAATAAGCCAAACCAAGTCGGGCAATTATTCCATCGATATCAATAAAAATGAGAATAACCCCTACCGCTTTGTGTTAATTGTTGGCCCTGAACGCGAACACATCGACAAGGAATTGGTATACACTGGTATGTAAAAGCAAATTGGCTTCTACCGGTCAAACTGACGAAACAATTTTTTCTGTATTTTCTTCAGAATATTTTGCTTTGATTATCGTGTTTACCGTTTTTTCTGCAATATTTTTTTTCCAAAGAATAAAAAGACAATTAAAATAATCGAAAAAACAAGAATTGAAACAAGCGCAATGTTATTAAATTTTAACGGCGACGGATCGCCAACCACGATGTATGCCTGCCAAAAATAAGGATGTGCTTTAAAGGGATCGGCATTTTGAATATGGCTGATTTTTGCCTTACGCAACGCTTCGGGCTTTGAGTATCCCTTGAAAAGGTTTTTGTAAAAAGCGATCATGATATCGGCACTTACGCGGTCTTCAACCTCCCACATGGTCATAATAATCGACGGGCACCCGGAATAAAGAAAAGCCCTTGCCATGCTCATCACACCTTCGCCGGTGCGGAGTTTGCCCGTTCCGGTGTTGCACGCGCTCAAAACGGCCAGGCGCGCATTCAGTTTCATATTGTAAATCTCCTGCGTGTTTAAAAAACCATCGTTTAATGTATCGGTTGGCTGCGAAAAAACAAGCTTTGAAAACATCGGAATCGAATCGTTCATAATGGTATGCATGGCCATGTGCAAAATATCGTATTCGGCGGCCATTTCCTTAAATTTGGTTTCAGTGGCATCCTTCCCAATAAACGATGTGCAACCGTGAATGTCTTTTAAACGACTAACCTCATCAACCGCCCCGGGCAACGGGTTTAGTACCGCACGTGAAGGCATCTGGCGCGAATAGGCTTCTTTGTTCAGGTCAATATCTTCATACGAATATTCAGGGGCAAAAGCCAGTATGTTGCTCCGGCGTTTGTGGCTACTCCTGAAATATTCAAAATGCAACGTTGCCGAATAAGAGTACGAAATGTTGTAATCGTAAACCAAATAAGGTAACTCACGGTAATTAATCAGGGTGGTATCGACCGTTTCGGTAAGTAAAACGTCAAAAGGCAGGTAGGCCAGTTTGCCATCGGGAATGATGATTAAATCGTTCACCGAATGGACAATTGAAAGGGGTTCGATTAAAATCGAATGCAGGTATTTGGCTGCGGAAACATAGTTGCAAAAATCATCAAGGTTGGTTTCGCCAACATTTTTGTTGGTCAACTGCCCGATAACAGTTTCAATTTGACGGGTAAAATTGCGGGTAATTTCAACACAATGGAAACTGGAACCCCGCGATGAATAAGCCAGGCAATAAACGTGGCCGGTTTCGCTTTCAGCATCGGGTTCATCAATCAGGTATTCAATTAACACCTGACCTGCTTTCAGTTTTTTTACAATATCGTCATTTGTGATGGTAAGGCTCCGGTATTTGAAATTGTAATAATCGGGATAATCCCTTTCGTATTTAAAAATCAGCTCATCGTAGTTCTTTTGCAGTTCAAACAACGAGTTCTCCCATTCCGACAAAAGAAATGAATCGGGTTCTGCAAGCCCCCTTTCGGCGAAAATTTTTTGTTTGAGACTGGAAATCCTGCTGTTTAAATCACGCTCGTACTGCAGCAACGAATCGGGCAGGCCGCCAAAGTTTTTTGCTTTCACGGCATTAAGCGAAGCCAAAAAAGTGGCTGCTTTTCCCGACTCTGAAATGTACAGCATGTTTTGGAGGTATTTCCCGAGCCCGGTTTCGCGGTAGAGTTGCCCGGCCAGCTTAAACCCTTCGATGTAAACGCTTTTTTGCGATTCGCTTAACGAGAGTTTGCTCTCCTCTTCGAGAAAGCTGATCCTGAAATTGTGCAAAAAATCGATTGAAGCTTTCCATGTGCTCAACGACTGATCGTAAAAATAGCGCGCGGTCATCGGATCATTGGGGTCTTGATGCAGATCGCCAAGGACCCGTAATGTTTTTGCCCGGTTAATAAAAATATCGCGCACCTGTGTTGGTGTGATGAAATCACCTTTTGTTTCAAGAAAAGGAATGCCTTTGCCGGGATTGGCCGAATTAAGCAAAAGCGCCTGGTCGAACGTATTGACAGAAGCAAGGTATTTTTCCTTCTTTTCGGACAGTTCACTTGCTGCGTTGGCCTGCTGCATGTATAACTGTCCCAGCATATCGAAATAGTAGATAGTCCAGGGGTCGGTTTCACCCTTGTGGGCATCAAGCAGGGGTTTGGCTTTTTCTAAGCAACTGTCGGCCTCAGCCATATCCCCGTTCAATAAATACGCTTTGGATAAAATGAGCAAGGCTTCTAAATGGCTCGTTTTGCCTTCAAAACCCCCTTGTATTTCTTTATTCAAATTCGAAATTGCCTGAGCGTATTCTCCAAGGTTAATGTAGCAATCACCAATAAGCCACGAAAAAGCCAGCTTGCCGTATTCAAAATCATTTAAATATTCCTCTGATATCCTTATTGCTTGTTCATAAAAGCCCTGATAATAAAATGATTGTGCTTTCCCAAAAATCGCGTCAAAATATTCTATTGGATTTTCCTCTTCATTACCTTCTAAAATTGATATTGAACGGTTTAAAAAAGCATCTGCCTTTTTATAATCGCCAAGATTCATATAAAAACTACCAATGTTGGTATACAAGGATGCCAATAAATACATTCTGTCGGGCCCGGATTTTCTCAGGATCGATTCGGCAATCATGTAAAATTCGATGCTTTTGTTGTACTCGCCGATTTCGAGGTAAAGCCCCCCGAGGGTAAAATAGGGGAATGCCTCATATTCATCATAAACCTCGACCCGGTCCCAAACTTTTATCGATTCGAAAAAAAGTTTTTCTGCCCCGCGGTAATTTTTTTGCTCAAGTTGGGCATACCCGTCAAAAGACAGGTTGTTGGCCCGGGTAATCAGGCTGTCGGTGGCCATTTTTTGTTCCTGGCCACTGATTTCTAAATGCCCGTTAATCAACAAAAAACAGGTAATGATCAAAAAAAAATGCCCCTTCATCAAAAAAAAGTTCAAAAATGGTGGTAACCTTTTTGCAATAATCGGAATAAAAATACGAAGGTCAAATTAAATTTTAGTATTAATCTTTTTAAAAACGTAATCATGAGTACAATTAATGAATTTTTATCAGTGAACAACCCCGCGTACGAACTGAACATATCCGAACTGATGTGTGTAAAAGGTGGCGATACTCCTGTTAAAAAGCCATCAAACCCTTTTATCAGAAAGGTTGCAGACTTTTTCAGCATGCTCAGTAATTTTTACAGCACATATTTTGCAGGCAGAAGGGGTTAACACCCTAATTCAATAAACCCTTAAAATACACCACCATTAAGAAATTGAACACCGGCCATGCCGGTGAAAAATTAGTTTGTTGGTTTGGTTGGTTGTTGATATAAATTGTTCATGATTTAGAAGCAATCAATCATTGAGCGCTTTGCAGTACCAGCAGAGCGCTTTTTTTTGTTCCATATTGTTTTGCGACGAAAATCTCAAGATAGAAATAATGCGTCCCACCAGAATGTTTACTTGATCCCTTATTGCATGTACTAATCGGGATAATTTCTTTTTTACCGGTATTTTCATGAACTTTATCTATTACAAATTCCATTTGTGCGTAAATTGCAACAAATTTGAACCATAATTAAATCTTATAACAATGAGAACAGAATCGGAAAAATATTGCTTTAACTGTGGAAGTGTGATCGACTCAAGGGCAGCAGTATGCCCCAACTGCCACACGCCACAACCCGATGTGGCAAAGGAAAATAAATTCAACTACCGGTGGCTTGCTGCTTTGTTGTTGTGTTGGATACTTGGCGTTTTTGGCGTGCACAGGTTCTACCTCGGGCGTGTTGGCACCGGTATTTTAATGCTTATTACCCTGGGCGGGCTGGGGATATGGTACATTATCGACCTTGTACTGATTATTGTAGGTGGCCTGCGCGATGGCGACGGCAACCTTGTAAAACCGCAATTACAATAAACCCAATATTAACCTGAGAACAAGGTCCTCCAATCAGATTGGAGGGCTTTGTTGTTTTATTTCCCATTCCTCCAACAACCATTTTTTTTTAACCTATACTATTCATAAATTTTTTCACTGCTTTTTTCTTCATAAATCTGTACCGGATATTTTACAGATGGTTTCTTCAGCCCAAACAACACATAATCAATTTTTTTACGAACAATAAAAAGTAAATTTTATTTTAACATATATTAACTTATGGTTCACTTTTACCCTTTCCCTTTTTAAAAAATCTGAGATCAAAAAAAATAAATCTAATATCAAAACCGGTTACAGGCACGATATACTTCTTTTGCTTACGGCACAATTATAAATTTTAAAGTGTCATTTTAACGTTTATCAATTTTAGCATACAATATGGATTTTTGACACGGAAATAAACCTGCCGGGTCATAAATCAATTTTTATATTCAGATAAAAATGTCAAACAACCTCCCATTTATCTGCATATCAATTGTAAAATATGAAAACGTTGGGGAATAACTGAATTGGAACACTAACAAATCTAATACTATGAAGAAAATTTACGCATTAACAAAAATTCTTCTGTTAATGGCATTGCTGATTATCTTTCAGAATTGCAAAGAAGATCATTATGCCCGCTATGAAGATCCGCCATGGTTGGGCGGGTCGATTATAGAGACCCTGGAAGCCAAGGGTAATTATACGATTTTGCTTGAACTGATGCGGAAAGCAGAATATGAAGAACCCATCACAAAGGGTCTTTTTACCGTGTTTGCCGCAAATGATGATGCTTACCAGGCGTATTTCGATAAAAAAGGCATTTCATCGGTCGACGAAATCACCGAAGATCAGGCTTTTCAGTTATTCACCCTTAATGTTGTCAATACCCCCCGGGCCAAACAACAATTAATATTCGATTACTCGTATTGGCACGGTGGATGGCAGGAGCCCGGCAGCGAGCTTGGCGCACTGCTTTTCAGGATTGACACCCGAAGCAAGTCAAACGATTACAATGAACAAGTGAAGTATTTCGATACCTACAAAGACCAAACCCTCCGTATTATTGGACAGGAAAAAAAGGTTCCCCTGTTTTCAACCGAATTTTTCAGGGATTTCAACGGGGCTGTTGACGGGTCGGACTACACCTACTTTTTTCCCGATACCGAATGGAAAGAGTTACAATGGTACAATGCGAGTATTGACAGCATTGCCAAATGTTCCAACGGTTATGTATATTACCTCGACCGAGCTGTTCCGGAAATACCTAACATTGAAGATTTCCTGCGGGAGAATCAGGATAAGTACGGGGTGTTTTACGATTTGATTCAACGTTTTGCCTCGTATTCATTTTCAGAATACGATGATGATGCCGACCGAACAAAATTGTATTCAAAGAGTTACACAGAAATTGCCAATATTGCTTCAGAAATTGGCCCGACTGATCAGTCGCCTTACGACCGGAAAGTCACCTTTTCGTTGTTTTTGCCGAAAGATGAAGTGTTTCAGGAATACATCAACAATAACCTTTTGAAGCATTTTGAATGCCTCGACAGTGTACCTGAAATCAGCCTGGTATTCCTGGCACAGTCGTGCATTAAAAACAATCTCGATATTCCTTCAAAAATTCAAAGTTCGTATGTGAATTTTTATGGCGATGAAATTGACATAAATCTGAACAGCGATGTTGATGATGCCTTATTTTTGAGCAACGGACCGGTTTTTATCATGAATAAATATTATCCGCCCAAAGCTTTTTCAAGTACAGTAGGCCCCATTTTCTTTAACAACATTTACACAACTTTTCTATACGGGGTTAACGATGCACAAATGATCTCATCAATTACATCGCCTGAACTGGAAGTGACCATTTTCGGCCCTACCAACGAAGGACTTCTTGATGGGGGAATACGTTATTACGAACAAAGAAACCGGCTTGAAATACTTGAAGATGATGGTAAATGGGGGCCGATGGATGATGAAGAAAAGAAATCGTTTGTAGGCGACCATCTGATTACCAATAATTTAATGGGAGAGCAAATTGATTTTTCGGGTGAAGGATATGCCCGTATGAGTTCAGGTAATTACATTTATTATAACAACAACGAAATACAGGGGGGCGGCAACCAGGAAATGGGTACCGTAGCCAAAATTATGGAAACGCAAACAGGCGACAATGGTGTATTTTACGCCCTCGATAAAGCAATACTTGCCCCTAAAAACGATCAGGCTAAATTTATTGCCAACGATGCAGACCTTTCGGAGTTTTATAACCTGCTCTACCTGGCCGGACTTGCCGATACGGCAATTGATGCCGATACGGAACTGGAATATGCAAGGATAAACTTTTTGCAGGAACAGGATAGCTGGACCGTGTTTTCCCCAACCAATGCTGCGATTATTGCTGCCCGGAACAATTCAATGATTCCCGACAGCCTCGACGATTTGCAGCATTTTTTACGTTACCACTTTCTTGCCGAAGATGTCATCTTTGATGATGGCAAGATCAGCGGAACATTCGCTTCGGCAAAAATTGATTCGGCCGATGCTGAAACAACCTATTACGCTCCGCTTGAAATCATTAACCAGAAGAACAACCTGAGTGTAAGAGACGGCGCGGGAAATACGGTAAAAGTAAATCACAGCGAATCCAACAACCTGGTTTTGAAAGGCGTACTGCATAAAATCGATCAGGTATTACTGGACGAATAGTTCAGCGTAATTAATTTAAAATAACCAAGTGTTACAATATTCTATGAAGAAATATACGCAGTTTTTACATATTGCTTTGGTTTTATTCTTCTTACTGGTAACCAATGCTGTTTATGCACAAAAAATAATCATAAACGGTACGGTTAAAGATAATAACAACCAACCGATAATTGGGGTAAATATTGTGGAAGTGGATGAAAACGGACGTTATGTTACCGGTACAACAACCGACTTTAACGGGAACTTTTCATTCAGGGTAACTTCCGATAAAGCAAAAATCCAGGTGTCTTTTATCGGATACCAAAATAAAGTTTTCACTGTTGGCGATAAAACCCGATTCGACATTGTACTTGATGAAGAAACCACCGGACTCGGAGAGGTGGTTGTTATGGGCGAAAAAATGGGTAACGATGGTGTAACCTCTATCAGGGATCGTGCCACGGCCATTTCCCGTCTCGAATTTGAAGAACTTAAAGTGGCACAAACAACCACGGTTGAAGAGATGCTGCAGGGACGTATCAGCAACGTGGATATTACAGCCGTATCGGGCGACCCCGGTGCCGGACTGAATATCCGTATTCGGGGTACCGCAACATTGAATGCCAACAACGAACCGCTCATTGTTGTAAACGGTATTCCCTACACCACTTCAATTGCATCCGATTTTGATTTTGCCAGCGCGAACATCGAACAATTTGGTAATTTGATTGATGTGAGCCCCGAGGATATAGAATCGATCGAAGTATTGAAAGATGCTGCATCTACGGCCATTTACGGCTCAAAAGCGGCAAACGGTGTACTCATGATACAGACCAAACGCGGAACAAAGTCAAAACCCATGTTTGAATATTCCGTAAAGTTCACTCGTGCACAGGAACCCGACCCGATACCCATGCTAGATGGTGCCGGTTATGCACGCCTGATTAAAGAAGAACACTTTAACAACGATGCCGGCGAATGGTTCGACGACACCAATGCCGATGGCAGCTTAGTAAGCGCCGAAATCGATTTTGACCCAACCTGGGAACACTACCACAATTTTTCGCAAAACACCAACTGGATTGAAGAAATTACCCAGATTGGCTACGTTATGGACCATAACTTTTCGGTGCGGGGCGGCGGTGAAAAATCGAGGTACAAAATGTCACTGGCCTACCAGGACGAGAAAGGCACAACAATAGGCACCGGGTTGAAAAAATTAAATGTCAGTACATCACTCGATTACGATTTATCGACAAAAATCAGGCTACGTACCGATATCATGTTCACCCGTTACGACAGGGATGCATCGTATGACATTGACGGGCTTTCATGGACAAACGATGTCCGGTCAAAAGCATATACTAAAATGCCAAACATGTCGGTTTATGAAATGGATACATTGGGTAACCAACTTGATTCATATTTTACACCTCTTGAAACAATACAAGGCTTTGGTACGTCAATGTTTAATCCTGTAGCTGTAGTTAATTTGGCTTCAAACAAAACCCTGCAAGACAATACCAGGGCAGCTTTTTCAATAAGGTATAATATTCTTCCTAATTTGGTTTACGATGGTACAATAACCATGGATATTTCCGATTCAAAAACCTCTTCGTTCCTTCCCTACGAAGCCCTGGGTTACGATTACAACAGCAGCAGCACCAACAAGGCGAGGGAATCGTACGGTAAAAATTCGGCCGTAACAACCCGAAACCAGCTGGTCTATTCACCCGTTATCGGGATGGATCACGAACTGGTTATACAGGGTCTGGTTGATACTGAATCACGAAATGACCGGTTTTATGCAACAGAAACCAGCAAATCGGCATCGCCTTTTTTGCAGGATCCTGCCGGTGAAACAAATTTGAACTATTTTTCAGCAAGTTCGAGCAATTACAGGTCGTTGGGAGTTTATTTGCAGGCTATGTACAAATACAACGACAAATATCTGATAACCATTGGATCGAGATACGAAGGAAATTCAAAATTCAGCCGCGAAAGCCGTTTTGGATTTTTCCCCATGTTTACTGCAGCATGGCGTATATCGGAAGAGCCGTTCATGGCCGGCCTTACCTTTATCGACGACCTTAAGCTGCGGGGCAGTTGGGGGTTATCGGGAAACTCGCCAAGGGATAATTATTTGTATTTCAGCACTTATAGTGCCAGCACGCAATACGGTTATATGGGCACAGCCGGTGTACGGCCCGATGCCATTGAATTAACATCGTTAAAATGGGAAACCATCGAGCAGTTCAGTCCCGGCCTAACCTTTTGGGGGTTTAACAACCGGGTAAACGTTGAATTTGATGTTTACCGGAAAACAACCCATAACTTGTATCTACGGAATACCACAATACCAACAACCACCGGTTATTCAAACATTAGCCAAAACGAAGGCGAAATGCTTAACCAAGGCTGGGAATTTATGATTGATGCAAAAATTATTGAGCAGAAAGATTTCAAGTTCAGCTTCAATTTTAACATGTCGCACAACGAAAACATTGTTTTAAGCCTGCCTGAAAACTTTTCACTCGAATCGGGCAACATGCTCGACAACGGCAATTACAAGATAAGGGTTGTGCCCGGTGTGCCCATTGGTACATTTTATGGCTATTTATACGATGGGGTTTACGTTGATAACAACGACATTGTTGTAAAAGACCGCAATGGCAACCCGGTTTATGATATCACCGGCGAAGAAGAGCTCATCATGATACACGGCGCAAACGGTTACGAGTTTGAGCCGGGCGATGCCAAATACCGGGATATTAATTTCGATGGCGTAATTGATGAACTCGACATTAAGGAACTTGGCGATTACAACCCAAGCATTATGGGTGGTTTTGGACCACGTGTACAGTACAAAAACTTCACGTTAAACCTTTTCTTCTACTATAAGTTAGGGCAGGACATCATTAACCAGACCCGGATGGACACAGAAAAAATGTATAACCACGACAACCAGAGCCTGGCGACCAACTGGCGGTGGAGAAGCCTGGGCGACAGCACCGATGTGCCACGCGCACTGTACAACAAAGGCTATAACTGGATGGGGTCGAGCCGTTTTGTTGAAGACGGATCATACTTCCGCCTGAAAACCGCTTCAATATCCTACAATTTTGGCAAAAAAATATGCAACAAGCTAAAAGTACGGGATATTCGAATATACGGAACAGCATATAACCTGTTTACCTGGACCAATTACTCGGGACAAGACCCCGAGGTAGGTATAGGTGGGCCAACCTCACTGCCACGTGACTACAGCCGCACACCGCCAAGTAAACGTATTACAATTGGGTTAAACATTAAGTTTTAATAAAAAGCATATTCAATATGAAACGAGCATGTAAAATATTTACAACCAATAGTATGATCAAAACACATGCGAGTTCCATACTATACCTTTGATAACAAACAATTATAATAGTATGAAAAATTTAAAAAAACATATAAGTTACCTGTTAATTGCCCTTTTTCTAATCGGTTTTGCCTCTTGTAACGAATGGTTAGATGTGGAACCGGAAAACAAATTGGTAAAACAGGAATTTTGGCAGAAAAAAGAAGATGTTGCAGCCGTTATGGCTGCCATGTACAATGCCTACGGCAGAAATTGTGTCGATTTATGGGCATGGGGCGAAGTACGGGCCGACATGATTGAATTTTCTTCCTCTTTTGGCGATTATCAGCGAATTGGCAAGTCTGAAATTTTGCCCACGAACGGAAGCATCGATTGGAGCGGTTTTTACAATACCATCAATCTGGCAAATACCATTTTATTATTTGCAGAAGACGTTCTTTTGCTCGATGAAACTTTTGACAGCAAAACAGAAAAGGCCTACGAAGCCGAAGCTTTGTTTCTCCGAAGCAAATGCTATTTCGACCTGGTAAGAGTATGGAAAGAAGTCCCTCTTGTGCTGGAAGCGTCAAGTTCGGATACCGTTAGCTTTTCAATTCCAAAAAATTCCGAAGTTGAAATTATAAAGCAAATAGAAACCGACTTGTTACAGGCCAAAACCACGGCATTCAGCGATGAATATGCCGGCACACCTGAAATATTTAAAGGACGGGCAAATGTATATTCAATAAATGCTTTGCTGGCCGATGTTTACCTGTGGAGCGAACAATACGAAAAATGCATCCGGGTTTGCGATGAAATCATCAATTCCGGAAAATTCCGGCTGCAAGGCACTAATAACTGGTTCGAGTTATATTACCCAGGAAATGCACCGGAAAGTATTTTCGAAATACAGTTTAACGACGCGTATGAAAACGAGGAAAACCCGTTTAATGTCAATGTCATCCCACCGGTAGGTTCAAGCAGGATATCGATGAAACCTTACGCACAGGAACTTTTCGCGAAAGGGGATATCCGCAAAGGCGACCCCGATCCGCGTTCGAAATACCAGTACAAGAGTTTAACACCGAAGACCAAACGTACATCAAACGAGCGCGATGCGAATATGATTTATTACCGGTATGCCGACATTTTGTTGATAAAAGCAGAAGCGCTTGCCGAAACTGGAAATTTTTCCGAATCGAACAACTATATCAATCAAATATTGGAGCGGGCTACCCTCCCTCCCATGACCATTGCAAACGATCTGGAACAATTCAGAAGTGTAATTATGGACCAACGTGCCAAAGAGTTTGCCCTTGAAGGCAAACGCTGGTTTGATGTACTGCGGTTCGCAAAAAAGAACAATTTTGAAAACAAATACTTGATTGTAAACATGATACTTTCGGGTGCCGATGTAAAGCAACGGCCCATATTGCAATCGAGGGTACTTGATACCATGAGCTATTACCTGCCAATTTCACAGGCCGAGTTGGATCATAATCCTTTGTTAGAACAGAATCCGTATTACGACCGTTAAAAAATTTGAAGTATGAAAAGCAAAGAATTAATTAATAAATATATCGTGTTATTCCTGCTTGTATTGCCCGGAATTGTTTTTGTCACGTGTAAAGATGAACCAGAAATGTGGGCAAAAGACCAGGAAATGCTGCAAATAATGGAATACATTGAAGCAGATTCGGCCAACAAATTCAGCGATTTTCTCGAAATAACCAAAAAGGTTGATATGGATGGTATTTTGAGCACACGTGGGCCCTTCACACTTTTCCTGGCCGACAACGATGCCTTTCAGACCTATTACGAATCAAAAGGCAAAAGCTCCTACAACGATTTCAGCGATGATGAATTGATGCAAATTATCAGGAACCATGTGGTTGCCGCCGAAATATCGACCAACAATTTTGGCAATGGCTGTTTAAGTGAAAAGAATGCCCTGGGCGACTACCTCGTATCCGAATTTTCCGGTATTGATATAATCATCAATAAAAAATCAACAATTATTAACCGGGACATTGAAGTGGCTAACGGCATTATTCATCAGGTTGATAAAGTAATTGACCCGGTAACCGATGGTACGTACACCACGATAAAGGCACTCGATGAATTTTCGATTTTTTCAAAAGCCTTAGAACTGGCCGGGCTGAAAGATACGCTCGACACCAACGAGATACCTTATGGTGTAACAACCGCGCGCGTGAGGTACACCATTTTGGCCGTACCTGATTCCATTTTTAACCAAAACGGAATATTTTCGGCTGAAGACCTGGTTGCCAGATACGACGACGGCAACGGCAATATTGATGAAACCGACAATGGCTTTTATGAATACATGGTTTACCACTGTTTGGAAAAAACGTATTACATGACCGATATAATGCCCGGCATATATTGGGTAATATCGCGAAATAACTACGTGAACTTCGACGTTGGCAACTACTTCGAGATTAATCCCGATGAAGAAGACAGCATTGTAACAACATTTATCGACAGGTATTCGAACATTCCAACCAAAAACGGGGTAATTCATGCAATAGACCAACTTTTGCCGGTACAACCACCCGTTGAGCGTGAATTCATTTTCGACACCACCACGTTTCCCGAGCTGGAAGAGACCGACTTTTACGGTGTCGACGGCTCGGTAAGAAACTTTTACGATGGTGAAAACGGTTTTGCTAAAATAAAATGGAAAGGCGATTACATGCAATACTGGTGCAAATACCAGGGAACCGGTTTTGTAAATGAAGATTGCCTCACTATGCCCGAAGGATACTGGACACTAGAGATAACCATGCCGAGGGTAACCCGCGGCAACTACGAAGTATACGGATACTTTAAAAAAGGAGGGAACCGTGCAAATGTTATCTTTTATTTCGATGGGGTAAAAGTTGACAATGTGATTGTTTTAAACGATGCCTTCGAAACAGCTGAAATATATATTTGTGATGTAAACTGGACCACTACACAGGAACATGTTGTGAAAGTAAAGACGGTTTACCCGGGAATCATCATGTGGGACCGGCTAACTTTTAAACCCAAAGAATAATACTTAATTAAAAAATATGATCAAGATGATAAAATATATAGTCAAGTCATTTCTCTTTTTACTGGTTTCAGGGCTTTTGTTTACCTCATCGTTGTTTGCACAGGATCCTTTCAAGGTTTCGGGGGTTGTGAAAGAAGCCACCCTTAATGTGCCGCTTGAATCGGTACTGATATCGGTAGCAGGGGAAAATACAAGTACCGACAAAAATGGAGAATTCGATATTACAGTAAACGACCCTTATGCTTTGCTGGTCGCACAAATTCCGGGTTTCACCACACGAATTATTGAATTAAACGGCCGTACCAAACTGACCATTTTCATGGTTGACGAAAAGTACATGTCGATTGATGACGAAATTTCAACGCCTTTGGGCAGTGTTGCCCGCCGTGATATGATACAATCCGGATCGTACGTGGTTGCAAGTGACCTGGTTCAAAAAGCCAACAGCTCGCTCGACCAGGTACTTCAGGGAAAATTACAAGGCACGCAAATAATCATGGGATCAGGGATGCCAGGCAGTAAAGGCTTCATTGCTATGCGGGGTTTGTCTTCATTGTATGGCCATAATGAACCTTTGGTAATTGTTGATGAAATGATTCATCCAATCCATTATGCGAAATACAGCGCCATAGATGGTTTTTCACATAATCCGTTCGACCTTGTTGATGTTGACGATATAGAAAGTGTTTCTGTTTTTAACGATGGGAACTCATATCTTGGCTCAAACGGCTCAAACGGGGTTATATACATTAACTCCGAACAGAAAGGGGAAACAAGCAGCAGCATTGTGTTTAACGCATACGGTGGTATCGCGTTTTCGCCCAAAAGGCAGTCGTTGCTTGATGCAGGTGAATTCAGGAATCTTTTTAACGATCAATTAAGCAAATCGGGCTTATCTGAAGACCAGATCAACTCAAAATATTCGTTTTTAAATTCCGAAGAGAATACCGAGGAGTATTACCGGTATAATAACAACACCGATTGGCAAAACGAAATATACCAGCCCGGGGTTGTGCAAAAATACCATCTATTCCTGAAAGGGGGCGATAATATTGCAACCTATAACATTTCCACCGGTTACCTGATACACGATGGAATATTGAAAAACACCCATTATAACAGGTTTAACGTACGTATAAACGGGAAAGTGAATATTTCAGACAAATTCACGATTTCTCCCAACACCAAATTGTCACTTGCCGACTCGTATTTAATGGAGCAGGGTTACAATGTGTCAACCAACCCGATATTGGCAGCCCAGATAAAGTCGCCGCTAATGTCGCCCATGAAAATTGATGCCAATGGCAAAGAACTTGATTATATCGATGATATTGGCGCTTTTAACATTAGTAACCCTACAGCTATTGTGAATAATGTAGAAGCAACCAATCGGAATTATCATTTTATCACATCGGTAAAAGGTGAATACAGTTTTACAAAGAACCTTTCAGTATCAACATTTGTTGGCATCAATTTCAACAATTCGCGCGACAATGTTTTCATCCCCGATGTGGGGCTTAGCCGGATTGACTCGGCCTATAACACGATGCGTGCAATGGTTAATGAATTTCGTTCGACCCAAAACCAGAACCAGGTGCAATACCAGAAATCATTTAACAACAAAAGTGACCTTGATGTGAAGGTTGGTCACCGGTATGTTCAAAATACTTTTGAATACGACAAAGCCACCGACCTGAATTCAACAACCGATGACTTTAAAAGCCTTGGACAAGGGGCAAGCAACCAGGAGCTAAGAACCATTAACGGCGAAAACAGGGTTGTAAAGTGGGTTTCGTATTATGCTACAGCCGATTACAATTACCAAAGCAAGTATTACCTGTCGGCAGCACTGTCGTACGATGCAACTTCAGCCATGAATTCCCGCTCGCGGTACAATTTTTTCCCATCGGTTACCGGTGCATGGCGCTTATCATCGGAACCTTTTCTTGCCGGTAAAACCTGGCTCGACGACCTGAAAATAAGGGCTTCATTCAGCCAAACGGGCAACATGAACAATTTTGCATACGACTACTGCCACCTGTATTACAGGGGCTTAAAGCTGAACGACATGAGTGTTGCTGTTCGTGAATCGGTGCCAAACCCCGACATGGAGATGGAAAGGCAAACCACCATAAATGTTGGTATCGACGCTGCATTGTTACGGCAAACGTTGAATTTTTCGGTTAACGTTTTTAATGCTTCTGTAAACAACCTCATAACCCGGCAGGCCATACCGCCTGCTTACGGGTACACAAGCTATTACAGCAATGCCGGTGCCCTGCAAAACATGGGGGCCGAGTTTTCTTTCAGTTTCCGCAAGCAATTTGGCCGCCTTACATGGAACCTTGGCTGTAATCTCTCCTACATCAATAATGAAGTTACTTCGCTTGATTTCATTTCTGAAGACGAAAACATGATTGTGCACCAGGTAGAAGGTGTTAGCCTTGTAACCAAAGCGGGTGAACCGTTGTATTCATATTATGGTTTGCAAACCGACGGCATTTTCAATGACGATGGTGAAGCATCACAATACACCGGCCCCAACGGGCAAAAAGGAAAAGCAGGCGACATACGCTATATTGACCGCGACGGGAACAAGGTGATTAACAATAAAGACAAAACCATTATCGGAAGCCCTATTTCGCCCGTATTTGGAGGTCTATGTACTTCGCTTGAATTTGGCAATTTTAAAATCAAAGCCAACTTTTCATTCAGCGCGGGTAACGATGTTTACAGCCATATAAACAAGTTAGGACAGTCGATGACGTTTGGCTTCAACCAGCAAAAAACAGTAACCGACCGATGGACAACAGATAATACCAACACTTCGGTTCCCGGAATATCAATCGGCGATTATTACGGCAATAGCGTATTCTCCGATCGTTGGCTTGAAAAAGGCGATTATGCCCGTTTAAACAACCTGACGATCAGTTACGATTATCCCGCAACGAGCCGGTTGTTCGAAAACCTGACCATTTATCTCACGGCTACCAATCTTTTCACAATTACATCCTACTCCGGATTGGATCCCGAGTTCATGCTGTATAACGATCCGTTGTACCTAAGTAATGATTATGGAAAAATGCCTCA
Source organism: Prolixibacteraceae bacterium (assembly GCA_021740385.1). Classification (GTDB taxonomy): domain Bacteria; phylum Bacteroidota; class Bacteroidia; order Bacteroidales; family Prolixibacteraceae; genus DAIMEA01. The sequence continues at coordinate 28,236 of JAIOZY010000013.1, read as the reverse complement.
GCCAAAAATGGTTGTAATTGGCCTTAAATTAGGCCTGTAAGTATTAATGTTAATGGAAATATTACGATTATGATGAAAAATAAATTCAAATGGATTGCCATCCAATTAATGACTATCCTGATAATTGGAGGTTGTACCGAAGATTTTTTCAACGAGATTCCAAGCGACCGGATAACACCCGACCAGCATTATAATTCGATGCAGGAAGCCGAAATATCGTGCCAGGCAGCACTGGCAATTTTAAGGGATGTTGCTCCTCAAATGGTTTTTACCAATGAGCTTATGGCCGACCTGACCACGGTTAATGAAAACGTAGGTTTATACTGGCAGGATATTAACAACCACAACATTGGCAAAGAAAATCCGTACATTGACCCATCGGTGTTTTACCAGGTTGTAATCAATGCCAATGAAGCCTTGTTGTACATCGACAGTATTGCGTCAAAAGATCAGGACATTACCGATATTGATATTAAAGTATTTAAAGGAAACCTTGTCGGGATCAGGTCGTGGGCCTATTTTACCATCGCCAGGCTATATGGTGAAGCCGCTTTACTGGAAGACAACATGCCCGAATTGGCCAATGAATTGAATTATTTACCACGAACCGTTATTCTTGATACATTAATAAACCACCTGCTGCCTTATCTGGACATCGATTACCTCGACGAAAACCAACAACCGGCCATTCTATCCATGTATAACAAAGCGTTAATTGGTGATATTTATCTCGAAAAACAGGATTATCCCAACGCGGTTACCTACCTTCAAATGGCCATAGAGGGGTTTGAAAACGATGAGAACATTTACAAAATCAGCCGAAATTACCTCAGGGATTCCTGGCAGGAAATATTCATTAATTCGGCGTACCAGAAAAGCGAAGTAATGGTTGCCGTGCCGTTTTCGTTTAACGAGAGCCAGCCAAACCCCATTGAAAGATGGTACGGTTATGAATATGATTACATTGCAAAACCATCAGGAATAATTACGAACCTTTTCGAGATGCAGGATGACAACGATGGTGACGAATACCGGGGTTTAGGCGTTTCGTACGACACCATAAACGGAGACCATTTTGTAAACAAGTACAACCTTGAATTTGAGGATTTTAGTTCAGACATCATCCTGTACCGTGCAGCCGACATTCATTTGCTTTTAGCTGAAGCTCTTAACCGGACAGGATCGTCGGATATTGCACTGGCCCTTTTAAACGACGGGTATAACGACTATACCGGCTGGGGTTACAACATAGGGATCAGGGGGCGTGTTTACCTCGACGAGCGATCGGTTCCCGATGGTGTTGACCGGGTCAATTACATTGAAGATTTAATTATTGAAGAACGGGCCATGGAACTTGCTTTCGAGGGAAAACGATGGTTCGACCTCATGCGCGTTGCCCGCCGAAGGGGAAATGCCTACCTGGCCAACAGGGTTGCGGCAAAGTTCTCCGACCAGGCAATGGCCAATAAAATTAAAGAACAACTTAATAACGAAGAGAACTGGTATCTGCCTTTTGAAAAATAGCAGAAAACCACAAAAACTTCAATGTTTTAATTTCATAGATTTTGAAACCTATCGGGAAAAATCCGGTAGGTTTTTTTTTGCAAAATGAATCCCGCTGTATATACGATCAACTCAATAAACCGGTGTATCAATATTTCCAATTGTCATCTTTTCATTTTCCGCCTCCTCTTGCCAGATAATCCTTCAACCCAGCTTGTCAGGACGTAGTAAAAAAATCATCAAATATTGGTCATTCGGAATTTGCTCTTTTCATGTATCTCAATTGTGTAAAAAAAAGAAGGCCTTACCCAAGCCTCCTTACATTTTTTATTTTAGACATATTTTCCTCAAAGCCCGGGAGAAGGACAACCATTTAACAGATTACTTCACATCCATTCGATTGCAATCAACTTCAAAGAAATAGAGATTAATGAAGAAATTGGGTTTTTCATTGCCATTACCTATGATAAATATGCATATTGTTTTTTATGTCCTGCTTTATTTATGCAAAATATAAGAACTGACTACGAAATAAATTTCACAAATCAGTCATGCCGATTTCTTAATTAGATAATTGTCAATAACATGAAAGAAAACAAAAAAAAATGGGTTTATACCTCAGAAGGTGTTTTTCCAAAATGTTTTTTGAAAACGGTGCAAAAGTATCCCGGGTTCGAAAAACCGCTCAATTCGCTAACTTCCGTTACACTGTAGTTTTTAGAATGAAGTAATTCCCAGGCGTGATCGAGGCGTACAGTGCGTATAAAATCACTGGGCGACTGATCGGTTAACGATTTAACTTTTACATATAAAAGTGATGTACTGACATTCATCGACGAGGCAAATTCCGTTTTACTAAACGACGGGTTTGAAATGTTTGCATGGATCACTTCGAGCATTCTTTTCAGGAATTGGTCGTTGTGTTTATTTATGATTATCGACTCGTTGTTGGGGCTTCCTTTTATCAGGCGCAATGCTTTTTCACGTATTGCATCCCTGTTTTGAATTATGGTGGTAATTTTTTGTTTCAGCAAGGATATGTCAAAAGGCTTGGTCAGGTAATCATCGGCCCCGAGACCCAAACCGTGTAACTGGTCGGTTTTTTCCGACAGTGCGGATAACAAAATAATTGGGATATGTGATGTTTCAAATGTCGATTTCATCAGGCGGCACAACTCAAAACCATCCATTTTTGGCATCATGATATCCGATATTACAAGATCCGGGTTCTCTTTTTGGATTTTCTCCCAGCCAGTTGCTCCATCTCGTGCTGTTTTGACTTTAATGTCGCCGGTGAGTGCGTGCTCAATAAATTTCAGTAATTCTTCGTTATCCTCCACAACCAGAACATTCATTGAACCCAAACGCTTATGAAAATTATTTTTATCGGGAACCGGAACATCTTTTCCGGATGACAATTCCGGATGGGTGGAAGGATCCATTCTTTTTTCTCCAATATGTGGCTGCTGGCTTCTAAAGGGGAACGACACGACAAAGGTTGATCCCTTGTTTTCGCTGCTGTTAATGTGTATTTTGCCTCCCATGAGCGTTACATAATTCCGAACCAGCAATAATCCGATTCCCGATCCTACAATTTTTGAATTAATGGCATTTTCGCCCCGGTGAAATTCTTTAAAAAGTTGTTTTTGTTCCTTCTTGCTAATTCCAATCCCCTGATCGGCAACTTCCATGTACCACTTTTTTTCAGAAAACTTTAAATTTACCCTCACCCGGGTACCCGCGGGTGAATATTTTATTGCATTTGACACCAGGTTGTCAACAATTTTTTCAATTTTTACTTCATCAACAGGTGTTTGCAGCGTCTTTTTTTCTGAATTGAATATCAATTCAACCCCCTTGCCCGATGCCAACGATTCAAACATCAGCACACGGTTTTTAATTAAGCTAACCAGGTTGGCTTCACGAAAAACCAACTGGCCGCGGCCCATATCAACTTTCTGAAAATCCATTAATTGCGTTACAACCGATGAAAGACGGTCAACCTGTTCCCTGGCAAGTTTAAGGTAATAACGTCCATTTTGAGTAAGCCTTTGTTCCTTGTCCAATTCCTCAACGGGTGCCTTAATCAACGTAAGCGAAGTTCGCATATCGTGGGCGGTATTGGTGAAAAAACGTACTTTTTCCTCGGCGTGTTGTTGTTTCAGGAGGTTGATATAATACCAAAAAATAAAATAAAAAACAGCCGTAATAACAATGAAAACGATGACAAAGAAATACCAGGTACTCCAAAAAGGAGGGGTAACGCTTATTGCCAGGTACCGTTTATCGATTATGTGCGACAAAGAGCTGTCGTACAGCTTGATATACAACACAAAATCGCTGCTCATCAGGTTTGAAAACGTAATGACACGGTTGTTCGAAGGCTGGCTCCATTTTTGGTCGAGGCCTTCCATCTTCCACGAAAATTTCGAACCCGGGGCCACGCCTATCGACAATAATTCAAGGGTGATGGTATTTTGGTTGTGTTTGAGTTTTATGCTTTTAAGTTTGTCAACAGGTTTTGTAAGCCCGAATGCTGGAATATCGCGTACCGAACGGCCGGAAATGCTTAAGTTTTGAATGAATATTTTGCCTTGTTGTTTGGTCTCCCGAATATTATTCGGATTAAATATTACAATCCCATTATTTGATCCCCAGGCTAAATGGCCGTTCCGAAGCTGGCAAACAGCATTTTGATTAAACGATAAATTCGAAATGCTATGAATGGAAGGATAAGTTAGTACACTTGTATCTTTATAACTAAACCGGCATATACCACTTTCAGTCCCTAACCAGAAATAATCATCCATTGGGGCAATGCTGTTTACAAAATTGGAAGGCAATCCGTTACTGGTTGTATACTGCACAATTCCCCTTGTTGAAGGGTTAAACTTAATCAGGCCGTCGCCATTGGTGCAAATCCAAAACAAACTGTCTTTCACCAGAATATCCTGAACAACAAAACCGTTTACCAATATTCGCGAATTATCGAAATATTTATCGGTAATGCCAAGTCCATAAGCACATCCAAGCAGCATTTGCTCCCCGTACCCGGCAAAAACATACAAGGGTTGCGTGTTATATTTCTGAAACCGGTTCTCGCTTATAATGTACCGTGCTACTTCGATGTTAATACCGCCAATCCAGATATCCCCGGCCGCATCCTCATAAATATCAAAAGCATAATCGGGATGAATGGGTGATGCAGGCTCTTTTGAAGAATAGTGTTGCAATTCTGCTCCGGTTTCGCCATCAATTACATATACTCCCGATGCGTAAGTCCCTGCCCATATCCGGCCCTTTTCATCTTCGCAAAGGGTAAGGAAAACCTGTGCCTGTTCCTGCTTGTTTGTATAAAAATTTCTCCAGTTGTTGCTTTCCATATCCCAACAACTTATCCCGTTGTTGGTGGCAATCCAGAGTTTACCATTTTTATCCTGAATAACGCTATTGATGTTGTTATTGGGCAACGAGTTTGGATTGTTGACTTCATGGGTTACATGTTGCACCAATGGCGATAACTGATCGAAATATGACAGCCCGTCGCTATATGTACATACCCATACACGGTTATCATCGTCCAGATAAATATCGTATACCCCGTTTCCCTTTATCGATCCCGGGTCGTCAATGTTTTCCTTGTAAATATTCAGTACCTGTGCCTTTTCTGTGTCAAGTTGCCATATCCCTTGTCCGTCGATACCGATAAACAATGTTGAGTCGTAATTAAACTCAAAAGAAGTTATGGGTTGTTTCGGAAAGCAGGTAATTGGAAACTTTTCGGTTTTCTTTTCGGCAAAGTCGTATGAATACAGTCCGTTTGCCATGGTACCGATCCAAAGAACATTTTTGGCGCTATCCATAAAAAGATTTGAAATTCGAAAACCGGATGGTTCTATCGCAATATCTACAAGGGTTGTAACACTTGTGCGTACATCAATCTTGTATAATTTATTGTCATTATTCAGGATAATTTCGCGATCGGAAAACCAGGTTAAATTATTAATATGCCCACGATTATTATTCAACTGGTATACATTACCGTCCTTATGGCGGTACAACCCACGGTCAGTAGCAATCCACAACGTTTTATCGGTTCCGATCAAAATCGAGTTTATTGACATAAATGAACTGTTGTATTCAGTTCGTATATTCACTAACAATTCGAACCGGTCCAAAACTTCGTTAAAAAGGAAAATCTGCCCGTTACTGGTGTATACCACAAAGGTAGAATCGTTGTAAACCATTCTCACAGTAACACTGGCGTCTTCGTAGGGCAATTTATATATTCGGTAATCGTTTTCAGAAATTCTCAGGATACCCGTTTTTGAGGATGCCCAAATAAAACCGTTATGGTCTTCACAAATGGAATAAACTTCGCGCATCGAAATGCCATACTTTGAATTAATATGCTGAAACCTGGCATTTGAAGCCAATAACGTGATGACCAATAAATTGAAAGCAACTAATAAAACAACCTTACCTATACTAAATCGCCTTTCCATCAATATTTCCCGGGTTTATAAAAAATTCAACAAACAAAAAATATAAAAATAATCATTACGGGTTAAAAAAATCATTTTGTTTGAAAACAAAAAAATTAAATTTAAAATTTGAATCCCATCCGGAACATTCTATATTATTTCACGCTTATTATTATATACCATTATTTTTTCTATCGATTTGAACAAACAACAAGGCAAAAAAAATTAACATAAACAAATTCAAATGAAACAATCACGCCTAAGCGGGTGAAGTTCTCCCGACAGATCGCAACAAGCTGTGATGGAGAAACAGATCGTTTTAATAAACACATAGGCTGTACCAAGATTGAATCAACAACTTAAAAGAAATAGACGAATGAAAAAAAACGGACTAAAGAAATTTGCACTGGTGCTTTTTATTGTAACCGGCATGCAAACTTTATGCAATGCCGTAGTAATTGACACTGCAAGCTACGTATCGGAAACAAAACACGAAGGGTATTTTCCCCTCTGCAACAATAACGGTGCTACCCCTTTTTTAACAAGTTCGACCGAGTATGCCGGTGTTAACAGGGCATTAACTGATTTGCAAAACGATGTTTTTAAAATTACCGGGGAAACACCCGATTTGTTTGAAGATGTTATACCCGGTGCCAAAAACCTCGTTATTGCCGGTACGCTTAACAAAAACCTGATAATCGACAGCCTGGTGGCGAACCATGTAATCGACACAACGGGCTTAACCGGCAAATGGGAAAAATTCATAATTCAAACGGTAGCCAACCCGTTTTCGGCAGTCGATTCGGCACTGGTTATTGTAGGCAGCGATAAACGCGGTACCATATTTGGAATTTATGACGTATCGGAACAGATCGGGATATCGCCCTGGCACTTTTGGGCCGATGTTCCTGCAAAAGAAAAGGAAGCAATCTTCATTAAACCGGGAAAACATACCCGGGGCGAACCGGCAGTAAAATACCGCGGCATTTTCTTAAACGACGAAGCCCCTGCCCTAAGCGGCTGGGTTTCGAAAACATACGGTTTTTTTAACCACCAATTCTATGAGGAAGTTTTTGAATTGATCCTCCGCCTGAAAGGCAATTTTCTGTGGCCGGCCATGTGGGGAAAATCTTTTTTTGAAGACGATGAATTAAACCCGATACTTGCCGATGAATACGGCATTGTAATCAGTACATCGCACCACGAACCCATGCTCAGGGCGCAAAAAGACTGGAGCACACATGGAAAAGGTGATTGGAATTACGAAACAAATGCCGATGAATTAAAAGAATTCTGGCGCGAAGGAATTGTCAGGAATGAAGAAAAGGAAAGTATTGTAACCATTGGCATGCGTGGCGACGGTGATGAACCCATGACAACCGGAACGGCCATTGAACTGCTCGAACGGATTGTGGCCGACCAACGTACCATCATCAGCAATGTAACCGGCGAAGCGCCTGAAAAAACGCCACAGGTATGGGCTCTTTACAAAGAGGTTCAGGATTATTACGACCAGGGAATGGATGTACCCGACGATGTTACCCTGCTTTTTGCTGACGACAACTGGGGAAACATACGCAGGCTTCCCGCTCCCGGAGCACCCGAAAGGGAAGGCGGCTATGGCATTTATTACCACTTCGATTACGTCGGTGGCCCAAGGTCGTACAAATGGCTAAACACCAATCCCCTGCCCCGTATCTGGGAACAGATGAACCTGGCTTACCAACACGGTGTTGAAACCATCTGGATTGTTAACGTTGGCGATTTGAAACCCATGGAATTCCCTGCTTCTTTCTTTCTCGACATGGCATGGAACCCTGAATTTTGGACTGCCGAAAGGATGGAAGCATACCACCGGTTATGGACACAACAACAATTTGGCGAAAACCATGCCCCTGCAATTGGCAGCTTTTTGGCCCGTTACGGAAAATACAACGGACGGCGAAAACCCGAGTTGTTAAACGAACAAACTTACAGCCTGGTCAATTTCCGCGAGGCTGAATCGGTTTTGGGCGATTATAAGCAGCTCGAACATGAAGTTGATTCCGTTGCAGCAATCCTGCCCGGAAAATTACAGGATGCTTATTTCCAGTTGGTTGAACACCCCGTAGATGCCTGTGCAAACCTCCATGACATGTATTTTAATCTGGGTAAGAATTACATGTATTCATTTCAGGGAAGGACTTCGACAAATGACTATGGCGAAAAAGTAAAAGAACTTTTTGACAAAGATGCTGAAATCACACGCTATTACCACACACAGGTGGCTGACGGGAAATGGGACCGCATGATGTCGCAACCGCACATTGGGTACACGAGCTGGAGCGATCCGTCAACAAATATCGAACCCGAAGTGTATGAAATAAAGGTGCCCGGAAGTGCCCAAATGGGTGTTGCCGTTGAAGGTTTTGAAGGGTATTGGCCGGTAATTGACACGTTAATGCTCAATTTTAATGCCTTCAGGCAAAGCGAACGCTACATCGAAATTTTTAACAAAGGAAAAACACCTTTTGAATACAGTGTAGCGGTCGATACGGCAATTTTAAAAATAACCCCCAATTCAGGCAGGATTTCACAGGAACAGCGCCTCAATGTATCCGTTAATTGGACGAACACCGCAACAGGCACCGATACCATCCCCGTTACAATTCACGGCCCCAACGAACAAACAGCTACCGTTTATGTACGGGTATTTAATCCCGAAATCACTGCACCGGATGACACTGAATGTTTCTTCGAAAACGATGGCTACATTGCAATGGAGGCACACCATTTTCACAGCATGACAGAAACCGAACAAAACCGGTGGCAAATCATCCCCGATTTTGGGCGGACAGGCTCAGGGGTTACCACCATGCCCACAACATCAGCCAGTGTTAGCCCTGGCGGAAACAGCCCGCATCTTTCCTATTCGGTTTACTTTTTTACAAGCGGAACGGTTAAAGTCAATGCCTATTTGGCACCTACAATCAATTACCTGGCAAGACCTGAAGGCTTGCGCTATGCCGTATCGCTTAACGACAACAACCCGGTAATAACCTCGTTTAACGGCGATACCGATGCCGGTCGTGCAAACAATATCATCATTTCGTCAACCAATCTTGAAGTTACCGAAGCCGGATTGCATAGTTTAAAATACTGGATGGTCGATCCCGGGGTTGTTTTACAAAAAATTGTGGTCGAAACCGGTCCTTCAAAAAACAGCTACCTCGGGCCACCCGAAAAGCCTTACACCAATCAAAATAAAATGTTTATAACTGCTGCAAAACTGCATCCCGATGATAGCCGTAAAGTGGAAATTGTTTTTAGTGAAATGGTCGAGATTTCAACATTAGAAATGGACGATTTTACCATTTTGAACAACGATACCGTTAACCCGGTTACCAACATCGAAACAGTCGATGATTACACGATCATTTTTACTTTGACCGAAAATTCAACAGCAAAACAACGGGTAACACTTAGCTATACCCCGGGTAGTACAACATCGATGACCAACAGCCCGCTTACCGAAACCCGTAATTACATTTTGCAATACGGTGAAGCAAAAGAAGCAGAACAAGTTGATGATCCAAATATCTATTTTGAAGCAGAAAGCGGAATAATTGGTTCCAACTGGGACCTGCACATCGACGGCTTTTCATCGGGCGCTGCTTACATTATGACAAAGCCCGGGATTGAAAAGTTAGATAATGCATCTGCCGATGCCATTAACATTGTAACGTACACATTCAAAATTTGCAAAGACGACAATTACACCTTGTGGGCCAGGGTTTTTGCTCCCTCTCCCAACGACGACTCATTCTGGATTAAAATGGACAATGGCAACTGGACAATGTGGAACAACATCAGGGGCGGCAATAACTGGTCGTGGGATTACATAAATCAGGACTATTACCTCGATACAGGTTACCATACCCTTACCATTTGCATGCGTGAAGATGGTACCGGTTTGGATAAATTGTGCCTGTCGAATACAGGAACAGCACCCACCGGCACGGGTGGTTTTTACGAGGAATGCGAAATAACTTCAAACATGGATCCCGTAATGAAAAAGACACGAAAAGCCGTTGTGTACCCCAATCCGGTAAAGAACAGGCTTATTGTAAAAACATACAAAAAATACGAACACGTAATAATCAAAAACATACGGGGCGAAAATATTTCCATTGAAAAACCGGTAAAACCGAACTGCGATAACACATTGAATACTAATTACCTGAAGCCTGGTATTTACTTTTTGGTTTTAAGCAGCAATGAAGCAAAATTTTACGAGGCACATAAATTTGTAAAAAAATAATTTTGATGATAACTAATGATGATAAATTTTAATCGACAAATATGAGAACATACCTTTTGATAATATTACTTGCCCTGGCAACTTCACTGCTTTCGATGGCGCAAAACGAACCGGTTATTTGTGAAGCAGAAGCAGCCATGCTGGGATCCGATTTCACTACCGCTACCACAGATGGCATCACATACATTACACCAAAAACCGACTTTTTAAGCGGCGATTACCCGGGTAGCAGGGAAAAAGTCGCTTCCTTTTCGGTTACTTTTCCCGATTCGGGCACCTACAGGCTTTTTGCACGTGTGAGGGTTGGTGCCGAAAACTGGAACGACGACAGCTATTTTTATGGTAACGGTTTTGGTGAAAAGGCGCCTGACAATGCCAATGACTGGATAATGTGCAACGGGCTTGTAACAGCCGGACACATTTATCCGTACATGGTGGTTGAAGGACAGGGAGATGCCGGAACAGAACTATTCAAATGGGTTGCATTCTCCGATTTTACCGGAGGTGAAACACCCATCACCTTTAGAGTTGAACCCGGTGAACTCAACCAAACATTTGAGTTGGGAGCCCGTGAAAACGGTTTCGATATTGATAAAATTGCCTTTGGCCGTGAAGGGATCTACTACACCGTAGAAAATTTGAATAATGGCGAAGCCGGAACAACAACCCGCCCTACCCTTCCTGAAATTGGTCTTCCTTTGGCAGATGGCCTCGACAAGTTTTTGGGCTGCGGTTATAGTCCCGGAGTAAAAAGGGAATTCAGGGGATACTGGAACCAGGTTACCCCGGGAAATGCCGGGAAATGGGGATCGGTTGAAAGGAACCGCGACCAGATGAACTGGAACGATATGGATTCGACCTACAATTATGCAAAAGAATACGGTTTTAGTGTCAAGCACCACGTGCTGGTGTGGGGAAACCAGCAACCCGGTTGGATAGCCGAACTCGACAGCGCTGAGCAACGGGAAGAAATTGAAGAATGGTTTACTGCCGTGGCACAACGATACCCCGAACTCGACCAGGTTGAAGTGGTGAACGAACCACTCCATGACCCACCTGACGATGCCGAGGATGGCGGTTACATGGGTGCGCTTGGCGGAACGGGCACAACCGGCTGGGACTGGATATTGGAGGCATTCAAGATTGCCGACACACTGTTTTCCGACGATGTGCAATTAATGATCAATGATTACAGCATTATGAACAGTACAAGCAGCACCGATACTTATTTCGATATCATTACACTGTTACAGGAAGAGAACCTAATTGATGCAATTGGTTTTCAGGCACATGGTTTTTCTCATACGGCATCTAATTCAACCTATTTACGAAATATTAATAAACTGGCCTCAACCGGTTTGCCCCTTTACGTTACCGAACTTGATATTGACGGGCTGACAGACCTGGAACAGGTGCATAATTACATGAACCTATTCCCTTTGCTGTGGGAACACCCCTCAATTATGGGAATAACCCTTTGGGGTTACGAATACGGCTTGTGGAGAAACGATGCAGGCGCATATCTTGTTGACCAGTATGGAAACCAACGGCCCGCTTTTAAATGGTTGCAGGCCTATGTAAGGGATGAATTCATCCCCAATGAATCGGTTATTGTTTCGTCAGTTACCGGACAGGATTCAATAGAAACAGGAAAAACCCTTCAGATGGAAGCATCCTTTGCCCCTGAAAATTCCACACTGACAAAAGCGCACTGGAGTGTAAGCAATAAAAATATTGCCACAATAAGCAGCAACGGGCTGCTAACGGCAGTGTCGAAGGGAACCGTTACGGTAAAAGCAGTTTCACTCGAACTTGGTTCACCCGTTTTCGACGAAATGGAAATTACCATCACTGAAGAACCTTCAAATACAAACAACATTTCAGCAAATGAAATATTTACTTTGTTCCCAAACCCTGCATCAAACGGCAATTTCACCGTTGGTAACACCCAAAACATGAAAAGTATATCCATCCTGAACATGAACGGAAAACAAATTTTTTCGAAACAATTGTACGGCATGCCTTCGGTAAATATCAAACTGAAAGCACCAAAAGGGATGTACATGGTCCGTTTATTTGATGGTAAACAGCCATTTTTCATAAAATTAATAAACCGCTAAACAGCCCGGTTGCACAACAACAATTGAACCGGCCAATTGTAACAAATGATAACGAATTAATTTTCAATACGAATGATTAAGAAATATTTATTTAACAAAACCTGCCAACGAATTTTGTCTTTTTTGTCAATCGTGACCATAATGGCTATTTTGCTGATTTTCACCTCTGCTTTTGCATCGGGGCAAACCGCCGGTGAAACAAAAAAGTGGGTCGGAACCTGGAGTTGTGCCCCTTATGCGGCGGCTGAACACACGCCTCCACCTCCCTATTTGGCCAACAACACGTTACGTCAAATTGTACGTGTTTCGATAGGTGGCGATACGCTCCGCCTCAAATTTTCGAACATTACCTGTTCAACACCGGTTACCATGAATTCGGTAAACATTGCCGTATTGGCCAACCAAACAGGGAGCGCCATTGATGCCGCTACATTAAAACCATTAACGTTTAACGGGAACGATGCTGTTACGATGAACCCGTATTCCGAAGTTTATTCCGATCCGCTTGGATTCCCGTTAACACCCGGCACACGCCTGGCAATAACCATCTACTACGGCGCATGTGAAACGGCACCCGATATGACTTTTCATTACGGTTCGCGAACCGATTCGTACATTCTACGTGGCGATCAATCAACGTCGGCCGCTTTTTCAGGTTCCACAACTGTTGAGCGTTGGTACAACCTTAGTACTATTGAAGTGTTGGCACCTTCTGACTTTGCAGCGATTGGTGTGCTGGGCAACTCCATAACCGATGGATACGGCTTGCACGGTGGTTTGAAAAATAAATGGACCGATAAATTTTCCGAAAAGCTGCTTAACGATACCGCTACCGACCATGTAAGCGTGCTCAATTTGGGAATCGGTGCCACCTGGTTAACCACCTCGGGCATCAGCCGTTTCAGGCAGGATATCCTTAACCAGTCGGGCTTACGCTGGGTTATTGTTTTTTACGGTGTGAACGATATTGGCGGGAACCTTCCGGCGGCCAACATAATCGATGCCTATGAAAAAATGATTGAACAGGCGCACCTCCATAATATACGTATTTACGGTGCAACAATTACACCTTTTAAAGGGCATGGCTATTATTCAGAAGGGCGCGAAGCCGTGCGCAATCAGGTTAATGAATGGATACGCACACCCGGAAATTTCGATGTCTGTATCGATTTTGACAAAGTAATCCGCGATCCGTCAGACACAACAAAAATGCAGGCTGCTTATTCAAACGACTGGCTTCATCCCAATGCCGAAGGTTACCGGGTTCTGGGCGAATCGGTCGATGCTGAATTGTTCACGGGGGGCGATACCATCATTGGCGGGCAATACAACCCGGAAAGGATTGAAGAACACTATTTTGAAGCCGAATGCAGCACCGTTGGAGAAAACTGGGACATCAAAAGCGATATCGGGGCATCAAACGGGGCATTTATTTCGGTAAAAGACGGCGTACAGAGCCTCAATTTTGCTTCGGAAGGCGATGATAACGTTGTTGATTTCACCTTTTCTATAAACATCGATTCAACCTATTACCTCTATGCACGGTTAAACTGCCCTTCGCCCGATGATGATTCGTACTGGGTAAAACTCGACAACGGCAACTGGGTAATGTGTAACGGACTTGGAACAAGCGGATGGCAGTGGGTGCAGTTACAAACATACAATTTGACAGCAGGAGAACACAACTTGTCGGTTACCTATCGGGAAGACGGGGCAAGCTTTGATAAAATCTGTATTTCGAACTATATTTTTGCGCCACTCGGTATGGGCGAAGAAGCCGTAAACATTTGTGAACCGGATACCACTTCGGATGATCCTGACGACAGCAGGTCCTTTAAGACACCCGGCACCGGGTTTAATTTAAACAACTACCCCAATCCCTTTCAAAACAATACGGTTATTGAATTTGAGCTGCAGGACAAGTCGTTTATATCGCTTAACCTCTTTTCATTGGTTGGTGAAAAAATTGCAGAAATTGCCGCTAAAGAATTTACTGCCAACAGGCATCAAATTGAATTTGCCTGCTACGGTATACCACCCGGTGTTTACATGCTGACATTAACGGATAAAAACAGGAATTTGGCACATCATAAAATATTGAAACGTTAACTTCTAAAAGAGAAACCGCATTTCTTACTAAAAAATACAAACTGCAAGAGGCTGCAAAAACAAACAGCCCCTTTGTTCATCATCATTATTGTTTCAATGCAGCTTTCGAAAAAATGTATTCGGGAATATCCTGATTAAATTTAATTGCATCAATCCTGAATTCAGTCCCCTTCCCTGCCTTCATCATGTCTTTGTATACCATCACGGTTGGAAACCAACGCCCGTCAACTTTCTTCACATCACGCAAGGACGTTTGCTTTATCAGCTTTCCGCTTTTTGCAAAAAGTTCCTCTTTAAGCGGAACAAATCGCTGTTTATCGACCGAAATCAGCCGCTTGTAATACGCAACATCATCAACCTTTGCCAGCAACTCGAGTATATAACATTCCCTTTCGTCAATCGTATCGCTGCCAATGACCATTGCATCGTAAAGATCGGTCAGTTTGCGGTCGTCCATCATGTCTTCGTAAGACAGGTCGGAGCCCATAACACTTTGCCGCAACATGTGTCCCGATATTTGAATGATGCGGTCAGTCGATGGTGAGTAAATCCAAAGCTGATCCTCAAGTTTCAACATTTTTGTTCCCTCCTCCCTTGCAGGCGAAATGTACTCGGTAAACGATTTTTTATCGCCCACCGAATACGTTCGTGAAGAAATGGTGCGGCTTGCCCTGCGACCATGAATGGTCATTGTAGACTCAACGATCATGTTTTCTGCCGACATGTTGGCATCCACCTTATCGAGTATTGTATTTGCCGTTGGTTGGGCAAAAACCGGACAAATAAACAAAACGACTGTTAATAAGGTTATTGCGTATTTAAAATTATTCATTTTATCAATATTAATTGTTTGAAAATTTTGTGTTTACTGCTATTTCATTTTCTCGAAGTCACGCATCCAGTTCCTTAAACAACTGCGATGTTTTTCGTTTATAAATCCCGATTCCGGCCAGGGCTGTACCGATTAGGGTTGAAATCAAACCCGGGATAAACCCAATGTAATAATCAACGGTTGTTATCCGGGCTTTCAGTACAGAAGGCATCATGATTGCTGTGCCCTTCATTTTTGAGCCAATATCAATTCCGTATTTTTGCATCAGCCAGGCAAAAAACAAACCAATTGCCGTACCGAGAATTGACCCCATTATACCAATCATTACCGATTCGTACAACATTGTACGGTAAACGTGGCCTTTGGGTTCGCCCATTGCCAGCCGCACACCTATTTCACCATAGCGCCTCAAGCCGCCCAACAATCCGGCATTCCACAATACCAACGACATGGCCACGATAAAAATAAACGTAATAATTGCGCCCATGCTTCCGGTCAGGTCAACAAAAGAGCCCATTGTTCCCTGATCACGGAAAAGCATCATTGCAGGTGCAAATTCATCATCCGCATCGACAGGAAATTCTTCCCTGAATTTTTCACGGGTTTTTATACCCTCGGAATCGGAGTAATATCCCTGCCCGAAGAATCCAAGTATTTCACTTGCAGCATCCTGCATGTCGAGGGCTTTCCGGGCATCGTGAATGTCAACAATTATTGAGCCCTGATCGAGAACAGTTGCACCAAATGAAACTGTACCCGAAACAACAAAATTGTAATAGCTCATTGCCCCATACATGGTCGACCCGATAAACGTTACCCGGTCACCGGGTTCTACTTCAAGTTTTTGGGCAAACAAATCGCTGATCAGTATTTCATTGGCCTGTTGGGGCAAACGCCCCTGCACAACACTCTTAGCCAAATTTAACCGTTGTATCTCGCCGGAATTATTTTGAATAATGTCAAGCGCCATTCCCATTACGGGCCCCTGTGCTTTTGTTTCACCGTTTTCGTCGGGAACATCAACAAGGCCGCCAAATTGGATGCGTTCAACCCATGTCATATCCGGAAAAACTGACTGCAATTCCGTTGTCAGTTCCCCGGTGCCGAGTAAAGCCAGATCGATGGGCATTTGTGAGATATTGTCGGCATAGGCTTTTGTTACAACTTTTACATGGCCGTTACTGAACCGGGCATTCATTTCGATTGAATCGTTCATGAAACCGGTTATATACGCGTGGACAAAAACACTCAGCATAACACCAACGGCCACAACAAGTACCGGTACAACACTACGGCTTTTATCACGTATCAATCCTAAAAACAGAAATCGTATCATTGAATTTTCCCCCTTAAAGCTTCAGTTGGATTCATTTTTGCAATTCGGCGCGAAGGCCAGTAACTCACAACAAGTGTTGTCAGAAAAACAATCAGAACAGTGCTTACAATCAACCCCATGCTGTAAACCGGGTACATGGTTGGCGCAATGGTCATTCCAAATTCGCTGGTATCCATTGGCAGTGTAAAACCCGATTTAGCCTGCCAAATAAAAAACGGCACACCGTAAATGGCCGCAACCACAGCCGCTAAAACCGCATGCATGGCACCCTCGATGGTAAACAGCCCTACAACCTCGCGCCGGGTGTACCCCAGGGCAACATAGGTGCCAATCTCTTTTTGCCTGCGGAAAATGGAAAGCACCTGCGTGTCGAAGATGGCAAGCATGGCAAGAAGGATGAGGATAATGTAGAAAACCGATTGGCCCGAGGATTTCATCTTGATCATTTCATCGACTTCGGCAGTCAGTTCACTGAACGATTTCAGCTTAAAGTTTTCAAGTTGCGCGGGTTTTTCAGATATTTCGCCAAACGAAAAAACGCTGGCTTCGCCGGGCATTAACAACTTTTGCTGCATTACATCAAGCGGTATCCAAACCTGGCCCATATCAATTTGTGCAACAGTGGTTGAAAAAACATCCACTATTTCAACTTCGGCAGCATCGAAAGTCCCTTTGCTGTCGCGCCAGCGCATAACAAACCGGCTACCTTTTTCGAGGTGAGACGAGTGTGCCATGCTTGCACCTACAATTGCCGGTATGGCTTCTACCACCGTATCGAGCGATGCTGAAGGGATTTTCAACAACGTTTGATCGGCAGGTATACCGCTAATTTTTATCGATTTCATTCTCCCCTCGGGATAAATGCTCCCCTGTGCATACAACATGGGTACCATTTCACCGGCTTTAATCTGTTCTTCAAACATATCGGGTATGGGTGCATGACTGTCGTTCAAAGCGAAAGGATCGTAAGGTTCGTAACTGTTGTGCCAGTATTGTCCCTGTCCAATTTGCCACTGGCTCATATCGTTTTTTGCCTGATGGTCCCAACCGACCATCAATCCTTTTAACCAAATGATAACGACAAATGAAAAGGAAAGGACAATGACGTTTAGCCATGTCCGCAATCCGGCACCAATCAAATTCCTGTAAGCTAATTTAAACGCGATTTTCATCTCATTTAATTTTTATTGTTTGCCCATTCTTCGTGATCAACTTTTCCGTCGAGCAGAAAAATTTTACGTTTCAGATATTTTATTACCTTTTCATCGTGCGTAGCGAAAACGAACGATGTTTTTAGCTCGTTATTCAGTTTTTCCATCGTTTGCAATATCTTATGCGAATTAGCCGCATCGAGGTTTGCCGTAGGTTCATCGGCCAGTACAAGTGTTGGCTTTTTAACCATGGCCCTTGCAATAGCAACACGCTGGCACTCCCCACCCGACAACTGTGGCGGTTTCGATTTAACCTTGTCGGTAAGCCCGACCCATTCAAGGGCATCCATTACCATTTTTTTCCGTTCCGAAGCGGAATACTTCAGGAGTAAAAGCGGAAATTCAACATTCTCGAAAACCGTGTGCACGGCCAGCAAATTATAACTCTGGAAGATGAACCCCAGGTTTTCCTTTCTCAGCTTTGCAGCCTGCCGCGGATTTAATTTGCTTATTGATTGCCCCAGTACAACGGCTGTACCCTCTGAAGGAGTATCGAGTGAGCCAATGATGTTCAGCAACGTAGTCTTTCCCGAGCCGCTGGGCCCTACCAGCCCGGCAAACTCACCCTTTCCAAATGTTAAATTAACATCCTTCAAGGCTGTAAAATGGTTATTCCCCATGGGAAAACGTTTTACAAGATGTTCTGTTTTAATAATTTCCATAATTGCTTGTTTTTGGAGCCGGCAGTCGGCAAAAGGTCGGCAACCGACAAAATATTTTATTTTTTATGTCTATTCAGTTCATTCAACAATTCAGCTTATCGAGATAAACGTGTGTCAGTTTCATCACATCATCAATGTTTTTTTCATCAAGGCTGTACTTCGAAGATGAAACCACTTTATTTTTTTCATTATAGTACTTACCGCTTACATTACATAGTTCGGGAGCTATAGCAAGCCAGGTATAGGTTTTTGCCATCTCTTCGGCTGAAATTGATGATTTACTTTTTAGTTTATAAACCCATTTCATGAATGCAGAAACATTGGGATACCTGTTTATGTCGATTTTCACATTGGTTACCCGAATGCAATTTGCGGTAATATTGTTTTCTTTTTGTTTTTCGGCCAAACGGTATGTAAACATGATTTGCGCCAGCTTGGATTGATAATAAGCTTTCGCAACACTAAATTTCCGATGTTTAAATTCAGGGTCATCCAAATCAACTTTCAAATTGGGGTACATTACCAATCCTTTTGAAGCAATGGTGAGAACCCTCCCCTGCACGCTTTTCTGAAGCAAGGGGAGCAAACTGGCCGTTAATATTACCGGGCCAAGGTGATTGGTTGCCCATATCGTTTCAATGCCATCGGGCGATAAAACAGGCTTTTTACGTGAAATATCGAAATCGGCGGCGTTGTGAATCAATACATCCAATACCTCGTGCCTGGCCTTTATTTCATCAACAGCTTTTACTATGGAATTCTTTGACGCCATGTCGATAATGACAAATTCAACATCGTTGGTGTCAGTCAATTTTTTTATTTCCTCCAACGCTTGTTTGCCACGCTCTTCATTCCGGCAACCAATAATAACACGATAGCCTTTTTGAGCTATTTGAATGGCAGCCTGTTTGCCAATTCCCGAATTACCTCCTGTGATTATACATTTTTTCATTTCAATCTTTTAAATCCATCAGCTAAAGCTGACGGCAATTCATTTTTTACAACCGAAACCCCAAATCCAACATCGAGCTCCCAGCCTTCGCCATGGCTTCGGCTGGCAAAGCCAGCACCCAGCTAATGATTCCAAACCAGCATCAACTGTAAACCTTTGCCACCAAACAGGTTGGCCGAAGTATTCTGTGTTGGAACGTTGAACGTTTCGGGGTTCCAAAACCCCATGATATATAGTGTCAGCTGCTGAAATTGAAGCTGATAATTTAAAAAGCTGTACAGGTTTTCATTTGTCCAGTCGTAGTAAAATATGGCGCTTATTTGATCGAACAATCCGATTTGGTACGACAACGACATTAAAGAGAACGTTACCGGCTCGTTAAAGGCAAACGGCGTTGAATCGTACGAAAACAGCAGTTGTTCAAAAGCCGCATATATTCCGTTTCCAATTCCGAACGTATAATCGATGCCCGCGTTGAAAACGTGCTGGTTTGACAGCCAGTCGAGCTCTGCTTCTTTTTTCACCCAGGTACCTTCCAACCATAAACCTGTTACCCAGTCTAATCGTAAATCGATACCTAAACGGTTTTCGGGCACATTGCTTAGAACCTGCGGAATTAAATATTCCAGCCCGCTTGTATTTATCTCCCGGTGATGATAAGTCAGGGCTGCTTCACCCATTGGAAACGGAAACTGAAAACGGCCGCCAAATTCAGGGATACCTTTTTCGGTTTTTGCCAATTCCCAGCCTTTTGTTTCATGATTACCATAAAGTCCCCACAGCCAGATATTGGCATTGTTCAGGAAGTAATACCGCCCGAGCACACCCCAAACACCATCGGTCAGTTTTAACGGGTCGCGCGGGTCGATCTGGTCGAACCACATGAGCGGTCGGAGCATGGATGCCGAACCAAAATTGATTTTTTGCAGTCCTGCCCTGATTTCCAGTTGTGACGCACTGTAACGTACCCACGCCCGGTAAGGTTTGATTTTTCCTTCGTATTCCACAGAAGTAAATGGCGTAATTGCCGTTGTACCAAACAGGTTGGCCGATGCCTCAAAATCGATAAGGTGATTTCCGGGAAGGTTAATCTCGTAATTGGCTTGGGGAATATACCGGCCGCCAAACCAAAGCGATTGGTCAGCCGACGGGTTAAAAAGCCCCCATGCAGATAATTGCCCCTTGTAATCGAATTGATTTTCGGCGCCTGTTGAAACAACACAACAGGAAACCAAAAACAACAAACAGCCAATTATCTTTATTTTATTCATTTTCCCGTGGAATTATTCCGTAAAACATCATGTTCATAAATTCCATAATAAGCTCTCGTGGATTACTGTACATACGCATCAGCACAGGGTCGGTTGTCATTTCGGCCATTTTTTGGCTCATGTAAAAAATAAAATCGATGTTTACATCTTTTCGTATCCAACCTTTTTCTATTGCTTTTTCATAATCGGCACGTACCATTAAAACGATCCGGGATGATACTTCCTGAAAGAAATTTTGCAATTCCTTATTCCAGCCGGAATAAATATCGGCAATAAACTCTTCACCCAGCTCATTGGTTCCCTCGTATTTTAAACGCACCTGATCTTTAACTTTTTCGGCAAACGGAATGTCGCGTGCCATTATCGCTTTGTAATCTTTTTCGGTCTTCTCAAAAATCCGGTTTATTACAACTTTAACCACTTCAATCTTGTTTTTAAAAAGGCGGTAGAAAGTCATGCGGCTTACCCCGGCCTCGCGGCATATTTCATCGACAGAGATTTTACGTATCCCGTGTTTCCAGAAAAGCTTCTTTGCTGCCTGAAGAATTTGATCTGTTTTACCTGTATCCTGAAATTTTTTCATGTGCTATAAAATACAAAACAAAAGCAAAGTTACATTTATTGTTTTATTTTACAAATAATGTAACAAATTAAAAAACATGTTTTACAGCATAAAAAAGTTTAGCAAGATGAAAATTTTATAAATCAGGCAGGTTAGAAATGCGAATTACACTGAAAATTCGGATATTCACAGTATAATAGTTTTATAATCTTTTTAATTTAATGATTAATATAAATACACAAAAATACTGTGAATTAAAATCCATAGCACCTCAGCGTCTTTGCGTTTTTTTAAAAGGATACAGTAAATCCGCTTAACAGAGAAAAAAGCTGTTCAAAACCGTTAAATCCGTGTTACCCGTGTTCTATTCCGCCTCAGTTATTTCAGCATGGTACTCCTGAAGCGATTTTACCCGGTACTGCCTCTCCTGCCGGTCTTTGATCCCTTTGGTGGCAGCCAGTGCAGCCGATGTTGTGGTAATGTAAGGAATTTTGTGTTTTATAGCCGTTTTCCGGATGTATGAATCGTCGTATTCGCTTTGCTTGCCCGCCGGTGTATTTATCCCCCGCTACCGCGCGAATCGTTCGCGTGGTTTTTAGTAATTGAACTTGAAGCTGCGGCTCATTTAGAATTTTTGGAATTCTTAAAGTGTATGTTATTATTTTAGCCTGTGGCTAAACCACACGATGCAATCGTGCGGCAGCGGGGGACAATATTACTTTGATCCACTAATTTTGTTCAATTAGAAAACTAAACCTACTTTTTGATCACTCCAAAGAGGCAATAATTTCATCAAATGCAATATTTGCTTCTCCTGAAAATGACTTCGATATTTCCCTTATAATATCAATCGCAGAACTACCGTTACCAATCGAACACATGTAATCGTTATATCCGCCTGTCGATTGATTGCGACCAGCAT
Organism: Prolixibacteraceae bacterium; assembly: GCA_021740385.1. Classification (GTDB taxonomy): domain Bacteria; phylum Bacteroidota; class Bacteroidia; order Bacteroidales; family Prolixibacteraceae; genus DAIMEA01. The sequence continues at coordinate 5,972 of JAIOZY010000013.1, read as the reverse complement.
ATACCAACATCGAACAATTGTTTTCCGGGTATGGTAATTCAGCGGTCATGAACCTCCATTCAAATATTGTTGTATCAGAAAGTACCTGAGCTAGTTTATCCATTTCTGAAAGAGGTACTAAAAAATCCTTACAGTAATCTCCCTCACAGTTTAAAATAGAATCTTCTGAAGAAAAATTATAGAAATTGTTTTCAGGAACTATAATAACATAACGCATTTCAGCCCCCAGCTTGCTTATTGCATGATTAGTCGGGGTGAAAGTTACAGAGTGCATCATTTCACTATCACAGGCACTAAAAATAAGGATTAAAAATAGCATCAAATAGTGCAATATTTTATTAAAATGTTTCATAATTACATAATTTTAAGAGTATTAATTAATAAAGGAATTTTCATTTTAATTTATAGATTTTAATATTTCATTAAGTAAAATAAAATCAAGTTCTGCATTATTATAATAATAAAAATGCAATGACAAGTTACCCTTTATTCCGATTATTGAGATAAGACTTAATTTATCTAATTCATTCCATTCATTTATCCAATCATTAATAGCAACAGAAATTGATTCATCGTTACCTAATATGCATAAAGGGCTCGATGTAATTTTACTACGAAATTCAGAGGCTTCCAGTGCATCATTAGAATTAGATAGCAAAGCAATGTCAATATAAAAAATAGACTGCTTTTTTGACCATTCTTTTCTATAACCCATTAACAAGCTATCTTCTGCTATAACCCATTTAGATTTTTCAACTTTGAATTCGCTATAGCCATCTTGAGTTAGTAAATTGTTATAATTTTCAGTTATTTTTTGAAGTTGTTCATGTGATAAATAATTTAAAAGTTTATCATTCTCCAATCTAATATTAGATGAAATATTTGCATTAATCTTTTCTAATATATTATTAGAAATGCTAAGAATTACTTTCTTATCTTTCTCCTTAACATTTAGAGGTTTAAATATTTTAATACCAATATTGTTTTTTTGGAAACAAATAGCACTTCCGTCTAAAGATCTCCAAGAAACATTCCCTACAATTTCACCGGTTGGAGATCCAAAGATAAATGGCATTGCACTGGAATTAGCATTATATGCAACTCCTTTTATTGCATCTTCTTCGTTATCGAATTCACAATAGCTAATATAATATTCATCATTTTCATATAAACTCCATTTTTGTTCAAGAACATTATCAGTTAATGAATCTGCACTTATCTGCCAAAAAGACTTCATTTCTCTAATTAATTTAAATCCTTCTATGTTATCATCAACCAATAAAATATCTTTTTGAGCATAACTAATCGAAAAAAATTGGAGCAAAATAAACGAGATTATTAAAAAAAACTTACTTTTCATTTTAATGTTCATAATTATTCTGGTGATTCAATTATTAATATACATACGTATAGGCAGTCGCATTATTGGGTGTCCAATATCCAGAATCAAATAAATCATTTTTATAACTACCATTTATTTGTTCATTAATAGGAATTCGAGGTGAAGATTGATCAAGTTGTAAACATGCATCAAAAACGTTACTATAATAACCAACTTGGTGAAAATTCCATGTACCTGATGTCCAGTTATATTTACCAATAGGGAGTATAAGCTTATATACAAACTGGCCATCTATTCTTCGCACTTGAATACTTTGAGCTCCCAGCGCATTAGAGAAAATTTGCACAACAGCAGACATATCACGGCAATCAGCCCAATCATCTGCAAAAAAACCAGTTAAATTAAAATTGGGAAGAACTGCATGACTATCACCTCCATAATACTCTTTTCCAATATTATCATAGGCTCCTTCTGTTATTGAAGAAATGATGTAATATTCAGTTGTCTGTCCACTCGCCCAATCACACGCATAATCAAGCACACTGCTCCAGGGTTCATCCATTGGAGCCTGAGGTACGGCAAGCAGGGTGTAGTAGGTGTGGCTGGTAGAATTCGTACTTGTAGCTGAGCAATAAGCATCGTCGTTGGGAATGGCATACACCGACCATTGCCAGGTAAAATTGTGCCTGCCCACGCTGCCGGATATGTTCCCGTCCAGTTCAAGGGTAATCCAGTCGAGCGCGGTGTAATTGGCCTCGAAATGGTTGCATACCGTGCCAATGCCCGTGCCTGAGGTTACCGTAAGGTTTATGATCAAATGCATGCTGCTGCAATTGCTGCTGAACTGCACTTGTATGTTCCGGTCGCTTTGCCCCATAATGTAAGCAAAACTATCCGGGCTGCAACCATAAGCCCATTCCGGCGAGGTTATTGTCTCTCCGCTATAATCGCTTATCGTTAGGGCATCGTTGCTGTAACCGGCTTCGTAATTGAACTTGATCCCGTAAGGCTGTACCGTTACATAGGTTGTAGCCAATGCAACCTGGCCATACAAACAAAAGGAAAACAAAAATAACAATGCAACAAGCCTTTTCGCTTTTCCCGTTTTTCCCAAAATTGATAATTTAAATAGTTTCATATCTATACAATTGAAACGTTAAAAAGTATCAATCCGTGAGGACCATTTTCTTCGTATCAACCAATTTTCCGTCGGCAATCAGCGCGTATAGGTACATGCCGGGTTCCAGTTCGTTGCCTTCAATGGCAATGTTGCCTTCACCCTTCTGATGCAAACCGATGCTTTTTAGTTGCGTGACCAACTCTTATTTAAACTCATTTCGTAATAATGCTTAATAAAAAATCAAACTGGATACTATTTATAAATTTCTTCTTTAATCTTTTCAATTAATTCCAACACGTTTTTGATCATTAAATCAACATCTTTTTGGTCAGTATTTACCAGGTAAATCTTATTCTCTTCAATTCCTTCAGGTACCGAAAAAAATATCTTGCCATTTTCTAAATCTCCTTCCCTTACAATGAGCAAACGATAATATTGCAGGCTTACATCCAGATCGACTATTACAATTTGATTGAAATCTGAGATTTCCGGATCGCAGTTCATATTTTCCTGTCCGGTTTCCGGATCCAGATAAACTTCAAATCCATTAAAGGAAAAATGGGGATTGTCATTATACAGGTTGCAATAGGTTTGCCTGTCTCCATTTTCAAAGACAAATTCCTGAACACTTTCAAATTCCTGAAAAGAAAAATTATCAGTTAACTCAATATATTTTTTTGAGACATTTTCATCCAAGTCCCTATTGTTATCGTTACAACAACAAAGAATAAAAATTGGTAATATTAATAAAAAGTATTTCATTTTAGTCTTACTTTTTTGTTGTAAATGTATTCATATTGAATTTTATAATCCAAATCTTTAACGATGGTCAGATCAAGTTGTACAGATGCTTCTTCAGTTAAATTACCATATTCGTCGTATGCGTATGTAATAGACTGGATAATTGTATTTTTTGAGCTATAAACTTCTGATTTTGTTTTTCTTTCATCTTTAAAAGAATGAATAATATATTTATATAATTCACTTTTTTCTTCATCTTTATAATGGCATTCTTTTACACATTTCCCATTATTATAGTCATAGACTATAAGATAATCGAATTGATTGTTATAATAAATGTATTCTTTTGTGAGTTTTTCAGTTTCATATTCATAATTGATGGTAATTTTATCGGAATAGAGATTTGTATAAAATGTTTCTTTCAATATTAATCGGCCATTTTCATACTCAAACACAGTAGAATCATGCACCTGCCACCCGATAGAATCTGATACTTTATGAAAGGTGAACTTCTTTTTTAGAACAGAATTATCAGAATAGTCGAATATCTCATATACACAAATATCATCACAACTAATTGCTGAACAATAATTTATTTTTTTCAGGTTCATCATATCATCATACTGATATTTAAGCACAGCTCCGGGAATGGTATCCTGAACGGAATTGAATAATAATTTACGCTGTATCTTAGCTTCATTGTTCCCATTAGAAGATATTGGTACGTCCTTATCGCATGATATTAACGAAAAAACAATTATTATGCTTAGTGCTTTTATTAATGTTTTCATTTTTTTTTAGATTAACATTTATTTTTAAATGTAATAAGTGATTTATAAAATTTCAACTAATTAGTTGTCATTCTTTAAAAAATAAATGATGGTTTATTATCTTTATTTTTCCAAACAGGGGCTTTTTTAATATTATATTCAATGTCATAAGCGATTTTTTTTGCGTCTTTTAACGGAGCATGTATTACTATAAAAACATTATTTTTAGTATATGCTACTCTAAATTCGCCATCATAAACTTGACCAAAAGCAACATCTCCATATTCAAATTCTTCATTATTAAGCATAGGCGGCTTAATTCTCGTACTTAGAGATTCCAAATAATTTAATAAAGCAATCTGTGCCTCATCAGAATTAGATAAAACAGCAACTTGAAGTTTTCCATTCTTTGCTATGTTATTCACATTATAATAAAATCTAAAAATAAAGGCATCGCTTGATGAACCTTTTGTGATATTCATATTGTGTTTTGTCACAAAATCTTTAGGTAATTCAATACCAGTTTTGGCTATACTATTTTTACCAGGCCAATTATCAAAATTGTATTGACTTTCTTGAGAATATGTATTACTGAGAATAGAACCAAATATAAGAAAAGTCAAAATATTTTTTAATCTTTTTTCCATTTCAAATCCCTCCATAAATTTAATATGCAATAATATTTTCATTGTCTGATAATGAACCACAATCATAAGGATTACTACAATCAATTGGGTAATCATTATCCGGTTTTGACCAATTATCTAACAATCTGGAAAGATATGTTGCTAAAGATTCATTACAAGGCAGTTCCCAATCTTGCCCAGACGAGGTTTCTCCACAATTAGGATTTGAGTTTATCACATTATCTGGATCTGAATCAATATCATATCTGAGAGTAGCATCCCAAATGTGATTATTCCCATCTTTGGCAAAAGCATGATAACCGAATCCTCCTGTTCTGCAATCATCATCAATTAATGGAGTCGAGAATGTGTTATTTGTCGCTAAAGCCGATCCAATTGGATCAATATGATTTAAGGCATAACCTCCAGAAAATCTAATTAGTTCTAAATCTGTCCCCAAGGCATTACCAAATGTAACAATTGCCCTTGCCATATCTAAACAATTTACATCAATATTATCTGGATTAGATAAATCAGAAATTAGCTGGCTGACATTAAAATGATGTGGATATGAATAATAGTTGGGATGTGAATATGTTGACCCTCCTTGAGTTGTTTCATAATCAAATCCACACCCATATAAATATTCTGTAATCTCAGTTGTAATACTAACATTTGATGTCTCCCCGCTAGCCCAATCACAAGCGTAATCCAGCACACTGCTCCAGGGTTCGGACATTGGCGACTGAGGCGCGGCAAGCAGTGTGTAGTAGGTATGGCTGGTAGAATTCGTACTCGTGGCGGCACAGTAATTGGTTATGTCGAGTGGCAATGCATACACCGACCATTGCCAGGAAAAACTACGTGTGCCCACGCTGCCGGGTATGTTCCCGTCAAGTTCAAGGGTTATCCAGTCGAGCGCGGTGTAATTGGCCTCGAAATGGTTGCACACCGTGCCAATGCCCGTGCCCGAGCTTACCGTAAGGTTTATGATCAAATGTATGTTGCTGCAGTTGCTGCTAAAGCGCACCTGTATGCTCCGGTCGCTTTGCCCCATAATGTAAGCAAAACTATCAGGGCTGCAACCATAAGCCCATTCCGGCGAGGTTATTGTCTCTCCGCTATAATCGCTTATCGTTAGGGCATCGTTGCTGTAACCGGCTTCGTAATTAAACTTAATTTCATAAGGCTGCACCGTTACAAAGGTTGTAGCCCATGCAACCCGGCCATACAAACAACAGGAAAACAAAAAGATCAATGCAACAAGCTTTTTTACTTTTCCTGTTGGTTCCAAATTTGATAATTTTTTAAATGGTTCCATATCCATACAATTGAAACGTTAAAAAGTATCAATCCGTGAGGACCATTTTCTT
>JAIOZY010000012.1 GCA_021740385.1 Prolixibacteraceae bacterium | reverse complement strand
GTTGTTGTTGAAAAATGCACTGTGAGAAAATGTGTGATTGAAAAAGGGATGGACAGTTGCATTGAATGCAGTGAGCTGAAAACCTGTAAAGAAGATTTATGGGAACGTTTTCCCGAATTTTACAAGGTGGTTATTCAAATGCAGGAGAAATATTTAGCAGCACAGAGATGATTATAACCATTTACTCAATTTTTGTTTGGCTTCTTCTTTCGTATTTGTTCGTCCGTTTAAAAAATCGTCAAGCCCTTTTTGAACTTTTTCAACAAATATCAAATGATCGACTAATTGGTCAATAGATATATTTTCAGGCAATCTGTCAAGTGAATTAATTATCTGAGTTTTTGTAATCATCTTTTTTTATTTCAAAGGTAATAAATCTGTTTCTTTTTTTGTAAAAACACCTATTTCACCTCAAACATGGCGCTGCTAATTGCCCCAAACGTACCGTATCCCCCCTCAACCGTTGAATACGGGGGGCGGTAGGCATTGGGCTTGAAAAAGATGTTGGAAGTTGTTGTATATTTTTCGAGGTTTTGGTCGTAGGCAAAAACAAATAACAAGGTTGAAACTTCAACGGGGTTCCAATCCGGAGCCAATTCAAACGTAGTGGCTTCGTCTTTCACCGGGATTTTCCGTTCGGTAAACACAGCTTCATCACTCAATAAATAAACCAGATACATGAACGCGGTTGTATCGGCTTCAAGCGTAAACGAAACGGAATTCCCTGTTGAAACATTAACTTCACCCATAAGTTTCGGGGTGTTTGGAATAATACAGGATGAACGAACATAGAATGTATCGTATGTGCAGGTGTAATCCCATTTTTCTCCGGGAGCGGCAATGATTTCTTCATTAAAATATCTTCCATCGCCATGATATGCGAGCTTGTAATCGGTTGTTTCACCCGTAATTAGTTTCCGGCTTAATGTAATATTTGCATTGCTGACATTCATCGAATCGAATGTGCCCAAAATATTCAGCAGGCGTTCCACTTCAAAAAAGTGGTTGATGGTATCGAATGTTGGCCCGGCTTTTATTACACCGTACACGTTAAGCCCCGGTTCAAACCCCTCAATTTCAGGTTGCATGTTCAGCCCCACATAGTATTCCCCAATTTCAACGCATCCGTGCAATAAAAAGGTAACTGCCAGTATGATTGTCCATTTCTTCATTTTAAAACTTTAATGTATAGCCCGCCGAAACCATTGGAAAATAATTATCGCCCATGGGGATTAACATTTCCAGGCCTCCGGCGGGAATGTAATACAGAATATTCCTTCGGAAAAAAAGTGCATTATAGACATTAACTGTCAGGTACGATTCGGCAGCCCCAAAAAAATCGGACAGATCTTTTCCGAATCCACTTACCACTTTTTTCTGCAATCCAAAATCGAGGTACAGCAGCCAGGGCATGCGCACCCCGTTTTTTTGAGCTGTAACGTACTGGGGGCTGTAAATCATTTCACCGGTTAGCGGTTCGTACATGTAAAACATTTGCATGGTGTTTTCAACCGAGCGCGGCACCCCGCTTTGTGCGATAAACGAAGCGCTGTACGAAATGCGTTTGGTGGCCTGGTAATTCATAACCGCTTTAAACGAGTGCCTGCGGTCGTAATCAAAATCATATTCCTGCCCGTTCATGATGTGTGGAAACGAACGGGTCGATTTTGAAAGCGAGTAGCTGGCCCACCCCGAGAATTTTCCGAAACGGCCTTTCCATAACAATTCCATCCCGTACGATTTGCCACTGCCGGCCACAATTTTATCGGTTAGGGCAAATGCCTCGAATTGATCAATTAGCAGGTCGAAGGTATAGGTGCGGGCAATATCTTTATAATACACATCAAGCGAGATGGTGTTTTGCCGGTCAATTGTGACATCGGCGCCGGCAATGTAGTGGTACGAAAGGCCTGGCAGCTTATTATCGAGAGGGTAATAGTAATCGAGAAACTGATTAAATTCAAACTCCTGGGTGTTCATGCTGATGATGTATTGGTTGTATTTGCCCCAGGCGGCTTTAATTTTTACCCGGTCGCCAATTTGGGCAACAGCATTAAACCGTGGTTCCCAGTTCCAGTTGCCGTTTTCGAATTTTGAAGCCCGTATGCCGCCCCTGATCTGAAGCGGGCCAAGAGTTAGTTTATCTTCCGCATAGGCCGAAAGCTGGAAAGGGCTTCGTTGCGCCGATCCGTAATCGATCGCGTTTACTTCCGACCCGTTTGCAAAGGTGTAGGTGTTATATTCAAGCCCGGCATTTATCTCGTTCCATAAAAAGGGTTTGTAGGTGAGGGAACCCTTTATGCACCAGTCGTTCACTTTGCTTTTTAAACGTGTGGAGGTGTCGAAAACCACGTCTTCAACATTCATCACCATTTCGGTGAAGTTATCGGCGTTGTGGAACGAACCATAAGCCTGCGCTTTAAAAAAGAGGTTGTGGGCGAGCACCGATTTCCATATACCGGTCACAATGTTGTTGTCCCAGTTGTTGATCCATTTCAGGCTCATATCGTCGAAATAGTCCTGCATGCCAATGGTATTGCCCATGTATTTATATATGCTGTTAAAGTCGATGTTGGTCATGTCTCGTGATCCAAAGTATTTCAGGGTAAAACGGTGACGCGGACTGAATCGGTGAGTAAGCGACAGGTTTATGTCGTAAAAGTAGTTGTTGCTGTACATCATGAAATTTCCGATCAAATCGTAATTGGCCCGGGCAGCAACCATCATGGTGGTTTTTTCACCCACGGGGAATTCGAGGAATACTTTTGTTTCCGATGTTGTAGGGTGAACTTCGCCATGCAGGCCACTGTTGTTCCCGTCTTTTGTCGATATGTTTATTACCGCGGCATTGCGCCCCCCGTAGGCAGCACCAAAACCGCCCAGCATCATATCGACATTTTTTACGGTTTGCATGTTAAAAATACCCGACGACGACATGAAGTGATAGGGATTGTACATGGTCACCCCGTCGAGCATGATCAGGTTTTCGCCCGGATCGCTTCCCCTGACTGATAAAAGGGGTGAAAATGGTTCGGCGGGTTCCATGCCCGGCATGTAGCGCATGGCTTTAAACACGTCGTTACGGGCCACCGGTATGGCCTGTATTTCGCGCGGGGTTAGGGTGTGATGGCTCACTTCAACCTGTTTGTCGCCAAGTTGTTCCCGGCCCTGTTCAATTACATCTACCTGGCCAATTTCAACATCGGAGGGCGAAAGCTGAATTTCAACAAACTTTTTTTCTCCTTTTCCAAACGTGTAGTTTTCCGTTTTTGGTTCATAACCAATAAACGAATAGTCAACTTCAACATTAACTGTTTTTATGCCCGGGAAACTAAAAAAACCGTTACTGTTGGTTGTTGTACCTGAGCCTTCGCTTTGGATGAAAATGGTGGCACCAATTAGGGTTTCGCCCGTTGTTTTATCGGTAATGATGCCCGATAAAGTCGATTTTTGGGCGCTTGCCGTAATCGATAAAAACAACAACCCAAACAGGAGACAATATGTCCGTTTAAAATTTCCAGGCACAGTTTAGCGATATTCCAAGGTTAAACGTTATGTTGTGGTAAATGACGTAATGCAGGTCTTCCATAAGCCCAATTCCGAAAACAAAGCCGGTTTTATCGAGTGGGTTAAAGTTTACCGATTGGGTCATTGATGCATTAAATAGCAGGATCTCTTCAAGCTTGTGCCCAACGGTTTTTATGTCTTTCCAGTTGTTTATTCCAAGCAGCAGGGCCATTTTGTTCGAAAATATCCAATGCTGATTTAAACGGTAATTCCAGCGCCGCACATTGCTGCCAATTGCAATGGCTTGAAAATCGGGATGGTTAACGTACCTGATTACCCCGCTTGAACGGTTAAATATCCGGTTTGCCTCGGGTTGCGAGAACCAGAGTTCGCCATCGACGCCCCAAAAGTTTAAACCGGCAAAAGCTTCCACCGAGGTATAAAAGTTCTTTCCTACTGCCCGTTGTTCCCTTCTGAAATGATAATATTGTGCGGGCACAACTTTGTCAATTTCATTCTGAACGGCCAGAAGATCGCCACCAAAGCGCATCGACCACTTATCGAGCAGGGCTTCATAGCTTTTAGCAACCGGTTCCTTCTTTTTTCTTGTTTCAGAAGCTTCATAGTAAAATGTGCCGATAAACGTACTGTCGTTTTCTTCGTTCTGTTCAGAAATTTCGAGGGTAGAGTGCAATATAAGCTGTCGGCCAAATAACGAGGTATAATTTTTTATTTCGAAATGATTGATGTTTACCCGGTATTGGGCAATGCCTGCTGAATCGGAATAATATTGTTGTTTTACATGGCGGGCCAGTGGGTTTTCGGTTTTTACAATTTGATCGACCGGGAAAAATAACCATTTCTTTTTTTCGTAAACCGAGAGAAAGTTTGAATCGGTGTTTCGCAGGTCGTTAACTTTTTCAATCGAAAGGCTTCCCAATGCCGGTTTCAGCGTGTCGTTGAACGCGACAATTAGCGTATCGGCCACCATGTTTTGCGAAAACCCAAAAAAAGGCAGCAGTCCCACAATGGCGTAACCAATCAATAATTTGTAAAAACGGTTTAATTCCATTATTCAGGTTTAGCTGTTTTTAAGAGACAGCGTTTTACAATAAACGTTGCATTTAGGGTCATTAATATGCAATGGCTGTAAGAAAAATTACATTTTGCTGACTTTTTCAACAATTTTTAAAATTACCTCAACGGCTTTAACCATCGACTTTTCGGGGATGAACTCAAAGCGTCCGTGAAAATTCAGCCCGCCCGCAAACAGGTTAGGGCAGGGCAGTCCCATGTACGAAAGCCTTGCCCCGTCGGTACCTCCCCTTATGGCTTTTATTAGCGGTTTCACATCACTTACGAGCATTGCATCACGGGCAATATCAATAATGTGTTTAACCGGTTCAATTTTTTCAAGCATGTTGTAATACTGATCTTTCATATCGATTACAACCGTGTTTTCGCCGTATTCAAGGTTGAGTTGGGCAACAATTCCTTCAACCAGCTTTTTCCTTTTTTCAAAAAGTTCCCGGTTATGGTCGCGGATGATGAACTGCATTTCGGTTTTTTCAACCGAGCCGTTAATTTCCATCAGGTGGAAAAAACCTTCATACCCTTCGGTTTTTTCAGGAATGTCGAAAGCAGGTAACATCGAGATAAACTTATGGGCCACCAGCGCCGAGTTCTTCATTTTATTTTTGGCGTAGCCCGGGTGTACCATTTGTCCTTTGATGGTTACCTTTAACATGGCGGCATTGAAATTTTCATATTCGATAACGCCAAGCTCATCGCCATCAAGCGTGTAGGCAAAATCGGCTCCGAACTTCTCAACGTCAAAAAAATCGGCACCTTCGCCAATTTCTTCATCGGGTGTGAAGCCCAGACGGATTTCGCCATGGGATATTTCGGGATGTTCAACCAAATACTCCATGGCTGTAACAATTTCGGCCAGGCCGGCTTTATCATCGGCGCCCAGCAGGGTTGTTCCATCTGTTGTGATGAGCGTTTGGCCGGTGTACTTCAGCATTTCGGGAAATACAGCTGGCGATAGTACAATGTTATCTTTTTCGTTCAGTACGATATCGCCTCCGTCGTAATTGTGATGGAATTGGGGGTTTATGTCTTTGCCTGAAAAATCGGAACTGGTATCGACATGTGCAATAAGCCCGAGTACGGGCACTTTTTTATCGATGTTTGACGGAAGTGTGGCCATTACATAGGCTTTGTCGTCAACTGTAACGTTTTGCAGTCCTGTTTTTTCCAGTTCCATTGCAAGTTCTTTTGAGAATTTGAGTTGTGAGGGCGTACTTGGATGCCTGCCGCTTTTGGGGTCCGATTGGGTATCGGTTTTGATATAGCGTAAAAAACGTTCGGTAACTTTTTCCATGATCTGTAATTTAAATGTTAGCACAAATTAAGTCAAAGACGAAGAATAAAAAAATGACCTATTCCAAATTTTATTTCGGCACATCAGTAATTATTCCATTTCAGTTTTGAATATATTTTTGAAAAATTTAGGTTTTTTGATTTTATACCGTATTTTTAGGATTTTCAAAATTAGTAAAGCGGATAACTTTTGGTATTGTGTTTCCTCTTTTCTATTTAGCTATTTTTTGCAACCGTGGGGAGTTGTTTAATCATAAATGATAACCCTATTTTTTGCGGAAAGAAATATTTTATTTTTGGGGCAGAGCTGTTAAACCATTTGTGTTGGTTTTAATCACTTTAACAGTGAATGCTGAAACTTACTTACTTTTTATTTATGAAAAAATTTCTAAAAGGTGATTTTCAAAATCATCAGGTTAAATTTCCTGCAAGGAAAAGGAATCTTCGTTTTCGCATAGCTTTTGTTTTATTTGGAATACTATCAACAATTTGGTTTCTGATACGGGTTATTCCCAAGCCTTCAAGGGCAACATATCCGTGCATGAAAGCTGCTGCACCCTTTATGTCAAGTTTTATCATTTACATTTTGTCAATTACCGGGTCGGCTTTTGCATTTCAGAAATTCAAAAAGAAATTGACGGGAGCAAAATATTTTGCTGCTTTTTCTTTTCTGGTGGTTGCATTTGTAATGTTACTGGTGGCCAATACTACAAGAAGGAACGAAGCACGGGCTATGGAGCTTGTTTCGTCCGATTATTTCACGGCCAACGACCCAATAGGTGAGGCAAAAGGTTATAAGCCCGGCCGTGTTGTGTGGATGTGGAACGACGATGCCACCGATGAAAGCTGCGACCCTTCGTCGGGCGACTGGTGGGCAGAATTTACCGATGCCGATGTTGTGGATGACATGCTCAAAAAGGCCATCATTAAATATACCGATATTTCATCGTTGCCCGTTGCCTGGGAGGTAATGTTCAGGTATTATAACCAAAACCACGGGAAGGGGAATGTGGGGTATCAGCCCGGTGAAAAAATCTATATAAAAATTAATGTAACGAATTCATGCTGTTCGGTATCGGGAACAACGAAGGTCAATGATTTCGACCGGATGGACACTACCCCTGAAGTATTGCTGGCCCTGTTGAGGCAGTTGATTGAATATGCGGGGGTTGCCGAGGAGGATATTTATTTGGGCGACCCGTTCCGCACTTTTCACGATTTATACTGGGACATGCTTCACAGCGAATATCCCAACGTGGTTTATTGCGATGGCATTGGCCGTAACGGGCGTCACCAAACCGTACCTTCTGCTGATCACGAAATATTTTTCAGCGATGGGAGACTGGCATACCGCATTCCGCAGGAATACATCGATTCCGATTATTTCATCAATGTGCCTTGCCTGAAAACGCATGATTCAGGCGGGATAACGCTTGGTGCAAAAAACCACCAGGGATCCATTTTACAAGACGGTGCCAGTTCCAGCGGGCAGTCGGCTTACGACATGCACTATTCTTTGCCCGATCATGACGCAAGTGATGGCGGTCATTACCGTTTCAGGCATTTGGTCGATTATCTTGGACACGAACAAATGGGCGGAAAAACACTCCTTACCATTATCGATGGTATTTGGGCAGGCCGCAGTTGGGAAGGTTTTGTCGAAAAGTGGAACATGGCGCCTTTTAATGGCGATTATCCTTCGTCGCTTTTCGTTTCGCAGGATTTGGTGGCCATCGATGCTGTTTGTTACGACTTTTTACTTGAAGAATACAAAAACAAACCAAATAAAGAACGGTATGCCTATATGGCCGGTACCGATGATTTCCTGTACCAGGCTGCCGACCCGGCAAATTGGGCGCCGGGAGTGGAGTATGACCCCGAAGGAGATGGCACACTTTTAAAAAGCCTCGGTGTGTATGAGCACTGGAATAACGCGGCCGACAAAAAATATACCCGGAACCTTGGTACAGGTGACGGCATTGAGCTTGTTGCCGTTTCGAAAAACGATGTTGTGTCATCGCCCCATTTGGGCCTGCCCGATATTTTTGAAGCTACACTATACCCGAATCCCGCTTCAGAAAATGTGAATGTTCATTTTTATCTTAGTGAGCCTTCACTTGTTTCTGCAAGAATAGTTAATGCGAAAGGGCAAAATGTGCTTCAATTAAGGGAAGAGGCTTTCGGATCCGGTAATAATAATTTTTCATGGAATGCCGGCGGACTGAAGCCCGGTATATACATCATGAATATTAACGTGAATTCAAACGGTTATATCCGTTCATCATCGGTTAAATTTAATGTAACACGATAAATATTTGGTTAATAATAAGAAATAGTGGAATAATAATAAGTAGTACAATGAGAGAAGAGAAACATAAAAAAAATAAAGGGAAACTGTGGATGAGAATTTCGTTTTTCCTTTTTGGAATCGCATCAACGGCATGGTTCCTGATAAGGGTAATACCCAAACCATCGAGGGCAACGTACCCGTGTATGCGAACGGCTGCCCCGTTTATGTCGAGTTTTATCATTTACCTGCTTTCCATAGCCGGCTCGGCATTTGCATTTCGGAAATTTAAAAAATCACTGGCAGCTACAAAATACATTGCCGCTTCGGCATTTTTTGTTGTGGCGCTGGTTATGCTCATGGCTGCAAACATTTCGAATACACAGGATGTAAAAGCCGTAAACCAGTTAACAGCCGATCATTTTGAGGCAAATGCCCCTATTGGTGATGCGCAGGGTTTGCACCCCGGTCGTGTGGTTTGGGTTTGGGACAAACATGCTACCGACGAGAATTTTACTCCCTCGTCGAATTCCCGTGATAAAAGCAATTGGTGGGCCTATTTTACCAATGGCGAAGAGGTGGAAAAAATGCTCGAACAGGCCATATTGAGCTATGCCGGGGAAGAAGGACTTGAAGAGGCCTGGAATGTGCTTTTTGAATATTTTAATGCGCAAAAAGGGAAAGGTGATGTTGGATATCAGCCCGGTGAGAAAATATACATTAAACTAAACATTACCAACTCAGCCTCGGGCGAAGATAAAACCAATGATTTTAACCGCATGGATTCTACACCCGAACTGGCATTGGCATTGCTGAAGCACCTGGTGGAAGTAGTTGGTGTTAATGAGGCGGATATTTTTATTGGTGATCCGTTCCGTACTTTTCACAGCCTTTACTGGGACATGTGCGCCGAGGTTTATCCAAATGTAAACTATACGTGTGGCAGGGTGTTGAGTGGACGGCACCAAACTGTTCCAACGTCAGAGGCTGTAATGCATTTTAGCGATGGCCGGCACCAGTGGCGTATTCCGCAGGAATATGCCGATGCCGACTACTTTATTAACATGCCCTGCCTGAAAACACACAACGAAGGCGGAATTACCCTTGGGGCCAAGAACCATCAGGGCTCTGTGCTGCAGAATGGAGCCGGATCCGACTCACAATATGCAATTGACATGCACTATTCGTTACCGGCCAATGATCCCGGTTACGGGAACTACCGTCATTTGGTAGATTACCTCGGGCACAAAGATCTTGGCGGCAAAACCCTGCTGACAATTATCGATGGTATTTGGGCCGGCCGCAGTTGGGAAGGCTACATTGATAAATGGAACATGGAACCGTTTAACGGCGATTATCCTTCGTCGCTTTTTGTGTCGCAGGACCGCGTGGCTGTTGATGCCGTTTGCTACGATTTTCTTTTGGAAGAATACAAAGATAAAAATGAGAGCATCCGTTACCCGTATTTCGAAGGATGCGACGATTACCTCTTTCAGGCAGCCGATCCTTCGTACTGGCCCGAAGAAATTGAATATGATCCCGAGGGTGATGGTACCGCCATTGCAAGCCTGGGGGTTTACGAACACTGGAACAACCCGGTTGATAAACAATATTCGCGCGATTTGGATACCGGTAATGGTATTGAACTAATAAAAGTTAACCTCAACAACGATCCGTTTACACCGCAAAACAGCGGGCTGGTGAGTGCAAAAGTTAAGAAAATCGCGGTTGATAAACACGGGGTGAAATGGTTTGGCACCGATGCAGGTATTTCACGTTTCGATGGTACCAACTGGACAACCGTCGATAACTCGAACCACCTGCACGACAATACCATTAACGACATGTTCTATGAACGGACTTACGACGACGACAATTTATTGGTAGCCACCAATGGCGGTGTTTCTGCCCTGAAAATAAATGCAGAAGGAATTGTGTCTTCTGAAAATTATTATGTTGGCGGTTCGGGTTCTGAAATCCTTTCCGATATGGTTGATGCAGTTGGCATTGATGCAAACAGCAACTGGTGGATTGCCACTACCGGGGGACTGAATGTATATGATGGTGAAAACTGGGATGTTGTTGATACTTTTATGGATGCCGATCGTGAATATCAAGACTGGAACGGACTTGTAGTAAACGATATTGCCAGCTACGAAAACGATGCATCGGTATACGTTGCTACGGCTGGCAAAGGCGTTATACGTTACAGTTATAGTGATGTTGACGGGTTTACCAGTGCTTCGGCAATGACAAGCCGCTGGAGCGGTTTCTGGAGCGATTCAATCAATTCAATAACCATTGCAGCAGACACCATTCAGTGGTACGGAACTACCCGCGGTACCTTTCAGCATTTGGGGCCTTCAACCAAAAATTACTGGGACTTTGCGTTTACTGAGTACGAAGGAATTGTTCACCCCGTTGTAAACGATGTTGAAATTGACAGCAAAGGCAATATATGGATGGGGACCGATAACGGTTTGCACATCATATCAACCGAAGGGATTTATAAACATGCTTCCGGTGTTCAGGCCTCCGACATTAAGGCTTCTGCCGGCAGCGAAACCGTGAAACTAACCTGGACAAACGGGAATGGTTTTCCGGAGACCATTTTCAGCAGTAAAATTAACGACATAGCAACCGATATGAACGGTGATGTTTTAGTGGCTTCCGATAACGGTGTTGAAATTTTCAAGGAAGTGCCCGGAGTAATCCACGACCTTGAACCCCAAAGGGTTGTTTTTATTACTAAAAGCGAAGAATCGGATCATCCCGAACCTCAAGCCGGAAAGACCTATATTGGAGACAGCGAATTTCCCGGTGGGTCGAAAATCGGCCAATGGGTTTGTGTTTATAACGGTAGCGAAAACAGTGTGAATGTTAGTGGTTTATCGCCGGAAACAAATTACCGCGCCATTACTTTTGAATACATGGGCAACGAGGGTGAAGAAGTGTATTGCCTGCTCGAAGGCCCGGGAAACCCGGTGGCTTTTTCAACCAATCCGTTGGGGATCGGAAGTTTTACAAATGGATTATACCGGGTTTATCCTGTTCCTTTTTCCGACAAGCTCACCATTGAAAGGCCTTTAGCTGGGAATGAATTTGCAGCTACTTTTTATACATCCGATGGAAGGGTATGGTTGCATGTTCCGCTTAAAGGACAAAAACAAGTAGTGAATACATCAACTTTAAAACCCGGAATCTATTTTCTTGAAATATCAAACGGGGAAGTAAACGAAACGGTAAAGATTGTAAAGTAGCCGCATAACCTTTAAAAAGAACAACCTTTACGTAAAACGTATCGAGAGGTTATGATGCAATAACAATTGAAAACCAATAAAAAAGCAAGGGTTTCAGTTTTTAATTGAAACCCTTTTTTTATATCTTTCTGAAAAAAAGTTATGATTGAAAAGCAAATTATTGAGGTACATGGTCGCCAAAAGGCTTTTTACCAAACCCACCAAACCAAAGATATCGCATTCAGGAAGAATGCACTTCGAAATCTTAAAAAATGTATTTCAGATAATGAACCCCGCATTATGAAAGCGCTTTGGAGCGACCTTCATAAATCGGCTTTCGAGAGTTATGCCACCGAAATTGGAATGGTATACGATGAAATCGGTTTCCAGCTTAAAAAAATGAAATGCTGGGCCAGGCCAAAACGGGTTTCATCACCATTAACCATCATGCCCTCACGAAGCTACATTTACAAGGAACCTTTCGGGAATACACTGATCATTTCACCTTGGAATTATCCGCTGTTTCTGTTGATAAGCCCGCTTATTGGAGCCATTTCGGCCGGGAATACAGCCATTCTGAAACCTTCGCCGTATGTGCCCGAATTTTCGGCACTTATTGAAGAAATCATCAACGCAACTTTCGATGATGAATACATACATGTTTTTAACGGGAACCGTGAAGTAAACCAGCTTCTTTTAAAACAGCGGTGGGATTACATCTTTTTTACCGGAAGCCCTTCGCTGGGAAAAATTGTGATGAAAGCCGCTTCGGAAAACCTTACGCCCGTTACGCTTGAGCTGGGCGGTAAAAGTCCCTGCATTGTCGATGAGGATGCAAACCTGAAAATGGCTGCCCGGCGTATTGTGTGGGGCAAGTTCCTGAATGCCGGACAAACATGCATTACCCCCGATTACATTTTGGCCCATTCGGGAATAAAGCAACAGTTGCTGGAAAATTTGAAGAGAGAAATTACACGGCAGTTTGGCGCAAACCCGGAATTGAGTCCCGACTTCCCCCGTGTTGTGAATGAAAAAGCCTTTGGTGGTTTGAGTGAACTGATGAAGGATGGGAAAATTGTGACCGGGGGCCAAACATCGAAAGAAAGCCTGTACATTGCCCCCACCATTATTGATGATGTGAAACCCGAACACCCCATTATGCAGGATGAAATTTTCGGGCCGCTTTTGCCGGTGCTCGAAATTCATTCGCTCGATGAAGCCATACAGTTTGTTAACCAACGTGAGAAACCGCTGGCATTGTATTATTTTTCGCGTAACACGAAAAAGGTGAAGCGGGTATTGCGCGAAACCACTTCGGGTGGCAGTTGTATAAACGACACCATATTGCACGTGGCCAATAAAAAGCTCCCGTTTGGCGGGGTAGGCAACAGCGGCATGGGCAAATATCACGGCAGGGCAAGTTTCGATACGTTTTCAAATACCCGATCAGTTTTACAGTCATCAACGGTGATTGATATCCCGTTGAAATATGCTCCTTATAAAAATAAAATGGGGTTACTGAAAAAATTTCTGCGATAAATATTACCTGTGGATGATTTTAGGTTTTTAAATGTAGACGGCTTTGAGGAATGTTTGAAACCCATTGAATTTATCTTGATTAAACCATAGTGAAAGAACATTATGAATATTGATAAGAAAGCCGCTGAGTTTTTGGATTGCTCTCAGTAAAATTAATAAATTTGTATAGTATGACAGCTGTATTAGGAATATTAAACAAGCAAGCAGTTGCTATAGCTGCCGACAGTGCCGTAACAGTTGGCGGGCCTGAAAATCATAAAATATTTAATAGGGCAAACAAAGTATTCACTTTATCAAAAAGGCATCCTGTTGGCATTATGCTATACAATTCAGCATCCTTTATGGCAACCCCTTGGGAAATCATCATCAAAATTTACCGGAACAAACTTGGTGAAAGATCATTCTCTACATTGAAGGAATATCAAACAAATTTTCTTAAGTTTCTTGCTTCAAAGAATTATTTTACCAACGAAGAAATGCAAAGGAATTATTTTACCAGTTTTGCATTGAATATTGTGGATTCAACTATTGCTGATATAAGAAAGAATAACCGCATATTATTTGAACAACCAACAGAAAAGAATAAACAGAATATTATTTCTCAGATTGAGCATCAATTAATTTCGTTGAAAGAAAATTGGCAATCATTAAATAAAATATGTCCAGAATTTGATGCTTACACATTTGAGAACTTTAAAAACTATTCAAATGTTATTTTTGACCAAATAATTGAAAATCGGTTCACTCAAAACGGATTTACTCTTTCTGACCAAATAATAGAGCTTTTTAAAGAATCAATATATTACATTCTAAAATCCAAAGAGAATATTTCAAATCATACAGGACTAGTTTTTGCTGGTTTTGGTGAAGATGAAATATTTCCTCAGCTTATACCCATTAATGTTTCTATGGTATTCGATAACAAATTAAGATATTTTGTTGATGACCAAAATTGTGTGAGCATATCAGATAATAATAGTGGAGCAGTAATGCCATTTGCTCAAACTGATGTTATTCATACGATTTTGCGAGGTATTGATCCTGATTTAAATAGTACATACTTAAATAATTTTGGAACATTGTTTGATAAATATAATGAACTATTATTAAAAACAATTGGTGATAGCAATCCGCTGCTTTTTGACCAGATAAAAGCAATTAATACGAGTAAATTAATTGACGAATATGCCTTAATGAACCAGCAAATTCTTCGTGAAAATTATATAATACCATTGATAAATGCTGTTAGTCAGTTATCTAAGGAGGATCTTGCAGAAATGGCAGAAAGTTTAATTTATTTAACTTACCTGAAAAGGAGAATAACCAATGCTGAAGAAAGTGTCGGTGGCCCTGTGGATGTTGCAATCATTTCAAAAGGTGATGGTTTCATTTGGATAAAACGAAAACATTACTTCAAGCCGGAACTTAATCAATTCTTTTTTGATAATTACTTTAAAATTTAATCATATGTACAAATCATATTTCAATCAGAACGAAAATCAAAATTGTGTAATGGAACCGGATGCCTTATCAGTTTTCCAAAAAGAAAAAAATGCTCCAAGTCAAATAAGACAAGGAATGCCACAAAATCAAATTGCTGAGATTGTTTCTGACAAGCTTATTGATTATATAAAGAATCAATTTGAAGCAGTTAAAAAACTAAACCCAAAAGACAAGTAAGCTTATATGTCTTTTCTGTTTGAAAAGAGTTCTCAGTTATGTGGGAAAAGGAAGACATAATAATAAAGTATAAAAAAAGCTGCTTCACAATGAGACAGCTTTTTTTTGGATATTATATCTGTATTATTAATAAGCAATTCCAAACAACACCCTTTTATTTGAAGGTTTTCCCGAATAAATACATTTCCCTTTTTCTTCAACTGCATCGAAAGGTATACAACGGATGGTCGCTTTTGTTTCGTCTTTAATTTTCTGTTCTGTTTCAGGAGAGTCGTCCCAATGTGCAGAAATAAAACCACCTTTGTTAGCCAGCACATCTTTAAATTCATCCCAGGTATCAACAGAGGTAATGTGTTTGTCACGGAAATCGAGTGCTTTTTGGTAAATGCCATCCTGGATTTTTTCCAACAGGCCTGCTACATATTTTTCTATGCCTTCAATATTTACAACCTCTTTTGTGAGTGTATCCCTGCGGGCAACTTCAACGGTTCCGTTTTCCAGGTCGCGGGGGCCAATGGCGAGCCTTACGGGTACGCCTTTAAGCTCATATTCGGCAAATTTCCAGCCCGGTTTTTTAGCATCGCTGTCGTCGTATTTTACCGAAATTCCTTCGGCTTTAAGCTGCTTTTCAATTTCGGCAACCTTTTCCGAAATGCCTTTCAGTTGATCGTCTTTTTTATAAATGGGAACAATTACAACCTGAAAGGGCGCAAGTTTGGGAGGCAGGACAAGTCCGTTGTCATCGGAGTGGGCCATTACAAGTGCGCCCATTAAGCGGGTCGATACTCCCCATGAGGTTGCCCAAACGTATTCGAGTTTTCCTTCTTTATCGGCAAATTTGACATCGAAAGCTTTGGCAAAATTCTGTCCAAGAAAATGTGATGTTCCGGCCTGCAATGTTTTTCCGTCTTGCATAAGCGCTTCAATGCAAAGGGTATCGAGTGCACCGGCAAAGCGTTCATTTGCCGATTTGTGCCCTTTAATTACAGGCATGGCCATGAAGTTTTCGGCAAAACTTGCATAAACGTTTACCATTTTAAAGGTTTCATCAATGGCTTCCTGTTTTGTAGCATGGGCAGTATGGCCTTCCTGCCACAAAAATTCGGCAGTACGCAGGAACAAACGGGTGCGCATTTCCCAGCGGACAACATTGGCCCATTGGTTACAAAGAATGGGCAGGTCGCGCCACGATTGTATCCAGTTTTTATACGTGTTCCATATAATTGTTTCCGATGTTGGCCGTACAATCAGTTCTTCTTCAAGCTTAGCGGCCGGGTCAACAACAACCCCTTTGCCATCGGGTGCATTTTTTAATCGGTAGTGGGTAACAACGGCACACTCTTTGGCGAAACCTTCAACGTGGTCGGCTTCTTTGCTGAAAAACGATTTGGGGATAAACAACGGGAAATAGGCATTTACGTGGCCTGTTTCTTTAAACATGCGGTCGAGTTCGGCCTGCATTTTCTCCCAAATGGCATAGCCATAAGGCTTTATAACCATACAGCCCCTGACGGCTGAATTCTCAGCTAAATCGGCCTTTACTACAAGGTCGTTGTACCACTGAGAATAATTCTCTTTCATTGAAGTTAATTCTTTAGCCATGTTCTCTTCTTTGGTATAGTATTTGCTTGTTTTTGATTGCGCAAAAGTGAGTACAAAGAAAACACAAAAATATTAAAACATAAAGTCAAAAGGAGGACAAGTTATGAAACGGAATTTAACCATATTAAGCATCATCGCCCTGATAGCTTCCTCATGCAGCACAAGCTTTCAGACGACAGGCCGTTATGTCGACGACCTGTACTACTGGCCAGGCGATGCCCCGCTGGTTACAGCGGATGAAACCCTCCCTGAAATTGGTACAGCCGAAAAATCGGACGATGTATTGATAATCAGTGAAGCCGGTGAAAACCCGGATGGTTCCAAAACCCTTGATAATTTCATTTATGCCGACGAGGAACCCGACTGGTATTCCGAAGTACAGGCAAATAACCTCGAAAACATTGAAAACACCGGTGAAGATACACTGTATATCCCTTCGGATGATGATCAGACATACATTGTAAACAATTATTACATGAATGATGATTATTCGTATGCCGAACGTATCAGGCGTTTTCACGATCCGTATTATTACGATCCGTACTGGAATTTTTCTTTTAACTGGAGCTGGGGATATCCATACTACACTTATCATCGCTGGAATTCATGGTACTGGGACCCCTGGTATTACGATCCGTGGTATTACAATCCCAGGTATTATTCTTATGGCTACAGGCCTTATTACAGCTCATGGTATTATGGATCGTATCACCACTACAGGCCATATTACCGTCATTGGGATCATTATGCTTCTTGGGACTATAAGAAGGATACTTACGACGGCAAAAGGCAATCGAGAAGGCCCAATGCCATATACAGTGGCGGAGGCGGTGGTGCAGTAAGTGCGTCCTCGGCAAGGGGAAGCAGGGAGTACACTGCAACAGGTGGTCCGACCACCAATAAATCGGTTAATGCACAAAGCGACCGCAGGCGTGTTGTGAGCGACAGCCGAACAGCGTCGAACCAAAAATCGGTTTCGTCGGGCGATAAAGTACAAAAAAGAACCAGCGCTGTGCTTACCGAAAAACGGAGGTCGGTTACAAGTTCACCGGCAAGGTCGGTCCGTACAAGTAGCTCGTATACCCGTGGTGGCGAAACTCGTTCGTCAACTTCATCGGTACAAAGCGGTTCTTCCAGTACTCAGCCAAGGGTCGTAACCGGCAGCAGTTCTTCAACACGCAGCCGCACTTACACACCCAGCTACAACAGGCCACGAACCAACACACGGTCTACATACAATACAAGCCGGTCTTCCGGTACACAGTCACGTTCGTATACCACTCCTTCCCAGAGCCGGTCGCGATCGAGTTACCAAATCCCGTCAACCAGCAGCAAGAGTAAAAGTACGTCGAGTCCGACCTACCGTTCACGATCCTCTTCGTCGAAAAGCTCGGGTTATACGCCTTCGCGCTCATCATCAAGCTCAAGCCGAAGCTCCTATAGCAGGTCTTCGAGCAGCAGTAGCAGCAGCCGGAGCAGCATATCGCGAAGCAGCTCGGGCAGCAGCAGCCGAAGCAGTATCTCAAGCGGCAGTTCAGGAAGTTCAAGAAGTTCAGGCAGCAGCTCTTCAGGTGGAAGAAGGCGCTAATTGTTAAATTTTAAAACTTTACAGCTATGAAACGATATATTATTACCGTAACACTTTCGTTATTATCAGTATTGGGCTTCAGTCAGGATTTTTTCGATGCCGTTAAATTTGCTCAAACAGGATATGGCGGCACAGCAAGGTCGATAGCAATGGGTAGTGCTTTTGGATCGCTTGGCGCCGACTTTAGTTCGGCAAGTATTAACCCGGCAGGTATGGGGCTTTACCGCTCGGGAGAGTTTACACTTTCCCCAACCCTTAACATTAATGGTGTTACAGCAGCATACCTTGGAAAAGAACGCTCGGACAGAAAGTACAACTTTAATTTTAACAACCTTAGTTATGTTACCACGGCAAACACCGGTGTCGAATCGGGCATTGTATCGGTAACCATTGGTTTGGGCTATAATCGACTAAAAAATTTCCATTCCAATATTTCGGTTTATGGCGAAGATGCCCAAACTTCCTTATTATCCGAATACAGCGATAATGCAAATTATGCCGGCCACCCCGACTATTTTAACGATTTTAACGAAGGGTTGGCCAGGAATGCCTTCCTTATAGGTGAAGATCCTGATTTATCCGTTATCGAAGGCATTTATTACGATGATTTATCAGAATATTCCGACCGATATGAAATTTGGGAGGATGGCGAATTTATTGGATACGGATACGAACGTACAGGTGTTAGTCCGCATAACCAGCGCAGCATGATTGAACGCTCGGGACGTATTGATGAATACCTTTTATCGCTTGGTATGAATATAAACCATAAAGTGTTTTTCGGCGCTTCGTTGGGGCTTGTCGATATTGAATACCGCGAAAACACCGCGTTTACCGAAGAGGATAATTACAACGTGAGCGATTACTTAAATTATTACACACAAACTTCCAATATTTATCACTCAGGAATGGGGGTGAATTTTAAAGCCGGGATTATTTACCGGCCTTTCAAGTCGTTACGCCTTGGAGCTGCTATTCATACGCCAACCTTTTATTCCATTAATTTTGGTTACGAAAAAGAAATCGATGCCTACTTCGATCAGGAAGTTGGCGACGAAGAGATGGGGTATTCTACCAGCCAAACCGCCAGTGTTTCGGATTATTACGACTATAATTTTGAAACACCATTGCGTGCCGTATTTAGCGGCTCCTACCAGTTTGGAAACGTGGGGCTGATCAGTGTCGACTATGAACTGATCAATTATGCTACTTCAAAATTCCGCCATGCCGCAGGCGATAATTACGATTATTCACCCCAAAACAACGAGATTCAAAAAAATCTGAAAGCAACAGGTAATTTGCATGTAGGCGGTGAAATGCGCATTACACCAAGCTTCAGCCTTCGGGGCGGTTTCGAAATGTTTGGAAATCCCTGGAACCAAACTTATACTTTCGAGGATGGGACTACCGGCGATGTGCCTAATTACAATGATGTATACCTGACTTATTCTGCCGGATTTGGATACAGGCAGCAACATTTTTTCATTGATTTTGCTTACCGCCTGAACCAGATCACCGAAAAGTACCAGGTACATTACATGTATTATTCCAACGGTGAAAACATTGCATCGTTATCTGAATTTAATAATCAGGCTACGTTAACACTTGGTTACCGGTTTTAATTCCGGTACATGAATTGGCAATAATAGTAAAAAAATTATTTTTGAAAAGCCTTGTAATTTTACAAGGCTTTCTTCTTGGTAATCAAAACATACTTTTTTATTGTGTTGTCCAATATGTTTTTTGGCATAAAAAAACACATACCCGAACGGGGGGTCAAACGTTATAAAGTTGTATTAAATGCAAAAGCAAATTTCAATATACAACGAATGTATACGACCAAAAATATTGAATTCCCGGAAGCAAAACGTTTTTTCAGCGAGGCTGAAAACAGGGGGCAAAAACTGATCCCGGGAAACATAGCTACAAACATCTGGCTGCATAAAGAAAAAATCAATTTCGATTTCGTTGTAGAAGTTGCCAAACGATACAACGACTCGTGTGTTTTTATCATATCCGAAGGAATTAATAAAGGTTTTTACATTTATTCCAACGCGCAAAAGGTTTGCTTCAAGCTTGTTAATGAAACCGCTGAAATGAAACATGCTGAAATGGCCTGATTTTGTATATTTGATACATATATTATAACAGCATGTATCTTAAACCCGAAGACGATCCGTTAGGAGCATCAATTCTCAATTATTTCGAAAACAGGGACAATACACCCGTCAGGGTAACATCGAAAGTTGTTGAAGACGAGGATTTGCCCCCTGAATATTTTTTCAGGGAATATGCCGATATGCCCCTTTTGGAACGCATTGCCTTGAAAAAGTGCAGAGGTAAAGTTCTTGATATTGGAGCCGGGGCCGGTTGTCATTCGCTTTTTTTACAAAAAAAAGGCATAGATGTAACTGCCTTGGAAATGTCGTTGTTGTGTTGCAATGTGATGAATCAGCGCGGTGTATACAACGTCATAAACCGTGATGTTTTCGAGTTCGGGGATGAAAAATTCGATATTCTTTTGTTGCTGATGAACGGCATTGGTATTGCCGGAACCCTGGAGCGGCTTAAAACGCTGTTGAATCATTTTAAAACAATCTTACTACCCGGGGGCTCAATTATACTTGACTCTTCAGACCTGATATACCTTCATGCAGATAAAAACAATGAGCTTGTTTTTGATATTAATGCAGGAAATTATTATGGTGAAATTGAATATCAGCTTAGTTACCGCGAAATTTCCGGCCATCCTTTTTCGTGGTTATTCATAGATAATGTATTTTTGGGAGAAATTGCAAAAGAATGTGGCTACATGATGAAAGTGATTGAATATGGACCGCATTACGATTATCTTGCAGAATTAACACGCTAATTTAAACTGAAAAATTGTGAAATACAGAAACCTGACTGATCAAGAAATTGCACAGCTCGAGCAGCAAATGTGTACCTGTGATGAATGGAGTAATGTTTTTGTTGCCAGCGATTTCGACACAAAAACAATTTACAATACCCATTTTACAGGCGTTATCCAAATTGCTTCGCAAAGCAAAAGAATTAAACTGTTTGGAGGCATCAAGCGTCGTGCCGGTATTTACAATTCAACGCTGCACAATTGCAGTATAGGGGAAAATTGTTACATCAATTACGTCAAAAACCACATTTCCAATTACAATATTGGGAATAATGTAATCATCAACAATGTTCAGATTATTGCAACCGAGGGGAAAAGTAAATTCGGAAACGGGCAGCCGGTTGACGTACTTGATGAATCGGGCGGGCGATCGATTATGATATTCGATCGGCTTTCGGCCCAGCTTGCATACATAATGACACTGTACCGTTACAGGCCTAAGCTCATTGAAAAGCTGGAGCAAATGATCGAATTATATGCCCAAAAAAATGCCTACCAGCGGGGTTTTATCGGCGATTATTCAGTAATTACCAATTCCGGATCGATAAAAAATGCACGGCTTGGTGAATACCTAACCATCGACGGGGCCCGTTCGATCGAAAACGGGACAATTATCAGCAATGAGAAGGCACCTGTTTTCCTGGGCAACAATGTTATCCTGAAAAACTTCATCATTCAGTCGGGTTCATCCGTTGTTGAAGGGGTCATTCTCGATAAATGTTTTGTAGGGCAGGGGTGCGAGCTGGGTAAAAATTATTCGGCCGAGAATTCGTTGTTTTTTGCCAATTGCCAGGGATTTCATGGTGAAGCATGTTCCATATTTGCAGGCCCGTACACCGTTACCCATCATAAATCGACACTTTTGATTGCAGGTATGTTTTCTTTCCTCAATGCCGGATCGGGATCAAACCAAAGCAACCACATGTATAAACTTGGCCCCATACACCAAGGCATTGTTGAGCGAGGATCGAAAACAACTTCCGATTCATACCTTCTGTGGCCCGCCAAAGTGGGACCGTTTACGCTGGTTATGGGAAGGCATTACAAAAATTCAGATACTTCCGATATGCCATTTTCATACCTGATTGAACGGGAAGACAAATCGTGGCTTGCTCCTGCTGTTAACCTCCGAAGTGTTGGTACAATAAGGGATGCCATGAAATGGCCCAAACGTGATAAACGAACCGATCCCGATAAAAAAGACCTGATCAATTTCAACCTATTAAGCCCGTTTACCATACAGAAAATGGTTAACGGTATCAATATACTCGAGAACCTGCGAAATGTATCGGGAGGCAATTCAAATGAATTCATTTATAACAATACTTCCATTACACGCAACTCCCTCGAGCGGGGGGTTGCCATGTATAACACGGGGATTAATAAATTTTTGGGGAATTCGATTATAACGAGGTTGCATCAATTTGAGATGAAGGATGAGAACGATTTCCGAAACCGGCTGATGCCCGATTCAGAAAAAGGTGTTGGTGATTGGGTTGACATTTCGGGGATGATTGCCCCTAAAATGGAGGTTGATAAAATTCTTGATGAAATTGAAAATGGCCAGATAGAAGATATTCCAACCATTAAAGACCACTTTAAAGCTTTGCATCAGGCTTACTACGATTATGAATGGAACTGGACTTCGAACCTGCTTCAGTGGCGGTTGAAAAAACCGCTTCAGGATATTACCATCCCCGATATTATCGGGGTTGTAGAACAATGGAAAAAGAGTGTTGTTGAGCTGGACAAGATGTTGTATAATGATGCAAAGAAAGAATTCCAGTTAAGTTCAATGACCGGCTTCGGAAGCGATGGCGACCTGGAAATACAGCGGGCCGATTTCGAAATGGTACGTGGTAAATTTGAAAGCAACAGCCTGGTGGAAGAAATAAAATCGCACATTAAACGCAAATCGGAACTGGGCGACCGGATGATTGAGGAACTAAAAATCCTGCTCGATACTTGATGTTTGATATTCGTTACAGATTTATGGGAAATTAGTTCCGGTGGTTATCGTAATTGGAATTTGATTAAATTGATATACAAAAAAGGCGCCCAACGGGCGCCTTTTGCTAACTAACTAATTAACAACTACATACAAACTAAATCTATTTTGGGTAGATAAAGTTCTATTCATAGCCGGGGTTTTGTTCTATTATACCTTTCATTAGGTCAAGTTCGCTTTGTGGAAGCTGGAACAACCCTTTGGTTTCTGCAAAATTACTGCCGTCAACATCAAGGCTCAATACATCGGTTGAGTTTGAGTAATCGTCACCATCAGTATTGTCGACATAGGTTAATATGTCGGCAAGTTTCGAAAAATCGCCTTTACACGAACGCAATATATCCCAATACCTTAAACTTTCAAAACAAAGTTCCAGCCTGCGTTCCAGCATGATGTTTTCGATCGATGCCGAAGTATAGTTGTGGCTCCCGTCGCCAAACGCCCGTTCGCGCACGCGGTTCAGGTAATTAATTGCTGTTCCGTCGCCTGCGCCGTTAACAATAGCGCGTAATTCGGCGCCCATAAGCAGTACATCGGAAAAGCGGATAACCATGCGGTCCTCAAAACCATCCGATTGCCAGTCGCCACCCATGGTATTTACTTCATTGGCTGTGCCAATAGCCGCGATCATGTATTTTTTGCAGTTATAGCCGGAATACTGGGCCTGGCTGTTTGATTCCCAGTCCCAATCAAGGCCTTCGTCTTCCCACGAGAGTATGCTGGCCGTTTTACGTGTATCAGCATCATCAAACAGGTTCCAAAGAGGAGGCAAAACAGGACAATAACCCCAACCGTTTCCGTATGGTTCATTGTTGTAGCCCCGTGGCCCAACCATCCGGTGAAAGGTTTCAATCGATGGGGTGCGGTCGAGGTTGTAGGTTACCGACCAAACGCATTCTTTGTTTATTTCGCCGGCATATTGGCCTATATCGCCCAGTTCGGAATAGGTAGGTACGCGCCACAAACTGGCAAATGTTGGTACAAGGTCGTGGCCGCTGTTTTTTATCACGTCTTCAATATCGGCCAGTGCATCCGAAGCAGTGTACCCCTTCAGTTCTGGTTGGTTGTAATAGCCCGTATAATAGAGAAAAACCCTGACTGCCATTGCTTTTGCCGCCCACTTTGTGGCCCTTCCCCAGTTCGAGAAATTCATGGAACCGTAAGGTGCTGAAAGTCCGTTTTCGGCACAATAGAGTAAATCCTGTAATATGAAATCGTACAGGTCTTCGGCAGGCGTTCTTTCGGGTACAATGTCGGGCGCAATGGTTTGTTCCAGTGCGGGGACCTCCCCGAAAAATTTTGCCAGTTCGAAATGGAAATAGGCCCTGAGAAAACGGGCTTCGGCAATGAATTGTTTTTGCAGGTCTTCGTTGCCTGTCCAGTCAATCAATTCCTGGCTCTGAATATAGGTGTTGGCACGATAAATGGCTCCGTAATAATTTCTCCAGACCATTTCATGTGTATTCGCATCAGGCCATTGCAGGCCGCGGTCAACCATTTGAGCACCGCCCCCATCACCGGTTCCTGCACCACCGGCAGCGTTGTCTGAAGCCATTTCGGAATAGAAAAACGGGCTCCAGTAATCGTCGCGCAGCAACATGTTGTATACAGCCGTAAGCGCTTTTTCAGCATCCTCGGGGCTTTGGTAAAAATTCTCGACTACCAGCGAGGTGGTAGGTGTTTTGTCAAGGAACTCTTCGCTGCATCCGGCGAAGAGAATGATTGCCAATGAAATTATAAGTATTTTTTTCATGATTTCGAGCTTTTAAAATGTAACATTAACACCAATCAGGTAGGTACTTGGCGTGGGGTAAAATCCCATATCAATCCCCGATGCGTAGGCATCGGTCAGTTGTCCCTGGTCGTTGTAATACGAACCGTAACCTACTTCGGGGTCATAACCGTCGTATTTGGTCAGGGTTAAAATATTAGAAGCTGAGACGTAGATACGGAACCTTTCAATTCCTGAATTTTTCAGGATGGATTGGGTGAGGTCGTACCCGATGTTGATGCTCTTAATTCTGAGGTAATCGGCGTCTTGTACATATAAGTCGCTGAATTTTCGCCAGTTTTGATTGGGTTCTTTTGCAAGGCTAACCCGTGGCATGGTTCCGGGTATTTCTTCGCCCGGATCAACTTCCATGTTACTGTTTGCATCGTTCCACTGCCAGCGGTCTTCAACAAGGTTTCTGGAATAATTGAAATATTCCCTTTCCATGGCACGGTACGATTGTACAATCTGGTTACCGCCCTGGCCCTGTATGTTCATCGAAAAGTCTATACCTTTATAGTTCATGCTCAGCCTGAATCCGTAAATGAAATCGGGGTGGGGATTTCCAATCATTACTTTGTCGTCATCAGTCAGCGAACCGTCCCCGTTTGTATCAACACGTTTTACGTCGCCCGGGCTTGCTGTCCTTTGTATAAGGTTTCCTTCTTCATCCACATAATTATCAATTTCTTCCTGGGTTTGGAAAATACCGTCGGTTTCGTATCCCCAGAAGAACCCCAGCGGCATGCCTTCCTGCACCCGGTAAAATTCCTGGCACCCGTTAAACAATACGGATGATGATCCGTGAATAATGCTGTCGGGGACTTCGGTGGCCATGTTTTTGTTGTATGCAAAGTTAGCGGCAGCATCAATGTAAAAGTCACCCATTTTTTTCTGAAAGGCCAGTTCGGTTTCGATACCGCTGTTGATTACGTTACCTCCGTTTATGTAAGGATTGGTTGTGCCGCTAATTCCGGCGATACCTGAAAGTCCCGGTACGGTTGCCTGCATGATCCAATCCCGGCTCGATTTTTTATACCAGTCGAACGTGAACCTGAAATTCTCAAACAAGCGGGAATCAAGGCCAATATTTATCTGTTCCGAAGCTTCCCATTTCAATTCGGGGTTTGCGTATATGATGGGCGATATACCCACTTTTTCAACCCCGCCAAAAGCATAGTTTCGGTTGGCTGTAGTACTTTCACCCGATCCTACACGGGCCATGTATACAAAACGATCGGCCGGTTCTTTCCCGTTTTGCCCCCAGCTTGCACGTAACTTGAGAAAGCCGAGCCAGCCCTGGTCTTCCATGAAATCTTCCCTTGAAATTACCCAGCCTGCCGAGGCTGAGGGGAAGTAACCGAAACGGTTGTTTTTTCCAAAGCGTGATGAGCCATCGCGCCGTAATGAAATGGTGGTCATGTATTTTTCGTCAAAGTCGTAGCTGATCCTTCCAAAAAGGGAGAAACGGCTGTCGCCTTCGCCAAAGTCGCCCTCAATGGTGTAGCTCGATATAAGGGTGTCGGGCATAACATTCGATAGAACGGGTGCGGTGTTTGAAAGAAAGCCTTCGCGAACCGAGCGCATGTTGAAATAGGTGCCGTCCTGCGCGTTCATTCCTACAAGCGCCATCAAGTGGTGTTTGCCAAAATCTTTTTGGTACGAAAGCACATTGTCGAAGTTGTATGCAAAAGTACGTGACATGCTTTGCTCGTAATCAGGATAAGGTTGATTGTAAGTTTCGGAAGTTAGTGTGAAGGTGTCCCTGTAGCTTTTATAATAGCTGTAACCGAGTGTCATCCCAAAATCGGTTTTGAATTTCAGTCCCGGTATAATTTCAATTTCAGCATAAATATTTCCAATAAGATCGTCCCAGTTTTCAATTCCGTTGTAGTTGTAATGCATTGAGGCAACAGGGTTTACTTGCGAACCGTTGTAGTCCGAACGTCCGTAGCCATCCCAAACATTATCGTCGTATACCGGAATAAGCGGGCTGGCGCCAAGAACATCGTGGAGGAAATTGTTATAAATGTTCCCGGTTCCGAGTGCTTTGCTTTTGCGGTGTGTGTAGGTTAAGTTTTCGCCTACTTTCAGAAAGCTTTTAAGCTGGTGTTCCGAGTTAATGCGTAACCCAATCCGTTCGTAGAACGATTTGTCTTCATAGTCGTAAATCCCTTCTTCTGAATTGTAAGAGACGGAAACCGAATAGGTGGATTTTTCGGAGCCACCCGAAATGCCAATATAATGGCTTTGCGAAGGGGCATTTTGGTTGGTTACTGCTTCCTGCCAGTCGGTACCTTCACCCAGCGAGTTAATGTATTCTTCGGTAAAGGGCAGGTCTCTTTTAGGCCTTTCGTTATATGAAGCTTCGTTCATAATCATGGCATACTCTTTGGCATTGAGCAGGTCGATTTTTTTCGACGGGTTTGAAATGCCGTAATAGGCATCGTAGGTTACTTTTGCTTCACCGGGTTTCCCTTTTTTGGTGGTAATGAGCACAACCCCGTTTGCCGCCCTCGATCCGTAAATGGCTGCCGAAGCGGCATCTTTCAGCACATCAACGCTTTCAACGTCCGAAGGGTTGAGCATGTTCATGCTGCCCGGTACCCCGTCAATAAGCACCAGCGGATCGTTCCCGTTAATGGACGAAAGGCCGCGAATGGTGATGTTGAAGTCGGACCCGGGTTGTCCCGATCGTTTTACAATTGACATGCCCGGGGTTAATCCCTGAAGGGCATTTTCAATACGGTTGACATTGTTCTTTGTAAAATCTTCGCTCTTAACCTGCACCGTTGCGCCGGTTACCAGTTTTTTCTTCTGTACACCGTAGCCAACTACCACTACTTCATCGACTTCCTGAATGTCTTTTTCAAGGAAAATTTCGACAAAATCTTTGTCCCCGACAGGAATTTCGACCGGTTTGTAGCCGATGTAGTTTGCAGTGAGTACTGCATCATCCTCAAGAACATTTATTGAAAACGCCCCGTTAATATCGGTTGTTGTACCAATGGTTGTTCCTTTGATGATGATGTTAACGCCAACAAGGGTTTCCCCTGTTTCGTCTTTAACAACGCCCGATACTGAGCGTTCCTGGGAAAACAACGATGAACTGAAAACAAATAACGAAATTGCAAACATCATTATTCGTTTCGATGGCATCCTGTTTATCCATTTAACAACTGAAAAATGTTTCATTGTAGTTACGATTAGATAGATTTGTGTTATGTAATTTTCTGTTTTAAGTGTTCCCTTAACCAGCATCCAAATTGAGCGATTTCCGCTCACGACAAAGAAATTATAAAGTTTTCACCTTCACCCGTTCGATGAAAACCAACAATTTCTAAGTCGGGGTTATACCTAAGTAAAGCGCTTTTTTCCCGATAGTTATCGGGATTCAAACCGTTCAACTTAGGCTGAAGTTAAAGCATCAGCATAATTACTGTTTTTTCTACACCATGGGGTAAGTCATTTGTTAAAGAAAAGGGTGCAATTTGTAAAAAAGGAATATTCGTTGGCTTTTTTAACAGGGGCTTTGTGTTGCGAAAAAATTTCGCTGTGTTTTACCAGCTTTTGGATAGCCGCAACATAGCGCCAACCCGGTTGGGATAAAGGGCACCAAAATCGGCTGCCAACGATAAGGTGATGTCTACCGGTAATTTTTGTTTTACGTAACCCAGATTAAGCAACATCGAAAACTGGTTTTTTGCAGGTTCGAACGGTACATTGTATGTTCCAAGGTTGTGTGTAAATGTAAGGCGTGTGTCCCAGTTAATTATTTTTGCAAGTGTTCCCATAATGGCAATATGGTGCATGGCTATTCGCGTATTGGAAATGTTT
Organism: Prolixibacteraceae bacterium; assembly: GCA_021740385.1. Lineage (GTDB taxonomy): Bacteria > Bacteroidota > Bacteroidia > Bacteroidales > Prolixibacteraceae > DAIMEA01. The sequence goes on along the minus strand of JAIOZY010000012.1, from coordinate 56,482 downwards.
GTTACCATTCCGTCGTTGTTGAACAGTAGCGGTGAAAACACGGGGGTACACATGGTATATCCCCGGTAGGTATATCCCGAACGGTAAATGCCGTGGTTGAAATAGTTATCGCGGCCCCGCATGTAACCGAAAAGGTGTGTGTCGCCGCTTTGGTGGATGGTGTACATAAATTCGTACACGGCTTTTTCAACAATGCTTTTTTGTTTCAAATCGATGAAAGCCCCGATGAGGTTATCGCGCCAGTTGTCGCCCTCCATGCCCGATTTGTCGTCGAACGGGTGGCTGAGATAAAACGTAAGTGCATAGCCGGGTTTGTCGATGTTGAGTTGAAGGTAATAAGAGCCAAACTGGTTCCCGGCAATATTCAGCTGGTCGGTATTCAAAAAAGTTGAATCGCCGGGCTTGCCGGTTACATAAAGAAAGTAAGATTCACTGCCGGGTAATTCGCCGTGTTTGGAAGATGTTCCTCCCCACATAACAAAATGGTTCAAACCACAGGTGAAGTCAACACTTTCATTAAATCTGAAATTGAAATAGAGCGACTTGTGGTGCAAATGGGTTCCGTCAACATAGCGGTAATCATCAAGTAATCCTTCGTCGTATTCGGCTTTAAAAAGCAGCCATTTTTTCCAGAAGAAAGGATTGACAAAACCGTCGGTCGAAAAGCGGATTTTTGGGTAGGGACGGGCGTTAAGCGAGCGATCAAGGTTCATGTTGGTTGACGACAACCCGTTTGCCAGCTCTTCTTCCCGGAATAATCCCCCCTCTAATTTAAACAAATTCCAGAAGTGGACTCCCCCGTAAAGTTCATTAAAATGACCATTGAAATCGTTGGTATAGGTTCCGGTTAAATCAGTTCCGAATTTTAAGTCAATGCCGCTGTTGAAAACACGGTTAAAACGGTTGTGGGTTTGCAGTTCTAAAAGCTGAACAGCATTGCCGGTCATGCCGTATTTGCCCGATTTGTTATGGACTAACCAAAAGGGAAGTTCTTCGCCGGTTGAATATAGTGATTCGAATGCAATGGAATGCTTGCCCTGATACTGACTAAACGAAGGAAGAAAGAAGAAATTTAAAACTACAAGTAATAATACGAAAGATCTTTGTGCCATGTTTAATCTTCTTCTTTTAAAAGACCTATCGTTGGAGGACATGAATAAGTTTTGAGGGGAGAAACAGTGCCTGGTGTTTGTCATCCGGTTTTATGCTTTTTTTCACCAAAAGTACAATTTCGAGAAGCGACGATAGCAAGAGAGCCACACCAAAAATGATGGCTACAAGTGCCAAAACACCCAAATATTTTTGAAGCAATAAACTGCCTGCAATAAATAAAGCATTGGTGGCAAATATGGCAGCGGTTGCTTGTAAGTGATTAAAACCTAATAATAAAAGCCTGTGGTGAATGTGGTTTTTGTCGGCTGTAAAGGGCGAACGTTTAAGGATGAAAATCCGCAGGAAGAATACCCGGGCTACATCGAAAAGGGGATAAGCCATAAAGCCAAAAAGTACGGCAGGAACCGATTTGATGGCAAAATCGCCGGTATAGCCTGCATTGAATTCATTGAATTTCACAGCGAGAATGAAAATCATGGTCCCCAACAGCAACGAGCCAGTATCGCCCATGAATATTTTGTTTTTGTTGGCAAACACGTTGAACATGAAGAATGCCAGGCAACTACCTGCTAACGAGAAAGACATCAGCGCGTATTCGGGTAACCCGATCAGTGAAAACCAGATGCCCAGCACTGTGCTGATTTCAATGGTAAGGGCAGAAGCCAGTCCGTCAATGCCGTCAATGAGATTTATGGAATTGATGATAACAATTCCCAGGAAAAAGGTTAACAGAACACCTGGGATCATTCCAATTTCGTTGAAGCCGAAAAGCCCGTAAAAATGACTAATTCTCAATTTTGCAAAAAAGACAAGGATCACAATACTGAATGTGAGTGCAATCATTTTTGCCCGGGGCGAAATGCCTACCAAGTCATCTTTGATGCCGGTAAAAAAAGTCACCAATATGCTGGCAAATATGAATTTAAGGTCGAAAAACGGGAAACCGTCACCTCCAAGGGTTATCCCCAGTGTTAACCCAATGAAAATGGCAACACCGCCCAGTGTAGGTACAACGTTTGTATTAAGCTTGCGCGAATCGGGCTTGTCGAATAATCCTTTCGCTTTTGCCAAATTAACAATTTGCGGGATGCTTATTGCTGTAAATGCAAAAGCAATAATCGATACCAAAATGAAGTATAAGAGGTTTTCCATGGGTTGTTCACTGTATCACTTTTGCAAAGCTAAAACATTTAAATGATAAAGTAAAGGTTATGAATTAAATGATTGTTATTATTTAATGAACGTTGATTTTTTGGTGGTGAACCACTGTATTTCGTGTATGAACGATGATTTTTTTAATTAGTCTTTGCAAGAAAACTCCGATAACTGCGTTACGCTCATCTTTCTTGTTAGTCATCCCGATGGTCTTCGGGACTCCTAACAATTGAGATTCGGGGCTTATTAAAGCCTCAATAAAAGTATGATTTCTTGTAATTACTAATTAGAAATTAAATGTGAAGTTAAATTGAAGCCCGGATAAAAATGAATTTAAAATTTATGATGTGAAATGATCGGTTTACAGATTATCCATGTACCATTTGTATAGTTTCTCAATGCCTACGTCTATTTCGGTTTTGTGGTGCCACCCGAGTTTATGGATTTTTGACGGATTGGTCAATTTTTTCATGGTGCCGTCGGGTTTTTCGGTGTTAAAAAAGAGTTCGCCACTGAAACCAACTTTTTCTTTTACCAGGAGCGCTAATTGTTTGATACTTACTTCACGGCCGGTGCCAATGTTGATATGTGTGTTGCGGACCTCAACATTTTGTCCTTCGTTTTCCGGAATGGTGTCCGCAAAATCGACGTTTTCCATTACAAAAACGCAGGCATCGGCCATCTCTTCGCTCCAAAGAAATTCGCGCATGGGTTTACCCGAACCCCAAATTTCAACCAGCGCATTCGATTTAACACCTGTAAAGGCATTAATGTCTAACATTTGGATGCCGTATTTTGCAAGTACCTGAAAAATATCTTCTTTTGGGGCATTGCCATCAATCCCTTCTATGGGTCTTTTGTTTAAATCTTTTCTGATTTGTTCCCACTCGTTGTTTTCAAGGCACTTCCCTAAATGAATTTTCCGTATTAGGGCCGGCAAAACATGGGATGTTTCGAGGTTGAAGTTGTCATTTGGCCCGTAAAGGTTTGTGGGCATAACACTTATAAAGTTGGTGCCGTATTGAATGTTGTAGCTTTCGCACATTTTTATGCCGGCAATTTTTGCAATGGCATAAGGCTCGTTGGTGTATTCAAGCGGCGAGGTGAGCAGGCAGTCTTCGGGCATGGGCTGGGGGGCTTTTTTCGGATAAATGCAGGTACTGCCCAAAAACAGTAGTTTTTTTACACCGCTAAGGTATGCCTGGTGTATTACGTTGTTTTGGATCGTCAGGTTTTCATAAATAAATTGGCCACGGTAGGTGTTGTTGGCAATAATGCCCCCGACTTTTGCTGCAGCAAGGAAGACGTATTTGGGCTTTTCTTGTTCAAAAAAACGGGCAACGGCGTGGGGGTCCATTAAATCCAGTTCGTCAATTGAGCGGCCAATCAGGTTTGAATATCCTTTGTTTTTTAATGTTTGCCAAATGGCAGAACCCACAAGGCCCAGGTGGCCGGCAACGTATATTTTTGAATCTTTTTTCATCGTATTTGTTTTTTTGTTTGCTAAATTTTAATGGTGCAGTAAATCATAAAATTAAATCCCCGATTCTTTACGTCGTATTTTAATGCGCATGGCACCTTTTACAGGTTTTTCGGAAACCAGTATTAAATAGCCTCCACCGCCTGCACCAGCCAGTTTCCAGGCTAATGCGTCTTTTTTGTAGCTGTCAATTACTTTTTTAATTTCTTTGTTTATCATGGCCGGGAACATGGTTGTTTGGGCATTGAACGAATCGAGAAAAGCTTTTGCAAATGCATGCAGGTCTTTTTTGCGTATTGACTGCCAGGCATTTTCGGCTGCAGTTGCCAGTTTTTTTACATTTTGGGTGTTGATGTGTGTTGTTTTTAGCAGGTCGAGTCCCTCTTCGCGTGGCCAAAGCAGCACCATGTACAGGTGGTCTTCGAGCCAGTTGAGTATGTTGTTATCGTGGATTGATTCAAATTTAAGCGGCCAGTAAGCATTATCGTAATAGTGGCGCACCAGGCCGGGCATGCAAATGCCAATGGCGTCCTGTGCGCCCGATATGAGTTTTGACCCGGGGGTGTTTTCAAATTTGAAAAGAATTTCGGCCAGTTTTTCCGGCCTTTCGAGGGGTAAAAAGTAGGGCCATATTTTTTTTGCCGCGTTACGGGTTGAGGTGCTCATGCCGCAACGTTCGTTATACTCCACAACGGGTTCGAGCGATAGGGTAATGGCCCAGCCCGGGTGGTATTTCGAAACATAGGGCTGGTCGATCCAGGTACCGGCCAGATCAATCCGGTAGGGGAGTGTGCAATTGTCGGACGAGCGGATGGCTGTGGTTGAACGTGCAGGCAGACCGGCATCGGGGATGCGTTCGAGCACTTTTAATACAATGCCATATTCTTCGCACAGTTGCTTTTTTGCCGGTGAGTACCCATCTTCGTTTACGATAAAATAATCGGGCTTCAATTTTTTTAATTCGTTTTCGAAGTCCATAATGCCACTACCCGAATTTATGAAGGCTTCTTTAACGTATTTAATGGCACCAACCATGTACAGCCTCTCCTGTTCGCTGTTAATGGTTTTTCGGCCCTTAAGTTCTTCAATGGTTGAATCGGAGCCAATGCCAACATATAAATCGCCAAAACGGGAAGCTTCTTTGAAAAAAGCTACATGTCCCGAGTGAAGTAAATCGTAACATCCCGATACGAATACACGCTTTTTATTGTTGTCTGTTTTGTTCATTGCCATTGAAAATTTATTTGTTTCTGAACGCCGGGGTTTTGGTCAATGAGACTTGATTTTTTCCATAAAACTTATTTATGTTAACACAAAGTTTTTGCAATTACGGGCACTTAGATTGTGGGTACTAAAAAGTCTATTCTCACCCTCTCACCTTCTCACTTTCACACTCTCTCATTCACTCTCACACCGTCTACTCAAAATAGTTCATAATTTCATACCCTCCATCGCGTAAATAACTTTCCTTCTGCATGAGCTTAATGTCCGATTCCATCATGTCGGCAATCAGGGCCTTAAGGTCGTATTCTGGCTTCCAGCCTAAAACTGTATTCGATTTTGTAGGGTCGCCAATCAGTAAATCAACTTCGGTAGGGCGGAAATAGCGTGGGTCGACACCAACAATTGCTCCCTCCCGGCCATCTTTCTGGTCATTAATACTGATACGTTTTTTTAATTGAGGCAGGTATTTTTCACCCACTTTTTCAACAAAAACTTTTTCATCAATACGGGTTAGGAAGCCTTGTTCATTTACGCCTTTGCCGGTAAAAGTAATTTCGAGGCCAATTTCGGCGGCTGCCATTTTTATAAAATCGCGGATGGTGGTTGTGATGCCCGTTGCAATAACATAGTCGTCGGGTTTATCCTGCTGAAGGATGAGGTACATGGCCCTGATGTAGTCTTTTGCGTGGCCCCAGTCGCGTTTACTCGAGAGGTTTCCCATGTATACTTTTTCCTGCAACCCGAGTGAAATTTTCGACAGGGCCCTGGTTATTTTACGGGTTACAAACGTTTCGCCCCGTTGCGGGCTTTCGTGGTTAAACAGTATGCCGTTGCTGGCATGTATACCGTATGCTTCGCGGTAATTCACGGTAATCCAGTAGGCATAAAGTTTGGCTACCGCGTAGGGCGAACGGGGGTAAAAGGGCGTTTTTTCGCTTTGTGGTACCTCCTGTACCATGCCGTACAACTCCGATGTGCTTGCCTGGTATATCCTGGTTCTGTTGGTAAGCCCCAGCAACCTTACCGCTTCGAGGATACGCAATGTGCCAATTCCGTCGGCATTTGCTGTGTACTCGGGTGTTTCGAAGCTTACCTTCACATGGCTCATTGCAGCAAGGTTATAGATCTCGTCAGGCTGGGTCTCCTGAATGATGCGCGTGAGGTTCATGCTGTCTGTCATGTCGCCATAATGCAAAATAAGACTTCGGTTTTCAACATGTGGGTCCTGGTAGAGGTGGTCAATGCGATCGGTGTTGAAAAGCGATGCTCTCCTTTTGATCCCGTGTACGGTGTACCCTTTTTTTAACAGGTATTCGGCCAGGTACCCGCCGTCTTGTCCGGTGATACCTGTAATTAATGCTGTTTTAGCCATGATGTTTTATTGATTTACTAATTTGGCCTAAAGATACAAGATTCACGGGGAGTGCGAAAAAAAAAGAAATACAATATTTTGAAGTCAAAAAGAATTGTTGTTTTTTCGGGTTTATTATGGCATCATTTATATCTGAAATGTTAATTTTAAAGCAATGCAAGGATACTTGAAAGACGTGACTGGGTGCAATTTTCAATCAAAAAACCGTTTTGTTCCCATTTTACCGATAAAAACCACTCCTTTATCGAAGTTCAGGCGGATACTATAAAATTACGGTCTATTTTTGAACCGTATTAATTTTTTATAATTATGGATAAAAAACAATTTGGATCAGGACGCAGGTTTTTCATTGGGTTTATTTTGTTGTTGATTGGGTTGGTGATGATTTTGTACCGTGCGGGTATTCTTGATTGGCAAATTTATGACTTTCTGCTATCGTGGAAGATGTTGTTGGTAGCCATTGGCGCTTTCGTATTCTTTAGCGGTAACAGGGGGGCCGGTATTATTGTTATGGGCATTGGTGCCTTTTTTATGATTCCGGATATTTTTGAAGATTACGACCAGATCAGACGTTTTTTCTGGCCTGCAATTATTTTGCTGGTTGGGCTTACTGTAATTTTTGGTAAACGCCCGCGCAAAATACCGCATCCGCCACACGCACATAACCGCAAAACAGGTGAAGGGGGAGCTTACTCGGGTTCCTCGGGCGATTCGGGGACAACGGGTTTTGGCAGTAGTTCAACAAATTATGTTGGGAACGATTACTTTGACGAGTTCGTGATTTTTGGCGGGCGTGAGATCAACATGGCAACCAAAAACCTTCTGGGGGGAAGGTCGACATCCATTTTTGGCGGGACCGAAATCGATTTGCGCCAGTGCGAAATATCGCCACAGGGGTGTACCGTTGAAGTAACAGCCCTTTTCGGGGCCAACGGTATTAAAGTACCCAACGATTGGACCGTGCTGAACAAGATTACGACCATATTTGGCGGGTACAGCGATGTGCGGATCAAGGATCCTTCCTACTCACCAAACCCGTCGAAGACGATTGTCTTAACGGGGGTTTGTATATTTGGCGGAACAGAAGTTAAAAATTTCAATAAAGCACATTAAAGCTGAAAATCGATGAACCATCCGCTTTTTAAAAACCCGTTATTTTTAATATGGTATTATGTATTCTGGATCATTTTATCGATGGTCCAGTTTTTTCTCGATTTGCGGGTTTTTGAAGCCGATATGTCAATTGCATTGGTCGATGTAATTATTTCGAATATCATTTATTCCATGTTGGGATTGGGGATTTGGTATGTTGTTACCAGCGGGCACAACGAGAAAAAAAGCCAGTTGTACATCGTTATGTATCACTTGTTTGCCATGTTGTTCATTCTTTCTTTCTGGATGTGGGTGACCAATCAAATTGATGTGGCCCTTTTTAACCAGGAGGCTGTTAAAGCCCACATGAAACTGGTTATGCCCGGAAAGGCAGGGCTGGGGGTGCTCATTTATATCCTTATTGCCCTGTTTTACTACATGTTTTTTTATTACGACCGTTTGAAAGATAAATCGAAAGAGGAATCGAAACTGAGGGAGTTGGTAACACAAACACAACTGAACGAACTCAAATCTCAAATCAATCCCCATTTTCTTTTCAACAGCCTCAATTCGGTTTCGTATTTGACCATAGCCGAACCCGAAAAAGCACAGGACATGGTCATTAAACTCTCAACTTTTTTAAGGTACTCGCTTAAACACAAAGAGAACCAGTTGGTGTCGCTTTCGCAGGAAATTGAGCACATCAAACTGTACCTCGAAATTGAAAAAGTACGTTTTGGCGAAAAGCTTCAAACCATTTTCGATACTACAGACTGTTCGGGGTGCATGATCCCCAACATGATTTTGCAGCCCATTTATGAAAATGCCATAAAATACGGTGTTTATGAAACCACACAACAGGTAACCATAAATACAACGGCCCGACGAATTGATAAAATGCTGATATTTACAGTAACCAACAATTACGACCCCGATTCAATTTCGAAAAAAGGCGAGGGTATTGGTTTAATAAACATACGCCAGCGCCTGGGGTTGGTATACGGCGATGCAACATTATTGACAGTTAAAAATGAAAACCAGATATTTACTGTAACTTTGAAAATACCGCAAAACAATTAATTATGAGTGAAAAGATCAGGGCAATAATTATTGATGATGAACTGATGGCCCGCAATTTGCTTCGAAGCTATTTGAAAGATAACGAACAGGTTGAGGTTATACAGGAGTGTGAAAACGGTTTCGACGGCTTGAAGGCCATAAACGATATGAAACCCGACCTTGTTTTTCTCGATGTTCAAATGCCAAAGCTAACCGGTTTTGAAATGCTTGAATTGTTGGAATACCGGCCCGAGATTATTTTTACCACGGCCTATAACCAGTTTGCCATTAAAGCTTTTGAGCAACATGCCATCGATTATTTGTTAAAACCTTTTCCGAAGGACAGGCTTTTTGTTGCACTCGACAGGGCCATTGAAAAAATAAAAGGCAACAAAGGGGGTGATGCGCCCATTGATAAACTTACCGAAGCCCCCGAAACCGATTATATAGAACGGGTTGTGGTGAAAGACAAAAGCAAAATACACATTATTCCGGTGCAGCAAATCCGTTATTTCGAATCACTCGACGATTATGTGATGATATATACGAAAGAAAGGCGTTTTATTAAGCAAAAAACCATGAAGTTTTTTGAAAACCACCTGAACCCTTCCGAATTTATACGTATTCATCGCTCATACATAGTTAAGGTTGAAGAAATTGCCGAAATTCAACAATACGAAAAAGAATCGCACATTGTAATTTTGAAGAACGACCATACAAAGCTGAAAGTGAGCAAAACCGGTTACAAAAACCTAAAAGGCGTGCTCAATTTTTAGCCATATTGTTGTTTGTAGCGGGAACAAAAAATTCGAAAACCGAGCCTTTTCCCGGGGCCGATTCCATTACAATATCACCCCCCATCAGGTTGGCTATCGATTTGCCAAGGCATAAGCCAAGGCCGGCACCCTGGGTAAACTGATCGACTTTGTAAAAGCGGTCGAAAATCTTTTCATGTTCAGTAGCCGGTATGCCAATCCCCGAGTCGGTAACCTTGAGATGGATTTTGTCGCTGTTTTGGCTGAGTTGTATTTTAACTTCTCCGGAAGGGGTAAATTTCAGTGCATTATCAGCCAGGTTATAGGCAATTTGAAAAAACCTGTCTTTGTCTGTTTCGATTGTAAGGTCGTGCGTTTCAACTTCAAGATTTACCTCGTTCGGTATCCGTAATTTTAAATCTTTGATGACCGTTTCAATAACTTCGGCACAATTAAACGTTGTTTTGTTCAGTGAAAGGTTTTTGGTTTCAATTTTCGAGAAATCGACAATGTCGTTCACCATTTTGAGCATAACATTGCTGTTGTCTTTAATAACCTTATGGAATTCATGTCTTTCCCGAGTGTTTTCTGTTTGCGCGAGCATGTCGCTGTACCCGATAATGATGTTTAGCGGTGTGCGTATTTCATGACTGATGTTGGCCAGAAACGATGATTTCAGCCTGTCCGATTCAAGGGCTTTGTCGCGTGCCTCAATCAGTTCCTTGTTCAGTTTTTTCATGTCTTCCTGCTGGTAGTTGATATGGGTAAACGTGTTGGTAAGCAGCCCGAAAATGTTGTTCCAGAACATGGTAATTACCAGTGCGATTAATGTTACGGTTATGATCATGTTCAGCCACTGGGCGGGAGATTGCATGTAGTTGTTGTTTTCAGGGTTAAAATTCAGTATTCCCCGGTTAAACAAAAACCCGATAATGAGCAACGTGGCCAGGCTTCCAACAGACATGAGCCAGGCGGTCTGTTTATTAAAATAGAGAAAAGCAATAGCAGCAGCCGGAATAAAGTAAGCCCAACCAAATGCATATAGCCCAAAAGAAAGGATTCCGCTTAAAGCCAGAAGGTATAAGCTGGTTACGAAAATCAGGCCTTTTGTTTTTGTTGCCAGCCTGTTCCTGAACACATACAGAAAAACCATAACCATTGCCAGGAATATCTGTATTGCATAATTAATCCTGAAACCGGTTTGTGTTATTCGCAATAACGAAAATGTGATGCCAAAAGTCATCACAAACAGTATTACTATAAGTACACGGCTCAACACCATGTCTTTGGTCTGATTAAGTTTGTTTTTTAAGAACCCTTCCTGCTGCATTGTGTTTCTTTTTATATAATGTAAATACCCGTTTTAAAAGCTTTGTGAAAATCGAGTATTTTTTACAAACAGGCAAAATTTTTTTATGAATGTTCGTCTTTTTTTAGTAAACGGCTTCATTTTGAAAGTAAAGGTAGGTTCAATTAACAAAACTGATTGTTCGAAAGGCTCGATTGCAAAAACAAAACCCGAAACAAATGCCCCGGGTTGTGTTTGCAAGTAAAATAATTATTTTTTTGAGATGTAGCCGGCCAGCCAGTCGCCAACTTCCGATGTTTTATATGCTTTACCATCACCGGCAATGTCTTCGGTTACTATTCCTTCATTGAGGGAAGCATCTACCGCTTCGCGGATCAGTGCCCCTTCTTCCATCAAGTTAAAAACATATTCAAACATCATAGCTGCCGAAAGTACCGTGGCAACCGGGTTGGCAATGTCTTTCCCGGCAGCCTGCGGGTACGAACCGTGAATGGGTTCGAAAACACTTGTGTGCAGACCAATTGACGCAGAGGGCAACAACCCCAATGAACCGGTTATTACCGATGCTTCATCGGAAAGGATATCGCCAAACATGTTTTCGGTCACCATCACATCGAAGCTTTTGGGCCACTGGATGATGCGCATGGCGGCATTGTCGACAAACATGTATTCCGTTTCAACCTTGGGGTACATTTTGGCCATTTCCTGCCCGATTTGCCTCCAAAGGCGCGATGTTTCCAACACGTTGGCCTTATCAACGATGGTTAGTTTTTTATTCCGTTTCATGGCATATTCAAAACCCAGCTTCAGGATGCGTTCAATCTCGGGACGGGTGTATTCGCAATTGTCGAAAGCAGTGTTTCCGTCATCTTTTCTTCCTTTTTCGCCAAAATAGATGCCACCGGTAAGTTCGCGGATGCACATGAAATTGGCACCTTCGACTAATTCGCGGCGTAACGGTGATTTGTGAAGCAGCGATTCAAATGTTTCAACCGGCCTGATGTTGGCGTAAAGCCCCAGTTGTTTACGCATTCGCAACAATCCCTGTTCAGGACGAACTTTTGCCGTAGGATCGTGGTCGAATTTGGGGTCGCCAATGGCACCAAAAAGCACTGCATCCGATTCCATGCACAACTGATGTGTTTCGGGCGGGTAGGGATCGCCAACCCGATCGATGGCGCTTGCCCCGGTAATGGCGTGTTTGTACTTGAGTTGGTGACCGAATTTGTTACAAACTGCTTTGGTTACTTTCAGCGCCTGATCAATAATTTCAGGCCCTATTCCGTCGCCGGCCAGTACGGCTATGTTCAATGTTTTTCCCATAATATATTATAAAATTTCAAGTTCCAGATTCCAAGTTCCAGATTCCAAGTTCCAAGTTTCAAGTTTCAAGTTTCAAGTTTCAAGTTTCAAGTTTCAAGTTCCCGCATTCTTTCATCCCTATTAATCGGGAATGGAGGGAAAAGCTAATTCCACCCCGGATACTTCGGTGACAAATTATATTTTTTTGGTTTTCCCTTTTTTCAATAACAGATATAACCTGTTTTTATAATCACTTCTTTATCTTCCCATTTGGGGGCGTTAGAGGGGGCTTTTCTATTTTATTCCACCAAAGGCTGCAAAGTTAAGATGTTTGTGCAAAACCACTGTTTCTTTGAAACCTGCTTTTTTCATCAGGTTCAATTGAAAATTTAGCGTTTGCGGCGTATCTTCCTTCTCGTACTGTTCTTTAGCCCATACCCGTTTTTCGGCTCCCTGGGTAGCTTCAATCCAGTTGAACCATCCCTGGCGCATTAACCGATCAATTTCGGGGTGCTCATGAATGATTACATCACTGATCCAGAATGAGCCGCCGGGTTTTAAGGCTTTGTAGAGTTTGAAAAAAACCAGTTCCCATTCGGGTTCTGAGCGTAAGTGGTGCAGGGTAGTAGCCGCTGTAATGATATCGTATTGCTCCGTTCCGAAATCAATATCCCGAAAATCTCCCTGCATTTTGGTAACATTACCGCTAATTATCTTCTGAACACGTTCAGCAGCAACATCCAGCATGTTTTGGCTCAGGTCGGACAACCATACATTCACATCGGGCAGCCGGGAGGTGACTTTTACAATGTAATTTCCACCGCCACAACCAATGTCAAGTAAAGCTTTTGCATTTGGATTATAGGCTGCAGCAGCCTGGCTGATCAACTCGAGTGAAAGCGGGGAATCCAATGCCGTGTCCTGACCTTTCTCCAGGTTGGTATAGCGATGTGCCAGCCGATCGAATTTTGTTCGAATTTCTTCAACGGTTGATTTTGTTGTAGCCATGGTTTTCTGAATCTGATCCTTTTTTTCGGAGAGTAAAATATATTTAAGTTTTTTCTAATCTGCTAGTTTTGTGATAATCCCTTTAATTTTTTCCTTAATTGAAACATCAACTTTTCCTAAAACCAATTCAACTATTTCTTTATCTAATGTTGCCAGTTTATGTACACGGATAACTGATGGTAATTTTAATCCCGATTCTTCCCACTTTTCAATTACAACATCAAAATTTGTTTCGTAGAATTGACTTGTAATTCTGCATACTATTACATCGCCATCGTTTAAGTCATTAATTACAAGAGCCGGTCTCCTTTTAAATGTTTTATCATCGGTAAAGGGAAATTTTAACAAAACGATATCTCCAAAACTTAAGCTACCCATAGTCAGTAATTATCATAAATTGAATCCGAGTCAGAGTAACCATCTAAAAAATGATCTTGTGTAGTTTGTTGAAAAAAAGAGTCATCGTAAATGTCAGAATCTTCAAAAAGTACAATAACTCTGATATTATCTTTTGGGGATTTCAATTCAGGTTGAATATTGCTTGGTATCAATATCTGATTGTCCTTAACTTTTGATTTAAATTCCAATGCTTTCATGTTTCAAACATTTATTCAAAAATAATTAATTCGCTCTCAAATGACTAATGAATATTGACTTTTCTTCTTATTGTATTTTTTGATCAATAATGTTCAGCATTTTCATGGTTGCTTTAATGGCTGCCGTGGTTTGGTCCGAATCGAGACCGCGTGTACGGAACTCGTTCTCTCCCTTCCAGGTGATGACCGTTTCGACAAACGCATCGGTTTTTCCCCCGGGCGGAATGGTTACCGAGTAATCGATAAGTACTGGCAGCGGTTTTTTAAGTCGTTTATATATTTTCTTAACCGCGTTCATAAACGCATCGTACTGGCCATCGCCGGGGGCCGTATCTTCATGCGTTTTATCGTTAATTTTTATGGCAACCGAGGCTACTGGTTTTAACCCGTAAGCAAGGGAAATGCTGTAGTTGCGGATGTTGATGTTTTGCGTGAGCGCTTGGTTGCGCAGTACATCCGATACAATGTAGGGCAAATCCTCGGCACTTACGGTATTTTTTTTGTCGGATAGCTCAATTACTTTTTCGGTTACTTTTTTCAGCGATTCTGCATCGAGGTTGATCCCGATATCTTCCAGGTTCCTTTTAATATTTGCTTTACCCGATGTTTTGCCAAGCGCATACTTTCGTTGCCGGCCAAACCGTTCGGGAAGCAGGTCGTTGTAATAGAGGTTGTTTTTCGAGTCGCCATCGGCATGTACACCGCTGCATTGGGTAAAAACATAATCGCCAATAAGCGGTTTGTTTGTTGGAATGCGTATTCCTGAAAACGATTCAACCAGCTTGCTCACCATGTTGAGTTTGCTTTCGTCAACATTGGTTTTCATTTTCAGGTGGTCGTTTATTGTGGCTATTACGCTCGAAAGCGGTGCATTACCGGCCCGTTCGCCAAGCCCGTTTATGGTAGTGTGTATACAGGTTATGCCTGCTTTAATTGCCTGAAATACATTCGCTATGGCCAGATCATAATCGTTATGTGGGTGAAAATCGAACTTTAGATCCGGGAATGAACCGGTTATTTCTTTGCAAAAATTGTAGGTTTCATCCGGATCGAGAATACCCAGCGTATCGGGCAGCATGATGCGGTTCACGGGTTCGTTGGCCAGCCCTTTAATTATAAAATGAACGTAGTCTTTCGAATTGCGCATCCCGTTCGACCAATCCTCAAGGTAAACGTTAACGGTTAATCCTTTTTCCTTCGCGAGCCTGATATTACGTTTTACATCGTCGAGGTGTTCTTCGGGGGTACGTCTCAGTTGTTCGGTAACGTGTTTGTACGAACCTTTCATTAACAGGTTCATAGCTTTTGCACCGGCCTGAACAATCCAGTCAATCGAGGTGCCGTTATCGACAAACCCCAGTACTTCAACCTTGTCGAGGCAATTGTTTTCGCCTGCCCATTTTGTGATGCGTTTAACGCCTTGGAATTCACCTTCAGAAACCCTGGCGGAAGCTATTTCTATGCGGTCGACCTTTAGTTCGCCCAGCAGCACACGTGCCATGCTGAGTTTTTCCATATCGTTAAACGATACCCCGGTTGTTTGTTCCCCGTCTCGCAGGGTTGTGTCCATTATCCTTATCAGATTATCTGTTGACATTTTAAAAATAATTAGTCATTTAATAATAAAGCATTGGCAGTTTTCTTTCAAGAATAAACCAATATCAATTCCTAATTGTTCGTATTAAAAATATCTTCTTTCTTTACAGCGATTACTCTAATTCTTCTGTAATCAGCAATCCAGGCTTCTCCGTATTTATATACGAAATTGTGTTTGCTGTTGTAAAGAATTGGATTCCAGTTGAAGTTCATATTTACAAATCATATTTAAATCTTGAATTTTCCCGAATTCCCCCTTTCTGCAGGCACCAAAGCGACCCTGCGGAGGCACTAGGGGGTTGGGGGGTGGTTCTCAAACGCCTCAATCTCCTCTTTCATGGCAACGAGATAGTCAATATCGTCGTATCCATTCAGCAGGCACTCTTTTTTATATTGGTTAATTTCAAAATCGTAACTGTTACCGGTAACATTGTTGGTGAACTTTTGGTTCACAAGGTCGACAGTAAAAGTCGATTTTGGGTCTTTGCCAATGGTTTCGAAGATTTCTTCCAGAAATTCAGGCGATACCTGTACCGGGAGCAAGCCGTTATTTAACGCATTGTTTTTAAAAATATCGGCAAAAAAGCTTGAAACCACCACTTTAAATCCCCCGTCGTAAATGGCCCATGCGGCGTGTTCGCGGCTCGATCCGCTTCCAAAATTTTTCCCGCCTGCGAGTATTGTCCCCGAATATTCGGGTTTATTCATTACGAAATCGGGGTTTGGTTTGTTGCCGCTGGTATAGCGCCAGTCGCGGAACAGGTTGTCGCCAAAGCCTTTACGTTCAACTGCCTTTAAGAAGCGGGCAGGTATGATCTGGTCGGTATCTACATTTTCAATGGGCAGTGGTACTGCCGTTGATGTAATTTTTATGAATTTATCGATTGCCATAATTTTAATTTTAAGCCCCATCTGCCCTTCGGCATCTTCCCCAAGGGGAAGTCCCGAAAACTATCGGGAGGAGCGAATGTTATTAATTTTTAATAATACCCTACCAAAATTGGTAGAACTATTTCCCTCCTTTGGAGAGTTTATCCCGATTCGGGAGGTTAGGGGAGGCATACTATCCCTGTAACCGCGCATGCTGCTGCTACCAGCGGGCTTGCCAGCAAGGTGCGTGCACCCGGTCCCTGGCGGCCTTCAAAGTTTCTGTTTGTTGTTGAAACAGCATACTTGCCAGCTGGTACTTTATCGGGGTTCATGGCCAGACAGGCCGAACAACCCGGTTGGCGAAGTTCAAAACCGGCCTCTTCAAGTATTTTGTCAAGGCCTTCTTCACGCACCTGTTTTTCAACGGCTACCGAACCCGGTACCAGCCATGCCACAACATTTTCTGCTTTCTTTTTGCCTTTCACGTAGTTGGCAAATGTGCGGAAGTCTTCAATGCGGCCGTTGGTGCAGCTTCCAAGGAAAATATAGTCGACAGGTTTTCCCAGTATGGGTTCGCCTTCGGACAAGCCCATGTATTTGAGCGATTTCTGAAAACTTGCTTTGTCGTTTCCAATTAAACCATCGCTAACGGGAATATTTTTAGATATTTTGATACCCATTCCCGGGTTGGTGCCGTAGGTTATCATGGGTTCAATATCGGCAGCATCAAAGGTGTATTCTTTATCGAAAGCAGCGCCTTCATCGCTTTTGAGTTTTTTCCACTCAGCAAGTGCTTTGTTCCAATCTTCACCTTTAGGGGCAAATTCTCGTCCCTTAACGTATTCAAATGTTTTTTCATCGGGGGCAATCATTCCTCCCCGGGCACCACATTCAATGCTCATGTTGCAAACGGTCATTCGGCCTTCCATGCTCAGGCTGCGTATTGCCGAACCGGCAAACTCGATAAAATGGCCGGTACCCCCGCTGGTTGATATTTTAGCGATGACATAGAGTATAATGTCTTTGGCCATCACGTTGGGTTTAAGTTCGCCATTTATGGTAATGCGCATTTTTTTGGGTTTGGGTTGCATGATGCACTGGCTTGCCAAAACCATTTCAACTTCGCTGGTGCCAATGCCAAAGGCTACAGCGCCAAACGCACCGTGGGTCGATGTGTGGCTGTCGCCGCAAACAATGGTCATACCGGGTTGTGTCAAGCCTTGTTCCGGGCCAATGATGTGAACAACGCCATGCCCTTCGGTACCCAAGCCATGAAAAGTAATCCCGTGTTCTTTGCAGTTTGTTTTGAGCTTTTCAACCTGATTGCGCGAAAGTTCGTCGGCAATGGTCAGGTGTTGGTTGGTTGTTGGTACATTGTGGTCGGGTGTGGCCGTTGTTTGTTCGGGCCTGAATACTTTCAATCCCCTGTTTTTTAATCCCAGGAATGCAACCGGGCTGGTTACTTCGTGAATAAAATGACGGTCGATGTACAGTACATCGGGGCCGTCTTCAACCTGTTTTACCACGTGTGCATCCCAAATTTTATCGAATAATGTTTTCATATTGTGCCTCCCCCTCGGTAGCGGCTTCTATTTTTTAACCGCTAAGGCGCTAAAAAGCAAGGTGATTTTTTCAACCTTTGCGAATTGCTCCGTTTCCGGTTTGTGTCTTGCTTTATAGCTATCCTCACGTATCCGAGGTTCTTTTTTTATAATTATTTTTTCAACTATTTATTTTCAGTGCCTCTCCATTTTTTCATTTTGATCTTCACTGCCAGTTGGCGGAAGGTTGGAGGGACGTTATTTTTTCACAACCGGAATTTTATTAATGCCGTCGAGGAAGGCCTCAACCGATGCTGTAATGATGTCGGTGTGAGCCCCAAAGCCATGGTAGTGGCGGTCGTCGTGCGAAATGGTCATGTGCACTTTGCCTACATCGTCGCTGCCCCGTGTTATCGCCTGGATCAAAAATTCTTCAACCGTAACGTGGCGGGTCAGGATTTGTTTAACAGCTTTTATTGCTGCATCAACCGGACCGTTACCATCGGAAGTGGCCGAAAATTTTTCCCCGGCAATAATGAGGCGAACCGTTGCCATGGGGTGTACCTCTTTGCCCGACAATACCTGCAGGAAGTCGAGTTTAATACGATGTTTTTCGCCCCTTAATTCTCCCAGGAGCAGCAAAAGATCATCTTCCTTGATGTCTTTTTTCTTATCGGCCAGTTTCAGAAATTCCTGGTAAACTTCATCGAGTTTGCTTTTATCGAGTTTAAAGCCCAGGTTCTCGATGTGGTGTTTCAGGGCAGCCCTTCCGCTTCGGGCAGTTAATACAATTGACGATTCGTAAATACCAACATCTGTTGGGTCGATTATTTCGTAATTTTCACGGTTTTTCAGCACCCCGTCCTGGTGTATGCCCGATGAGTGTGAAAAAGCATTGCGCCCAACAATGGCTTTGTTTGGCTGTACAGGCATGTTCATCAGGCTTGAAACCAAACGGCTTGTTTTGTATATTTTT
Organism: Prolixibacteraceae bacterium; assembly: GCA_021740385.1. Taxonomy (GTDB): domain Bacteria; phylum Bacteroidota; class Bacteroidia; order Bacteroidales; family Prolixibacteraceae; genus DAIMEA01. Next base: position 38,034 of record JAIOZY010000012.1, on the reverse strand, counting down.
TTCGTGTTGATGTTGGTCATGATACCCAGTTCTTTTTCGCGGCTTTTAAAAATCATGGCCATTTCTTCAAGGGAAGTATTGCCGGCCCTTTCGCCAATCCCGTTTATGGTAACCTCAACCTGGCGTGCGCCGTTAAGGATTCCGCTTACCGAGTTTGCGGTTGCCATGCCCAGGTCGTTGTGACAGTGGGTTGAGATTACAGCTTTGTGAACCCCTTTCACATTTTCCATCAGGAATTTAATTTTTTCGCCAAACTCGTGGGGCAGGGTATAACCGGTAGTATCGGGTATGTTTACCACAGTTGCCCCGGCTTTAATCACGGCTTCAACAACTTTTGCAAGGTAAACATTGTCGCTGCGGCCCGCATCTTCGGCATAAAATTCAACATCCTCGACGTACTTTTTGGCATATTTAACGGCGGCAACAGCCCTTTGGAGGATTTCATCTTCGTTTGAATTAAGTTTGTATTTTATGTGATAGGGTGATGTACCGATGCCTGTGTGTATACGTCCTTTTTTGGCATATTTTAGCGAATCGGCAGCAACATCAATATCTTTTTCTACCGCGCGCGTTAAAGCGCATATTGTTGGCCATGTTACTGCCTTTGATATTTCGACAACTGAATTGAAATCGCCGGGGCTCGAAATGGGAAATCCCGCTTCAATAATGTCAACCCCGAGTTCCTCGAGTGCCTTTGCCACCTCAATTTTTTCAATGGTGTTTAACTGGCAGCCGGGAACTTGTTCCCCGTCGCGTAACGTTGTGTCGAAAATGTACAACCTGTCGCTCATGGTGTTTGTTTTTGCGGCTGTTTTTTCAGCCTGGTTTAACATGAAAATTATTAATTAAAAAAGCCACTCTCAATTTCTGAGAATGGCTTCAACTATTTTTTATGCTTTTTCACATATACATACCACTCTCAGCTCCGCTTGGTGAGAATTAGAATCCCTAGCAGGCTAATAAGCGATATGATAATGTTTCTGATCATTTCTTTGTTATAATTTCGTGCAAATATGAAAATATTTTTTCAAAATGAAAATTATTGGCCCCTAAAAATGATTTTTTTTAACTTATTAAGATTATCCTTAACATATAGATTTTGAAAAATGAGGTTTTTATAAACTTTGGTTATGGTTATTCCCAAACATTAAATTAAACCCGAAAAGCAGGTTGAAATTTGATGTTTCCTGTATGCTGAGGGCAAGAATGTTATTTGTAGCTGCCCAAAGTTGAAAGGGACCAAGCTTTAACGAAGTGCCAAGACTGAGGTTGTTGAACGAACGTCCAATGACGGAATATCCCGCCGATAAGGCCCAAATTTGCCCCAGTTTCAGGTTCCCCGAAAGGGTGAATGAATTGGTTATTTGCCTGTCGTATATCAATAAACGATCAACAAGTGAAACGGATATTACAGGATGAAAAGTGTATTCGCCGGAAAGTAAAATTTTTGTGGGCAGGCCGGTTGTAAATGGATTGGAAGCATATTGCAGATCGATTAATTTTGATATGGAGTCTGCTAATTCGTTTATGGGATTCGGATTAGGAACATCTTCCCCATCGATGGGTTGAGGTGTTGAAATGAAGCTGTTCAAGTCGAGCCCCTGCCATAGGAAACTGCCCTCGTGGCTGATGTTTGTTACATTGTCCTTCCAGCGAATGAAGCCCAGATCGATAACACTGGCCGAAACTTCCAGCTCGGGCATTATACGGAATGAAGCACCAAGGTCAATGGCCATGCCCGGGTTCGACGTGTTGGTAAAGTAACCCACTACATCAAAAGGTGTTTGTTCCCCATCGTTTTCTTCAACATTAAAGGGCAGGCTCATGTTGTATTCACCCTGTGCCGATAAAGTAAGGTATTCAAAATTTTGCCCCGTTGTAAGCCCGATGTTCATTTTTCTGACATCGACTGTTGAAAAACCGGTCAGCAATTTTACCCTTGCCCCAACCGACCATCTTTTATCGATGCGGCGTCCATAACCCAGGGAGTATTCACGGTAATGAAAAAAATTCAGGTCGAAGTGTGTTGTAAATGGTTGGTTTATAAAGGCCTCGTTGCCTTCGTTGATCAATTGTACCAGGTTGCGGTCAAAACTCAGCCTGAACAGTTGTTTTTCGGTAACCGAAGCGGTGAACATGTTTTTGCCCAGGCGCAGCTGCAAGCCCAAAAGGGGCAGGTTTATTTGTTGGGTAAAATGGCTGTTGAACCCGATTTTCGATTGCAGTTTGTTAAAATCGAGGGTGAGGGTTGTGTCGTGAATGCCAATGAAACTGCTCATCGGAAACGAATTGTTTAAACTGAACCCGAAGCCTGAAAGAAGGGGGAGTTGTATCGTAATTTTCGCCTGGTCGGTTATGCGGGACGGGTTTAAAAGGGTCGACTGCGGTGTGTTTCCGAGCGTGTATAAAATATTGGGTTCCTGCGCACGGGTTAATAACGGGTGCAGAATTAGTATTAACAATGTACAATATGTGCTTATTTTTTTCAGCATAATCACCAATTGTTAATCAGGGGCATTGTTGGTCGATAAATCGACTATGGCACCAATGTTCAGTGAAAAATAATCGGAGGGATGTATCAGTAATTCTTGGCTTTTGCGTTCGGGCAGGTACAAAAAAACATTGAGTATAATGCCGTTTGCATTTTTTAACTGATTGACATGTTCCGCAGCGAGTGCAATGTTCTGAATATGGTTTGAGGGGGCAATGACTTTTCCTTCACTGTCTGTTTCGGGCGGAACGATGAAGTCGATTTCGATTGGCGGGCCAAGTCTGGCGGCTGAGATGGAATCGTAAAAGCTGACAGAAAAGCTTATGCCAAGTGGTAAGCGGTTTTCGGTTTCAATGCGCAACTCAAGTCGGGAGATTAATTCTGGCAAACTGTTCGATAAGGCAAGCGTATCGCCTGTTTCGAATTCCCTTAGCGAGTAATCTAAAATGTAATACCCGTCGCTGGTACGTTCAAACTCGTTGGTCCCGAGTCCGGTATAATCAATTACTGTTTCAATGTCGATTTCGCCATAGGCAAGCGGCACAATGAATTTTGCATTCGATACAACCGCTACGTCTTCAACTTTGCCCAAATCTTCAAAGCCACACGAAAAATGCAGGCATAGTATTAACAGAATTATTGTTGATGTTATTTTCTCTTTTCTCATTTTTTCCCCCATGAACCGGGTAAATATACAAAAAATGAGAAATGTTGAACAATCCTGACCCTTAAATGATTTGCAACGGTATTTTAAAGCAGAATTTATAATGAGGTAAAGGTTAGTGAATCGTCAGATGTCCGGTGTTAAGGGGTTGTTTTTGCAGTTGTTTTCCCTTTCCGGAAGGCTTCAATATTCAACTGAATAATAGCTGCCCCTTTCGATCTGAAAATTTCAGCAATCCCTTCCTCAATTTTTTTCGAAGGTACTTCAATAAAATTTGAAGCTGCTCCAAGCATGACCATGTTTGAAGCTCTCAGGTTACCAATTTCTTTTGCAATGCCATCGGCATTAATGGTTACTTTTCTTTTTAATTTGTCAATTTCAGCTTGAAGTTTATCCATTTCCGGGTAATTGGGAATGTTTTTGTAAGGTACGTTGTTTGTAACCAAATAGCCATGGGGCTTAAGAAAAGGGAGGTAACGGAGCGATTCCATGGGTTCAACAGAAAGGATAATGTCTGCTTTTCCCATTGGGATTAAATCGGAATGAATGGGTTTGTCGGATATGCGCAGGTGTGAGACAACGGCACCGCCACGCTGGCTCATGCCGTGTGTTTCGGCCTGTTTCAGGTAATACTTGTTTTTAAGCGATGCTGCGCCCAGAACGGCTGCTATCGAAAGGATCCCTTGTCCGCCTACTCCGGCCAATATGATGTTTGTCTTCATTTTTACTTTTTTAAATATTCAACCGATTAACTTTTGCGTTTTGCCCGTTTCAATCTTGCAGTTCTTTGAATGCATTCGCGGGTTGGAATAATTACTGAAACGCCTTTATAATCAATTTCTTCTTTAATTATACTCACCATTTTGTCGTGGTTTTTGCGGTGAGGTACAACGGTGCGGATGTGTGCCGGATCGACTCCAATGCCTTTGCATATCGAATCAAGCCGTCCGGTTGCTGAGGAGTCCTGCCCCCCGGTCATTGATACCGACTGGTTGTCGGAAATAATGATGACTACGTTTGAACCATCGTTCACAGCATCGAGTAGGCCGGTCATGCCCGAGTGGGTGAATGTAGAATCGCCAATAACGGCCAGCGACGGGAACAACCCGGCATCGGCAGCGCCTTTGGCCATGGTAACCGAAGCACCCATATCGACACATGAATTTATTGAGCGGTAAGGCGGTAGTGCCCCCAGTGTGTAGCAACCTATGTCGGAAAAAACATGCCCGTCGCCCCAGGGTTTCAGGGCTTCGTTAAGCGCCTTGTACATATCCTGATGGCCGCAACCTGTACATAGCGAGGGGGGTCTGTTGGTAACAATTTCGGGTATGCCCGGGTTTTTAGCCTGTTCTAACTGCAACGCATTGGCCAACAATCCGGGCGAAAGTTCACCAGCCCGGGGCAATGTGCCATCGAGCCTCCCCCTTATGCGTTTGCCTTTTCCGAAATAATCGGATAACATTTCTTCAACAACCGGATATCCTTCCTCGACAATAAGCAATTCGTCACATTCGCTTTCAATTTTTTTCACCAACTTCTCCGGTATGGGGTATTGTCCGATTTTTAAAATGGGATAAGGGCAGGGTTTTTCTGTATAATTCTCGAGCAGGTAATTAATGGCAATGCCGCAACACACAATTCCCAATGAATGGTCGCTGCCGGGGGTGTATTGGTTGTAGGATGAATTTTCAGAAAGTTTCTGAAATTTGTCCTGGTTATTCAGAAGAAGTTCATAACGTTTACGTGCTATTGCCGGAAGTAAAACAAATTGCCTTAAATCGGGTGGGAACGAGAGTGAATTTTCTTTTCTATGTTTTTCATCCCTCGAAACGCCGGCCCTTGAATGGGCTAACCGGGTTGTGATCCTGAAAAGAACGGGGTATTGAATGCTTTCCGAAAGGTCGAAAGCAAATTTAACCATCTCGTAGGCCTCTTGTTGCGATGAAGGTTCAAGGATTGGGATCATGGCAAATTTCCCGTAGAAGCGCGAATCCTGTTCGTTTTGCGAGGAGTGCATCGACGGGTCATCGGCCACAACCAATACCAGTCCGCCATTTACGCCGGTAAAAGTTGAATTTATAAAAGCATCGGCAGCAACATTAAGCCCCACATGTTTCATGCAAACCAGCGCCCTTTTACCGGCATACGACATGCCCAGTGCCCCTTCGTAAGCTGTTTTTTCGTTAGCACTCCATTTGCGTTGAATGTTGCGTTCGGCAGCCAGCGGATGTGCCTGGATGTATTCTGTTATTTCGGTCGATGGTGTGCCCGGATATGCATAAACTCCTGAAATGCCTGCATCGATTGCGCCCAGGCCAATTGCCTCGTTGCCTAAAAGAAGTTTTACACTCATGGTTGTAATTTTTAAAGAAGCAGCAAAAGTGGATTAAATATTTCAATAATTCAATGAGGATCGTCACATAAATAAATAGGCAGATTTAGCTGTATATGGTGGCAATTATCCGCCGGCTTCCGCCCCGGTTCCTGAATTCACAGAGGTAAATCCCCTGCCAGGTTCCCAGGTTGAGTTGGTGGTTCGTTATTGGAATTGAAAGGTTTGCCCCGAACAGGGACGATTTTATATGCGCAGGCATGTCGTCGGGGCCTTCAAGAATGTGGGTGTAAACCGGGTGGTTTTCAGGTATGAGTTTATTGGTGAAGTTTTCGAGATCGTGCCGCACATCGGGGTCGGCATTTTCGTTAAGCGTAAGGGCCGCCGAAGTGTGTTGGAGCAAAAGATTTAAAATACCGGTTGCCGGCAGTTCGTTCAATTCCTGTTCAATAACGTGGGTTATGAGGTGAAAACCCCTTCGGTATTGCGGTAAATAGATGGTTTGTTGCTGGATCATTTTAAAATATTTTTTTGCACTTAAACGATAGTAAAGATATAAATATAGATGTAAAATGTGTAATTTGGAATTTGTGATTTGTTTTACTCAACTCTTCGGAATATGCGGAATGATGGCAACGTGGGCTGGTGCGGATATGTCATCCGTGCCTAACAGGTGTAAAAGGGTTGGTTAATATAGAGTATGTTTAGTTTGTTTACAGGATTAAAAATCATGAGTTTGAAAGGCGGCGATTGCAAATCGCCACCAGCGCTTAGAACGTACATTGTGCAAATCCGAAAGATCCGGTGCGATTCAGTAAAAGCTACTATTGATGGGGGCTTTAGCCCAATTGCTGTAATTTTTACCGGACACTAGTGATTTAGATGTAGTTTAACATGCCTGTTTTTTGAAAATGTGAACCTTAACTCATCGGGATATGTTTTAAATTTTGCAGTTGCCGGAGCAGTCTTTTAAATCGTGACATAGCCTGTAGCTTAATAATTTGAAGCCTTAATCGGGTTTGTGGTTTCAGATTTTGTAATTTTCCTGCCTATTTGTTACTAATTTGAAAAACGGATTAAACCTTTTAGCTAAGGGTGTATCTAACAGAACAAGTTTATTAAATCAGAAAAAAGTGGATATTTCAATTCAGGACCTTACCAAAATTTATCCGAACGGTCATAAAGCCCTCAAGTCGGTCAGCCTCGAAATCAGTAACGGGATGTTTGGCCTGCTGGGTGCCAATGGCGCGGGTAAATCGACCCTGATGCGAATTTTGGTTTCGTTAATGAGCCCAACCACCGGAAAAGTATTGGTTAATGGCGAAGACTTACGCAAAAACAGGAAAGCCATCAGGACCATGACGGGCTATTTGCCGCAGGATTTCAGCGCTTTTCCCAAACTGCGTTCCTGGGAATTTCTCGATTATTCGGCACGTTTGGCCGGTGTTAAGGGAAAACAAAAACGCCGCGATGCCGTGGAAGAAATGCTCGAAGAGGTGGGGTTATACGAAGCACGCGAACGTTTTGCCAATAACCTTTCGGGGGGGATGAAGCGCAGGCTTGGTATTGCACAGGCATTAATTGGCGACCCGAAAATAATCATTGTAGACGAACCCACCACCGGCCTCGACCCCGATGAGCGGATCCGCTTTCGCAACCTGTTAACAAAAATCAGTGCACGCGATGTGATTATCATATTGTCGACACACATTGTGGGTGACATTTCGAGCACGTGCCATCACATGGCCCTGTTACGCAGTGGTAGGCTCATGTACAACGGTTCACCCGAAGCACTAATAAACCAGGCAAAAGGAAATGTTTGGAAAATTAAAGCAAGCCATGAACAGTTCGACGAAGTGAATGTGAAATTTAATGTCATTTCTTCGATACCGTCGGTTGGGGGATGGGAACTTGAGGTTGTGAATGAATCGCCAAAGGGTTTTGATGCTGTACCGATTGAGCCCAACCTCGAGCATGCTTATGTGTATTATATGGAGCACTACGCCGAAGCAAGCCTTTTATGAGAAAAGTAAATGAGTAAATAAAGTAAAAGATTATAAGCCAATGATATCGTTAAGAAATATCAATACCATAGCGCGCTACGAACGCCGTATTTTGTTCCGTAGTTGGTTCTTTCGCATTTTTGCGATACTCGCTATTTTATTCATTGGCCTTTTTTGCGGTTCTACTTTTTTTAACCGGAACCCCTTTACCTGGATGTTCAGGAGCCTGCCTTCGGCAATTGTTTATTCAAATTTCTTTCTTTTAAACATTATACAGTCCGTTATAGCCGTATTTTTAGCAAGCGATTTTATTAAACGCGACAAAAAACTCGATACGGCAGAGGTTCTTTTCATCAGGCCAATGTCCAATTTCGAATACATTACCGGGAAAACCATGGGCTTGTTAGGGGTGTTTGTAACCCTTAACCTGCTTTTAATGGTACTTACCTCGGTTTTTATTTTTATTTCCGGACAGGTGCCGTTTCGAATTATGCCTTTTGTGGCTTACTTTTTCATGGTTAGCATTCCGTCACTAATTTTTATTATTGGCTTAACGTTTGCCTTAATGACCCTTTTGCGAAACCAGGCCATCACCTTTATTATATTACTGGGTTACATCGCGCTGGTTCTGTTTTATTTGGCCGGCAAGCCTGGCTATGTTTTCGACTACATGCTTTTTGCCATGCCCGTACCTTTTTCCGATATTGTCGGGTTCAGCAATGTACAATACATTTTGTGGCACCGGATGGCTTATTTGCTCCTGGGCACCGGCCTTATTCTGTTTTCAACCGCTTTTCTAAAACGCATTCCCAATAAAGCAGCGAATAAAGCCGTTGTTTTTCTTTCAACGGTTTTGCTAATTGTTGTTTCAGCAGTTGGCTTTGCTAATATGATAAGGCAAAACAAAGCGGTTGTTGAAAACAGGGAGGTATATTCAACCCTTTCTTCGGAAAATTTCTCAAAAAAAGTTCCCCTGATGAAGCAGGCGACAATCAATGTCGATATTGGGGAACAGTTGAAGGCGGTTTCAAAAATGACATTAACCAACCCTTTTAACCAGGCGCTCGACACCCTTGTTTTTTCAATAAACCCGGCATTTAATGTTGAAAAAATAACCGGTGATGGTCATGATTTGCACTTTGAAAAGAATGCCCTTTTAGTGAATGTTTTTCTGCAGAAAGGGTTGATGCCCGGCAAAGAGATAAACCTCGAAATGCATTATTCCGGAATTCCCGATTTTGATGTTTCTTACCTCGATAATGAAAACGAAGACGTTTATGGACATGACCAGGTAATGACCATGCGCATTGACAGACAATACGGATTTTACAGGGGCGATTATGTACTGCTGACGAAAGAAAATCTTTGGTATCCCATTCCGGGTGTGGCTTACGATCCATCAAAACCGGCCATTTTCAGGCAGCAGTTTACAAACTTCGACCTTTCGGTAAAAGTAAAGCCCGGAATGCTTCCTGTTTCACAGGGGCAGCGGCAAACTACCGACAGTTTGGTGTACCGTTTCGACATCAGGGATCCGCTGCCACAGTTGTCGTTGGCTGTTTCGGATTATGAAGAGCGCAAAATCGACATTGATGGAATTGAAGTTGGCATTGTCTTTCAAAAGGGGCACGATTATTTTTCATCGCATTTATCGGAACTGGGCGATACCGTAAAAGTACTTATTACCGAGTTTCTCGATGATTACGAACGTCCCATTGGCATGTATTATCCGTACCGAACGTTTACAATGGTTGAAGCACCCGTGCAGTTTGCTTCCCGTCCGCATTCGTGGACATCGGCCCTGGCACAAAGCCAGCCCCAAATGGTTTTTTACCCCGAGTGGGGGTTCAACGTCAGGCAGGCCGATTTTAAGTCGAATTACCGTATGATAAAACGCGACAGCGACCGGAACAAAGAGGGACTAACCGAAAAAGAGATTCAGGCCCGGGTTTTTACAAATTTCCTGAATGGAATGCTGGCCGAAGAAAGTGCCGATATGCCTTTTGGGCCTCCTGGAACATCAACATCATCAAATCCTTACAGTATTTATCCAAACTATTATTATTATGTGAACTACATAACTTCAGAGGAATGCCCCGTATTAAACTATGCCTTCGAAAGTTATTTGATGAAAGGCGAGGACGACCCGCGCCAAATTTTTATGTCGAGGGCAATGGGCCTGGGCAACAACGAAAGGGCAAACCTGATGTTGCGGGAAAAAAGCCTGAAACAGATTATTGCCGAAGAGGATGACCAGCAGAAAATCAATAACGTTTTGCAAGTTAAAGGTTCGTATTTATTAACCTGGATTGAAAAACAAATTAATGATAGCAATTTCGATCAGTTCCTTCTCGATTACTTGTACAACAACAGTTATCGCGAGATAAAATACAGCGAACTTGAAAGCGAATTGTCGCAAAGGTTTAACATTAAAATGGGTGATTTTCTCACCAATTGGTACAACGAATCGGAGTTGCCGGCTTTTGGGCTGGGTAATTTCGAAGTACGGGAAATTGTGGAAAATTCGCAGGCCTATTTTGTAGTCACAACCAAGGTTACCAATTACAGCCCCGTTGACGGCCTTGTTAAATTCTCCTTTCAAATGGGCGGAGGTGGACGCCGGGGCGGTTTTTTTGGCGGTGGCATGGAAGAAGAAGCTGAAGAACGGACTTTTCTCATTGAAGGCAACCAGACAAAGGAGCTGCAAATGGTGTTGTTCGACTCACCACGTTCGGTAATTTTTAACACCCTGCTGTCGCAAAATATCCCGGTTAGCTCAATGGAATGGGGACTGCGGTCTGAAAAAGATGAAAACGGGAAAGCCGAAGAATACGAACGTGTTGTTGACCAGCCCGTTGAATTGGCATTGCCCGGAGAATTGATTGTTGACAATACCGATCCGAATTTTTCTGTAAGCGACCCTTCGCTTGAAAACCCGATTCGTAAATTCATCGAAAGCCGAAAAACGGAAGAAGAAGAGGAATTTGTCAGGGGTGAATTTGGACCGCCGCCCACAACATGGAAAAAAGTTGCCAATTCCGAATATTTCGGGAAAGTTGAAAAGTCGGCCATGGTTGTACGTTCGGGCGACGGAAGCAAAACGGCAACATGGAAAACGCCCATTGCCGAAGCCGGTTATTACGACATTTATGTTTTTCTTGAAGAGCAACGCCGTTTCGGTCGCCGTGGAAGGAGAGACCCGGAAGGAAAATTTGTATACACGGTTGCCCACGATGACGGGGTTGAGAAAATCGAACTGGAAATAAAAGATTTTGAAGATGGATGGAACCTTCTCGGAAGCTTTTATTTTTCGTCCGATACAGCAGCGGTTGTCCTTTCCGATGAAGGTGGCGCCGACCGCGTTATTGCCGATGCTGTGAAGTGGGTGTTGCAACGGTAGTTGATGAGCAATGGATAATGGCAAACAGCCAGCACAGCTAACAGCCGACATCCGAAAACGAGAACAGACTATTTTGAAATAATGATTAAAAGTTTTAAACATACGATAATGAAGATTAGAAAAAAGATCATGCTTTTAGGGGTACTTTTCCTCGCAACCGGAATACAGGCTCAGGAACTGTATACCCTCAACCGGGTGCTCGAAATTGCATACGAGAACAGCCCTTCCATCAGGCAGTCGAAGTACAACCTGGTGAACAGCCGCGAGCGGCTCAATGCCCAGAAGGCTTCGCTTAAATCAAAATTCTTCCTGAATGTGAGCCCATTTTCTTACGACCATACCCGTGAATACGACGATTTTAGCTCGACGTGGTACACCCGCGAAATTATGGGAAGCTCGGGTACGTTTGGTATTTCGCAACCCATCGCATTAACCGATGGTACCTTATCGCTATACAACCAGTTTGGCTGGCAAAATGCTTACAACGATAATACCAACATTACAAACCAAACCTTTAGCAACAACGTTCAAATTAGGTTCGAACAACCGTTGTTTACCTATAACCAGACAAAAATGGGCTTGCGCGAACTCGAGTTAAACCTTGAAAATACCCTGTTGGGTTATGCCATGCAAAAACTCAATGTTGAAAAGGAAGTAAGCCAGTATTTTTACCAGGTTTACCAGGAGCAGCAAGCTTTGATCATAAGCCGTGAAGAACTCGAAAACCAGGAAAAATCGCACGAAATTATAAAAAATAAAGTCGAAGCCGGTTTGTCGGCCCGCGAAGAGTTGTGGCAGGCCGAACTGAACCTTGCCAACGCCCGTTCATCGGTGCAAAATGCACAGGTGACGCTCGAAAATGCAAAGGACCAGCTCAAACAAACTATTGGTGCCGACCTCGATATGCCCCTTGATATTATTGCTGAAGTTGATGTAAAAACCATCGACGTTGCGTTGAACGATGCCATTGGTTATGCACTGCAGCACCGCATGGAACTGAGGCAGCGCGAAATTGATATTGAAACGGCACAGTTCGACCTTATAAGGGCAAAAGCTACCAATGAGTTCAGGGGGAACCTCTCGCTGGCTGTTGGGCTCTTTGGCGAAAACGAAAATTTTGGCAACATCTACCAGTCGCCTACCGATAACGAACAGGTAGAACTTTCGTTCGAAATACCCATTTTTGACTGGGGGCAGCGCAAATCGCTCGTAAAAGCAGCCGAGGCCACGCTCGACAGGCAGGAACTGAACTTTGAACAGGAAAGGGTATCGATACAATTGAATATAAGGCAGATATACCGCAACCTGCAAAACCTGGTTTCTCAAATCGAAATTGCCCGCAAAAGTGTTGAAAACGCGCGGCTTACTTACGAACTGAACCTCGAAAAATACGAAAACGGCGACCTTACCAGCATGGACCTTAGCCTCTATCAAAACCAGTTATCGGAACAAAAAAACGAGCTCACACGGGCTCTCATCAATTATAAACTGGAGCTTTTGAACCTGAAAATTCAAACCCTGTGGGATTTCGAATCGGATAAATCAATTGTTCCCAATGAGTATTCACCAGAATTTAAAAATTATTAATTACCGCGTGTTATGAAAAAATACATCCTGATTGCAGTATTAGCCATTCCGCTTTTTTGGGCCTGCCGGAATGAAGAAGTATCCCAGGGAGCCGATGTAAGTGTTCCTGTTCGGGTTGCCGATGTAGTGAAGAAGCCCATTTTCAACAGCCTTACCATTAACGGCACCGTGGCACCTGCCGGCAGTATCGAAATGGCAACCGAAGCCGACGGAAAATACCGTTTGCAGGTAAACCCGCGAACGGGAAAACCCTTTAAAATGGGCGATAAAGTAAAAGCGGGAGAAACGATCATTCTTCTCGAAAACCAGGAATACGAAATCAGTATTCGCATCGACGCGAAGAAGCTCGACCTTGAAAATGCCAAAGGGGAATACGAAAAGCAACAATCGTTATACGATAAAGGTGGCGTAACCCTCAATGAATTGAAGAATTCGGAAGTGGCTTACATTAATGCGAAATACGATTATGAAAATGCCCTTATCCAGATGGAGAAGCTGCAAGTTAATTCACCCTTCGACGGGGTCATTGTCGATTTACCCTGGTTTACGCCCGGTGTGAAAATTGCAAGTGGTACAACGGTATTGAAAGTGATGGATTACAGCGAGTTGATATTGGGCGTTGAATTTCCCGAAAAATTCATTTCAACCGTTAAACTGGGGCAGGAAGCTTTTGTTACCAATTACAACCTCAAAGAAGATACTTTGATGGCTGTGATAACAGAATTATCGCCGGCCATTAACGAAAGCACGCGCACGTTTAAGGGGGTGATGGAAGTGGATAACCCCGAACTGATCATGCGCCCCGGCATGTTTGTTAAAGCCGAAATTGTAATTGAAAAACGCGACAGTGCCATTGTTGTCGACAGGGAAGTGATTCAGCGTAAACGTCGGGGCATGGTTGTGTACGTGGTGGAACGCAACACGGCTGTTGAAAAACGGATAAACACCGGCATTGAAACCGACGATGAAGTTGAAATTACCAGCGGTTTGCAAACCGGCGAAAAACTTGTTGTTGAAGGGTACGAAATGCTTTCGAACCGTACCAAGGTTAAGGTGCAAAGATAAAATTGTCATTAGGTCAATAGTCATTAGCCAACAGCCAACTAATGACCAATTCCTAATGTCAGATGACAATAACTATTATGAAAAAATTAACACAATTCTCGGTAAAATACCCGGTAACCGTTTTAATGATGGTATTGGCAGTGTTGTTGCTGGGATACATATCGTTTTCGAAATTGGGTATCGACCTTTTTCCCGAGCTGAATAACCCGCGCCTGTTCGTCGAGATTGAGGATGGAAACCGGCCTCCGGGCGAAATGGAAAACCTGTATGTGACAAATATCGAGGCGCAGGCCATCAGGCAAAGCGATGTGGTTAATGTTACATCGGTATCGGAAGTGGGTACCGCCAGCATTACCGTTGAATATACCTGGGGAAAAGACATGGACGAGGCTTTCCTCGATTTACAGAAAGCCATGACCTCCTACGCGCAAAACTCAGGTGTCGAAGATGTCCGTATCACACAATACGATCCCAACTCTTCACCAATAATGGTTGTGGCTCTCGAAAACGAAAACCTGCTGAACCTCGATGAAGTTCGTAAAGTGGCCGAAAACTACATCCGTAACGAACTCATCAGGCTTGAAGGGATTGCCGATGTAACCATGGCCGGCGAGGAAATTGCCGAGGTTTTAATTGAAACCGATCCTTACATACTTGAAGCTTACGGTATCACAGTCTCTGAGCTGAGTTCAAAAATACAGGGTTACAACCGCAACGTATCGGGCGGCACCATTGAAGAAAACGGGGTGAATTACAGCGTTAAAGGCGTGGGCATGATCTCATCGCCCGAGAGCCTGAAATCGCTCATTGTTGGCACAAAAGAGGAAGAACAACTCGATGGTTCAACTAAAAGCGTACCGGTTTACCTGAACGATGTCGCCGAAATTTCGGTTAAAAATAAGGAGCCCGAGACCATTGTATACCTTAACGGCAAACAGTGTATAGGCCTTTCCATTTTTAAAGAGCCCCATTACAATACCGTGAAGGCGGTCGAACAGCTTAACGAAGCATTCGAATCGATTACCAAAGCCCTGCCGGGTTATACATTTACCGTAGTCAGAAACCAGGGGACTTTTATTAACGGGGCCATCAACGAAGTGGGAAACTCGGCCTTAATCGGTATCGTTTTGGCTGTTTTTATCCTTTTTGTTTTTCTGAAAAGAATTAACACCACGCTGGTGGTAAGCATTGCCATACCCATTTCAATTGTAGCCACCTTTACCCTGATGTATTTCAAAGGCCTGACCCTGAATGTGATGACTCTTGGCGGTTTGGCCCTTGGTGCCGGTATGCTCGTTGATAATGCCATTATCGTGATGGAAAACATTTACCGTAAAATTGAGCGGGGGCAGGGCATTTTAAAAGCTGCTGTTGACGGTACAGCCGAAGTTGGCGGTGCCATAACGGCATCGACCCTGACCACGATTGTGGTTTTCCTGCCCATTGTTTACCTGCAGGGAGCATCGGGCGAATTGTTTAAAGACCAGGCCTGGACTGTTGCTTTTTCGCTTTTGTCATCGCTTGTTGTGGCCATTTTGGTTATACCCGTGCTGGTGTCGAAAATTGGTGGCGGAAAGAAAAAAGAAAAACTTGTGAAACCCATCCAAATGAACTGGTATACCGGTATCCTCGCCGGCATTTTGAAACAAAAATGGCTGGTAATTGTGCTGGCTTTATTGGCAATGGGCGGTTCGGTATTGCTGGTTCCAAAAATCGGGAGCGAGTTTATGCCCACATCTTCGTCCGATAGTTTTACGCTTGAAGTAACCATGCCCGAGGGTACGCGGCTCGAAAGCACGGCTTCGGCCATGAAAAAAATTGAAGGCCTCGTAAAAGAAAGCCTTGCCGAAAATGTATCGCTTGTTTATACCGAAGTTGGCGAAGTGAAATCAACAGCAGGCGGTTCATCGGTTGCCAGCGAGAACAGCGCTTTAATGCACCTTATCCTTTCCGAAGAAGGCATGAAACAATACGACAACATTGCCCAAACCCTTACCAACATTATGGCCACGAATCCCGATGTTGAATTCAGCTTTCAGCAGGAAGAAGGGAGTCTTCAGTCGATTATGGGTAACGATGAACCTCCGCTGGTTGTTGAAGTGGTTGGTGAAGAACTCGAAACAATTAATGAACTGACAGTGGCAATGAAAGAAACAGCCCTTGAAGTTAATGGTTTGTATAACGTAGAAAGCTCGGTAGAAAACGGGGCACCCGAAATTGACATTAATATTGACCGTGTGCAGGCCGGCATATTTGGCCTGAGTATTGAGCAAATAATTGAACAGGTGCGTAACCGGCTCGAGGGCAACGAAGCCGGCGAATATGAAACCGGAGGCGAAATGCGCGATATTACCATCAGGCAGCCCAAGGTGACTGTAAACCAGTTGGCTAATCTCGAAATTACAAGCGGTACAACCCGCTACCGCCTTACCGATGTGGCTACCATTACCGAAGCCAGTTTACCGCGCGAAATTCACCGCAGCAACCAAAGCAGGGTGGGTAAAGTGAGTGCTTATGTTGATGAGGACATGAAGTTCGACAAGGTGGTGGCTGCGCTTCAGTCAAAACTTTCAGAAGTACCCCTTCCCGACGGCTACCGGTTGCGGATGGCCGGACAGGAAGTGAAGCGAAAAGAATCGATGGAAGGCCTTACTTTTGCACTTATTCTATCCATTGTGTTGGTTTACATGGTAATGGCTGCCCAGTTCGAGTCGGTGGTACATCCCTTTACCATTTTGCTTACCATTCCTTTGGCCCTGGTGGGAACCGTACTCACTTTCTTTTTCCTCGGTAACACTTTTAACATCATGGCTTTTATTGGCATGATTATGCTGGTGGGCATAGCGGTGAACGATTCAATCATCCTTGTCGATAAAATTAACCAGTTGCGAAACGGGGGGATGGCTAAACGTGACGCTATTCTTGAGGCCGGGCGGCAACGCATACGCCCCATTATCATGACCAGCCTTACCACTATTCTGGCGCTTTTGCCCTTAACCATCGGGTTTGGCGAAAGTGCAAGTTTGCGGGCACCCATGGCGCTGGCCGTGATTGGCGGGTTGGTTACTTCAACCATACTCTGCCTGGTGGTTATTCCCTGCATGTACGACATAATTGATTTCAGAAAAGATAAAATGCCGGTAAACGGCGAAATCATATAGAGGCTTATGGATTTTATTATCCGCAGAAAGACGTTTATAAGCATGGTTTTCCTGGCCATGGTAATGCTTGGTGTGATATCGTATAACAGGCTTTCCATGGAACTGTACCCTGTACCCGAAATGCCCACCATGGTTGTAATGGTCAATACTTCCATCGAAGTCGATCCCGGTTACATGGAAAACCAGGCCATTATCCCGCTCGAAGGGGCCATAGGGCAACTCGAAGGTGTTGAGGAAATTTCGTCGAATGCAACCCGGCGTAACGGAACCATCGAAATAACATACAGCCAGGGGGTAAATTTGAAATATGCCCAGCTTCACCTTCAGGAAAAAATGAATGAAGCAGCAGCAACCTTGCCCGATGAGTTTTATGTAACGGTTGATAAGGTCGATATGCGCTCGATGCTGAACCAGTTTATGAGCATACAACTGTTGGGCGAAGGCGGGGTAGATCGCTTGAGGAACATTGCCGATAAAGAGATACAGGATCCGCTGCTTAATATCGATGGTATTTCAAGCGTAAACATATACGGCGGCAGGGAAAAGACCATTACCATCGAAATTGAGCCCGACGTGGCCGAAGCCTACAGGCTAACACCCAACCGCATAAGGCAGTTATTACAAAGAGGATATACCGACCGCACTTTTGCAGGCGAAGTGTACAACGCTTCGAGCCGCTATTATGTGAACATTTCAGCCGAATTTCAGGATGTTCAGGACATTGGCAACGTGGTGGTCAATCAGCAGTCGGGCCTGAAGCTAAAAGATATCGCCTCCATTACCTTTGGTTTTAAAGAGGAAACGTCGTACAGCCGTGTAAACGGTAAAGATGCCATTACCGTATTGCTGATAAACGATAATACAGCCAACCTGATCGATTTGTCGCACCGTACCCGCGAAACCATTGCCTCCCTTAACGAACAGCTGAAACCAATAGGTGTTGAACTGTTTATTGAAAGCGACTCGGCCGAAATAATGGAAAAAAACATCGACCAGATCATCAATCTGGCGCTGGTGGGTGGTTTGCTGGCAGTGGTAATCCTTTGGTTTTTCCTCCGGAATATTAGGCTTGTGGCCGCTGTTGCCCTGTCAATCCCCATTTCGGTTTACGCCGCATTTAACTTCTTTTATGCCTTTAACATCAGCATCAACAGCATTACGCTGGTGGGGATGGCGCTGGCCATCGGCATGCTTATCGACAACAGCGTGGTTGTACTCGAAAACATATACCGCCTGGCCGGGAAGGGGGAAAGTGTTTACGATTCGGTAATTAACGGAACGCGCGAAGTATGGCGTTCCATTTTCGCGGCAACGTTTACCACGGTTTGTGTTTTTGTTCCCTTCTTTTTTACCGATGATATCATTGTGAAATTATTTGGCAAGCAAATTGGTGTTTCCATCATATCAACCCTGTTAATCTCTTTTCTGGTTGCCATTCTGTTTATTCCCATGGTAACATACCTGATTATGGGCCGGCAGAATAAACGCAAAACCATCCCGGTTTTCGAAAAAATTTCAATACGTAACCGGCTGGTGCAGGTTTATTTATTGTTGCTGAAAACAGCCATGCGCAAACCGGTGGCTACCGTTTTAAGCGGTGTTGTTGTTTTTTTCATTGCCCTTTTTGTAAGCCTTGCTACGCAAACCCGGAATTTGCAGGAGGCCGAAGACGACCGGATAACCATTTATGTAACCATGGATTCAGGGTCGACCCTCGAAAACACCGATGAGTTGGTAACAGGCCTCGAGAAAGACCTTGACAATATTGCCGAGAAAAAAAGCATTACCAGTAAAATCGAAGAAGAATCGGCCATCGTTACTGTAAACCTGCAGGAAGCGTACAAAAAAATTGCCGGCCGCGATTTTGAAAAAATCAAAAATGAAATTGAAGAGATCATGGATGACCACGATCGCCATGCCGACATCGATTTTGAGCAGTCGTCGGCCGGGGGCGGTTACGGTACCGGTGGTGGCGGTATGCGACAAAGCCAGCGCATGGAGCGCATGATGGGCATTGGCCGCCAGGAAGAACGCATCCTCATTAAAGGGCAGGATTATGAAATGATGCGGAAAATTGCCGACGATATTGAATACTACCTTGAAGACATGGACGAAATTGACCGTGCCCGCAGCAACCTGGCATCGTACCGGCCCGAAGTCCACCTGAAGTTCGACCCCGAACTGTCAGGGCGAAGCAATGTGTCCATGCAGAATGTGATGAGTGAACTCACATCGTTCAGAAAAGAAGTTGAATCGGGCTTTACCTTCAAACATAACAACGAGGAGTACGAGATAATTATACGTACCGATACCGTTCAGGAGTTGGAGCCAATGCGACTCTCCGATTTGCAGCAACTGAGCATCCAAAACGATGAAGGTGCAGAATATGAATTGCAGGACATTGCCGAAATTTACAACAGTTGGGGAATTTCAAACATCAACAGGGTGAACCAGGAGAAGGAGATCGAACTGACATACTCCTTTACGTCCGATATAACCGATAATAAAGATTTGCTCGAGGATGCCCGTAACAGCGTTGACATGCTGGTTGCCTCGCTGCCTGTACCATCGGGCATTGCCCTTCAGGTAGTGCACGACGAAGACGACTACGCGGCATACTACCCCCTGTTTGCCATTGCCTTTTTTCTCATTTTTGCCATCCTGGCATCGGTTTTTGAATCGTTTGCAACACCGTTTGTGCTTATGTTTTCCATTCCGCTGGCAGCAATAGGTTCCCTTATTTTGCTTATTCTTTCGGGCAATACCCTGTTATCGGCCAACACGCTTACCGGTTTCATAATTTTACTGGGTGTCGTAGTCAACAACGGGATTATACTTATTGATTACAGCAATATTTTACAGAAACGGGGTTACCGCCCGCAACGCGCGTTAATGATGGCCGGGCTTACCCGCTTGCGCCCGATTCTTATTACTGCAATTACTACCATTATTGCCATGTTGCCGCTGGCACTTGGTAAATCGGAATACGTAGGGATTATTGGTGCTCCCTTTGCCCTCACTGTTATTGGCGGGCTGGCTTTCAGCACCGTTTTAACACTTGTATTTATCCCCACTTTTTATTCAGGTTTGCACAATGCACTGGCGTGGTTCAGGCATTTGCCCCTGTGGCTGAAATTGTTGCAATATGCCCTTTTCGCCGGGCTGGGTGTTTTAATTTATTTCGAAGTGAACAGTTTCATTTGGCAGATGATTTGCGTAATTCTTGTTGTTGTAGCAGTGCCGGCTATTGTTTGGTTTGCCATGAACAGCCTGCGGAAAGCACGCGAGTCGGTTATCCCTGCTGGTGAGCCCATTGTTATAAAAATCCAAAACCTGGTGAAAATATACGACCGCCCCGGGCGTTTTGTCCGTGAATGGGCCGGGGGCAAAAAACTGCGCGAGAATTTTGGCGAGGCGAAAGCATACAAAACATTGAAAGACCTTGGTGAACTTGCATGGAAAATACCCCTTGCCGGCTTTATAATTTTCATGGGTGGTTTTTATTTCGAAGCCGAATTGTGGAAACTCATTGCTTTTGCAGTTCTTTTCTTCCTTGGAAACAATATTCTTGGCGTTTTGCATAAATGGACCCTAAATGTGAAACGGGGAAAATTCATCACAAAATGGAGTTTATGGTTGTGGGGTTGGTTTTTCCCGTTGGTCATTATTGCCGGGTTGTACATGCAAAACAAAAACATCGGCTTGTCAATTGTATTAACCATTGTGGTATACCTGATGCTGCTTGTTGATGCTGTATCGAAAAAAATACACCGTGAGAAGATCAATGTTAACCGGATTACAGGGAAAAACAGGGAGTTTAAACGGTTGCTTTACCGGTTTGTACTTGCAATCCCTGTTATTGGTAAAAAGCGTATCCCGTTTAAAGCCCTTAAAGGTGTTTCGCTTGAAATTGGCAAGGGCATGTATGGCCTGCTTGGGCCAAACGGTGCCGGAAAATCGACCCTGATGAGGGCCATTTGCGGTATTAATCAGCAGAGTTACGGGAAGGTTTGGTTTAACAAGATCGACAGCGACCTAAAGCGCGAAGAACTGCAGGGACTGATTGGCTACCTGCCGCAGGAATTTGGCATGTACGAAAACATGACTGCCTGGGACTATCTGCAGTACATGGCCATCCTTAAGAGAATTGAAGTTACATCGGAACGCGACCAGCGGGTAAGGCAAGTGCTTGAAAGTGTTCACATGTGGGAAAACCGCGATAAAAAAATCGGTTCGTTCTCGGGCGGCATGAAACAGCGCATTGGCATTGCCCAGGTATTGCTGCACCTGCCCCGTGTTTTAGTGGTTGACGAGCCAACAGCCGGCCTCGATCCGCGTGAGCGCATTCGCTTCAGGAACCTATTGGTTGAATTGAGCCGCGAGCGTATCGTGATTTTTTCAACGCATATTATCGAGGACATTGCCAGCTCGTGCAACCAACTGGCTGTGTTGCGCAAAGGCCAGGTGCAATACGTAGGTTCGCCGCGTAACATGACCGATGCTGCCCGCGGGCATGTTTGGCAGTTGTTGGTACCCGAAAACGAATTTGAAAAGTATACCCGGGAATTCAATGTGGCTTATCATCAGAAGGTTGGCGAAAATGTGAAACTCAGGATTGTTTCGGCAGAAACACCCGGAGAAGGTGCTGTAAATGTTGAGCCAAACTTAGAGGATGCATATTTGTGGTTGCAGAAAGGGACACCCCACACGAACATCTCTTAAAAAGAGAGCGATTGGGGTTTCCGATTTGAAGTGGTATAGAAATTCATGAAAAAATATACCATCAGGAAATGAAAAGATAATTCAGACTATGAATGCTGTAAAACAAAATACGAATACCGTTAGTTCTTCGTTTTTAAAACGATTTGGGGCAGAACTGTTCCTGACATGGAAAATGATTCGCTACAACCTGAAGATTATTTTCGGGAACAGGTTTATTTGGTTCCTGGTAAGTGCTTTGGCCATTTTTCTGTTCATTGTGGGCTTTAACCTGTTTAACGGCCAAATGATTACTGAGGCCGGCATATACCGCATATTGCTGCTGGTGGGGACTTTGCTGCTTTTTTATCCGGCTGCTTTTGGTATACAGAGCGACAAGGATTCCCGAACGCTGGAGATAATTTTTGGCGTTCCAAATTACCGGTTCAGGGTTTGGTTTTTGCGGCTGATGCTTATTTATGCCATCACTTTTGTTATACTGCTGTTGCTTTCTGAATTATTGAGATACACCATGGTATCTTTCTCCATTTTGAAGATGAATATTCAGATACTTTTCCCGTTGGCATTTATCGGTATTTTCACCTTTTTTTTGTCAACCATGCTGCGCTCGGGGAACGGAACAGCAGCCGTGGTTATCATTTTGGGAATCGCGTTATTGATACTGTCTGATAATATTGAAAACAGTTACTGGAACATCTTCTTTAACCCATACGACAATCCTTCGGATGTGAGCAACATGGTGTGGCAGTCGCTGGCCGTTAAAAACCGCATCTTCCTTTTTTCAGGGGCGGTCATTTTTCTTCTGGGCGGTTTGATGAATTTGCAAAAACGGGAAAAGTTCCTGGGATAGCAAATGTATTACAAGCTGCATGTAAAGCATATTAAACCTTTTTGATGCTAACCAATCAACATAAATAATTAATCACACTTAAAACCAATGAAATGATGAAGAAAACTTTAATACCGTTAATAGCCGGTTTATTTTTTACAATTGCCGGAATTGCCCAGCCACCGGGCGGACAGTTTGATCCTGAAGAAATGGTCAAACGACAAACGCAGCAAATGGTTGAAGATTTAGGCCTGAATGAAGCACAGGAAGTAAAAGTTGATTCGCTGAATCGTAAATACAGCCAAAAAATGGGCGAAATGTTCCAGTCGGCACAAGGCGATTTTCAGGGGATGCGTGAAAAAATGGAAACCCTGAGGGAAGAAAAGAATGCTGAGTTAAAAACCATTTTAACCGAAGAACAATATACGAAGCACGTTGAGCTTGAAAAGAAACGGATGGAAGAATTCCGTAGCCGTCGGCGCGATGGTGGTGGCGGGCCTCAGGGTACACCTCCTGGAAGGCGTGGGGCCCCAAGGGGCAACAGGCGTTAGTAGCAATTTTAGTTGTTATAGTACCGTCCGGTGCAGGGTTTGTATGATTATTGCCAAAACCTTGCACCGGACGGTTTTTTTTAAGCAGATTGCTTCAAAATTTTAAACCCCAAATAAATTATTCAGCCGGGTCGCCATAAAGCGCACCACGCCCGTGTGTGCCAATGTAAACGCGGCCATACTTTTTCGGGTCGCCGGTAATATGGAGTAGAAGCCCCCATTGATGCCGGTCATCGTTAATACGCACCCAGTTTTGGGTAACATCATCGGATCGAAAAATGCCCCGCACACCTTCAACAACACCAATCAGGTATAAAGCAGGGTAGTTATTGCCGGGTGCAGCTTTTCCAAATCCAAATCCATGAATTTCCGTCACGTTGGGCATGAGCTCAAACGGGGTGTCTTTGTTTTCTGAATGGTACAATCCATCGAATGCAGCAATCCACAGATCGTTTTCATGTCCGGGTGTGGCATAAATCCGGTCTTGCCCGCCACGGCTGTCGCCACGGTTTCCGTTATCAACTTTTCCTTTTGCAAGGTTAAGTGGTTTCGTTGAAAAAGTTAAAGCTCCGTCGGTACTGTTGTACAACAAGCCTTCAGCTAAATTAATGGCATAAAATTTTTGCGGGTTTACCTTGTCGGCGGCCACACGTGTGTCTTCAGGCAGGGTTTCAATACCTTTCCAGGTTTCCCCGTTATCTTTTGTGTAATAAGGTTTTTGGTGTTGCGGCGTCCATATCCAGGTTTCGCCGTTGGCCGAAACGGCAATGTGACCGTGGGCACTGTTTTCTGTGGGCATGTTTGCAGGCTGCCAGCTTTTACCAAAGTCATTGGTCCATGCAATGTTCCGGCCATTTCGTCCGTGCCCCGATTCAACACCAACCCGTACCATTATTTCGGGTTCCTGCCAGGCACAGTCTACCCCGTCGGTATTGCCAAAGTGCGGGTTGAGGAAGTTTCCTTCCGGTGCCGGTTCATCCAGGTTCCAGTGTACAAAGCCTCCGTAATCGCCTATGGCTGTTACAAGTTGAGGTCCCTCGGGTGGACTGAGTAACTCAAGCGGTACTGTTTCTTCAATACCTGTGGTATACACGCTCCAGTTTGTTGGGATCCCTTTATCGGCATTGGTCAGGTTAAAGGTTTCAAAGCCGCCAAAACCGGTTGTAAAAACAGCATGATCGGGGTTGCAAGGATCAATTTCAATGTCAAACATCCAGTGTATGCCCGTGTGTTGTACGTATGGTGCCTTTGAATAGTCGTATTCCGTTCCGTTGGCAAATACAGCTTTCCAGGTTTGCCCACCGTCGGTTGTGCGGAAAATCTCTTCCCCGCCAATCTCCCCGGGACGGTAATGTGTACTGGTAATCAAAACATCGGGGTTGGAGGCATCGACAGCAACGGCAGCATAGCCAAATTTATGTTTTTCATTTGGTTTGTCGGGAGTTATGTTGGTCCAATTTCCGTTAACCGTGTTCAGTTTCCAAACAGCCCCGTTGGTCATTTGGCTTGGACCGGGCGTATCGGCATAAGAGATGTACAGCATTCCGTTGTTTGCCAGTACACCCTGCGTGGGGCGGTATTGTGTAGGTTGTTCCGGAACAGCTTTCCATGTTTTGCCCCCGTCGGTCGAGCGGAACAGGTTTTCCCTGTTCATGAGCGAAACGCCGGTATAAATTGTTTGGCACCCTTCGGATGTAGCCGATTGCGGGTCGAACACAACGAAAATAATACCGCTCCCTTTCGACGACCAGCCCCAGCGTCGTTGTTCGCGTTCGCTTAACCCTTCGGGCATTTTTTCTTCTACATCGGGAAACGAGGAAACATTTTCCCAGTTCATTCCCCCGTCAGTGCTTCGCCATAAACCATCGTTACGGGTTCCGAGGTATACAATGTTGCCATTTGCCGGGTCAACGGCCATGCGTTCACCGTTTCCGCGGCCGTTTTCGTTTCCGCCCATTTTAAACGGCATATCAACTTTTTTGAATGTGTTTCCCCTGTCCGATGAAACAAGCACAGCTCCGTTTGGTACATGTTGTAACGTATATGTTCCGCACGATAGCAAAACCTTATCGGGGTTGTTGGCATCGAGGGCGATGCTTTCAACACCCATCAGGTTTAAATCTTCGTACGGTAACCAGTCGAGCAGGGGAGTCCAGCGTTGTAGTTCCTCGTCCCATCGGTAAGCCCCGCCCATGTCGGTACGGGCATAACGCAAATTCTTTTCGGTAGGGTGGAATACAATACCGTCGACAAAACCTCCGCCAACAATTTGTACGTTTTTCCAGTTGTATGCTTCACTTTTTGGAGAAGCTTTTTCTGTGTTACAGGCGTAGAGAAATATCAGACCCGATACAAGGGCAAAAAAGAGTATGTTCTTCATGATTAAATGATAAATGTTCAAGGTAAAAGTAGCAATTTTGATTTTGATATGTTTATTTCTTATCAAAACAGGATTCATTTAAAAACAAATTGATACCTGTAATTTCTATGGATAGAGGGCGAAAGTAAAAAATACAGGAAAAAAACCTTACTTTTATTGCAACCGAAACAATTATGGCACACAACCGATTTACCGATTATAAAAATTTAGAGGAGCTGATTGAGCAGTTCGCCGGTGTTGAAAAGGCTGTTGTTGCAGACAAAGGTAGCCGGTACTTAAAAAAGCGTCTCGTTGTATATTTCACCGCGTCGAAACCTGTCGATATAAATCTTTTAAGGGAATGGGTTCTTAAAGAAGTTGATGTACAGCCTGTGCCCTTGTTATACATCGAAAAGAGATGCCTTCCTGTAGGTAAAAATGGCCGAATTGATATTGCCTCACTTGTAATTGAACCGCTTTCAGTTGGTAATACCGGCGATCGGAATGTTTTATCCCAGTTTGAAAACGATCCGTTATACCAACGCTTAAAAACCATTTGGATGGAAGAACTGAGCTTGCCCCGGGTGCAGCCCTGGCACTGTTTTTTCAACGATCTTGGTGGTGACAGTGTCCTTGCCGAATTTGTGATGAACCGGATACAGGAAGAGTTAAAAATCAGTTTGCCCTATTTTATCCTTTACCGTTACCGTACCCTTTCCGGACTAACAGAATACATCCACCGGGGAGGTGAGAAAAAGGTTTCAGTTGATCCCCTGCGTTTGCCTTCCGGCGAAAAATCACCGGTTATTGTTTTTGTGCCGCCCGTTAAGGGAGGTGCTGATACGTACAATTTTGCATTGAAGACATTTCCCGAAAAATATGGCCTTTATGTAGTTACCTACAATATTGTTGATGATAAAAGCTACAATTTCTATACCTTGAATGAACTGATGGATTTGGCAGCTGCCACAATCGATCAGATGAACTTCAACGAGGTTTCGCTTTTGGGCTACAGCCTTGGCGGGTTGCTGGCCTACGAAATTGCTACCCGCCTAAAAATAACCCGTTTGAAAAAAGTTATCTTGCTTGACATTCCACCCGCAAAAAAGCGGGGTATAAATCTTGCCGGACTGGTTCGTCAGGATATCGGTTTAATCTTCAAAAATATTCGCAGAAAAGATCGCAAAGCCCTTTCAGTAAATCTGAAGCACATAGCCTGGTGTGCGTTTTATTTGTTTTACAGGGGAAAGCGGGTTGTGTGGTTCGAACGGAAGAACAACCTGACCATGTCGGAATCGGCACATTTACGTTTTTACCGGCAATTCAATCATAAGCTGTTAAAAGGGGATATGTTACTGGTACGCTCAACCGATGAGCATTTCAGCCGGTACCGTTACGACTGGGATAAATTTGTTAAAGGCAATTTGACTATTGAAACACTTGAAGCCAATCACAATCAATTGTTGCAACCCGTGGTTTTAAAAAAGCTTTCCGACTTGGTGGTCAACATTATTGAATAAAAAAAAACCGCTTTTCGAAGCGGTTTTTTTTATTTATCGTTGTTGTTCTTGCCGTTTGTCTCTCATTAGCTGAACGTAAGCCTGACGTTGTTCTTTTGTAAGTACTTTACCAATTTCCTTACGCATTTCTTTACGCATTTCCCTGCGTTGTTCCATCCGTTGCCGTCCCGTTTCAGCCGGAGCCTGAAGTTTAGCCCTGGCCTGGAAGTTGTTGTAAATGGTATTTAACCTTTCCATTTGATCGGATGTTAGGTTCAGTTCCGTTTTATGCTTGCGCACATCGGGCATTGCAATTTTACCGGCGGCGTTTGTAACCAATGGTAAAAGGATGATAAAACTTATGATGATCAGTATATTCTTCATAACAATAATTTTTATGCGTTAACTTTTTTGCGTTTTTTAAGTGCGGCCATCAATCCTACCAGCCCTAACCCGGCTGCCGAAGCAATGGGTAAGAGCGGTACGGGTACAGCATCTCCTGCAGCAATGGGGGCATTGGGCCTGTATTCAAGGGCACATCCCGTAAAACCAACTTCGTTGCCTGTTGAGCTGATGTGAACATCAATCCAGCCGTATTTAATACCGCTATCGGTAAACATTTGTATGCCAACATACCCCTGGTCATTGGTGTATTCAAATGTGCCCGGGGGCGTGGTTGTAGGAATCGGGTCCCCAACGGGAATTGAATAATTGGTAATGAGACCCCAGTTGTTGCTATACGAAAGCGGTCCAATAACGTCGTTGAGGTTGAATTTTTTCAGTTTTGGTTCACTCCAAAAGAAAGAACTTGAAAACGAGTTTAATTCAACTACATTTCCATAAGTGTAAGAGCCTAAAGCAAACGATCGGTATGAATAATAGCTACTACTGAAATAAGTGCTGATAGATGATTCGATCCAGGCAACAGCAATTAAATCGGGGTTTCCATCATTGTCGAGATCAAAGAGAACCTCGTCATAATCGTGATTGAGTATGGCATCGCCATCGGGACCTTTAATAATTGTGCCGGGTTGAATAACCGCGTGTGCCCCGCCCGAAATGGCCAGCAAAGCACCTACTGATGCGGCATAATGTGTAAATTTATTTTTCATAGAAGTCAGGTTTATAAATATTTTCAGCAAGTTAACACTTTTTGTTTTTAATTCATTCGTTTGTTTTTACTTTTTTTTGCGCTTTTTCAATGCGGCCATCAGGCCAACAAGGCCTAATCCGGCTGCCGAAGCAATGGGTAATAAAGGTACAGGAACTGAATTGCCTGCTACAATGGGGTCATTGGTCCTGTGTTCAAGTGCACAGGCTGTAAATTCAACGGCATCCCCTTCTGTACCGATTGAAACCTGTATCCAGCCATAGCATGTACCCGAAGGTTTTAACATGCTCACGCCAATATACCCTTCGTCGTTGGTTGGATTGAAAGGGGCTGTAGGCGGTGAGGGAGGGCTTGGGGCAGAATAATGAGAAATGACCCCGTAATAGTAAGGGTATGACAGGGGGCCGATCAGGTCGTTCAGGTTAAAATTGTTAATTTTTGGCATTGGCCAGGAGAAAGATGTAGAAAGAGAATAGATTTCGACAAAATTGCCTGAGGCATAACCATATAGAATAAATTCCATCCAATCAGGTATTGAGCCATAGGAAACCCCGACTGCAAACCCGATAAAATCAGGAGTTCCGTCTCTGTCAAGGTCAATAAAAACTTCGTCGCCCACATGGTCTAAAAGGGCATCTCCGGTTATACTGCCGGGTTGTATAACGGCATTTGCCCCGCCCGAAACAGTTAGTAATGCACCAACTGTCGTTGTATACCTGATGAATTTGTTGTTTTTCATCTGTTAAAATTTTTTACTTTCCATCGAAATAAAAAAAACCGCTTTTCAGCGGTTATTTTTTATTTTATTTTTTGTTGTGCTCTTTTTGATTGAATGAGTTGGAAATACGCTTTTCGCTGTTTTGGTGTGAGTACTTTCAACACTTCTTTTCGCATTTCCTTGTTCAGTTCCATTTTTTGCAACAACTGTTCCTTGCGGTTTTCGGCCGGGGCCTGCAGTTTGGCCCTTGCTTCAAAGTTGGTGTAAAGGGTGTTCAACCGGTTCATTTGTTCGGTTGTGAGCTGCAATTCGGTTTTATGTTTGCGGACATCGGGTATCGGGCTTTTGCCCTTCGCCTGGGTTGCCATTGGCAACATCACCATTAGTATAATGATAAAGACAATATTTCTCATAGTTGTATGTTTTAAGCGGTTACTTTTTTACGTTTTTTCATTGCAGCCATCAGGCCTATTAATCCCAAACCGGCAGCCGAAGCAATGGGCAACAGGGGTACGGGTGTTGAGTCGCCTGCTGCTATTGGCCTGTTCGGATAGTATTCCAACGCACAGGTATCGAAAGTTACCGGGGTGCATTCGGGGCCAATGGTTATATGAATCCAGCCATAATAGGTTCCCTCAGGTGATGTCTTGCCCACGCCAATGTATCCTTCGTCGCCATTTGTGCCGTCAAAGTCTGGTGTAAGCGGAATGGGAGTGGAGGGAGCCGGATCGGTATACATGGAGATTATTCCTCTGTCGTAGGGATAACTGATCGGGCCTATTGCATCGTTAAGCTGATTATTCCTTGCAAAGATATTAGTGGAGGAAGAAGCTATATACTGCAATGTATTGTCAATAAAACAGGATGAAGCAGCAATTATATCAACGATCCTTTCTGTAACAAAAAGGGTTGTAGAACCTGTTGATGTTGTTCTTGTATGGCTTTCAAAAGCAAGGAGAAAATCGGGTTGGTCGTCATCATTCAGGTCGATGAATACACGGTCGTAATCATGGTCGAGGATTGCATCGGAGTAAGGCCCGATGGGTAAAAACTTTCCGGGCAGGATTACTGCATTTGCACTCCCCGAAACAGCCAGCAATGCGCCCACCGAGGCAGCGTAATGGAAAAACGTTAGTTTATAATTCATATTTCAGGTTTAGGTAATCGGATATTTAACATTTGTTGGTTTATAAAGATACGTTTTTTTTAAATCATTGTTTTTTTGTACGGTACAATTCTGGATTAATGGATGAAGCAATTTTTTCTTCCTCCTTCCCGAGGTTTAAAAAACCAATAACCTTACGGGCTGTTTCAACGGGATTGGTTACCGCTTTGTTGTAGTCAATTTCCAGCAATTCAACGTTTTTGTTTCGTTGCGCCCATCCTTCAAGCCGCTCAAGGTATTTTGCGTAGGTGGCTTCTATTCCCGAAGCATAAATGCCTTCATCTATTTTTCCGGTATTTACCAACATGCGGTGTTGCGATTCAATAACCTCTTCCATATCGCGCTTCATCATAATTATTTTGTAATTGAAGGTGGCCGGGATTTTGTACAACAGAGGCAAAACAATTTTAACGGCTTTCCCTTTGGCTTCGCCAAGCCAACGGCTGTTCCTTACCAGTTGTTTTACCTTTTCGTGTTCGTAATACCCTTTCAGATTGTTTTCGTCGGTTCCACGTGCTTCATCGGTAAACAGGGGCACGCCGGCTTTTTCGAGCAATTGCATCATCATTGAGGTGCCCGACCGGGGCAGGCCGCTTACAACAATAATGGGCGTGGTGTCTGCTTTATTTTGCGTGGGTTTTATTAAGAGATATTCCGAAGCCGGTACTGTTTCTTCTTCATTTTGTGGTGGTTCGCCCTCCCTGAATTGTTTTGCTTTTTGCGGGTTGTTTAATTTTTTCTCCAGCAGTTCGATAAGGGAATTGCGGGCAAGACCGAAATTTGGGTTGATTCTCAGCACCGTTTCAAACGATTTGGCTGCTTCGTTGTATTTTTGCGTTTCATTCAAAACACGGCCTATGTTAAAATGGGTTACGGGATTGTAAAAATTCAGCGATGCGGCATTTAATAAATGTGTAAGCGCTTCTTCGTTTTTACCCTGCTTAAAACAACTAATGCCCATTCCAAGCCATGCATTCTGATGGTCGGGATCGAACGCTAATACCTTGCTGAAAAGGTTTTCGGCATCTTTCCACTGTTGCAGTTTCAAAAACGCGTTACCCATTTGATAGTTTGCACCGCGGGTTTTGGGTTTGTCTTTTTCAATTTCGCGGTATTTCTGAAGCGCTTTACGCGGTTTGCCCTTTTTCAGCAAAATGTCGCCTTCGATTATTTTAATGTTAAAAAGATCGTTTTTGGCCTGCATGCTCTCTTTAAACGGTGTGATTTTATGTTCCCTTGCCCATTGCTGTTTTTCAACGGGTTTTAACATTGCGGGCACTTTTCGGTTTTTTATCCGGTCGAGCTGTTCTTTGGTCAGTATTTTTTTTGCAGCATGGTTTTTGAATTTTTCAATGCATTTTTCGGCTTCGTTCCAGTTTCCCTCACTCAGGTAGCAATTAATGAGTTTAAAGGCATATCGTCCACGGTGTGGGTTTTTGTTGAAGAGTTTTTCCAGGAGCGGTTTTGCTTCCTGAAGGCGATTGGTTCCAACATATACCTGCGCGAGGTTATAGTCGAGTTCATCAACGGTTTTATCGATAGCTTCGGAAACGTTCTTCCCCGGGTCTTCGATATAGCCCAACTCAATGAGTTGTTTTATTGCGTCGGCTGAAACGGCCGGGTCGAGGTCGCGTTTTTCATCGGGCAGCATGCCGCATTCGCCGGGAACGTTTTCCCACGAGGGTATGGTTTTTACTTTGGGCGGGTTTTTGAATATTTCGAGCAGCGGTTTGCCATCCATGTCTTCACCAATTGGAATATCAAAAATGGAGAGGATGGTGGGGGTGATATCGAGCAACGAAGCCCCGTATACCATTTCGTCTTTGTGGATGCCCGGTCCCATGGCACAAAAAATACCCACATCGCGATGGTGGAAAGCCGGCCCCGCCGGTTCGTTGGGCGTGTGTAAGTTGCGCAGGTGCCCCGATTTAAATCCGTGGTCGGAAAGCAAAATCACCGTGCAGTTTTCATCAATCATTTGCAGCAGCCGGGCCAGCATCATGTCCATAAGCCGGTAGGCACCGTCAACAACGTGTTGGTAAAGTTTATAGTCTTCGTCTTTAATGCCTTTCATTTGCGGGGGAGAGTAATTCATGAAAGCGTGGCAAAAGTGGTCGACGGTGTCCCAGTAAATGGCGGCAAAGTCCCATTCCTCATGTTCAAGGGCAAGTGTGGCAGCGGCCTGCACGCTCGATGCTTCGGCAATGAGTTTGGCAACAGTTTCTGTTTTCTTTTCGATTTTTGAAATGTCCATTTCAAGATCGGGCACAAACGGCAGGATGTGTTCGGCCGTAAGTTCGAGCGGGTGTACCCTGAAATGTGCAAACAGGTTTTGCAGGTCGGACGGGTGCACGGCATCTTTGGGTAATGGCTGGTTATCGATAGGCATGCCGGCGTTTTTCGGGTACATGTTCGACACGTATATCCCGTTAACGGGTTCGGCCGGGAACGAAGGCCACCAGTTTACCACGTGGGTTTTATATCCTTTTTGTGTAAGAATGTTCCAAAGGGCTTTTACTTTGCGCGATGATGTTGATACCGGGCGTATAGCCGAATGGTCGGGGGTGGGTT
The DNA here is from genome assembly GCA_021740385.1 of Prolixibacteraceae bacterium. GTDB lineage: Bacteria > Bacteroidota > Bacteroidia > Bacteroidales > Prolixibacteraceae > DAIMEA01. Next base: position 5,809 of record JAIOZY010000012.1, on the reverse strand, counting down.
CCGAAAAACCGAGTATCCCGTGCTTGTCGGGGTATTTTCCCGTGGCAATGGTCGTCCAAAGCATGGGTGAATAGGCCGGCGTGAGGGTTGAAATGTTGCCCATAACCCCGTTTTCGATCAGGTGTTTTGTTGCCGGCATTTGCCCGTTGTCAATCAGCCGGTTTATGATTTTCCAGTCGGCGGCATCCCATCCCAGGAGCAGTACTTTCTTTTTTTGCTTATTCATCGGCAGGTTTCTTTTTATCCGGTTCCCGGTTCTTGTTGGTCATCTCTTTGTAACGTTTAAAAATTTCGGCGAGGGGTGAGAAAATCCGTTTCCCGTATTTCTCTTCCCGTATTTTACGCCAGGCCAGTATCCCGCGATAGCCTGCTGCCATTAGCCCAATGTTTCCGGTTTCGGGCACAACGGTTGTTTCTCCGTTGGGTAAGCGCATGGTTGTTGGCGCATTGCTGTAAAGGTGATCGAGAATGATCCGGGTCTCTTCGTCAACAGGTTCCTGTTTTGGTTTAGTGCTCATCTTTTTGTTTAAAGTTTGGCTAATTTAATCTTGTAAAAACTGGTTAAGTAACCCGCCGGTTTCTTTGCGCTGGTTTCCGCCCCGTGGCGATATTTCCCTGATGAGTTTGCTGATGGGCATTGACTGGAGCCACACTTTACCATGGCCGCTTAATGTAGCCAGGAATAGTCCTTCGCCGCCAAAAACCATCGACTTTAACCCACCGGCCTGCTGGATGTCGTAATTAATGCCACCGGTAAAACCAACAATGCACCCGGTATCGACCCTGAGGGTTTCACCGTTCAACTGTCGTTCAATTACTGTTCCCCCTGCGTGGATAAATGCTTTCCCGTCTCCTTCGAGCTTTTGCAGGATGAACCCTTCGCCGCCAAAAAATCCGGCGCCAAGTTTGCGGCTTAGCGTTACGCTAACGCTTGTGCCCAGTGCAGCACAGAGGAAAGCATCGCGCTGCACGGTTATTTGTCCGCCATATTGCAGCAAATCGACCGGGATTATGGTACCCGGGTATGGTCCGGCAAAGGCCACGTGGCTTTTTCCGCTACCGCGGTTGGTGAAGTGAGTGAGGAACAGCGACTCGCCGGTGATCATGCGTCCGGCACCTTTTAACAGTTTGCCGAAAAGCCCTTCGTTCGGGTTTGAGCCGTCGCCCATTTTGGTTTGGAAATCGATCCCGGGTTCCATGTACAACATGGTACCTGCTTCGGCAATAACGGTTTCGTTAGGGTCGAGCTCTATTTCAACAAGTTGCACATCGTGCCCAATAATTTTGTAGTCTACTTCGTGTGATCTCATCGTTTGAAAATTTTAATTTGAACAATAAATATGAAAAGAAATTTTAAAACCTGATCGAAAAATACGGTTAAAATTTAAACAACCGAAGCAGTTTCCTGCTTAAATTGTATGAACCAATCCTTTTTTTATGAAACGATCCCGCCCAGGCGGGAGAAGTTCCATACTATACATTTAAAAACTAATAATTTTAATAGTATGAAAGAAATAACCGACGTTAACTGTTTTGAAAAAGCACGGGAAGAAAACCCCCTGGTGCTGGCATACTTTTCGGGTCAGAGCTGCAACGTGTGCAATGCCTTGAAACCCAAAATTGAAATGCTTGTTGAACAGCAATTTCCTACCGTGAGAATTTTTGAAGTTAAGGCAGAAAAGGCTCCCGTACTGGCTTCACGGTATACTGTTTTTACCGTTCCGGTAGTACTTTTTTTTGTTGATGGCCGGGAATACATCCGCGAGACCCGAAATGTAAGTGTTTCAGAACTGGCGCAAAAGATGGATAAGATTGTTCGGCTGTATGAAGGGGAATAAAGACCCGGATAGGTATTGATGTTTTTGCCTTCGGCAAAAGTTTTTAGTCCACAGATGCACACAGATGCACACGGATGATTATTGCCTTCGGCAAAGTTTTTAGTCCTCAGATGCACACGGATGAACACGGATGTTTTTGCTTTGGCGAGTTAAAGACGAGGTTGTCTCAAAAGTAGAGTAACTTATAATTTGTAAGTAAAAGCCTGAAGGGCTTAATCATTTCAGCCCAAGGTAACACCTTGGGAAAATAAGAGGGGCAAAACAGAGCGGGCTGAAGGCCCAGTTTAATAGATTGATAAATAATAAATTAGATGCCCTTTCAGGGCAAAAAATTATTCATACCCATAGAACCCAATGTGCCCCCCGGTTTTATCGGGATTGCATTGAGCTGAAATAAATTGGTTTTGGCTTCGCCGATTTTCAATTCAGCCCGATAAAACTACCTGTTACTTACAAATTGAAAGTAAAGAAAAAAAGGACTGACTTTTGAGACAGCCCCTCGGGTTTTTCGTTCGTAAGGGGCAAAATCTTTCAGCATCTTTCAGACCCGAAAAGTATTTAAATAATTGTAATTTAATTACATACAAGTCGGGTTAATGCTGCCTTATCCTTTTTCGATAAGGTACCATTGCGGGATTTTAGCCTGGCCGGGCACGTACCTCCGGTAAGATGAATTTGTTTTTCCATATTTTTAAACATGCTTCCGGTACTAATTTTGTAGGTTGCAAACAATGCCACCTTTGAATGGTCAGGGACATTTAATTTTTCAGCAAACTTGTTCCATACTTCATCGGGCTTTTGAAAAAGGATCATCAGGCCTTTTGTCCAGCATCCCAGCATCAGGTAATCAACATCCAGGGGCTCTTTTTCCTTGTATTCATTAACGTGTATGCACCTGGAATCAATGTTTAAGGTTTGAAGATAAGCTTCAATTTCTTTTGCGTAATTTTTCGTTGTTCCTGTTTTGCTTTGATAAAAAATAATTGCTCGTTTCATAGCTTTACATTTGAATGAATAAATCCAATAAATTTTCATTTCAAAGTAAGCGATGTGCTTCCAGAAAAAATTTGTCATATGACAAATAATTACCAAAGTTGCTTTCGAATGCGGCTCAGGGAGCTCTGGGTAATTTGAAGATAGGAAGAAATGTATTTTAGGGGCAACCGAAGAGCCAACCCGGGATAATTTTGCACAAAATATTTGTACTTGTCAATGGCATCGCCCATGTATAAAAACTCCTGTTTTCTTATCATCAAATTCATGGCCTTAGTCATACCCTCTTTAGCAGCCATTTCCCATTTTGGCAAATGCCCGATAAGTTTTTCCGAATCGGTTTTTGATAGTGTCAGCACCTGGCATGGCGTAATTGCAGCGACATTAAAAGCTGCCGGAGTATCGTTTTCAAAACTGTTAATTTCAGCAATAAAATCATTTTCGCTTATGAACGTTTTTACGATCTCTTCACCATTGTCATTATAGATAAATGAACGCAATATACCTTCCGCCACATAAACTATTTTTGAATACAGGTTTCCACTTGCAAAAAGAATTTCTTCTTTTGATAAACGCTCAGGTTGAAAAAAAGAACAAACGATTTCAACCTCGTGGCTTGAAAACGAAGTGTTTTCTTTTAGGTAATTAGCAAGAATATCAATCGGTTCCATGAATGATGGATTTTGAATCGTAAATATAATGGAATTCATTTATTCATCAAAAGTGATCAAGACGCCCGAAGGTCTTAAAGTTATTTCGGGGTCGGTGGAAAACCTTTCGGGGTCTGTAAGACCCGAAAGCGTTTGATATAAATAAAAACTCCCACCGAAGCGGGAGTATAGGAATTTCTTCCTTCGGCATATAGCCTTATTGTGATAAGATGTAAATTGAAATCTCTTGTTTTAAACGTGTTACAAATATAAATAATTAACGTTTAATTTCCAAACTTTAAAAATATTATGTAATTTGCCCTTTCTAAAACATTTTTTCAACGCGACAGGCTTCACAACAGCCCCGAACTTGAAGAATTATCAGTAGCTAAACTAAAAAACAGTAATCATGGCAAAAATTCTCGGATTAGACCTCGGCACCAATAGCATTGGGTGGGCTGTGGTAGATGCAACTTTTAATAAAGAAGGGAAAGTAGATTCATACAATTTCATTGATGATGCAGGTGTAAGAATATTCCCAGAAGGGGTTGAACCCAAAACCATTGGGCAGGGAGATAAAGAGCAGTCCAAAAACTCCACCCGCAGGGAGCATCGTCAAATGCGCCGACAATATTACCGTAAACGTCTTCGTAAAATAAAATTGTTAGAAGTTTTAATTAAGCAGGGAATGTGTCCCATTGAAATGGATGAACTTAAGAAATGGAAAAACTGGGATCGTACAAAAAAGACTGAGGGCAAAAAGTTTCCCGATACCGAAGAATTTACTTTTTGGATTAACCTTAATCCATACGATTTAAGGGCAAAAGCCTTGATCGAGCCTATAACTATGTTCGAGTTGGGACGCATTTTTTACCATTTTATTCAGCGTAGGGGATTTTTAAGTAGTCGGAAAGGTAACGATGAATCAAGCATATTCACCAAAGGAAAGCCCGATGAAAATATTTTACCAATCAATCAAACAAAGGCAGAAATTGGTAATTCAACATTAGGTAATCATCTTAACACAATCAGATACAAAGATAATGAGCCATTTGCTCGAAAAACCAATGAAGAAGGATTCGAAATAAGACCCCGGGGGCGTTATACCACACGGGAGATGTATATAGATGAATTTGAAAAGATTTGGAAAAAGCAATCGGAATACCTTGATATTGACGAACGTGTTGTTGACGCACAAAAAGTACGTGAGCTAAAAGGATCATTGGATGGTATACGAAATAGTCTAAAAATTATGGCATTAAACAAAAAATACGGGGAAGAAAATATTACCATTGAAGCAGTAGGGGCAAAAGGTATAACCAAAATTACTTCATACAGCAAAGTTTCCTTGAAAGAGTTTTTGGCTGGTAATATTGAGCACGAAATTGATGCCGATGGAAATGATAAACTTCAATTCAAAAGCAACGAAAGTGTTTTGTTTTGGCAAAGGCCATTGCGTTCACAAAAAAGTTTATTGAGTAATTGTCGTTTCGAGAACGAGTTGCCTGTAATAATGGGCAATGGTGAAATTCGCATAAAGAACAATAAGCCTGTTACACGCAGTAAAAAACCTTGTCCGATATCTCATCCCGAATTTGAATTATTCAGGGCTTTCCAGTTTGTTAACAACATTCGTTTTGGTAAAAACCTGCCATTAAGCAATGAACAAAAGAGTGTCGTTTTAGACATTATTAATAAAAAGGATAAAAATTTCGATTTTGGTTTAATTCCTAAAACGCTAAAATTGACATACGAAAAATTTAATTACGATGATAAGTTTAAAGTTGCAGGTAATCCAACATTGAAACAATTAAAACCATTATTCCCTATAAAAGTTTGGGCAGAACATTTCGAAGAGATTTGGCACTGCTTCTATTTTTATGAAGACAACAATAAGTTGTTTGAAAAAATGCAACGTGATTTTGGATTTAGAAAGGATATTGAAACAATTAAAAAAGTGCGTTTAAAGGAAGGCTATGGGAATGTGTCATTAAAAGCCATTCGTAACATTATGCCATTTCTTGAAAAAGGTTTTCAATACGACAGGGCTGTTTTACTTGGTGGTATCAAAAACGCTTTTGGTGAACGTTGGGAGTATTTTGCCGATTTTCATCATGAAATAGAGCGTGCTGTAATACGAATAATGAGTGAAGAAAATAAGGACGGAGAAGCTATTGAGAAAATAAAGGACTCAAGTTTCGCACTAAAATTTAAAGTATTTTCTTTCAATTAAATATATATTTTCAAAATTTTCTATATTGCTGTTTATTAGGTGTTTATGATTTCCATTTTCATCAAGCGGCATTTTTGGCATTTTCTTCGGGCAGG